>NZ_JABUZG010000041.1 GCF_014897815.1 Psychrobacter sp. PG1
AATAGATATTGATGATAAATTCGTCTATGGGCATCTCATGACTCCGTTGTATTCTTGGTCGAAAACAATAGATTAGTGAGATGCTCTTCTTTTTTCAATCACTTTTGATGTTGAGAGTGGGGTATAAAATAGACAAATTGCACAGCAATAATAAGTTGCTTGCTAAGATTTTTACCAAAGAGTTTGTATTTTGCCGCATAGTTCTGATGATATTTGATTAGGATTGCGTTACAATACCCTTAAACAGAGTCGGGAGTTTTAACTAAACATTACGCAAACATGTTTTTTTGTCAGCCGCCGCTAGCATACGTCTATGGTCAGTACCTTTTTATGGCCCTATGGATATTGGTATCTATCTTCATTAGTACAGCATTTTTGGTAATAATGAAGATAAATACTTCACCTCTTTAGATGTTTGATGCTCAAAAACGGCGCATCTTCTTATTCACCTTAATGATTTATTAACAATCCTACTATCGACCAGCTGTGAGTGTCGTGCGTTTAAAACGCCTTTATGCCTCAATACCAGCTGATATAAAGCGAAAGCTTAGATTGATAGTTAATAATATTATGGTGATAAGCGAGCCAAAAAACAGCATGTGCCGCGATTCTATTTTTATCTGACTATTACTTTTATGATGCAGATAGCGCGGAGAGTTAGTTAATTCTGTTGATAATTCGGGCTGTAAAGGAATCATCCAATGAGTTTACAAAACACAGCAGTCGCCCCAGTTGACCGTGAGTACGAAATTACTATCGTAAGATTCTTTACGATAATGGCCGTGGTATGGGGCATCGTCGGCATGAGTATTGGTGTGTTCATTGCTTCACAGTTAGCATGGCCATCACTTAACTTTGACATTCCATGGCTGACATTTAGTCGTTTAAGACCGCTACATACCAATGCGGTCATTTTTGCGTTCGGTGGCTCTGCCCTGTTCGCAACGTCTTACTATATTGTTCAGCGTACCTGTAAGACAAGGTTATTTGCTCCTTATTTAGCTTGGTTTACCTTTTGGGGTTGGCAAGCCGTTATCGTATCAGCGGTTATTACCCTACCTTTAGGTTTAACATCGACCAAGGAATACGCTGAGCTTGAGTGGCCAATCGATATTTTGATTGCCTTGGTATGGATCTCTTATGCCATTGTTTTCTTCGGTACGCTCATCAAACGTAAAACCTCACATATTTATGTGGCTAACTGGTTCTTTGCAGCATTTATTATTACGATTGCATTACTGCATATCGTAAACAGCATGGCGATTCCTGTTAGCGCATTTAAGTCTTACTCGTTATTTGGCGGTGCGACTGATGCGATGGTGCAGTGGTGGTACGGACATAACGCGGTAGGTTTTTATCTAACGGCAGCTTTCTTAGGAATGATGTATTACTTCGTTCCAGTACAGATTGGTCGTCCTATTTATTCTTACCGTTTGTCTATCGTTCACTTTTGGGCACTTATTGCGTCATATATGTGGGCTGGTGGTCACCATTTGCATTATTCAGCGCTTCCAGATTGGACGCAGTCTCTAGCAATGGTATTCTCAATCATCCTGTTTGCGCCATCTTGGGGTGGTATGATTAACGGCGTGCTAACACTATCAGGTAGTTGGGATAAGTTACGTACCGATCCGATCATTCGCTTTATGATTGTTGCGTTGTCGTTCTATGCGATGTCGACCTTTGAAGGTCCAATGATGTCGATTAAGACAGTGAATGCGTTATCGCATAACACAGATTGGACAGTCGGTCATGTACACTCAGGTGCACTTGGTTGGGTAGGTATGATTACCATTGGTTCGCTATATGTACTGTTACCACGTATTTATAACAAACCTAAGATGTATTCTATCAGCTTAATCACCACGCATTTTTGGTTGGCGACAGCGGGTACTATTTTCTATATCGTATCTATGTGGATTTCAGGTATTGGCCAAGGTATGATGTGGCTGGCTACTAATCCAGACGGTACATTGGTATATAGCTTCGTTGATACAGTTGAGTTCTCACATTTCCCATATATTGGTCGTGCTTTTGGTGGCCTATTGTATGTATCGGGTATGTTTGTGATGGCATATAACGTTTATAAAACACTTAAAATGCCAGAAGGTAAGCCTGTCGATATCGCAGATCCTACTGATCATGAACCTAGTGTTGATAAACCTTCAGCAGCTAACGTATAAGGAGCGATCATGTCTGGTACACCGCATGAAATTATTGAAAAAAATACAGGCTTGTTGGTTATCGGTATCGTTATTGCTATTAGCTTTGCAACGCTAGTCGAAATCGTACCATTGATATATGACAACAAGGGTCCTGAAGAAGGTGGGGTGAATGCTCCCCTGCCCTCTATGCAGCCATGGACTGCACTAGAATTTGAGGGTCGTGACATCTATATTCGTGAAGGTTGTCACGTTTGTCATACTCAGATGATTCGTCCACTACGTGCTGAAGTTGAACGTTATGGACCTTACTCACGTGCTGCTGAATCTACGTGGGATCACCCTTTTCTTTGGGGTTCAAAACGTACTGGACCTGATCTGGCACGTGTTGGCGGTCGTTATTCTGAAGACTGGCAAAAGCAGCATTTAATTGCGCCACGTTCACTAGTACCTGAATCAGTAATGCCTGGTTTCCCGTGGCTTGCTACCAACGAAGTGAATGGTGAAAACGTTCAAACTAAAATGCGTCTATTCCGTGATCGCTTTGGTGTACCTTACACTGAAGAAGATATCGAAGGAGCACCAGATGCTGTACTTGGTGCCACTGAACTTGATGCTTTGGTTGCTTATCTACAGCAACTGGGCACCGCGATGGAAGGACAGCGCTAATGGGTATTGGTGAATTACAAACAATTGCGACCGTTTCTGCCTTTGTTGCCTTCGTAGGTGTTGCATGGTGGGCGTATTCGCCAAAAAACAAAAAACGCTTCGAAGAAGATGCACAACTTGCGCTTGATGACGAGGATATAAAATCTCTGTCTGAAGAGCAGCGCAATAAGGATAAACGATGACATTTTTTTGGAGTTCTTGGATTACCATACTAAGTATCATGTGTTGGGCTGCTATCCTCGGTGTCTTACTAATGGTATTGAAGTACAAGCCAGAACTAGAAGATGACGGTACGACAGGCCACGCTTATGATGGTATCAAAGAGTACGACAAGCCATTACCTAAATGGTGGCTCGTGATATTTTTTGGCTCTATCGCTTGGGGTGTTGCCTATTGGGTATTTTTCCCAGGTATCTTCCCATCAAAATGGGAAGGTATTGCCACTGTAGAAGTCGATGGCGAAATTGTACCGTGGACCTCTAAGAACGAGCTATATAGCGAGCTTGAGAGTAATAACAAAGTATTTACGGATAACTTTGAGAAAAACATTTTAGCAAAAGCGGATGCTAGTGGTGCGACACAGACCTTAGCGGCACTTGCTGAGTTACAGGCAACGATGCGCCGCAGTGAAACACCACCAGCAGATCTGCAAGCTCAAATTGACAAGAAAACTGCAGAGCTATCCCCTTATGTAGAAAAGCTTTCAGAAAATCCGAATGCTTTAAAAGTTGGTAGTCGTTTGTTCTTACAGAACTGTGCGGTCTGTCATGGCTCTAACGCCAAAGGTGCGGTAGGCTATCCAAATCTAACTGACAATGACTGGTTATATGGCGGAGAAGCGTCAAACATTTTGACCACGCTACATAAAGGTCGAGTTGGTGGTATGGCTGCATGGCGTGATCAAATCGGTGAAGATGGGGTACGTGCGGTATCTGAATACGTGCTATCAATATCTGGCAACCAACCTGGTTACGAGCTTGATAAAGCTCAAGTCGCTCAAGGTGAGGCCATCTTCAATGAGCCGACTAACTGTGTACTTTGTCATGGTGCAGATGCAAAAGGTATGACTTCTACTGGCGCGCCAAACTTGACGGATGACATTTGGTTATATGGTGGTGATCGTGAGACCATCCGCGAAACCTTACGTTATGGTCGTGCTGGTGTGATGCCCGAGTGGGAAACCAAACTGGGTAATGAGCGTATTATGCTGCTTGCAGCTTATGTTTACTCATTATCAGACAAAACCCCTCAACCTGCTGCTAAAGCACCAACCGCTACTCAAGTAGCAACCACTGTAGAAACGACGGCTAACTAATATTTAAAGATGGTTGTCATAGCATCAGTGGATAAGATTTGATAAAGGGAGAACTGTTATTGCAGTTCTCCTTTTTTTATAAATTCTTTAATGAGAGTTTATTAACTGCTACCGCATTATCAAAATTTGAGTAGTAAATGAAATGCGGTTTAATACTGCATATAGCACGATCAATATATCGATCATTATGCTGATATATTGATTGGTTTTTAAGATTATTACCCCATTTATAATAGGGAGAATGCTAAAATGACAGTACCTAAAAACCACTTATTAGTGGCGAATTTAGAAGATAGTCACCCATTCTCATTAAGCTATTTGCAATCGATCATTTGGTAGATGGGTTAAAATATTTTTCTGTTCAATATTTTATCCGCTACTTACTGACATTGATAACATCACACACTCATACATCTGATGATTAAAGATGTTTGTTCATCATGCCAGCAAACTGATTCTTTTTTAAAAGAGGCACGTTTATGTCAGCACCACAACCCAATAAAATTCCTGTACAGCAAATTGACCTTGATGCGACCAAGCATCGAGTTCACCCTAGGTTTGTCACCGGTTTTTATCAAAACATTCGTGTCGTCACGATGTATGCGCTTTTAGCCGCTTTTCTGCTTTTGCCGTGGTTACGTTATAATGGTAGGCAAGCAATATGGCTTGATGTTCCGTCGCAGCATTACTATATTTTTGGCATGACTTTTTTGACCCAAGATTTTTACTTCATTGCCGCCTTTGCGATTATTGCCGCATTCACTTTATTCATGGTGACTGTGTATGCAGGGCGTGTTTGGTGTGGCTATGCCTGCCCTCAGACGATTTGGACACATCTTTATCAATATGTTGAAAAGTGGGTCATTGGTGATCGTAATAAGCGTATTAAGTTTGATAAAGAACCGATGAGTGCAAAAAAAGCCTTTAAACGTTCTTTGATATATTTTATTTGGTTAGTATTTTCAGTGATTACCGCGGCAACCTTTGTCAGTTACGTCGCTGGCACAGATTATTTATATCAAAGCTGGCAAACCATTGGTTTTATTCCTATTCCTGATTGGCCAACATGGGTATGGGTATCAATGTTTATCTTTACCTTTGCTACCTACGTCAATGCAGGTTATATGCGTGAGCAGATGTGTATCCAAATCTGCCCATACGGTCGTTTTCAAAGTGTCATGTTTGATAAAGATACGTTGGTTGTGTCTTATGATTATGAACGTGGCGAACCTCGCGGGGCACGTAAAAAAGGCACCCATCCTGAACATTTAGGGGATTGTATCGAATGTACCATGTGCGTACAGGTTTGTCCGACTGGGATTGATATTCGAGATGGCTTGCAAGTTGGTTGCATCCAATGTGCTGCTTGTATTGACGCTTGTAATGAAATTATGGATAAAGTCGGGTATCCACGTGGACTCATTCGTTATACGACAGAACGACAGTTGTCAGAAAAAGAAAATACCCGCGTCATCAGTCCACGTCTATTTGCTTATTTAGCCGTTATTACTATTTTATGTGGTGGCGTTATTTATGCATTGACGGACCGTGTACCGTTAGAGATTGATATTCGCCGTGACCGTAATCAGTTGTCTTCAGTGAATAATCAAGGCATGATTGAAAACAGCTATATTGTCAAGCTGACTAATAAGACACAAGAGCCGCATACCTATACAATAACCCTTGCTCCACAAGAAGGTTTGAGCTTGGCGCTGCGATTCAACGATGTACCATTAGAAGCAGGTGAAAGCTTTGATATGCCTGTGAGTATTTATGGCGATCCTAAGGTCATCGATTTTGAACAAACATCAGTGACCCTAAATGTGACCAGTGAAGATGGTCAGTATAAAGTCAGTAAACAAAACGTATTTACTACTCAAGGGCAGTAGGTTTTTATAAGTGCTTGATAGCTTAGCTAGGGCGCGTCCTCATTTTAAAAATGGTAATAGAAATGCAATAAATGGCAGCTAAACTGGGAAAATAGTGCAGATAACATCTGTATATTAACCAGTAGTTTGGCAAAATTTAACCATTTTTAATCCATTTAGGTGCTTTCATTCAGACTGAGGATGCGCCCTAGTATATAATTCTATATTTCACCTGTGAGTCAGTGGCTAGTAGGTGGACGATTTATCATTAAACTGGCAGCTGTTTCGTTGTCAGCTTATCCATTGATACAGTTTATAGATATCTGATAAACAGATATCTGATTAATAGGTATTTTATGTCTACTCCAGCATCAAATTTTAAGCATCAAGATACTCAGCCATGGTATAAGAATTACATGGTGGTTATTTTTGTTATTGGCATGCCAGCATTTGTCGTAGTGGCCTGTATCTTTTTTGTTTATTACTCTTATCAAATTCGGGATAGCGTGGTACGTGACGACTGGTATATGGATGGTAAGACGCTTTATCATGATGTGTCACGTGACAAACTGACTTATGACTTAGATTTGCACGGCGAAATGCAGTTTGCAGATAATGGTGATGTTGTATTCTATCTAAATTATCCTGAACAGAGTCTGCAATCAGGTAAACTGCTGAATGGCAATCCTCTGGCTTATCCTGAAAAACTAGATCTGTCTATCTCGCATGCAACCGACATTAAAAAAGATCATGATGTCGTACTTCAATATGTCGAAGGCAATAAATACAGTGCGCAGGTAGATATAGATCCTTTAAAAGCAAAATATTATCTACAAGTAAGTAGTGATGGTAAAGATGACTGGCGCATGCAAGATGTGGCGAAATTACCACGTTCAAAAGTTAGCTTTGACCCATTACCTGTTTTTGCAGAAAGTTGATTTTATAGAAACTACTTTTATAGACATTGTTAATATTCAATTTATTAACACATAAAAAACCAGCCATTTATCAATAATGAGCTGGTTTTTTATACTAACGGTTTATGCTATTTTTTATAAATGTCACTTAATATTATCGAATAAGCGAATCGTTAAATAACAGGATTTATTGTTGGAATTTTCTGATTCGTATGCTTATTTTCTGCTGAATTATCAGACTCTGTCGAAAGCAGCTTACTATCGAACTTCGGATTGAACGCTTGAGTTTTTGGCGATACAGGTAAGCCAATTTCAGCCAAGCTCTCGGTCTGCCCAGCTTGGATGTTATCCCCTTCAAACAAACGCTCATTGTCATCACGATCAAGACTTAACTGCTCAAAATCAAACAATTCACGGTCTGCTAGTTGCGACGGTGCGACGTTTTGCATGGCTTTAAAAATAGAGGCCAAACGCTGCGGATGAGCATTATCCCATTCCCGCAACATATCGTTGATAATGGCTCTTTGTAAGTTGGTTTGGCTGCCACATAAGTTACATGGAATAATTGGAAATTCTTTTAAGCGAGCATATTCGATGATGTCTTTTTCTTCGACATAAGCCAGTGGACGAATAAGTAGGTTTTGCTTGTCGTCACTGAGCAATTTCGGTGGCATCGATTTAAGAGTGCCGCCATGAAATAAATTCAAAAAGAAAGTCGCCAACATATCATCGCGATGATGACCCAGCGCAATTTTGGTTGCGCCAATCTGCTTAGCAAAACCGTATAACGAGCCGCGGCGCAGACGTGAACACGCCGAGCAATAAGTTTTGCCTTCTGGCACCACGCTCTTAACGATACTATAAGTGTCTTTTTCTAAAATATAGTGGGCAATGCCCTGCTCGTTCAAATACGCTGGCAAAATATCTTCAGGATATCCGGGTTGTTTTTGATCGAGATTGACCGCGACGATATCAAAGTTAATCGGCGCGATACGCTTGAGTAATAGTAAAATATCCAGCAAGGTATAGCTGTCTTTGCCACCTGAAACACAGACCATCACCACATCGCCGTCTTCGATCATATTAAAATCACGAATCGCCCATGATACTTGTCTACGCAGCTTCTTTTGTAGTTTACGGAACTCTGCTGATTCAGTAGACGCTGACGGTGCAGTAGCGATACTGTCTTCATTTGTATGATCGTCAGCAACATCCTCATATTCCATGCTATCACCATCAGTGTCCCAAGCATGATTATCCAAACCTGTATCAGCTGACATATCATCGATTTCAGGCGTAATTTGTGGCGTAAACAAGGTTGCTGCGGTCATAAGTTACTCAATATCTTTACAAGGGAATTTTGCTAAAAAATGGAAGCATAAAGCCTTTAGCAAGGAAGTAATAGCACAGTGGCTCTAAAAGCAGCGATTATAACAAAATTTGCTAACAGATTGAAAAGATGAGAGTAAACTATCAGATTAAATATTCAGTCTTTTTTATGGCTTAGCTTAAGGCATGCTGAACATTCGACCATAGCACTGCTAATAGCTCCACACTTTTATAAACAAATTTCTCTTTTGAGCTGATTAAGGTTTCATATCGTATTTATAATGGCTTCGTGGTTCTGTAATGAGCGTATTTTTGCTAAAATAGGCGTTTTTCGCAAACCCATTTCGCAAACCAATAATAGATACCACTATGACTAATGTTACTTCGCAAAGCGCCTCTAATAATCAAGCCTTCGATACTGACTTAAATGCTCTGCATAAAAGCCAAAATGCCGTTGTGCTACTGTCAGGCGGGCTTGATTCGGTGACTTGTTTGTATTGGGCCAAGGCACGTTATGCGTCAGTGACTGCGGTCAGTTTTAATTATGGTCAACGCCACAATAGTGAGCTGGTCGCGGCAAAAGCCATCGCTGAGACTGCAGGGGTCAATCACAGAATCATTGATATTGATATCGCTCAGCTTGGTGGCTCTTCGCTGACAGATCACAGTATGATTGTTCCTGATGGCGATACGGATAAATTCCCTAATAAAAAGCGTGATGAGATCGATAACGACGCTATTCCTAACACCTATGTGCCTGCGCGTAATACGATATTTTTGTCTTATGCGCTAGCCGTTGCTGAAGTGACCGATGCCAATCATATCGTCATTGGCGTCAGCTCAGTCGATTACTCAGGCTACCCTGACTGTCGTCCAGAGTATATTGCCGCCTTCGAGCATATGGCCAATCTTGCCACCAAAGCGGGCGTTACCGGTCATCACTTATCCATTCAAACGCCCTTACAGCAACTGTCAAAAGCAAAAACTATTGAGCTTGGATTGTCATTGGGCGTCGATTATGGGCAAACCATATCTTGCTACCAAGCCGATGCACAAGGTCTTGCTTGCGGTGTATGTGACAGCTGTGCCTTACGCCGTCAAGGATTTGCTCAGGCGGGCATCACTGACCCAACCCATTATCAATCTTAGTGAATGATAGAATTGCACTTGCATGAAAGCGTGATAGCAATCAACATTAGCGAAACATTCGCTTGCATTAACACAGCACACCGCCGTTGTATTTTAACTCACATACTTGTTATGGTATGAGCGATTGCATTTATCACAAGATATAAGTAACCACATTAGTCAACGAACTATGAGTACTTTTGCTTGACTTTGAGTACAAAATTTAGAAAATTGATGTTACCCGTAAGAGGATATTTATGAAGTTGTTGCCATTATTACCCCTAGCTTTAGCTGCCATTTTTGTGATGCCACAAGCAAACGCTGCCGATATTAAGCAAAATAACATCAATACCTGCGTTAATGGTGCGGTCAAATATAAAGTCGCTGACAAAGGCGATGCGACCAAACTATGCAATTGCACTATTGGTGTGCGTAGCAACATGACCATCGGTCAGATGTGGGAAATTGAGAGCTATGCTCAAGACAAAAAAGATCCTTCTGGACTGCCTTACGTCAAAAAAATGCAAAAAGATTTGCAGCAATGCACTGTTGGCTTAGATTTAAAACAGCCACAAAAACCAGCGTAATACACATCTCGTTTGATATACAAAAGACTGGCTATTGCCAGTCTTTTGTATATACCTAAACCATTGTTTTTATTACATATATATTAAATACTATATCTATTGGTAGCCATTTTTATAGTTACCTGTAGCTTTCTCTCCTTTTATAGCACTCCGAAAAACTCCCCTTATTTCATTCTCTTAACACTAGTAACCCCATCAAACTTCGTTAAGCAGCTCATATAATAATCTTCTATATCGTGATATTCAGTGAATAACCGGTTATAGGTTTCATAGTGCATGCCTTTAGGTTTTCGATAAGGGTTTTCATGCCACTTCAAACGCTTTCTTATTGCTTGCATACTTGCATCAGGTCGCTAGCACCGCTGCATAAGCTGTCGCTCAATGTGTGCTTAATTCCTTCAGCTCAATCCTCTTGAATGATACCGCCCTATCTGCTTTTGCTTCTGCACTGGACTGTGCCCAAGCTGCGTGTGCTTTTGCGTACGCTTCTGCCCTAGCTGCTTCTACTTTTACCCTAGCTGCTTTTTCTTCTGTCCTAGCTATTTCTGCTTTTGCAATGGCTGCGTTTGCTTTTGCAATGGCTGCGTCTGCTTTCGCGTATGCTTCTGCCCTAGCTACTTTTCCTGCTGCTTGTGCTTTTGCGTATGCTTCTGCACTAGATGGTTCGGCTGCAACCATGGCATATTCATTATTGGCACTTGCTATTCCCAAAGAACAAACTGTTAAAACTACAATGCCTGATATGAATGTGAATAAGTGGTTTAATGCTTTCATTGTATTGTTTACTCTCAGCTTCATTCAAATAAATCTACAATACACGATATCTAAATCATTAGGCAAGTTTGCTTCTTCCTGCCTCCTCATTGCTTGCATCGTTATTATGATAAAACTATCTTTCATTCGAGACATATACTCCTTTGCTCGTACTGTTCCATAAACTCCCCTTAACGTTCTTTACTTTCACTGTGAGCGGCTCTAACTAGTAGCTCGCAATGGTTATTATGTATCTGTTGGTCGCTGATATCACGATTGATCCAGTCGTAGTAGCTTGACGGCTTAATACTTAGTACACGGCACATAGAGACGATACTAAAAACCTGTCTATTAGTTTTTATAAAGGCATACCTTACTAGCCGTGCTTGGCGAAGTACGCCGTCGCCTCATTCGAGCATAGCTCTCATCTTGCATCGGGGCGAAACAGTGCTTCGCTTTATCCTTCCTCATTTAGTATCTCTCGTTCCTCTTCAGCCACTTTAAGCTGTCGTTTGAGGCGCTTGTTCTCTTCCATCACGGCCATAAGCTGTGTATCGTACTGCTCAGTCCCTTCAAGCTTGCCTTGAGTGGCTTTGTTATGCCAGTTAGATAAGGTCTGCATGGCGATACCAAGCTGCTTTGCAGTCGCTGAAATATCCCCATCGTTGTCCGCTATCTTCTTGACGGCTTCAGCTTTGAATTCTGTGCTGTAAGTTCTGATTTTCTTAGTCATGGTAAACTCCTCATCGAGTCGTTAGTTTACCAAGTTTAGGTGTACGGTTTCTTCAGCATAGCTCAGAATAAATAGAAGTGAAATATACTGGCTATTGCCAGTCTTTTTTGTTGTCAATACAGGCGCAAAGTGTAAAACTGATTATGAATCGCTGCTAATCTGCTTATAATAAGAACACAGTATAGATTACCAATCGACATAAGCACGAATATAAGTACTGACATAAACAAAAATGAATAAGGATTTTATAATGGCAAAACCAACCACAGAAAACCTAACCTTACCTGACTTTCCAGTGACGATAGTACGAAAGCTTGCCGGCAACTTTATCCATGATGAAATCAATCTCCAAGAGATGATTGCCAATACTGATAAAGGACTTATTTTGTACTTTTATCCAAAAGATAGTACGCCAGGCTGTACCACTCAAGCAACCGAATTTACTGCTCACCTCCATGAGTTTGATGATTTAGGCTATGACATTATCGGCGTCTCACGTGATAGTGTTGAATCTCATGAGAAATTCATCACCAAATATGATTTAAACATTGCCCTTATCAGCGATACTGATGAAAAACTATGCCAATACTTTGACGTTATTAAAGAAAAAAATATGTATGGAAAAATAACGTTAGGGCTAGTCCGTTCAGCCTTTGTCTTTAACAAAGATAGCGAGCTGACTCATGCTCAGCGAAATTTATGTGCCAAAGGCTACACTGAACGTTTGCTTGAAACCTTAGCACCTTAACCAATAAAACTAAGAGTCATAAAAAAGCATTTTAAAATAGACGCTAATAATCATTACGATAAACGCTGGATATCAGAGGCTGAAAGTCGTTTTTTAATAATTTTTTAGAGCAATCTCTTATCAGAGGAATCTCTTAAAAAAATCATCTAAAAAACAGCCCTGAATAATAAACATCTTATAACTTGAGAATAATATGAATAAACAATCCGATACTGCAGCGGATAACACAGCATCCAAAGCTACTCGCAAAGTATCTGTTGCCGTTATCGGTGCAGGTACTGCTGGGCAAAATGCTTTTCGTCAAGCCAGTAAAACCCATGATGATGTTGTTATTATTAATGACGGATTCTGGACGACCACTTGTATTGCGGTCGGCTGTATGCCAAGTAAATTATTGATTGCCGCCGCTGATCGCGCGTATGAAGCCAATCACTCTGCTAAATTTGGCGTCCATGCCACTGTCCAGATAGATGGCAAGCAAGTCATGCAGCGCGTTCGGGACGAGCGTGCTCATTTTGCTAGCTACGTCAAAGCTCAAGTAGATAGCTGGCCTGATCACAAAAAAATCTCAGGACGCGCTCATATCAATAACCAAGGATTCATTGAAGTCAATGATGAGCTGATTGCCGCTGACAAAATCATTATCGCCACGGGCAGCTCTCCATTTATCCCAGATGGCTGGGCAGATAAGCTTGGTGACACCATGCTCACCTCTGATACGATCTTTGAGCTCACAAATTTACCAAAAACAATGGCCGTCGTCGGTACAGGTGCTATCGGACTAGAGCTTGCGCAAGCCTTTAAACGCTTAGGCGTAGAAGTAACTTTGTTTAATCGTGTCAAACGTGTTGCAGGTCTCAAAGACGATGATATCAATAACAAAGCTATCGATTGCTTAAGCCGCGAATTGACCATGCATTTGGGCAGCAGAATCAGTGATGTCGGCGTGCAAACAGCCACGGATAATGACCATTCAGCCGCGTTCATTGATTATGAAGACAGTGCTGGAGAGTCGCAACAATGGCAAGGTGAGTATGTACTGGTTGCGACCGGTCGCCGCAATAATATCAAACCGCTGGGAGTCGAACACTTAGACGTTGAGCTTGACGACAAAGATCGTCCAAAGCACTTGAATAAAAAAACAGGTCAGATTGGTGATTTAGATGTCTATATCGTTGGTGATGCCAACGCCAACCTTCCACTATTGCATGTGACCAGTGATGAAGGCTATAGCGCTGGAAGCATGGTCTGCGAGAATGAAGACGCCGCTCATATTCGCCCGCCCGCCACGCCCTTCTCGATTGTGTTTTGCTCACCACAAATCGTTAACGTCGGCATGTCTCTACCAGACATTCAACAGGATACAAGCTTAGAATATGTCATCGGTAGCGTCAGCTTCGATAATCAAGGCCGTAGTCGCGTAAAGGGTGTCAACTGTGGTCTGCTACATATCTATTGCTGTAAAAAAACTGATAGAATCTTAGGCGCTAGTATGGTGGGTCCTGATGCCGAGTATATTGGACACATTTTAGCGGCAGCGATTACCAATGATTTGAGTGTTAAGGCCATGCTCGATACGCCTTTTTATCATCCTACGATATTAGAGGGCTTACGTACCGCGTTACGCGATGTTCAACATAAAATGGCAATACCTTATCAATACCAAGACACACAGGAAGATAGCTTTTAAGCATCAGCTCAGCTACACTTTCAAAACAAGGATGTGCCTTATTAATCATCACTCATGTTGTGTTTGGTAGCACTGACGACTTGAGATACTTTAAAAAACTCTGCATGGACCAAAAAATGGCAATCGCTAGTATTACTGATTTTTTTAAAGAGATTGTTCGTGACCTGCATACTAGCCTCTACCTTGCGCTTGGCGGCTCTGTCGATGAAGAGTCACTTGATTGGTCGTCTCAAGCGGTAGAGCTCGCTAGTACTGCCATCAAAATCCTAATACTGCTGGCAGTGTTGGGATTTTTTTATTGGCTTGCCATTTATATCCTTAAGCAAAGTAGGACAAAAATCCGCTTGAATGAGCGCCGTACTAAGATTGTCCGTTCAGTCTTGCGTTATATCTGGATAGTTGCCAGCTTGATTGCCATTATGAGTCAGATTTATTTTGAACCAGAGACTATCAAAGCTACTGCAAAAGCCAGTACATGGGCGGGTATTTATTATGTACTTTGGGCGTCATCTGGACAGATTATCCATAAGGTGTTACAGCATTATGGTCTCAATGCTTCTATAGAGCAGCTGCTTCAAAACATCTTGTCAGTGCTGCTATTAGTACTCGGACTTGCCAGCGTCATGGCGCAATTTGGTTTCGATATCGTCTCATTGGTCGCAGGTTTAGGGATTGTGGGCTTGGCAGTCGGTTTTGCTGCCCAGTCAACGCTTGCTAATTTCATTGCAGGTATTACCATTTTACTCGAACAATCTTTTCAAGTTGGCGACTGGATTCATATCAATGACAACGAGGGTCGCGTCGTACTCATTGCGTTACGCACCACCCATATTTTGACGCGAGACAACATCACCGTCATTATTCCCAACTCTAACGTTGCCTCCTCTGAGGTGACCAATTTAACCTCCAAGAACTTCATACGTTTCGATATTCGTGTGCGTATCGCCTTTGAAGATGATGTCGATACTGCTCGCAAGGAAATTTTGCAGGTGCTTACTGACACCGATGTGGTACTCAGCCGTCCTGAAACCTCGGCCACCGTGGATGAAATTGGTGAATACGGAGTGTTCTTTATCGTGCGTTTTTGGGTCAAGCCTGCCGCTGTCGCGCGCATGCCCAAAATCAAGGAAGGTCTAAAAGAAGATATCAAGCGTGCCTTTGATGCCGCTAATATTTCTACTCCTTATCCTCATATGCGTCTGCTTATGCCAAAGGATGTGGATTATCCTATTGCCACTAAACCTTTTGCGACTACAACGCAGGTCGTGTCAGAAACACCACCACTGAGCAAAGCGGATAAATAAGCTCATTATATTATTTATCTCTTGAGCAATTTATCCCACAATTTTTAGGCTTAAGGTTTTCATCTTTAGGATGATAAGCATGATTTTGTGAAAGATAGCGTTGCTGAATCTCTCTTTGATAAACACCACCACTTTAAACCATCCTGCCCTGAATTATGGTAAAATTGGCGGTTAAACATCTTATTTTATGATGTGCATTACTTATCAATTTAGCCCACAGGTATCCGTATGACCGAAACAACCGCGCCCGCATCTCTAACAGCAGCTTCACCAGAATTGTCGCTTGACCTTATTATCACCTGTGCCGATGGGCTTGAGGCACCACTCCAAACTGAGCTGACAAGTTTTGGTATTGCAAGTGAAATCAAAAGTACAGGCCGTCTGGCAGTTACTGGTACTTTGCGTGACTTATATAGCATTTGTTTGTGGTCACGTGTCGCCTCGCGGGTATTAATGCTCATTAAACGCAAAAACATCAATGCCGAATACGATGTGGCTGAGCAACTTTATGGCTTGGCAAAATCGGTCAATTGGATTGAGCAGTTTAGTTTAGAGCAAACCTTTGCCATTCGTCTGTCGGTCGACAAGCGTGTCGCCGTCAGTCAACAGTTTGCGATGCTACGTATCAAAGATGCGATTGCAGATACGTTCAATGAAGTTTATGACAGCCGTCCTAACGTCGATAGTAAAAATCCAGACTTTTCTATATTTGCAACCGTGAATGATAAGCAAGCTGAGCTGTATTTAGATTTATCAGGCACCAGTTTGCATCGCCGTGGTTATCGTGTGGCAATGACTGAAGCGCCACTCAAAGAAAACTTGGCAGCGGCTCTACTATATAGTGCAGGCTGGCACAAGAAAAATGAAGCTGGCAATGCACCTTTTTATAATGCGCTAATTGATCCAATGTGTGGGTCTGGCACCTTTATTATTGAAGCACTACTCATGCATTGCGATTATGCTGTGGGTATCGATAAAGCCGCCAATCAATTTGGTTTTTACCAATGGCAGCATCATGACGATGCCTTATGGCAACAGATGATCGATGATGCCCAGACACGTTTTCGCGAAGCCTTAGCAATTGCTAATGAGCAACCAGATACATTACCGCTGATTTTGGGTTTTGATGCTGATAGCGGCGCGATTTTAGCAACAGAGAAAAACCTGATTGCCGCAGGTTTGCAAGATTTATTACCACTGCTTGATCTTGAGACGCGTGCGCTTGACCAGCTGAGCACTATTTTGAAGCCATTGGTCGATGACGGTCGATTGAGCAATCCTCTAATCATCACCAACCCACCTTATGGTGAGCGTTTGGGTGACGAAGAGATGATTAAGCCGTTATATCAGGCGATTGGACTTATTTTGCAAGACAGCTTTGCTGGTAGCGGCATTGATCCGATGCTTGGCATATTGGCATCTAATGTTGAGCAAGTTGATATCTTACCTATCAAAGAACCAAAAACCTTACGCTGTCATAATGGTGCTATCACCGTTTATTTCCGCTATGGCACGTTGATTGCGGGACAAACGGGCAATCTCGTTAGTCGCTTCGAAAAACGTGAGATTGAAGTGGAAGAAGGACAAGACTTTATCAACCGCTTGCAAAAAAACCTGTCCAAGCTGAAGAAGTTGGCTAAAAAAGACAAGATTAGTAATTTGCGCGTTTACAATGCTGACTTGCCCGACTTCAAAGTCGCCGTCGATTTATATGGCGACTATGTGCACGTGCAAGAATATGCGCCACCAAAAACCATTCCACCTGAGACGGCTAAAAAACGCTTCAACTTGGCACTAATGGGTATTCGTGAAGTTTTTGGTATTAACCGTGAACAAATATTTATCAAGACCCGTGCACGCCAGTCTGGTAATGACCAATATAGCAAACAGAACACCACAGAAAAGCGTGGTAAATTTCATGTTGCACGTGAAGATGGTGCGTATTTTTACGTCAACTTTACGGACTATTTAGATACGGGTTTGTTCATTGATCACCGTAATATGCGTGCCCGTATCAAAGACAACAGTCGTAATAAATCCGTACTGAACTTATTTGCTTATACGTGTACGGCAAGTGTACATGCAGCGCTTGCTGGCGCGAAAAAAGTCACCAGCGTTGACTTGTCACAGAACTATCTAGACTGGGGTAAGCAAAACTTTGTATTAAATGGTCTGGACGTTAGCCGCAATAAATATCAATTCGTCGCAGCCGATATCTTTGAATGGATTAAAGACAATACTGAACAATTTGATATCATCTTTATCGATCCACCGACTTTTTCGAATTCGAAAAAGTTCCAAGGTACCTTTGATGTGCAGCGCGACCACTCTGCCCTCATTAATCGCGCGATGAACCGCTTGACCTCTGACGGGATTTTGTATTTTTCAAATAACTTTACCCGCTTTGAGCTCGATGAGCAGTTAACTGAGCGTTATGAAATTATTGATATCACGCAAAAAACCATTGGTTTTGATTTTGATATTAAAAAGCCCATTCATCAAAGTTTTGAGATTCGTCATCGTCAGGGCTGATAATTTAGGTTTATGGATGGATATAAAGGTTGACCACCGCATTTAGACGCCAACTTTTATAGTCAGTCTGGTCGTACACATAACAATGACCCAATCAGCTTTGATTGGGTCATTTTTTGTTGCTATGATAGAGCGTCACTAAATACTAGCTAAGCAACCGTGAAGCGTAGATTTACGAGCGCTTTAATCCCACTATTGCGATTGTTTTTATTTATATAACTTAACTATCAAACCCTCAATCACTCTAATAACAAGGATAACACCATGGCTTTATCACTTAATAAAGGCGGTAACTTATCGCTTACCAAAACTGACCCAAATTTGACCAAACTGCTTATCGGTCTTGGTTGGGATGAACGCGCAACCTCTGGCGCTGAATTTGATTTGGATGCCAGTGTATTTTTGCTCAGCACGGCGGGTAAAGTACGTGGCGACCATGATTTCATCTTTTATAATCAGCTTAAGTCTGATAATGGCGCGGTTGAGCATACTGGTGATAACCGCACTGGCGAAGGTGATGGCGATGATGAAGTCGTCAAAGTAAACCTGACTCAAGTACCTGCTGATGTGGATAAAATTGTCGTCACTGTTACTATTCATGATGCGGCGGCTCGTAGTCAAAACTTTGGTCAAGTTGCCAATGCCTTTATTCGTGTCGTGAATGAAGAGACAGGCACGGAAGTGGTACGTTTTGATTTGGCAGAAGATTACTCTGTTGAAACAGCAATGGTATTTGGCGAAGTCTATCGTCACAACGGTGAGTGGAAATTCCGTGCCGTTGGTCAAGGCTATTCAGGCGGCTTGCAAGCCATGTGTCAACAGTATGGCGTTGTTATCTAATTTGATAATTTATTCATGCTTAGACTACTATATGACCATTAAACTCAAAATATAAAGCAAGTATTAGCCCTCTATTTGTACTCACCATTAGCAATGATAATGGCTGTAAAATATGGTTGCAAAATAGTCACAATCATTCATAGCTAAATGACTAGTAATGCTTTATGTTTCGTTTAGAATTATGCAAAAAAAGTGGTTAGCGATAACCGCTTTTTTTGTGGTTTGTGCCTATAGTAGGCCGACCTTAGCTTTATGCAACCAGACAGGATGTGTCATGAGACATTTTTATTTAGACTTTATTTTCACCGCCATCGCCCTAGCGGTCGCGGCATGGTGGGGATATTCACATGGCGGTATGGGCGGTATGATAACCACCCTATCTATTACCGCTATTTTGGCCGTCATGGAGATTTCATTATCGTTTGATAATGCGGTGGTCAACGCCTCAGTCCTTAAGGGCTGGGACGAGTTTTGGAAAAAGATATTTTTAACGGTAGGTATTTTAATCGCCGTCTTTGGTATGCGTTTGGTATTCCCTATTGTTATCGTCGCTGTTACTGCTGACCTTGGTATGATGCAAGTAATCGATTTGGCATTGAACGATCCTAAAGAATACTCAGCCAGACTATTGGCGCATCATGCCGAAATCTCAGCATTTGGTGGTATTTTCTTATTGCTCGTCTTCTTAAACTTCATCTTTGATGAAAAAGAAGTACACTGGTTCGATTGGCTTGAGAGCCGTCTGGCAAAATTAGGTAAAGTCGATGCCATGAGCGTCTTCGTTGCGCTTATCGTCTTGATGATTGCCGTATCATTTGCCAAGCCTGAGCAATCAGCTGCGGTCCTAATCGCTGGCGTATGGGGCATCTTAGTTTACCTTGGCGTACAAGTGGTTTCTGGTATGTTAGAGGGTGATCTTGAAGAAGAACTAGATGCTCAAGGTAATAGTACTGGTGCTGCAACTAGCGCGATTATGAAAGGTGGTATCATCGGTTTCTTATATCTAGAAGTCCTTGATGCCTCATTCAGTTTCGATGGCGTGATTGGCGCATTTGCGATTACTAATGACGTAATCGTTATTATGCTAGGTCTGGCTATTGGTGCGATGTTTGTACGTTCGATGACTATCTTCTTGGTCGACAAAGGCACCCTTGATGAATATGTCTATCTTGAGCATGGCGCGCATTATGCTATCGGTGCTTTAGCTATCATCATGCTGCTATCAGTGAAATTCCATGTACCAGAGCTTATCACTGGTCTGATTGGTATTACCTTTATTGGTTGGGCGTTTGTCGCTTCACTCAATTATCGTAAGCGAGAAGCCAAATCAATTACTTGATGCTCGTTCGATGTTAAAAAACCAAGCAAAAATTTTTAATATCAAACAGTATAAAGTGGATAGATAAAGTTAGTTTAAAAATAGACGGGTTGTACCAAAGCAGTTGGTATGACCCGTTTTTGCTCTAAAGCACTTATTTGACACTCGTTGAATAAGTGCTTTTTTATGTTGCACTGCCTGACGATCTAATTTACTTTTTGATAACAACACCTTAACGACTGTTGCTCGGACGGTTAAAAAGTATCAGACTTGCAGCATTGATATGTCCCTTAGTAATCATATCGTAATCACACAAAATACGCCTTGCTTAGTAAGCAATCGCTTAGTATAGTAAATCGTAATGATATGCAGGGCGTGGCATACGAGTAAATTTATTCATTGTTTGCATTTATATATCGACCACTGCACTATTTTAGTTTATTTTTTTTATCATTCAATCCACTCAATTATTAATCAAAAGGATATTTATATGGCTATTAGCTTAACAAAAGGCGGCAACGTAAACTTATCAAAAGAAGCGCCGGGTTTAACCAATATTACAGTCGGTCTTGGCTGGGATCCACGTGCTACTGACGGTCAAGAGTTTGACTTAGATGCAATTGGCTTTTTGGTCAATGAAGCAGGCAAAGTACGTAATGACCAAGATTTCATCTTTTTTAACAACTTAAAGTCAGACAATGGCGCGGTTGAGCACACAGGCGATAACCGTACTGGTGAAGGCGACGGCGATGATGAAAAAATCAAAATCAATCTTGCTAGCATTCCAGCTGACGTGAGCAAAGTCGCTATCTGTGCGATTATTTATGAAGGTCAAAGCCGCAATCAAAACTTTGGTCAAGTGGGCGATGCTTATATCCGTGTCGTTAACGACAATGGCGATGCTGAAATCGCACGTTATGACTTATCAGAAGACGGTAGCACCGAAACCGCGATGATTTTTGGTGAATTGTATCGCCATAGTGGCGACTGGAAATTCCGTGCCGTTGGTCAAGGCTTCAGCGGTGGTCTTGGACCATTAGCGGCTTCTTATGGCGTTAATGTTTAAGAGCTAACTAACACCTAACGCTAATAATATAAGCCCGAAAAGCCATCAAGTGTGCCCTACTATCGCATTTGATGGCTTTAAAAGTAATAGGCTAGCGAAAATCTATGGTTAAGCCGACTTACAGATATGACTTATAAACATATAGAATACTGATATAAGGATTCGCACCCTATGACCGCCACGTTTAGCTTGATCGGTACCATTGAACCATTTCTTCATTGTAACCTCAAAAAAGGCGACTCCATCTATTGTGAAGCCAATGCAATGGTGATGATGGAATCAAACCTTGAGCTAAAAGGCAAGCTGCAAGGCGGTCTGATGCAATCACTTATGCGCCGTTTTGCCAACGACGAGTCACTATTTCAACAGCAAATCGAAGCAGTCAATGGTGAAGGCGATTGTTTACTTGCGCCAACGCTCGACGGTGATATGCAAATCATTGATTGCGGTGCACAGCAATATACGCTCAGTGACGGCGCATTTGTCGCGGCGCAAACGGGTGTCGATGTGAAGGCTAAGATTCAACGTAATCTAGGTGGCGCCGTCTTCGGTGATACTGGTGGCTTTATGGTGATGCAGACGCAAGGTCAAGGTCAGGTAGTGGTATCAGGTTTCGGCTCACTATTTGAGATTGATGTTGAACCTGGTAAAGACGTCATCATTGATAACGGTCATGTGGTCTGTTGGGACTCGCGTTTGGAATACAAACTCTCAGTCGCCACCAGTAAGAAAAAAGGCTTCATGGGCAATATTATCAATTCGGTCACCAGTGGCGAAGGTATGGTTTTAAACTTCTCAGGCTCAGGCAAAGTCATTATCTGCTCTCGTAATCGTGATAGTTACCAAGGCTGGCTACAAAGCGTCTTAGGGACTAGCTCCGGCGGTCGAGGCGGCAATAGCGGCTTACTTGGCAATATTTTATAGCGCTTTTAAAACAACTATGATTTTTACCCAACTATAATTTTCAAATAACTATTATAAGGATAATCAAATGGCAGTTAGCTTACAAAAAGGTCAGAAAATCTCCCTAAGCAAAGAAGCGGGCGGCGAGCTTACCCAAGTAAAACTGGGTCTAGGCTGGGACGTGGCGCAAGGACCACAAGAGAAAAAAGGTGGGTTCTTGGGTAAATTATTTGGTGGCGGTAGCGGCGGCGACTCGATTGACTTAGATGCCTCGTGCATCATGTTTGATACCAATAAACAAGCCATCGATGCGATTTGGTTCAGTCAGCTGAAATCAAAAGATGGCAGTATCGTCCATACTGGTGATAACCGCACTGGCGACGGCGATGGTGACGACGAAGTTATCAATGTCGATCTTTCAAAAATCCCTGCCAATGTCGTCTCTCTAGTATTTACGGTCAATAGTTTCACTGGTCAAACGTTTGAAACGGTAGAAAATGCATTTTGTCGTATCGTCAATGCCAATAACAATCAGGAAGTCGCGCGCTACAATTTATCAGCGCAAGGTGGTCATACCGCGATGATTATGGCAAAAGTATATCGTCATAATAATGAGTGGAAAATGCATGCGATTGGTGAAACGGCTTCTGGTCGCACCTTTCATGATTTGATGCCTGCTATTACGCCGCATGCGTAATCTTTGATCTATTTTTAAATTTCATTATTTTCAATACAAACAGCTTAACGACTTTCGTTGAGCTGTTTTTTTGATTATTATAATATGAATAAAATAAGCTCAGAGTGTGAAAGAGATATGCAAGCAAGACACATTGATAACGGTTACAGGCTAACTTATTATGCCGAGCAAAGTATAGTATGCTGTATCGAATGTGGCACTGTAGGTAAAGTTGAAAATGAACATCAATACAGAATAGAAAGTGAACGCAAAGTTTGGTGTGCTAAATTTGTCTGTAAACACTGCCAATTATCATTAGTAAAAAATGAAGATCAAGCCGACTGGGTAGGTCAATGTAATTTAATAGGAGATTGCCCGTGTAGCTTTTGTGGTACACAATTGACTGCTAATGAAGAAATAATATCCTCCTATAAACAAGCTTTACCCTCTACTATTGCTATTGACTGCTCAAATTGTGGTAAAACCAATACAGTACCCGTAGAAAGAGCGAATAAATACCAACGTTATGATGCAAGGTTAGCTATTGACGCTGATTTTGGCTTCCTCTTTTCTTACAAGTACCCTGCCGATTTGGCAAAATTTGGGCATTTAATCAGAACCATTTAACTGAATTACATAGTTATATCAATGCAACATTAAGAGAAAGAACAGCCGATGCTGGTAATGCCAGCATGCCTTCAAGACTACCCAATTGGATGAAGTCAGCAAAAAATCGTGAAATGATTAATAAAAAGCTAACACAGTTACAAAGTCAATTAGATAGGTATGAAAATAAACACACTTCTAAAAAATAAAAAGAGCAAGTAATACAACTAATAATTAATGACTCTTAGAAAGCCAGCCCATCTATCATTAGATGGGCTGGCTTTTTTGCATTACAGGATATTATCGAAGCTATTACTTACTACCACGTTTCCAGCTAAAGCCCCAGTTAAAGGCTTTATCCATCTCTTGATGTCCTTTAAAATACTGGTTAATACGTTCAACGTTGATACTACCTTGCTGATTGACCAGACGCGCAATCGCACACATTGGCAAATTACCTGTCCCTTCTGTAAGACGTGTCTCAATCGGTGGCTGATCGGGCACATGAATGGTCACCACTCCATCGGTTTGCGCCCAATTTGGTGCACCTTCATAGATGAAAGCAAAGATAAACACCTCTTCTATCTGCGACCACTGCTGACCGTTAATATCTAGCCACTCACCGCCGCTGACTTGTCCCGTTCTATCATCAGCACGCAAACACACGTAAGGCGCTGATGTTAAGCTACCAAAGCGATTACCCAAGGCTTGAATCAAGGTTTTTTCACCATTTTTTAGATGAATCATCGCCCCAACATCAAGGTCAATACCGCCCGCTTTATGTTGTTTGAAAAGATCGCCTAACAAGCCTTTTTTGGGTGCTTGCTGATTGGCAGTCGGATTTTGGTTCCAGTTTAAGTTAACAGAGATTTTACCAAAGTCATCACGTTTCTTTAGGTTGATGCTAGACTGATTTTTGGTTAAAGTGATTTTGCTTAGGTTAATTGACGGATTTGGAGAAGCTGTAGGAATTGGCGGCGGCGTGCTTGTTTGAGGTGCACTACCTGCTTTCTGCGTATTAATTGGGCGCTGCGTATTGATGGGCTGAGCTTGACCTTGTGACTGGTCTTGTACAGGGCTTTGAGCGGGCGCTTCATCAGCAATCTCTACACCAAAATGCTCAGACAAAGGCTTCAGCCCTCCTTCGAAACCTTGGGCAATAAAACGGAACTTCCAGCTACCTTGGCGGCGATAACATTCCGCTAAAATAATGGCTTTTTCATTACGTCCGGCTGCACTTAGTTGGCAAGTCATCAGCACTTGGCTGCCTTGCAATACCTGAATATCGACATCGCCAACTTGAGCAAGCGGCTGCGCACTAGAAAACGCTAACGCTATCTTCTCAATATTTGCAGGCTGCGCAGGTAAATTGATATCAAAAAACCCATCGCTATCATGACCACGGAAACTCACACTGCCATCATCGCTACGTGTCTGCCCATAAAATATCATGTCGCCATCGCCGCGTACTTTACCGTCAGTTGTCAGGCGATATGCCGCGCAATCGACTGCACTTTGGCTTAAAATACGAATGCTAATATGATCTGTTGGCAGTGGCGCATTGGCACCAGCAATCAGTTGTTGAGGTTGGATTTGGCTCATCATACATCCTTTGAATTATTTATTATGTGCGTGTGTTTGTTATGCTAATAATTGTCATATAGTAGCATGGATGGCCGCTGACTTTTAAAGCGTACGACCGTTCAATAACGTGCCAATGACCCTAAAAAATATTTTTACAAATCCTCCATGCTATTTTGTCAGCAGCATTTATAACGCTTAGCATTTGTATATAATAGCCCCTACTATTAGCAATATTACGGCTTGTTTTTTTGATTGCTGTTTGAGGCTTGCTTATATTCCTGATGGTGTTGCGATGACGATAGTGAATTATTCAATTATATCTAAAACCTACGATAATGCTGAGAGAATTATGAAAACCCCTGCTAACGATAACGATCATACAACATCAACTGCCGCATCACCTGCCGTTTGGTTAGCTGAAGGTCAGTCAAGCCAGCGTGATATGTTAGCCAGCCTGCAAACCCTAAAAAATCACGCTGATACTCCGTTCAACATTATCGCTTCACACCGCCACAATAGACCTGAGATTTTTGAATTTGCCGATAGCGTTTACCGTGAGCCTTCTGCGAGCGCCATAGAGAACGATGAGCAAGTCGTACTCGAATCTATTGAGCCATTGATGCCGCGTTGGCAGTTTGTGTTAGAGCAAGCTCAGAAAAGCAACGTAAAAGTACTGCTCACTGGGCGCAATGGTATTGATTACCAAGCCCACCGTGAGGCGTTTGACGCGGCTGGTATTCGTTTATTGACGGGTGCAACGAGTGTGGCAGCGTTAGAAGTAATAGATGATAAGTTTGCCTTTATGCAGCAGTGTCATGAGCATAATATTCCCGTTGCCGAGGCGTGGCGCTTTGATAATGTCGCAGAGCTTGAAGCATTACTTGCTACGTACGGTCACCAACCATTATGCGTCAAACCGGTCACGGGAATCTTTGCACAAGGGTTTTGGCGATTAGGCAAAGTTAAAGAAATGGGCAAAGAAGTAGATGAGCAATATGATAGCTTTGAGCATTTATACTTTACCGAAGAGAAAAAAATCAATACCACGCAATTTATTAATGCCTATGCAAACAGTGTCATGGTGCAGGAACGCCCAATTCCCATGCTGCTAATGCCTTATTTGTCAGGGCAAGAGTACTCTATCGATGTCGTCTGTGAATATGGCGAAGTATTGGCTGCTGTCACCCGCTATAAAACAGGAAAAATCCAGCATATCGGCTACGAGCAAGCGGTCATGGATGTCGTCATTCCACTCATAAAAGCCTTTGGCTGCGATGGCATCGTCAGTGTCCAAACCAAAGCTGATGATGACGGTCAGCACCGTGTGCTTGAGATTAATAGCCGCCCTTCTGGTGGCATCGACTACACCACCCATAGCGGTGTGGATTTAACCCAAGTTGGATTTGCTTATTGGCTAGGCTTAACCGATAAACCGATATTGGCTGATATCGCGCAACAAATAACCCCCTGCCAAGTACGCTCTATTATGGTCGGTGTAAAGGTTGAAGAAGACATCACTAAATAAGTCAAAATAATAATATAAAAAGCTGACGGCAATGAATCGACAATAATAAATCCATGGCAACCGAATATATTCAATAAGAGGCAAACGATGACAGCACAAACCACGTTAGTGTTAGGGGCAAATACGGTCATCGCGACAGCGAATTGTTCGGTCGCCTTTGCAACGACAGATCAGTCAAAGTTTGGCGAGCAGCTTGGGCTACTATGGCTGCCTTTGGATGAGCATCGAAAAGCCGCTTGTAGTCCTGCTTATCTTCATGAACCGAAGGAATGGGCGCAGCTCAATAGCAAAGATGATCCAAATGCATGGCAATTGGATTTGCCTGCATTATTTGATAAACAAGGTGCAAGTTTTTTACAACTGATTGCTTATGTTTATCATGAGCCAAGCCTAAACTTACCTGCCGTTGAATTGAGCCAGGTAAACTTAACCCTCAATGAGGGCGATATTCGTTATGAATTTACCGCAAGCGAGCGCCATGTCAAGGCGGCGATCATATTAGAGATATACCGACGCAATGGAAAATTTAAATGCCGTGCCCTTGGTGAAAGCTCCACCCAAGGACTGGCAAGTCTTGAGCATCATGTACAAGTGAGCCTTGATATGCGTCCGCCAGATACGCATGCCCTTATCCAAGATGCCCAGCGCGCACAGCAGCAAGGTTATCCTAACAGTGACGCACGTCCGCCCAGACAAGTTCAGTCTGGTGAAACTTGGACAGGGACAGCGTTTGCTATCGATCCCTATCATTTACTGACTTGTTATCATGTCATTGAATCGGCGGCGATGATTGGTGTGCGTCAGCAAGGGCAGCCCGATCGTGAAGCGCAAGTGGTACTCAGCGATATCGGTAGTGATTCAGCCATTATTAGAGTAATCGAGCCGCTGCCAAGTTATTTACCCTTAGCACAGCGTTGTACTGATAATTTGGGTGAAACCATCACCACCTTAGGATTTCCGTTATCAGGATTGAGTAGCCAATTACAAGTAACGCAAGGCTGCATCTCAGGACTGACAGGGTTTGGCGATGATATTCGCTATCTGCAATTTACTGCGCCTATTCAGCCAGGCTCTAGCGGCAGCCCTTTATTACTGCCGACTGGTGAAGTTATCGGCATGGTAACGTCCAGCCTCGTCCATGAACATGCACAAAATATGAACTATGCGGTGAAATTTCAGTTATTATCCGCCCTACTCGCGAGCGCTGGAATTAGTTTAGATAATTTATCTGACTCATCTGGCATGTTACGCACGACAGCTGCGCCGCTGACTACGCCGCAATTAAGTAAAAAAAGCCGTGGTGCTTTGTGGTTAGTAGGTTGTCAGGGTTAAGCAATCATTACAACGATATAGAAAACTGAAAGATCAAAGGAAAATAAATGTTAAATAAGCAACACAGCACGACCATTACCCTACCACGCGGCAATCTTGATTTAACCTATCAAACCAATTCAGCCACTACGAAAAATGGGGCAGAACCAAGTAACGATTATCAATTAGAAGACTTACTTGGCTTTGCACAACGCATTAACCCAAAACGTGCCTTTCTGTTTGTCTCAAAAGTATTAGGTCGTCATATTCCAGTAGCTCCTAGCATCATGCGTCATGCTTTTACTGACTTGGCGAATTTGGTTCCTAGCGATTTGCCTGAGCCGATTTTAGTCATTGGTATGGCAGAGACGGCGGTTGGCTTATCGGCTGGTGTGCACCAAGCGCTGCAAACGCGTTATCCCAATTCCTTACTATTGAACTCTACGCGTCATGCGCAACATGATGACAGTCATGACAGTCATGACAGTAGCAGCGACTCTTTATTAACCACTTTCAGCGAAGACCACAGTCATGCCAGCCAGCATCTCATTTATCAAAGTGCAGATACAGTGACCCAAGCGCAGTTACTAGCGAGCAAAACCTTGATTATGGTGGATGATGAAGCATCGACGGGCAATACTTGCGTCAATGTCGTCACAGCCCTTCGTAACGCAGGACTTGACCAGTTAGAGCAAGTACATCTTACCACTTTGGTTGATTGGTCTTTAAACCAGAATCAGAATGCAGCCGATGTAAATGAGGCTGTATCTGACCAAATCGCAAAACGCCTGCCCAATATCTACTTTCAACGTCATCATCTACTGTCTGGTGCATGGACTTGGACGGATGCGCCCAATCCCGAACCGATCACGATGCCATCGGTTGATACAACTGAAGCAGGCAGTCAGTCTCTAGGTAATACTGGTAATTGGGGACGTTTCCCAACCCTAGATAGCACCGATGGGTTTGATCATTATCTTTTGAGGTTTCAAACTGCCTTTAACGTTTTTAACAAGCAAGCTCAACCTGAGAAAGAGCCGTTTGATAAAGACCAGTTGCCACAGCGTATCTTAGTATTGGGCAGTAATGAGTTTGTCTGGTTACCGTTTTTATTGGCGGAATGGCTTGCACAACATACGCATGTAGAGAATAGTAAGCATACGGTTAATTTTAGTGCGTTAACCCGCTCACCGATTGCGCTTGGTGGCGCAATTACCTCGATGCTAAGTTTTAATGATAATTATGGGCTTGGGATGACCAACTTTGCTTATAACGTTACACCTAACGATTGGGATTTGATTGTCTTGTGTGTGGAAACGCCCGCTGATAGCGTTGATACTATGTGGAAAGGTTTAGAGAATGTATTGGTGGTGAGTCCGACGCTGTAAATTATTTTATAAGAACTGTCCTCTTACAACTATCCTCTAAATCCCGCTCTGCTTTTCACATTCAACCCTTACGGACACCTTTATGACCAGCCCATTCTTTCAAGCCAATCCTGATATCGTTAAGCCTTACGCGCTGATGGATTTGGACGATACGCTATTTCAAACTCAGCGTAAAATTGACGCATGGGACTTACCCACCACTGAAGCTGAAAACTTGATTTGCGCAACCGTTAACAAACAAGGCGAGCCATTAAGTTTTATGAGTCAGCGCCAAGCCACATTTTTTAACTGGCTACTTGCTAGCACTGATCTAATCGTAGTGACGGCACGCGACCGCAGTGAAATCCAGCGTGTTAAACTGCCTTTTGATAGCTGGCAAGTTTTGACTCATGGCGCGATTATTCTTGACAAAGACGGTATGTTACAAGCCCAGTGGCAACAGTATATGTATAATAAGCTTGCGCCATTGCAGGAAAAATTGCAGCAGCTGAGCCAGCTATTCGCGAATCACAGCAAAAATGACAGTAGCCAGCTGGTCTTTACACCGCATATCGATAGCTTTAACAATGGCGCTGATAATAGAGAATTAACCATTTATCTGGCTATTAAACATGCGCAAAAAGACCATCAAGCATTAGTAGATCTCGCTGCAAAACTGCCAACGTTAATACGAGACTTTGAGCAGGATTTTTATGTGCACGTGAATGCGAATAATCTAGCGATATTGCCGCACGCAGTTCATAAGCGCCATGCGGTACAGTTCTTGTTAGCTAATCATTTAGACAGTCAACGACCAAGCTTTGGCTTTGGTGACAGTTTGGCTGATTTACCATTTTTACAGCTGCTTGACTGGTATGGTATGCCCAATCATGGTCAGTTACATGAACGACTTAGCTCTCAATCATTCTAAACACTTAATCTCTCCTAAATAAAAACAATAATCGCCGCCGTTTATAGAAGTAGAAGCCACTTTATGACCCATCATATAACGAACCCTAATGTTCAAAAATTAGAAGCATATGGCTCAGGCAGCTATCTTGCCAGTGATGTGACCGTACTGCTCGATATAGTCGCTAAAAACGCGGTCGCCGATGTGCCAGTCAGTCAAAAAGAAGCACTTATTCAAAGTGGGCAACGTCATTATTCTGATATGTTGACCTTGGAGCAAGCGCCTACTGCTATGCATGAGCAGCTATACACGCAAGCATTAGAGCAAGGAGCTGAGAGGACTGCCACTGACATTACTAATTTGGCTTATACGCTACATCACATTTTTCAAAAATCTCGAAATGAACATACCGTTAGTAATGAGCGCCCGCTAGTCTTAGTCAGTTTGGTACGCGCAGGTTTGCCAGTTGGCGTTTTGTTGCAGCGTGCGTTAGCAGACGTTAATAGCAGCTCTGCTTTGCCGAGCGTGCATTATGGTATCAGCATCATTCGCGACCGCGGACTTGATCCAGTTGCGTTACAAATGATATTGAATGCTCATCCAGACAGTCCTATCGTATTTGTTGACGGTTGGACAGGCAAAGGCGCGATTTATCAAGAGCTTGCTCATAGTTTAGAAAAATTTAGCGATCCTAGCCATGCAAACTTTGCCAATATCTTTCATCAAGGCGCAGGTGTTATTCCCTTATTAACGCTGGCTGATCCAGCTGGCGTTGCTTGGCTTGCAGCTAGTATCGATGACTGGCTAATTCCGTCAGGATTATTAAATAGTACGGTATCAGGACTGATTTCGCGAAGTTTATATACCGAGCCAGCATTGGGGCTACACCGCAGCGTGTTTTATGATAACTTAATTGAGGTCGACCATAGCTTAGCTTTCATCGCTCATATCGATGCAGCGCGCCGTGCATTAGCCCCATCTTTGAAGTGCTTTCCGACGTTTCAGCAGCCGCGCTATCAGACAGCTGCTTTAATCGACAAGCTGGCAGCAGACTACGCTATCGCCAATCGTAACCGCATTAAGCCAACGATTGCAGAGGCAACACGGGCGATATTGCGCCGTGACCCTGAACGCATATTATTAGCCAGCGCTGATCATCCTGATACCATACTGCTAAGACATTTATGTGCCCAGCGAAATATCATTGTTAGTGTATTAGGTGATAAAATACATCCCTATCAAGCCATCACGCTTATCAAGCAACGTAGCGAAGACCATTAATCATTGCTACACTCGCGTTTTTTATAAACCAGACCCGTCTCAAACTCAAAGCAGCGAAAGAAAAAAGTACAAGTACTCCCTCTTGTCGGCTAAACGAATTTGACATTACCAAACGTATTTTTGGGTTTGCGGTCATTGCTGCTAAGCCATATTACTTGATGATACCTCTTAGATTTTATACCCATTCACTTATCACTATTGATGATGCCAATTATGTCAGATATGCAAAACAACGAGTCTACTCTTTATCAAAATACCCAGTCTTACGCTCACCTTATTACTGAGCGTCATGCGATGCTCAAACCACATGCGCATCACCCGTATCAGTTGGGGGCTAGCCTATACATGCCAGCAACTCGCCAAGATATTTGGCAAGTCATTAAGCGTGATAAATTACCAACGATTAATAGTATTATCATCTGCCTAGAAGATGCGGTTAGCCATAATGATGTTGAGCTGGCAATTGAGCGCTTGCAAACGTTGCTGCATACATGGGCGACGCATGTCGATAGCATCAATGACCCATCAAAACATGCCGACATTCAGATTGAGCAACCAACACGCCCGCTGGTATTTATACGTCCGCGTCATCCAGCGATGTTAGAGCAGCTCTCAGGTTTTGCCCATATCGATTTGATTGATGGCTTTGTCATGCCAAAAGTCGATATGTATAGCCTATCCAATTGGCGTATGGCCTGTCAAAATCTGAGTACTGAGCAACTATTAATGCCGACGCTTGAAACCGCAGCGCTATTTAATCCACATCATAATCAGGAATTGGCCATTGGTTTTAAAGAAGCCTTTAGCCAGCCTGTATTTGCTTTGCGTATCGGTGGCAATGATTTATTTGCAGCATTGCGTTTGCGACGTCCCAAAAACAGCATCGTTTATGATACTCCTATCGGCACCCTTGCCTATCAGCTGCTCGGCTGCTTTGTGCCACATGGCTTTTATTTAACAGCGCCTGTCTTTGAGTATTTGGATCAGCCAACGCTATTTATGCAAGAGCTGACCCGCGATGTTAGCTTAGGATTGGTCGGCAAAACAGTCATTCATCCAAGCCAAATTGCGCTGGTGCAACAAGCCTATTGCGTACCATTGAGCATTTTAGATGAGGCGCAAGCAATCTTGCATAGCGAGGCGAAAGCGGTGTTTAAATATAATAATACCATGCTAGAGCCTGCTACCCATCGCGCGTGGGCAACAGAAATCGTCAATCGTGCCGAGGCATGTGGCACTCTTGATGACGGCAATAATGACTATACGGCACGGTTATAAATAAAAACCTTAAGGTTAATAAGGCATGTCCTGAACCTGAACGAAAGCGCCTAAATGGGCTAAAAATAAGTACGTGCCCTAATTTCAAATCAATGTTTCAAATTAATATTTTAAATGCACTCTTTTACATGCGCTCAATAAAAAAGCCGTTATCACATTCAAGATAACGGCTTTTTTTAGCACAAAGATTTCATTACTCTATTATTATTAAAACGATGCCTTATTTAAGGCTATTTCAAGACCAACTCAAAACTAGACACAGTCCGCTAAAAAGGTGTTAATCACTCGATTGACCTGCTCAGGCTCTTCTACGGTGGCGGTATGACCAGCGCCCTTGATTACTGCCAATTTAGACCCTGCTATCGCAAAATGCATACGTTCAGCCTTTGAATAAGGGATTGCTGTGTCCTCATCACCGACCACGATTAATGTCGGCACCATAATACTCCCTAGCTGATCGTAGGTGCCTGCCCGCTCAATGACGCCCATCGTTGCCTTAATGACTCCACCTTTGCGATTGCCTTGTAGCATCGTTAACCACTGCTTACGATCAGACTTACGCAACTTATCTGTCAAAAAAGTATTGCCAAACATAATAGGCATGACCTTGTTACTCACGCGTTTAAGACCCAGCCAACGAATGGCTTTGACCAGCTTACGATACTGCGGCACGTTTTTGGGATCTTCAGGATCAGCAGAAGTCTCTAACAGGGTAAGCGACAGCAATAGCTCAGGGCGTTTGAGTGCGACACGCTGGGCGACAAACCCACCCATTGATAACCCTAACAAATGGCATTTATGAATATCTAGCGCCTCTAATAATGCCAATGTATCCTCGGTTAAGGTTTCCATATCATAGCCAGACTTGGTTATTTCAGACTGACCTTGTCCTCGAAAATCAAACGTAATACAGCGATAACCAGCTTTAAAATACTCAACTTGCTTGTCAAATAGGTGTGTATTCCACAGCAGACCGTGGGCAAATACCATGATGGGTTTTTGCTTATCATTTGGCGCGCTGTCTTCATAATAAAGTTCAACATTATTGGCATTAATAATTGGCATAACCACTTCCTTGTTGGTTTAATAAATAAAAAATCAGTCTTTTAAAACCTGCCTTCTAGGGCGTCTCTTCATTTTAAAAATGGTGAAAAAAATGAGATAAATTGCCACCAAACAAGGAAAACAGCACAAATAATATCGAGATATTCATCAGCTAGTTGACGCAGTTTGGCAAAATTTAGCCATTTTTAACCCATTTAGAGAATGCTCGATTGAATTTAGGACATACCCTAGCATAATTCAACCTTTCTACAGATAGTAGCCTTATTTTTGAATGGTAGGTTTAATAATTTTAGCAATATGATAGCAGCAAAAAACACCATACCTGAATCATGTCTTAAGCGCGCACAGATCCTGTTTTTATAATAAGCTCAAACTGCTATAGTATTTGGCATTGCATTATTTGTCACATTTACTGCCAATAGCTAGTGTTACCAAAAACGTTTTATAGAAAACTCAATTAAGGATATCAACTATGTCAAACCCTCTCGTCGAATATCAAGTAGAGAACCATATCGCAACCATCACGATGAACGATCCCAAGACACTGAACGCCTTTAGCACAGTGCTCAAAGATGCCATGATGAATGCACTGACGAATGCAGATGAAGATAAAGACGTCAGAGTCATCATCTTGCAAGGCGCAGGCAATAACTTTTCAAGTGGCGGTCATATCGGTGAGATGTTAGAAAACGGCATGGAAAGCGAGGCGCTGTCGAATAAGCTAAACTTTATGGTTGGCGAAGTCGCTGAGATTAGCTTAAAGCTGCGTAATATTCATAAGCCTATTATCGCCAAATTAGAAGGCGCAGTGGCAGGTGCTGGCATGAACTTGGCACTGACTTGTGATTTTCGCATAGCCGCTGACAATGCCAAATTTGTGCAAGCCTTTGTCAATATCGGTCTAATACCAGATGCTGGTGGCATTTATTTACTGAATCAATTGATCGGTGTGGCAAAAACCACTGAGATGGTCATGCTTGGCGATAAACTCAAAGCGGAAGATATGGCACGCTTAAACTTGGTTAATGATGTGGTCAGTAGCGACGAGCTGGATGCTAGCGTATTGGCATTGGCAACGCGCCTGAGCAATCTGCCCGGAAAAGCATTGGCGTCAATGAAGCATATGATTAACACGCACGCTTATATGGGTCTCAATGAAGCGCTCGATATGGAAGTGGATCAACAGACCATGCTTGCTAAAACGGATGATTTTAGAGAAGGTATTACCGCCTTTATGGAAAAACGTAAGCCCGTTTATCAAGGTAAATAATAACCTGATCACACTCTGTTTTGCGCTATCATCAAAAAGGCTGCCTAATGGCAGCCTTTTTTTTAGGTCATACGATATCAAGAAAATTCTGTATTAAGCATATCTTTAAGTAACACTTTTAACTCTTAAGAATCAGAGGCTGTCTTATAGTGATGCGGTAAGGTAAATATCTTGTCAAAACCCAAGGTAAAGATAAAGGTATAAACCAAGAAAAATAGCAGTAACGCCGCTTCCATCATAAAAGCTTTGATTAAGCCAACGTCATACCAAATCATATAAAGTGGTAAGCAAATCAATACCAATCCGCCTTCAAACCCTAATGCATGCGCACTGCGAATGAGTAAGGTGCGCTTTGCCACATGCTTACGACGTTCCCACGCTTCAAAAGCTGTATTGTATAAGAAGTTCCAAATCACTGCTGCCAATGACACCATCACAGCAACTGGTAATGATTCTGCCGCGTCGCTACCACTGAGTTTCATCAATACAAAAGTAGAAGAAATGATAGCGATAATCTCAAAGATAATCACATATGTCAGACGACGTTTGAGCGGTGATAAGGTCATCAACCAAGACTCCAAAGCACCTGTATTTAAACAGCAAGGTGCATGTCAAAGTATCGGTCCGTCCCGAGATAGAAAAGATAGATTCAGTACAGAGCCACGGTTTCCGCCTGCCCTTATATTATACAGAAGATAGGTTAAAAAATCAGCCAGTACACTTATCGTAGTAAGAGACTCAATAAAGCACTTTGAAGTGTAAACAATTTATATAAATCCTATCTAGAGAAATACCTAATATTTTATAGATAGATCATTCCTTACTTTCTTCAGAATAAACCTCTCTAACTTTCCTTATAAGAAAATCCTTAATGACTTGATACAAGAGGCTTGCCATCGTATAGCACATAAATATAATGATAGGGCCCAAAAGTATCAATGCTAGATTTTGGTTATCTAAGCCAAAAAAACTTCCAATTTTATTCTTAAATACAGCGTTAAAAAAGTTTAAAATTAACAGTAAAACGACTAATGAAAATAAGAATATACTTTTTATAGACTCAGGTTTTCTATAAATTTCAATATTGCTAATTCCTCTAACTCTAGCAGAAACTTCTAAACCTCCTCTATAGTCACTTATAAGAATGTTTAGAGTAAGGCTGTCATTTGGATTAAGTAACAGAGGTTGAATTTCGACGCTATTTTGCATTTTCAAAATACTTACATCTAAGTCTTTGGGATTTAATCCTAACACTTCAGATGTCAAAATGTTTGTATTACTGCCGAGTTGTATACTGATTGGTCTCGCAAAATCGTCTATTGAAATAGGTTGGTTACCACTATTGATGATTCTAATTGATACTAGATGTACATTTTCAACAAGTTTATTTTCATAATAAATTTTAATCTTATTTTGAACCTCACTTTTAACTCCAACTAACTGTGCATTTGAAACAACTTCATAAGCCAATCTCCTTTTACTTTTTTGCAGGAAATAGATAATGAGTGGTACAGTAATAGCTGCTATCACTGCTGAAAATCCTAATAGTATTTCTATTGAAAAACTCATCTTAATTCCTATGACAATTTTATTTCTTGATTATACATATATTTTAAGAATTTTGAGTACAGACGTATGTCTATTACGACAACTCCTGTCGTGATTATAGTTAAATGCATTATTGATATTGAAAACAAAAAACCCCGCATCATCACGATACGGGGTTTTTTTATAACTTAAAAATTTTTAACTTAAGATTTAACCAAAACTAGGTCAACTGAGCAACGTTAATTTTGTCGGCTTCTTCAGTATAAGAATCCATACGATCGAAGTTCATGTACTGATACACTTCCTCGCCCATGCTATCAAGCATACCAGCATACTGCTGATATTCTTCGTTGGTTGGCAATTTACCAAGTACCGCTGCGACTGCTGCAAGCTCGGCAGAAGCTAGATATACGTTAGCGCCTTGACCCAAACGGTTCGGGAAGTTACGAGTAGACGTCGATACCGCAGTAGACTTCGGTGCGATACGTGCTTGGTTACCCATACATAGCGAACAACCTGGCATCTCAGTACGAGCGCCGGCTTGAGCGTAGATGTTGTAGTAACCCTCTTCCATCAACTGACGCGCATCCATCTTAGTCGGCGGCGCAATCCATAGACGAGTTTTCAAACTACCTGCTGGTACGTCTTGTAGCAGTTTACCCGCAGCGCGGAAATGACCGATGTTAGTCATACATGAACCAATGAACACTTCATCAATGGTATCGCCGGCGACATCAGCCAACGTTTTTGCATCGTCTGGATCGTTCGGGCAGCAAAGGATAGGCTCTTTGATAGTGCTCATATCGATAGTCATATCGATGGCGTATTCAGCATCAGCATCAGCGCGTAATAGGCTTGGGTTCGCTAGCCATTCTTGCATCTGCTCGATACGACGGCTGATAGTACGCGCATCGCCATAGCCTTCTGAGATCATCCATTTTAGAAGGGTAATGTTTGAGTTTAAGTACTCAGTCACTGACGCTTCAGACAAAGTGATGGTACAACCAGCAGCACTACGCTCAGCTGAGGCATCAGATAACTCAAATGCTTGCTCAGCGGTCAAGTCTTCTAGACCTTCGATCTCTAAGATACGACCATTAAACTCGTTGATTTTGCCTTTCTTATCAACGGTCAATAGACCTTCTTTGATCGCTTGATAAGGGATCGCATGAACCAAGTCACGCAACGTGATACCAGCCTGACGTTCGCCAACGAAGCGGACACGGACAGATTCAGGCATATCAAGTGGCATAACACCAGTCGCTGCTGCAAATGCCACTAGACCAGAACCTGCTGGGAACGAGATACCCATTGGGAAACGAGTATGCGAGTCACCGCCAGTACCAACGGTATCTGGAAGAAGCATACGGTTCAACCAGCTATGGATAATACCATCGCCCGGACGTAAGCTTACGCCGCCACGGTTCATAATAAAGTCAGGTAGCGTGTGCTGAGTCTCAACGTCAACTGGCTTTGGATAAGCAGCCGTATGACAGAATGACTGCATGACTAAGTCTGCTTGGAAGCCCAAACATGCTAGATCTTTTAGCTCATCACGGGTCATAGGACCTGTAGTATCTTGGCTACCAACAGTGGTCATTTTTGGTTCACAGTACATACCAGGACGTACGCCTTCTAAACCACAAGCTTTACCGACCATTTTTTGCGCTAGGGTAAAACCTTTGCCCGTATCAACTGGCTCTTCTGGCTTAGCAAAGATATCTGAATGTCCAAGACCCATGTATGCGCGGGCACGATTGGTCAAACCACGACCAACGATTAAAGGAATACGACCGCCAGCACGAACTTCATCAAGCAATGTTGGTGAGTTCAATTTGAACGTAGACAACACTTCATCTGAATCATGCTTAGTGATTTTGCCTTCATACGGATAGATGTCAAACACATCACCCATGTTTAGATTATCAACGGCTACTTTTTCGATTGGCAATGCGCCAGAATCTTCCATGGTGTTAAAGAAGATAGGCGCAATATTGTTACCAAGTACTAGACCGCCGCCACGTTTGTTTGGCACGTTCGGGATATCATCGCCCATGAGCCACAATACTGAGTTGGTCGCAGATTTACGGCTAGAGCCTGTACCTACCACGTCACCAACATAAGCGAGTGGATGGCCTTTTTCTTTTAACGCTTCGATTTGCTTCATTGGACCGACAACGCCCTCTTCGTCAGCAGTGATGCCGTCGCGAGAGTTTTTGTGCATAGCCAATGAATGCAATGGGATATCAGGGCGGCTCCACGCATCTTGCGCAGGCGACAAGTCATCGGTGTTGGTTTCGCCAGTCACTTTAAACGTCGTGTAAGTCGTCTTTGCTGGTACAGCATCACGGTTCAAGAACCATTCAGCGTCAGCCCAAGATTGAACCACTTCTTTAGCGATAGCATTGCCCGCTTCTGCTTTTTCAGTCACGTCATTGAACGCGTCAAACACCAGTAATGTCTTTTTCAACGCTTCAGCAGCATCTTGTGCCACTTCCGCGTCATCCAGTGCAGCAACCAATGGTTGAACGTTGTAGCCACCTTGCATCGTGCCTAGTATTTGAACGGCTTTTTGCTTGCTAATAAGTGGTGAAGAGGTTTCACCCTTAAGAATCGCTGCTAAAAACGCCGCTTTAACGTAAGCCGCTTGGTCAACGCCAGCAGGAATACGGTTTTCTAGCAGGTTCATCAAGAACGCATCTTCGCCTGCTGGTGGATTCTTTAGTAGTTCGACCAACTCTGCTACTTGTTTTTCATTCAGTGGTAGCGGAACCGTTCCTAGCTCAGCACGTTCTTCGACATGTTTACGATAAGCTTCTAACACAATAGTCGTCCTCGTCAGTTGGGAGTATTAGTACATTACGTGGGTAGTCAGCATGACCGCCTGCGTCTATATACTAGATGGAATAATTATTGGTGCAATCATAGCTTAAAATGCCCTAAATGTTAATGGCTCAGCCTTTAAAAGGCTCATAAAGCGGTTATAAAGGGCTCATATTGAACATTTATTATATAAATAGTACCATCAACAATATGATTGAGCAGCCTTGCACAATCGATATATAGCTTGTCATTTTAGTCAAGCACCGCTCGATTTATGATTAAATAAATACGCGGTGACTGCTAGACGCTTTATAGGATATTATTTGATAAAATATCATCTTGATACGATAGCTTAGAGAAAATATCACTTAGAAAAATAACGCTTGAAAAAACAGCTTTTATTAACCATATACTAAACGAATAAACATTAAGGATAATGATATGGATAGTAGTGCAGTGGAAAACAAAAGTAGAGAAAACAGCGACATGGAAAACAGTAATATAAAGAGTAACGCTAATTATCAAAACGGTCTCAAAGTTCGCACTGACGTGATGGGTGAGGCACATGTCAAACGCTCGCTTGACAGCACGACTGGATTTACCCAACCATTACAAGACTGGATTATCGAACACGCTTGGGGCAGCACTTGGCAAGATGACTCAGTATTACCGCGCAAATACCGCTCCTTAATCACCATTGCTTTTTTAATTGCACAAAAAAGCCCCACTGAGCTAAAAGGGCACATTCGAGGTGCCATCAATAATGGCGCAAGTGTCGCTGAAATTCGAGAAGTATTAATGCACAGCTTGTCTTATTGCGGGGCACCTGCCACTCAAGAAGCGTTTCGTGCTGCCATAGAAACCCTGAATGAGTTAAATATTGATATAGATATTTAAAACTATGGTTGCGAGACAAACCATAGTAGCCTTAATGATCCACCTCAAAATGATCAGTTAAACATTATTCATTGAAAATTAGCCCCTAAGTTTCTGCTATAATGTCCTCACTCACAACACATTCTAATAATTCCATAAACCCTTATACTATAAAGGGTTAAGAGATACTTTATTATGACAACTGCCGTACAAACACATGTGCCTGCTGCTAAGGTCAAACCTAAAAAAGCCATTCAAGGCGAAAAGCTACGTGGCTACGATAAAGTTGCTCGTATCCCAATTAAAGTGATTCCGACCATCGAGGCCAAGAAAAAGCCAGATTGGATTCGGGTTAAAATGTCTTCGCCCGCTGAAGTAGCTCGTATCAAAGCCACCTTGCGTGAGCAAAAGCTCTATACCGTCTGTGAGGAAGCGGCCTGCCCTAACCTACCGCAGTGCTTCGCTGATGGTACGGCGACCTTTATGATTATGGGTGATATCTGTACCCGTCGCTGTCCGTTCTGTGACGTCGGTCATGGTCGTCCTAATGAGCTAGATGCAGATGAGCCGCGTCACACTGCCGAGACTATTTTAGGTTTGCAGCTTAAGTATGCGGTAATCACCTCTGTGGATCGTGACGATCTAAAAGATGGCGGCGCGATGCATTTCGTTGAAGTGCTCAATGAATCTCGCGCACTTAGCCCGAATTGCCTCATTGAAATATTGGTGCCTGATTTCCGTGGTCGTATGGATATCGCGCTAGACTTGTTAACTGAAACACCGCCAGATGTCTTTAACCATAACATCGAAACCGTGCCTCGTTTATATAAAGCCTTCCGTCCAGGTTCTGACTATCAGCATTCGTTAGATTTGCTCAAACTCTATAAAGAGCGTCGCCCTGATATCGCGACCAAGTGCGGTTTTATGGTTGGCCTTGGTGAGACTGAAGAAGAGATTTATGCTTTGCTTGATGACCTAAAAGCGCACAATGTGGATATGATTACGGTTGGTCAGTATCTGCAACCTAGTAAAAACCACGCGCCTGTCGATCGTTATGTCCATCCAGACGAGTTCCAGCGTTATATGGATTATGGTAAAAAAATTGGCTTCTTTAACATTTGGGCAGGCCCAATGGTACGCTCAAGCTACTTTGCCGATCGTCAATATTACGGCGAAGACTGCCCAGCGCCAATCCGTAGTAAAAAAGCATTGGCAGCAGAAGGCAAACTTGGCTGCTAAGTGTCGGGGTTTAATGAGCTAATGCTTAAAAATTAAGTTGAGCATGTAAAAAGGGTGAATAACATTTTATGTTATTCACCCTTTTTTTAGCTTTAATAGATTTTTAAAACCTTCAACCGCAACGTCTTAAATGGTTAAAGTGGGCGTTGGCTCGCCACTGTTTCTAGTATTAAGGATGGCGATAGCAATAACGATCATGCCACCCACTAGACCAGTCGTTATTCCAGGATAGATTAACAGCAAAGCTCCGATTGCCAAAACAACGCGTGTTACTGGGCTCATATCGCTTTTAAAATAACCCTCTAATGCTGCACTAAGTGCGATAACACCCGTAATTGACGTCAATACTACCGTGATAATATCGATAATAGGTGGTAGCGGGAAGTCCTTAGCAGTTACCGCAAGCCCAGTAGGATCAATCATTAACATCGCTGGACTATAGATAAACATAAACGGCACGATAAATCCGGCGAGTGCCAGTTTGAGCGATAAAAATCCTGTCTTCATCGGATCGCCACCAGATATGCCCGCACCAGCAAAGGCGGCTAGACACACAGGCGGTGTAATATTGGCAAAAATACCAAAGTAGAAAACAAACATGTGCGCCGACAAAATTGGAATATCAAAGCCAGCTAAGGCTGGTGCTGCCATCGTTGCCGTAATAATATAGGCAGGAATAGACGGCAGTCCCATGCCCAATACCATCGAGGCAAGCATGGTCAAAATAAGTGTGAAAAATAACGACCCTGCACCAAGTGTGACAATTGATGAGGTCATCACCGTTCCAAAGCTGGTTAGACTCACGACTCCGATGATAATACCGACGACTGCACAGGCAGCCATTACCGCGAGCGATTGGCGTGCACCATCTTCTAATGCCCCCAAAATGTCAGAGAAACCCATCCTGGTCTCTTTTCGCAGCATACTAACCACGACAGTAAAACCAATGGTATAAGCCGCTGCATATCCGACGGGCACATTTCTGATTAATAAGAAAATCAAAAATACAATCGGTAGCAGCATATGACCGCGGGCTTTTAACACTTCTTTCACGGCTGGCAAGCTTTCTTTAGCGATACCTTTTAGATCACGACGACCAGCGCGAAAATGCACCTGCGCAATGACGCCCAGATAATACAATATCGCTGGCAATAAGGCCGCCAACGCAATTGTGCTATACGGCAAGCCTGTTGTCTCCGCCATGATAAAGGCACTCGCGCCCATAATTGGCGGTAATATTTGCCCGCCAACAGAGGCACTTGCCTCAACGGCACCGGCAAAATCTTTGTGGTAACCAACCTTTTTCATGAGCGGAATGGTAAAGGCACCAGTACTGACCACATTTGACAAAGCAGAGCCATTAATACTGCCCATAAAACCACTAGAAATCACCGCTACTTTTGCCGGACCTCCCTTTTTATGACCGGCGATTGCCAATGCCAAATCATTAAACAGCTGCCCCATTCCCGAGCGCGCTAAGAATGCACCAAAAAGAATGAATAAAAAGATAAAAGTGACCGATGCACCAATCGCAACAGAGTATAAGCCTTCGGTTTTTAGGAATAATTGACCAAAGATATCACCCATATCATAAGGACGAGTCAGCAGCCTATCGGGCATAAAGTCTAAGTGGCTGACAAACGGATACGCCAAAAATATCCCTGCCAATATCGGTAAAATCCAACCTGTGATACGGCGACTGCCTTCTAATACGCAGACCACCGTAATCAGCGAAAATATCACATCCATCTGATTGGCCATACCGCCACGTGAGGTCACGATATCTTGATATTCATATATCAGATAAGCCATGCCAGACAATGAAAGGGCAAACCAAATCCAGTCATACCATGCAACGCGCTGACGGCTGCTTTTTTTACTTGCGGGGAAAATTAAGAAAATTAAGGCAAAACCAACGCCCACGTGTACAGAGCGCTGTAGCAGCGCTGGCATGGGATTAAAGGTGATATATAAATGAAACAGTGAATATAAAATGCAAAGTCCAGCGATAAAATACTTCACTGGCCCTTGAGTGATGTGCCTTGTGATGGATTCTCTATCATACTTTTCTAATATGGCTTTATTGTGGGCTTGCTCCTCGAGTTCAGCGTCGACCTGAGTATCAGCATCCGTGTTGGAATGTATAGGCAAGTCGTTATTGATATGGTTATCTGACATCGTTGTCACATTATTGTGATCCATCACTTGGGAGTTCATGACACAAATCCTTGTTAAATCTATCAATGAAACCATACGTTTTCGGCATGATCGTTACTTCAGAATAGTCTGGCACCCAGCGATGAATGAGCATCTGGTAGTTACCATAGTCAATCTCACCTTTGGTAAGCCGTGAGACCACCCAATTGAGCTTAGGCAATTTCTCATTGATTTGATAACCCAGATAGCCAGGTTTTTGTATCGTAGCAAGCGCTTCGGTTGAGGGTGTGCCCGCCCCAAAAGCTTCAAAATAAGTGGTGGTCAGAAGCAATGCAGCGTCTTCTGTACTACTGCTGTCTATACGTTGGTATTGCTCTTCCCACCATTGTTTTTCTACAGAGTGTATCCAGCGCAGTTGAAAATTTGGCTCGACAAAATAGCAAACTTTATCATTAGCACCATCGATGCCTGCGACACGCACTTCCACCACAGGCTGACGGACAAAGAGATGCCATAGCGTAAAAAAAACCAGCGCGGCAATGCCTGCCACGCCAATCAATAACCCTAAACGCTTATTTAGCTGCTTGCTCATCATAGTACTTTTTAGCGCCAGGATGGATAGGTGCGACCATACCTTCACGAGCGGTTGCTAAGCTAATATCATTAGCCGCTTGGTGCGCTGTTTTTAGACCGTCTAAATTGTCAAATAACGCTTTGGTCAGCTTGTAACCATCTGCTTCAGACAACTCAGAGCTAACCAATAGAGCATTCATGATTGCTGCGGTTGGAATCGCGGCGTCATTGCCATAAGTGCCAGCAGGAATCTCAAAGGTCTTAAAGTAAGGCTTAGTCGCAATGATTTCTTGTAGCTTGTCTTGATTGATGGTGATCAACTGTAAGTCTAAGCCCTGCTCTAGCTCCATCAATGAAGAGTTTGGCAGACCACTACTAAAGAAAGCCGCTTCAATTTTACCCGCTTTCATACCGTCCGCTGCTTCCGCAAAGCCTAAATAATCAACGGTAACGTCATCATATGTGATACCAAACCCTTCTAATAGCGTCCGAGCATTTACTTCTGTGCCAGAGCCTTGATCGCCCACAGCGATGCGCTTACCACGTAAGTCTTCAATATTTTTGATGCCAGATTTTTTGGTGGTGACAATTTGCACCACATTAGGGTACAAGACTGCAATCTGTTGGATGTTGGTTATTGGCTTATCAAAGTTGTTTTTGCCTTCGACCGCGTCGGTGACTACATCACTAAGCGCCAATACCATATCGACTTTACCTTGGGTCAATAGATTGACATTTTCGACTGAAGCCCCAGTAGTTTGTGTTTTTGAGTTGACCCCAAAGGTTTTGACATAGACTTCTGATAATGAAGTGCCGATGATGTTATAAGGGCCAGATGCTCCGCCAGTGGCGATGGTCAGAAACTTGGTATCCAGTTTGTCGGCGGCAGTGTCAGTAGCAGCGCTATCTGTTGCCGTACTGTCTGTACTTTCTGAACTTGGTGATGAGCATGCTGTCAGACCTAAAGTGGCGCTTAACATTGCTGATAAAAGTAACGGAGATTTTAGAGAGTTGAGCATTGAATTCATCCTTGAAATAATCGAGTTAATACACTTAACGGCATCAATATATCAATAGTGATGCGTTACAGACCTGTAATAATATAGCAATTCTTGCTATAAATAAACTGCCATCCAGATTCCCTCTACACTCACACTTTATATGCGAAGCTATTTAAGTAAAGGCGCAGCAGTTCTTGTAATGAATCAATAGCCAAATATAGTCTTGCTATGCGGAACAATGTTTCATAATATAATTCATTTAACCAAAGTCTGTGTCTATTGTAAACCTTTATAATCATCTAAATATAAACGAGACTATTTGTTATTTGACAAAAAAATACTGATATAAAATGACTAGATGGTAGCTCTTAATGCACTTTTACCATACTGTAGGATTGATTATATTTTATATATAAACCCTAAGCCGTTATCTTGTAAGGCAGCTCACTTAAAGTAGATCCCGTCTAAATTTATAAATTCGTCACCACATATCTTGGCAACGTTATCTGTTACTCTAAAAATAGGGAAAACCTTTATGACAATATCTAGTGTAGAAAAGTCAGCGGCAGTATCAGCATTAGTATCTGCCGATATCGCCATCATTGGCGGTAGTGGTCTTTATCAGATGCAAGATTTAACCAATAAACATAGTGTCAGCATATCGACGCCTTACGGTACACCTTCTGATGATATTGTCTTAGGTGAATTAAATGGCGTAAAGGTCGCCTTTCTAACTCGTCATGGTCAAGGTCACAAATTCACCCCTTCCGAAGTGCCTTATCGTGCCAATATTTATGCCCTCAAAAATTTGGGCGTACGTTACGTCATTTCGGTATCGGCAGTGGGGTCGCTAAGAGAAGCGCTTAAGCCCTTAGATATGGTCATTCCCGATCAAATGATCGATATGACTAAGTATCGAAACAGCAGTTTCTTTGGGGAAGGCGCAGTGGCACACGTCGCGATGGCTGATCCTTTATGTCCTAAAGTCGCGGATATTCTAACGCGTGCTTATACTCAGGCGCAGATAGCCGAAGGTCAATGTCATGCAAAAGCCACTTATATCTGTATCGAAGGGCCGCAGTTCTCCACTCGTGCAGAGTCACACTGGTATCGACAGATGCAAGCGGACATCATTGGTATGACCAATATGCCAGAGGCTAAGCTTGCTCGTGAAGCGAGTATGGCTTACGCAACGCTCGCATTGGTCACAGACTTTGATAGTTGGCACCCTACCGAAGAAACCGTTAGTGCAGACTATGCCATAAGAAACCTAATGAAAAATGCTGAAAACGCTCAAGCAGTGATTAAGCAGGCGGTCGCCCTACTCGCTGTAGAACAGCCTGACTCTATTGCCCATACAGCTTTAGCTCAAGCGTTAGTCACGCCTGTTGAGGCGATGAATGAAGAGACTAAAACCAGACTTTCAGCATTATTGCCTTAGCCATACCAGTTTATGATTACCAAAAAGCCATCGAACTATAATCAACCTAATAGGGTCAACAAAATAGCTCGATGATTTTTTCATACCTAAAAACCCTAAATGATAAGGCATTCTCAATTCTCAATAACTTTATAACCATCAAGCCAGCCATTTGGTAAGTACCGCAAATCTTCAGGCTCATCAATATCAGGCAAAGGTGCTAACAACGCTACAGACCAGCTCAATTCTGCCAAGCGCTGTTGAGTAACCTTTGCGACGCTCGCCGTACTCCATTCGATAGTGCTAAATAAACGAGCAGCAACTTGCTTAAAACCAAACAGTGCATAGCCACCATCAAAAGCAGGAATCATGACGCTATCTTGTGTTTCTAACTGCTGGGCAGCCTGTCGAATACGAATGGTTGTAAGACTAGGACAGTCCGTACCTATCAAGATAACGTGCTCGAAACGTGCTAATGCTTGCCGACTGGCGATTAACATACGTAAACCCAAGTCTCCCTCTGCTTGTGCTGACCATTGCAGCGAGTCAGGCAAACCAAGCGTTTGCCAGCAAGGATCAGTTGGCGCAGGACTAACACATAACTCAACCGTAAAGCCGGTAGCGACTGCTTGCTCTATACTATGCAATAGTAGTTTATGCCCCATTTGCGCGGCACCTTCAATACCAAGAGCTGGCTGCAAGCGCGTTTTTGCCATGCCCTGTGCGGGGAACTTGGCAAAGAGGATAATACAAGTTTGTTGGTTTTGATTCATGGTAAGAGCTTATTCTTTTATTTATAATAACGCGCTTTGATATTATCAGCTGATACGCCGCGCCAATAATCAAAACGTAGATGCCACATCAAAATAATCGTCCGCCAAGTGCCATGCTGTTGCCAGCGTCTTGCTGATGTGATGACTTTACTTTTTAAACAAGCAGGTTTAGCAATACCTTTTAACTGTTTGCAAAGCTCGACATCTTCCATCAACGCTTGGTTAGGATAGCCACCGATTTGCTTAAATAAAGACTGGCTAATAAAAATAGCTTGGTCGCCTGTCGCGATTCCGCTCAACCGTGAGCGCCAATTAATCATTTGACTGACCAATCGCAGTGTCGGTTGACGACTGGCTATTTGCACATCAAAACGTCCCCATTCTGCCCGTTTCATCGCTTCAGAAACACTCTCTATAGCGTTCATTGGCAATTGCGTATCGGCATGCAAAAATAGTAATACATCGCTAGTTGCTAACGCTGCGCCTGTATTCATTTGCAGCGCGCCCTGCTTTAGACTCAGTCATTTGCCAATCAATTTTACAATCATTATCAGGCTTTAACTCATTAATAAAACTTTGGATTATGCCAATAGAATCATCGTTTGAACCACCATCGACCAGTATCACTTGCTGCGGGTTTGGATTTAGCCTATTGATATTATCAAACAATAAAGGCAAATTATCTACCTCATTGAGTACTGTAATAATGATAGAAACCGTTGCCATAGCCGTCATAGTTAGCAGTACTCTTACTTGTTGTTACCATTATTTCTTATTAAGGCTCCAATTATAATCGGTATAACCAATCTTCACTTTTCCTGCTTTTAGCTCAGCCGTTTGCGACTTATTAAGCCCTAAAGACGAGCTGTAACGAGCCAAAAACCCTTCTAAATCATTAGTACCACGCCAGTTGGTTTCAAAGTCTTCTTTATACCATTTAAAAATTGGCGATATCTCTAACGTATTACCTTTGAGACGATTACGACTACTATCCGCGAGGAATTTACTCGTCACTTGCTCTAATTGTTTATCTAATTTACGCCCTGTAAAAGCATCATTTAATAGCGCAGGACAGCCGATGCTCGCACAGTTCACTGCAAAGTGAATACGCGGTTCGTTGTAGCGTTTAGAGCCACGGATTAGATTGTGCTCGATGTCATCAAGCGAGCGCTTTTTGCCTAATAGCGTGACGAAATCCTGTTTCCATGGCGAACCAAATATTCCACCAATATCTTTAATCGACTTGATGTTAGGATATTTGGTCAAAACCAGCTCTACCGTTCCAGCATTATAGACGTTAATCAAAAATGCTAATTGCTCATCTTTGCTCCAAGCGTTAAATTCCGACTGGCTGATTTTACCAGTCGCCGCCATGTAGCTATCAAGTTTGCTTTGATCCGCTTTCATACCGTTATAATTAACGACTGAGGCTTTGCCACCATTGGTCATAGTAACGTTTTTATTCAGTAAACTATCCCAAGTGCTGTGATTAAAATCCGCATAACTTGCCATACTGGCTAACAGTATAGAAGTGGTCACTGCCGTTTTGATTAATAAACCACTGCTTAAAAAAAGACTTTTACTATTCAATCTTGGACTATTAGGTCTTCGGCTATTCAATACTGACATGAGTTACTCCATTTAAATCGATGATGTTTTTTCTATCGTCTGATCTATTGTCTCTTCTTCTAGCGCACCACCGCAGCTACTTCCTTGCCCTGCCGTACAGCCATAGCAATGATCTGCAATGGCAATGTCATCGCCAGTAGGATTTTGCGTTAACAAATCGCTTAGATGCCGACGGGACTTGTTGGGCACTGGAATCTCTAATTGCTGGTTAAAGTCACAATCAAACAACTCTCCTAACCAATTGACACTAATGGTCGATCGGCACATGACTTCGGTTAAATTGGCGGCCACATAATTGGCTTTGAGCAAATCCATATAGGGATAGAATTGGTTTTTAGCCAATAGCACCGCACCAAAACGCTGAATGGGCATATTGGTCAAGGCAAATAACTGATGAAATTCGATATCAAAATGCGCTTTTAACTCGCGCTTATAATCTGCTTCAAGCTGCTGTTGATTGGGCGGCAGCGTCGCACCTTGCGGGTTATAGACAAGGTTCAGCGTGAGTTCTGACCCTTTCTTGCCGTAGCCAAGCGCATTGAGTTTATGCAATCCCAATATACTGTCATCAAATGCGCCTTTACCGCGCTGCTTATCGACATTTTCTAATGAATAACATGGCAGAGAAGCCATTACTTCGACCGCATTGTCTGCCAAAAACTGCGCCATGTCCTCAAAGCCTTCTTCCATCAGGATAGTCAGATTACAGCGATCAATTACTGTTACACCCAAGGCACGTGCGGCTGTAACCAAATACTTAAAGTCTTCGTGCATCTCAGGCGCACCGCCCGTTAAATCAAGCGTCTCGATATTTTGTGCCTGCAAGACTTCTAGAATCAACTCAACAAGTTCACGCGACATCATCTCTGTGCGGTAAGGAATGGCAGCCACATGACAATGCACACAAGACATATTGAATAAGTAACCCATATTTACCTGTAGCGTGGTTAACTCACGACGTTTGAGCGCTGGGAAATCCGTGTGCTCGAGTAATTCGATAGTTGATTTCATAATGGTATAAAACCCCGCTGGTAGTACCTCTAAAGCAAGAGTAATAACGCAAAAATAAAAGGTTAAAAAAGAAAAACTCACACGCAAGCAATTGCTTTTTATGACTATTTCATAAAATTATCATCTCATTTTTAGACTTATCACTTTGTGTTTTATCTAATTAATCATACCTGATTGTGAAACAGTATTGACAACTAATATCTTAATTTTCACCTTTTATGCCAAATGAGCATGACGTCTCGTAGGATGTCATACAGCACTTGTCAATTTGGCTTTTAAGATATTATATTCAGCAGCTTTATAGATCGACCTTCTCATCCAATTGGCAATACCACAGTTGTCAGTGCAAAACTCTTAAATAGCATTGACCGCACAAGGCTTTATCGCTAAATTGGTTGCAACATTCCTATCTTTTAAAACAACATTCACTGATAAAATATGAATACTTTTAGAATATAGAAAGCCCACCACGTACCAATGCTTATGACACACGGATGTAAGCATCAAATCACCTTTAAAGATAACGTAATGAATATGAGCACATTACTAAAACCAACTGTACTGAGCATTGGATTAATGAGTGTCATAGGTTGCACTACCATGCAGACCGCGCCCAAGGATATGAGCAACTCAGCAACTGTCTATTACAATGGCAACATCATCACGATGGAGGGTGATCAGCCGCAAATGGCTGAAGCCTTAGTCACCCAAGCGGGCAAGATTGCCTATGTGGGCAATTTACAAGAGGCGCAATCGAAATATAAAAATGCCGCGCAGATTAATCTACAAGATAAAACCTTATTACCCAGCTTTATCGATCCGCACAGTCATTTTGATATGGTGTCGAACACCATGGGTCAGGTCAATCTCAACCCGCCGCCTATCGGTCAAGTCGATAGTATTCCCAAAATGATGCAAACGCTAAAAGATTATAAAGTGGACAATAACATTGCTGATGGCGATTGGATATTTGGTTGGGGTTATGATGAAACTCAGCTCACTGAGGGGCGTCATCCGACCAAAAGTGAAATTGATAAAGTATTGCCAAACAATCCAGTGTATTTACAACACACAAGTGGTCACATGGGCGTGGCAAATAGCAAGGCGCTGGCCATGATGAACATCACTGCTGACAGTAAAAATCCAGCAGGCGGTAATATTGCTCGAATTAAAGGCTCTAATGAACCAAACGGTCTCGTACAAGAAACGGCGATGTATCCGTTCGTGCGCAATATGCTAGAAGTGTTAGCGCCGAATCAAGACAAATTCTTTGAGCAGACGCAAGATTATTATGCAAAGAATGGCATAACGACGGCGCATAACGGTTCGACAGCTCGTAATACCATTCAGTTTTTTCAAAAACAAGCCGATGCAGGTAAACTTAAAATTGACTTGGTCGCACTGGCAGGAGTGAGTGACTTAGATGAGAATTTGGCTGATAAAAACTTCGTATGGAAAACCTATAAAAACGGTTTTAAAGTACAGGGTACCAAAATCGTTGCAGATGGCTCGCCACAAGGCAAGACCGCCTATTTTAGCCAACCTTATCTCACGCCAGTTCCAGATTGTGAAAAGGACTGCCGCGGTCTACCAAGTGTCAGCCCAGATGAACTGAACGAGATGTTTGTCAAAGCCTATGCTCGTGACAATCAGCTCTTTATCCATAATAATGGTGATGGCGCAACCGATATGCTCATCAAGGCACACGAGTATGCGGTCAAAAAGACTGGTCAAGCAGCTGATAAAGATCGCCGTACTGTGCCCATTCATGCTCAATTTGCCCGACCTGATCAGCTAGCCGCATTCAAAAAATACAATATGGTGCCGTCCTTCTTTACCAACCATACTTACTTTTGGGGAGATGTACACGTTAAAAACTTAGGTAAAAAACGTGCCGACTTTTCAAGCCCGATTGCCACTGCTGATAGAATGGGACTTAAATACACCAATCACTCTGATGACACAGTGACACCTGTCGACCCGCTATTTACAGTCTGGTCAGCAGTCAATCGCACTTCACGCTCAGGTAAAATCATTGGTAAAAATGAGCGAGCGACGCCGTATCAAGCGTTAAAGGCCATTACCAGCAATGCCGCTTATGAGTATTTTGAAGAAGACAGCAAAGGCACTTTGACGCCAGGGAAACTGGCTGATTTGGTTATCTTGGATGCCAACCCGTTAACCATAGAGGCAAGCAAGCTCAAAGACATCAAAGTCATCACAACCATTAAAGAAGGTCAAACGATTTACCAACGTCCAGTACAATAGCTCATGGTAAGCGCCGTATAATAAGCCAAATTTTAGCAGGCGATTTCAAATTGTCATGCCTGCTATTTATTAAGATGATGAACCATTGAAACTATTTATTAAAAACATTCATTAAAACTGTTTAAGGAACCCTATATGAGTACCAACACCGATACAGGTAACGACCACATTCTCTCTTCCGATAATATTCATTACTTGCATCATGATTTTTTTGAACCAAGCCATGAAAACACAGTGGTAAAAGCCACGTTACTGATTGTCCACGGTATGGCAGAGCATAGCGGACGTTACGCAGACTTCGCTCAGTTTTTAGCGGATAATGGTATCGCAGTGGCAACTTATGACCATTTGGGACATGGAAAGACCGTCAAAACATCAGCAGATTTAGGTTTTTTTGGTGAAGAGCATCCAGTACAGTCCCTGCTAAAAGACGTCATTGTCATGGCAGATAGCTTAAAAAACCGCCATCCTGACGTGCCACACTTTGTAATGGGTCACTCTATGGGCTCGTTTATTGTGCGTAATGTCCTAAAGCACCATGCACACAATTTTACAGGTGCTATTTTGATGGGTACAGCAGATGCCAACCCCTTGACTAAAGTACTACTCCCAGTCAATAAAGTACTGGCAAAAGTAGCACCCAAAAAACCAAATGCAATGTTTGCCAAGGTGATGAATAAAGTCTTGAATAGTAAGCTTGAAGATCGCATCTCTTCATCAGAATTTGCATGGTTAACTGAAAATCCTGCCGCCATTGAAGCCTATGAAGCAGATCCCTTAACGGGCTTTGATTTCACCAATAATGGCTTTATGACATTATTCTTTCTGATGGAAACTGGCTTAAACAAAGGCTGGGCAATGACTATTCCAAAAAACTTCCCGATGCTATTTATCAGCGGCGAAGATGATCCTATTGGAGATATGGGTAACGGCATCCGCAAAATTGTCACGCGCTTAAACAAGCAAAATTTCAGTCAAGTAGATATCCAACTCTACCCAAACATGCGTCATGAGCCTTTGCATGAAAAAGACCACCAAACAGTTTATAAAGATATCTTAGAATGGATAGAAAGCCATAGCTCAGATAATTAACAGCAGCGGTCAACTTGTTTGCTAAAAGTCGCCAAATTAGCGACAATACGGCAAGCAAGTTTTTACGCCAAGTCATGCGAGTTATTTCACGATAATATATGCTTTACCTTCCACTAACTTTAGGAACCTTTATGTCATTACAACAAACCATCGAACAAGCCTTTGAAAAACGCAACGAATACAGCCCAAGCACGATGCCACAGGACGTGCGTGATGCTATTAATCAAGTACTTGAGCAACTAGATAACGGCACATTGCGCGTTGCAGAAAAAAAGGATGGCGAATGGGTCGTGAACCAGTGGGCAAAAAAAGCCGTTTTGCTCTCTTTTCGCTTAAACGACAACTATGTTCAGGCAGCGGGCGAACATGTGCAATTCTATGACAAAGTGCCGACTAAGTTTGCCAACTGGACCGAAGCACAGTTCAAAGAAGCTGGCGTACGCGTTGTACCACCAGCCGTTGCTCGTAAAGGCTCTTTCATCGCAGCTGGTGCAGTATTGATGCCGTCGTATGTCAACATCGGCGCGTATGTCGATCAAGGCGCGATGGTAGATACGTGGGCGACCGTGGGTTCATGTGCCCAAATTGGTAAAAATGTGCATTTATCAGGTGGCGTTGGTATCGGCGGCGTATTAGAGCCATTGCAAGCGAATCCAACTATCATTGAGGACAACTGCTTCATTGGTGCACGTTCTGAAATCGTTGAAGGCGTAATCGTCGAAGAAGGCGCTGTTATCTCGATGGGTGTATTTATTGGTCAATCAACGCGCATTTATGATCGCGAAACGGGTGAGATTCATCGTGGCCGTGTACCAGCAGGCTCTGTTGTTGTACCGGGTAGCTTACCTTCAGAAGATGGTACGCATAGCTTATATGCTGCTATCATCGTCAAAAAAGTCGATGCACAAACCCGCGCTAAAACATCAGTCAATGAGTTATTACGTTTAGCTTAGTATTTTTAATACTTAGAGTCTCGTACCCAAACCGTACGGACAGCGACAGATCCTCTTTATTAAAGACGCTGAAGAAAACTTCAGCGTCTTTTTTGCAGCTTAATAGAGGGTGGTGCGTTATAATCCCTTTTTTTGGTTTGGCTTTATCCAAACGCAAAACGCCCATACCAGAACTTGCCTTTTTATTACCGTTGATAAATGCCTCATCCCATTAGCAATCTTTAACTGTATTTGACATATTATGAGTGAATCACTATTACGCACCGCCGCCATTCCTGTCACTGATCCTGAAGCGGGTCTACGTTTGACAGAAATTTTTTATTCTTTGCAAGGTGAAGCGCTGACCTCAGGCTTGCCAACGATATTTGTACGCTTGACTGGCTGTCCACTTCGCTGTGTCTATTGCGATACTGAATACGCCTTTACTGGCGGCGAGCGGCAGTCGCTAGAAACCATTATAGAGACCATCAAAAGCTATCCTTGCAAGCGTATTTGTCTGACTGGCGGCGAGCCTTTAGCTCAGCCGAACGCCATTGAGCTAATGAAGCGTTTACTGAACGACGGTTATGAAATCTCGCTTGAAACCGCAGGCGCGCTCACGGTAGCAAACGTGCCAAAAGCGGTCAGTAAAGTCATGGATCTCAAAACGCCAAGCTCAGGCGAAGTCGATAAGAATCTATGGTCAAACCTGGACTACCTCACTCAGCACGACCAAATCAAGTTTGTCATCATGAACCGTACTGATTACGACTGGGCAAAAGCCATGTTGATCGAGCATGAGCTAAACGATTTGGTCGGAACGGTTTGGTTCTCTCCGATGTTTAATGTCGCAGAGGATATCGACGACGAAGTCAGCCCCGATGTACCTTTGTTGGCGCGCGAACTTGCAGAATGGATGTTGGCTGACGCGCTGCCCGTACGCTTCCAATTGCAACTGCATAAAATCATCTGGGCAGATGCTAAAGGCAAATAATAGTCCAATCATCTAAATGGATATTCAACATAAATAGCGACCCAAGGATAGGAATATAGGTATGGTCAAACTCATTTTATTGGGCTTATTATCGGGGGCATTTTTTAGCTCGACGTTTGTGTTAAACGAAGTTATGAGTGCGGCTGGTGGGCATTGGTTTTGGTCAGCTAGCCTTCGCTATGCATTTATGTGGCTAATACTCACGGCTATTATAATTATGCAGCATGGTTTTGGGCGTATTACAGAGCTAATGACTATATTCCGTCAACATTGGGGCTTTTGGTGTATTACTGGCAGTATTGGTTTTGGAGTTTTTTATACAGGAATATGCTACGCGGCCGATCATGTCGCAGGCTGGGTAGTTGCCGCGACCTTTATGTTTACAGTGGTCGCAAGTCTACTCGTTTTGCTAGCATTCGGACAACGTTTTGATAAAAAATTCATTGCATATGCATTATTAGTATTTGCCGGTGTGGTACTGGTCAATATCAGTGAAGGACTGCATGCCGCTTCTTTGCTAGATGCTGATGCAGTGCCTATGAAAGATATGCTGCTTTATGGTGCCGTGCCTGCCCTAATAGCCGCCTTTAGCTATCCCATTGGTAACCAGTTGGTTTGGCAGGTATCTTACAATGCGCGCAAGCGTAGTGCCGAGCCTACTAGCACTCAAAAAATTGATATCCAAGCCAACGAGATTAGTAAAAAAACAACCTCACTTATTACAGAAGCACCTGCATTGTCAGCCGATATGAGTTATACGGCGGACGCGGTCGATTCCTTAAACCTTAACCACCCCACTCAAACCTTGCCGAGCTCTGTGCTGCAAACTTTAATCGCACGTATACCTGCTATCAAAACCACCCTGCTACAAAATGCCTTTAACAAAGTATGGTTAATGACCTTGGGCAGTCTGCCATTTTGGTTGGTTTTGGGTTTTATCGTTCATCCGGATTTGCCTGATACTAAGCAGGTATTCAATACCTTACTTGTGGCTCTATTGGCAGGCGTGGCGGCAACCAGTATCTTTTTATATGCCCGTGAAAAAGCGGAAACTTCAAGCGAAGTGGCTGGGGTTGATGCCACTCAGGCAAGTGAAGTGATATTTGCCTTAATTGGCGGTATGCTATTGCTCAATAATACCCTGCCATCAGCGATGGGCTTAATAGGTATTGCTCTGATTATCATTGGGCTTATTCTATTTGCAAAAGATGGCTAAACTACTATCTAAAATTAGGTTAACTCTATTTAAATTATTGATATAAACAACTTCAAAACTAACCTAGTCCAGCACAGCCAATCTATTTTGATGGCCATTATATTGGTAATATAATCATGGTTAATGATTTAATTTTTCCTGATATTTTATTATATTTATTAGATATGGTTGGTGTGATTGCTTGTGCGATCGCAGGTACACTGCTGGCACAGCACAAAGGCTTTGATATTGCTGGCTGTATCTTGGTTGCGATGGTCAATGCTATCGGCGGCGGTACACTACGTGATATGGCGCTAGACCGTCATCCGCTCTTTTGGATGACTGACCTCAATTATGTGATCGTCATCACAGTGACATCGCTTATTTTACAAATATTCTTTCATCTATATCATAAGATTGATAAGGCATTGAAGCTGTTTGATGCCATTGGGTTGGCGGCTTTTAGCGTGATCGGTTTTAAGATAGCATTGACACAAGATATGTCAGCTATTATCGCTATTATGATGGGGGTTTGGACGGCTATTATTGGTGGTCTGCTACGCGATATCATCTGTAATGAGATACCACTGTTACTTCAACGCGAGATTTATATCTCTGCTAGTATTGTAGGTTCGATCACTTATCTGCTGCTTGATCGTTTGGGTGTAAATGCTGGGTTGAACGAGTTTGTTATGCTGGGCGTTATCTTTGCTGTACGGATGCTAGCATTGCGTTTTGATTGGCACCTGCCTTCTATACGTTTGGTGAAATAAGACCGATATATATGGTTTAAACACTAGAGCGTGTTCTCAATTCAATCGTTTACTTTCTAAATGGCCTAAGAATAGCTAAATTTTGCCAAACATCGTCAAATAGCTTCTTAATATCTCAATATTATTTGCGCTTCTTTCCTTGTTTGACGGCAATTTATCTCATTTTTATCACTATTTTTAAAATGAGAACAAGCCCTAAGCTCTACTGCATTGGCTTATAATAATCAGACAATCATCATACAAACTTAGTGAGATTTGCTCATGCTGGCTATCGCATTGAACCCTTCAGCACTAATCACTACGTTTGACCCACGCTCTCTCATTTACCTTTTTGATATGATTGGTATTATCGCTTGTAGTATTTCAGGCACGATACTGGCAAAACACAAAAATTTCGATGTTTTTGGTTGTTTACTGGTGTCTATTGTCACCGCTATCGGTGGTGGCACTGTGCGTGATGTCATTTTAGATCGCCATCCACTATTTTGGATGGTGGATATGAGCTACCTGACTGTTATCACCCTCTCTTCATTAGGGATGCAAATATTCTTTCACCCCAACTCTAAACGCGTTAATAAGTTCCTCAAACTCTCAGATACTATTGGACTATCAGTTTTTACCTTAATCGGTATCAAGGTTGCCGATAGTATGGGTGCAAATGTGCCCGTGGCATTATTACTTGGGGTGATCACCATTATTGTCGGCGGTATTATCCGCGATATGATCTGCAATGAGATTCCGCTGGTGTTGCAGCAAGAGATTTATATTTCGGCAGCCTTGGCTGGCGGCATCCTCTATTTCGCACTACACAATCTGGGTGTGACAGCTTGGATTGCTGACATCGCTACTATGGGTACGATTTTTACCTTACGCATGCTCGCTATTCGTTATGACTGGCAGTTTCCAACCATCGAATGGAAATACTAAAAAAGCGTCAACCTTAAACAAAGTCGACGCTATATTTGCTACTTATTAAGTATCTTATAATAAGATAATGCCATCATTCCTGTACCACTGCTAAATCCCTTACCATCAACTGTAGACTTTGTTTGCCGTTCCACTCGTTGATGTCTAGCTGAAATAATACATGCACTTTTTCTGCACGATAATCCCATCTCTCGCTATCAAAGTTAAAATAAATTGCTTCAATCGGATATTGCACATCAGGGTAACGCAGCGACAGTTTAAGGTGCTTGTCTTTTAATATCTTAAAGCTTAACACTTCAAAGACCCCGTCAAATATTGGCGGTGCAAAGCCATGACCCCAAATATTGGCATCAGCTAGGTGTTCAGCAAACCACAAGCTAAAGTCACTCGCCTGCAACGCACCATCAGTGAGTTTTTGCTCGGCAAACACTTCATTATCCATCTGTGCCATGACGTCATTAAAAGCCATAACAAACCCATCAAAATTACGACGGTTGATCGTTAAGCCTGCTGCCATCGCATGACCACCAAAATGACTGATTAAATCAGGATGGCGCTCGGCAACCTGCTCAATCGCATCACGAATGTGCACGCCAGCGATAGAACGCGCCGAGCCTTTGATAAGGTCATCGTCACTGGTACGCTCTGTATCCGCGGGCGCAAAGACGATACTTGGCAAATAATGACTTTCTTTTAACCGTCCAGCGACGATGCCGATGACGCCTTGATGCCAATCATCTTGGTATAAAACGATACTGCGTTTATGATTATTATTCGTCTTTTTCTCAGATCTATTTTGAATAATAACATCGCCGCTTTCATGGTTATCCGCCGTAGCCTCATCGTCCATGTCTGTATCCGCAGCGGCTAATGTCTGTACGATGTTATCCGCTTGCGCGCGCATCTCACCTTCTACCTGCCGACGCGTTCGGTTTAACTGTTCAAGCTCTTGCGCCAAGCGCTGCGCCGTACTCCAGTCATCCGTCAACAAACACTCAATACCGATGCGCATATTGTCCATACGACCAGCGGCATTGATACGAGGTCCTAAGACAAACCCAAAATCCTGTGCCTGCAACTGCTTAGGATCTCGCCCTGCTTGTTCAAGGAGTGCCAAGATACCGAGCGAGCAGCGCCCTTGGCGGATAGCCGCCAGTCCATGATGCACTAAAATGCGATTGTTTTTATCAAGCACCCCAACGTCAGCAATCGTCCCTAATGCCACCAAATCCAAATATTGACTCACTTGCACGGTAGATTTACCGGCTTCGCGGCGCAGCTTGGCTAAGCGTCCAAGCACATAAAATGCCACGCCCACCCCTACGAGCGCTTTACTGCTAAAGTGACAATCAAGCTGATTGGGATTAACCACAGCCTCCGCAGGCGGTGTTTCTTTAGTCGTCAAATGATGATCAGTAATAATCACAGTGATGCCATCGGCTTGCGCACGAGCCACGCCTTCATGGCTTGAGATACCATTATCAACAGTCACTATCACCTCAGGATGATACTTCTCAATACCCAATTCGACAATTTCTGGTGTCAAACCATAGCCATACTTAAAACGGTCAGGCACTAAAAAGTCAACGACTGCGCCCATTTTTGTGAGCGCACGCATCATCAATGCGGTACTGGTCGCACCATCACAGTCAAAATCACCCACGATAAGGATACGCTGACCGGCATCGATGGCGACGTCTAATAGACGCACTGCTTCGGTGACACCATGCAGCATTTCGGCTGGCAATAGCGCAGAGAGTTGCGTCTCTAGCTCATCAGGTCGAGTAATGCCGCGACCTGCGTATAAGCGGGCAAGCGTCAATGATTGGGCGGCAAGTGGTTGCAGCGCGGCGGGCAACTCGTCGATGCGAGTGCTGGTATAACGGGGGGTTAAATTTAGCATGTGCATATTCTACTGGCTTTGGCAGAGGGTCACAATGACAATTTTTGGTGGCTTGGTTTATCGTTTTTTGTTGCAGTACATTGTGATAAGCCATATTTTAATACTAGCATGGAGCAAATAATTCATACTCTGTGCATATTATACGCATAATATTTCATTTACAAAAACGGTGCATAGCGACTGCATTTTTCTGCATTTTGCTACAAAGCAATGATTGTATGCCGCTCAGAAATCCATAAAATGGTAAACAACTGAGATACTTGCTATCTATTGAGATTTTTTATTTGATTTTTTATTTTAACCATTTATAAGGATGTTTTATGAAAACCACACCACTGGCTGAAAAACTACCAAATACCATTGACCCTAGCTTGGATCTCGAACAAGTAAAAAAGGAATGTCAAAAGTTGGTTAAAAAACGCGCCAAATATTCTGCTGGTGTTGCCATCGTTCCTGTGCCATTTTTTGATGTTGCAGTAGATGCAGGTATGCTTACTCAACTATTACCTGACATTAGCGAACGATTTGGCTTACTTGAAGACCGTAAGGCAGCAGTTGATTTAGAATCACGAGCCATTCATTGGGGCGCATTAAAAGATCGTACTGTCGATTTTGCAGGGTTGATGGCGACACGTGGTATTGTTAAAAAGACCGTACAAGGCTTCGGTGGTCGTATCGCTGCTAAACAAGTAACGAAATTTATCCCACTAGGGGGTCAAATGGTTGCTGCTACAATGGGCTATATGATTTTCAAAAAAATCGCCAATGACCACATCAATGAGTGTTACAAGCTTGCAAAAGATATTCAGCAAAAGCAACACGGTAAAAATGTCTAAAACAGTTAAAAAACTGACATCAACTTTATAAAATAAAACCAGCTAAGAGCCATTGCCTTAGCTGGTTTTTTTGTGCTGAGTTACGTATATATGGGTTTGAATCGGCTGCTTTGCGCAGAATGCTATTAAGCTAAATAGCATTAACAGTGGAAAATGGCAAAAATCACCACCAAATATAGCAATACTTCATGAATATTTCACCTCTCTCGGTTAATGAACTCGTTAAAGTAAGATAAATTTTATTCATGGATTCTTGTATGCTGCACTTTAGCGTAGATAGTTATGAGCTCACGTCAACACTGATATTGCTATTGGGTTGCATCATTCTTTTCATCGCCAGTATTTCGGCGGCATTTAATGACCGTTTTGATGATTGTTCGTGGGAACACCTCACCACTTGGTTATTTATCGTCGGTGGTTTATTGATGATTGTCGGCTATATTGGTTATAAAGCCTATGCATATTATCACCCCTATGCGTGGCTGGATTAATAACGTCAAGCTTTGATAAAAAAAAGCTTTATTCAATACTAGGGCATGTCTTCAATTGGTTAAGCCATAAATAATAGTTACAAT
>NZ_JABUZG010000040.1 GCF_014897815.1 Psychrobacter sp. PG1
ATAAAAATAAAAATAAAAATAAAAATAAAAATAAAAATCCAAAAGCTCATAGCCGAAGGTTCAAGTCCTCACTAGGGTACCGAACCTTCATATCTAGCATCAGTATGTCGACTTCTTTGATATGACTATCTAAGATAAAACCTACGCTGTTTAATCTTTAGCGCTGTCTACCCAAGAAAACTCTTCTAAGATACGCATCCATTGGTCATCTAACTTAGCTTTTAGCAATAATGGCTCACCAGTGACGGGGTGGCTAAGCGCTAACGTTTGAGCATGCAGCAGCATACGCGTACAGTCATAGTGAGTACGAAAAAATCGTGTGTGACGGATATCGCCGTGGCTGGTATCACCCACGATATGATGGAATACATGTCGCATGTGCCGACGCAGCTGATGCTTACGCCCAGTCTCGGGTGTCAAGCGCACAAGACTATAGCGGCTCGTGTCATGCTTTTTTGATACGGCAAATGGTAGCTCGATTTGTGCCAAACTTTGCCAATGGGTCACCGCCTCTTGAGCGGGTTTGTCCAAATCGGCAAACTTATCGGCGATGGCATCGGGCTGAAAGCTCAACGCATAATCAACGGTGCCTTGTTCTGGCATATAGCCGCGCACCACGGCTAAATACTGCTTGGTAACTTTGTGTTCAGTAAAAGCCTCGCCAAGGCTGCGCGCCACGGCTGAGCTCTTGGCAAACAATAATACGCCTGACGTAGGCTTGTCTAACCGGTGCACCGGAAATACATGACAACCTACCGCATCACGGGTGAGTTGCATGGCAAAGCGCGTCTCGCCTTTATCCAGCCAACTGCGATGCACCAATAGACCAGCCTCTTTATTAATTGCCACCAGAAATTCATCTTCATAGATTATTTCTATTTGACTAGCGATTTGATTGGCGGTGCCGCTTTCGATATCCATGTTCTCATTGTCCATACTGTAGATACAGTAATTATATAAGTGATTGAATTATATAAATTACTGACATTTTTCTATTCGTTATTCACAAAAAAATCCTTCGCTATCTTATTCGTACCAGATAGCGAAGGACTCGGTGTAAAAATAAATTTATTAATAATAAAATCAAATGCTTATATTACTCAACAGTCACTGATTTTGCGAGGTTACGTGGCTGATCGACATCAGTACCGCGCATTACGGCGACATGATATGACAACAGCTGTACGGGTACGCTATAGACGATAGGGGCAAGCGTCTCGCACACATCAGGCACATAAACCACGTGCATTCTATCTTCTGCAACCATCTTGCTTTCTTCACTGGCAAAAACGAACAGCTCACCATGACGCGCGTGTACCTCTTGCATGTTGGCTTTTAGCTTATCAAACATGCTGTCTTTTGGCGCTAGTACGACGATGGGCATGTCTTTATCGACCAAGGCCAATGGACCGTGTTTCAGCTCGCCTGCCGCATAACCTTCAGCGTGGATATAAGAGATTTCTTTCAGCTTTAACGCGCCTTCTAGCGCTATTGGAAACTGCAAACCACGACCTAAGAACAAGCAGCTCTTTTTATACTCAAAATGCTCACTCATGGCTTTGATAGGCGCATCGAGGTTTAAGCTGGCATGTAGTTGACCACGTAGCTCTTGCAATTTACCAAGCAAGGTACTCAGGTTTTCGCCAGTCATGCGCTCCTGAACGACACCCACTTTTAAGACCAATAGCATTAAAGCGGCGAGCTGAGTGGTGAATGCTTTGGTAGAAGCAACACCAATCTCGGGGCCGGCAAGCGTTGGTAAAAAGATATCCGTCTCACGTACCAAAGACGATGTCGGTACGTTGCATAATGCTAAGCTAACTAGACCTGCTGGCGTGTGCTTTTGAATATCACGTAGCGCCGATAACGTGTCTGCCGTTTCGCCAGATTGAGAAATACAAATGACAAGTGTGTTATCGATGACGACAGGATTGCGATAGCGAAATTCGCTAGCGACTTCAACGGAACAAGGCACACGAATAAGGCTCTCAAACCAATATTTTGCGACCAAGCCTGAGTGGTAACTGGTACCACAAGCGATGACTTGAACATGCTTAATGCCTTTTAATTGCGCTTCATGACGCTGTAAAAAATCATCGCGCAGTTTAGATGGCTCATCGCTATCTACAGCCATCTCAACAGTACGGGCAACCGCGTCTGGCTGCTCATAGATTTCTTTGAGCATATAATGCTTAAATTCACCTTTATCCGCATTGTGCTGCGCCGCATCAATTTCATGTATCTGACGTTTTACTTCGACACCATCGGCATAAACCTGAATGCTACTGCGCGTCAATTTGGCGATATCACCTTCTTCTAGGTACATAAAGCGATTGGTGACCGGTAGTAGGGCTAATTGATCAGAAGCAATAAAATTCTCACCAATACCCACACCAATCACCAGTGGAGAGCCCAAACGAACAGTAATCAGCTCTTCTGGGCAGTCGATATGTAGAATACCAAGGGCAAATGCGCCATGTAATAACGGAATAACGGCACGAACCGCCTCTAGTAAATCAGGTGTGGTTTTGTAGATATCATTGATTAGATGAGCGACGACTTCGGTATCGGTCTGCGACGTAAATACGTAACCTTTAGCAATCAATTCTTCTTTTAATTCGGCATAGTTTTCAACGATACCGTTATGTACTACAGCAATCTTGCCTGATACGTGCGGATGGGCATTACGCTGTGCAGGCTCGCCATGGGTTGCCCAGCGTGTATGCGCAATACCAATATGACCATTGAAAAATTCAGGATTGACGGCCACAGCATCGACCAATGCTTGCACTTTACCCACTTGGCGCTCGCGATGGAGTTCGCCATCACGAATGACGGTCAGACCGGCAGAATCATAACCACGGTATTCTAGACGCTTAAGACCCTCAAGTAAGATACTAGCGATATTACGCTCAGCGACTGCTCCAACGATTCCACACATAACTATTCCTTAAATTCGATGTTTCATGTTTTGATTTTTAAAGGCTTCAATGTTTCAATGCTTAACCGCTCAAATGCTTTGAGAGGCGATAATGTTCAGTCAATAAATAATAGAAGTCCATACTGGCAGAGCTTTTATACTAACAATTTTGACGTTATAAATATAAGGAAGCAGCATCACAAAAATTGTCATGCTGCTTAGTATTACTTCAATAGACATTAGTCAAAATGCTGGTGATTGACCATTGCTATTTTGACTTTTTGGTCGGGCGCTGAAAGTCGTTTTTCTGAGTTTGTCGTGCCCGTCCAAAGGCTAATGCTTTACTGTCGACGTCTTTAGTAATCACTGAACCTGCGGCAACCGTAGCGGTATCACCAATAGTCACAGGTGCCACTAAACTTGAGTTCGAACCAATGAAGGCATTGTCTTCAATAAGGGTTTGTGATTTATTGACACCATCATAATTACAAGTAATGACGCCTGCACCGACATTGACATCTGTACCAATGGTCGCATCACCGATATAACTCAAGTGATTAACCTTGCTACCATGACCGACCGTTGATTTTTTAATCTCGACGAAATTACCAACTTTACTGTTATCAGACAGTACGGTTTCAGGACGCAAATGGGCGAAAGGACCAACATCAACACCTGCCCCAATCTCAGCGCGATCAATCACGCAATAAGGTTTTATGTGGCAGGCATTACCAATGTGGGCGTTTTTGATGACACAGCCCACTTCGATATAAACATTGTCACCTAAGACACAATCACCCTCGAATACCACACCAACATCGACAAACACATCTTGACCCGCAGTCAAGTTACCGCGAATATCAACGCGACTTGGATCAGCGAACTGTACACCGGCTTCTTGCAGGTCTGCAACTAATTTGCCTTGCCAAGTGCGCTCTAAGCTAGCAAGTTGTTGGCGGTTATTGACGCCTTCAATCTCAAAGGTATGCTCAGGCTCAATCGCGACAATATTAATGCCTTCAGCGACCGCCATTTTAACGATATCCGTCAGGTAGTATTCTTGCTGCGCATTGTCATTAGACAGCTTTGGTAGGTATTTATGTAATAACGCATTATCGACGCAGTAAATACCGCTATTAATCTCTTGGATTTTCTGCTCATCGGCGCTGGCATCTTTTTGCTCGACGATGGCTTCGATATTGCCGTCTTTATCACGTTTGATACGACCGAGACCAAAAGGGTTGTCTACGGTCAACGTCAACATCGACATGCCCTCGGTGTTAGCCGCTTGTAGCGTTGCTAATGTCTGGCAGCTGACTAATGGCACATCACCATAGAGAATCAGGCTTTGCCCTTCTTTGGGTAATTCCGACAGGGTCACTTTTACCGCATGTCCAGTACCTAATTGCTCAGTCTGAGCAACCCAAGTAATAGGCAGATGCGCATATTGAGCATTGATATCTGCTTGGACTTGCTCGCCACCAAAACCATGAACAATAATAGTGTCGTCAACCGTTAATTGATGACACGTATCAAGGACATGACCCAATAACGACTTACCAGCCAATGTCTGTAGCACTTTTGGCTTAGCCGACTGCATACGCGTGCCTTTGCCCGCAGCGAGGATAATTACCGAAAGAGGAGATGTCATAATAGCCTACAAATGTAACAAAATATAGGGTTGGATTATAGCGTAAATAGCTATTTAACCAAAACGCTATGTCGTGACATCTTTGTAACTTACGTTGCTTGTCATGGGCTTACCATTTACTGGTAGCTTGCTGATAAATTGGCTATCGTCACAAACGCATTACTAAAAAAGTGGGAGAGTTAAAAAAATGATGGACTATAAACGACAATCGGTTATGAAAGACCGTCGCTTATATAAAAGCGAGGCTAATTTAACAATTAAAGGATGGTGGTATAAATAATGATCCAAACGGCTGCTGCCATGATACCTGCGATGATGTCATCAAGCATGATACCTAGGCCGCCCGCGACTTTTTTATCTGCCCAGCCAATCGGTGGTGGCTTAATAATGTCAAAAAAGCGGAACAATATAAAGGCGATAATAATGGCAACAATAGAAGAGGTTTGGGCGATATTTTGCCAAAAATTGCCGTCAGCGATACCCATATAAGATAGCGGCAGTAGGGTAAGCCACATGCCTGCCCATTCATCCCAGACGATATGCGGGTTATCATGACCACCCATTAGCTCTGAGGTAAGACCGCATATCCAACTACCAATCACACAAGAGAGAATGGTAATAATCAAAAATGGTACGAACCCTAAGCTTAGCAATGGTATCGCGACGATTAAGCCACCAATCGTGCCCCAAGTACCGGGTGCACGGCGAGGCAGACCACTACCTAAACCCAACCCAAGCCAATAAACTACGCGGTCAAGCATATTGGCATCGATAGGAAGAGGCGGGCAATCATTGGCTTTGCGGATATCAGGCTTAGATAGGTTGTGATCAATCATGGGTTAACCTGCAAAATGTTGGTAACCCGTCAGATTGGGCCAAGTGGTAAAGGGGGCGGGATGGGTAGGTGTGATTGGCTGTCCTTGATAAAAAAGCTCTGGTGGTAAATTTTTGGTAGCATCTGGCTCATTTACGGTTATGACTTCGCCGATACAGGTAACAGGCGTGCTGCTACTGTCATTGACAGGTGGTTCAATATGAGCAGGCAAAGTAAAAGCCAATTCATAATCATCACCGCCAGTCAGCTGGCACAACAAGCGCTCAGTTAACTCAGCGTTTGCCAATGTTTTGCTAGTAGGTAGCTGATCAAGATGAATGCGCATGCTAACAGCGCTTTGCTCACAGATATGACCAAGATCCTGATACAGACCATCAGAGATATCTATCATTGCCGTCGCACCAAGTTTGGCTAGTTCTGCGCCCAGTGCAATACGTGGCGTTGGCATATGTAGACGATGCGCAAGCTCAATACCGATAGCAGTATCAGGATGCTGTAGCGCATAAGCGGCATCTCCAAGCGACCCTGAGACATAAAGTTTGTCGCCAACTTGCGCGCCTGAACGGTAGACGGCTGGCGTCTCTTTGGTGAGTAACCCTTGCGCGCTGACACTAAGAACTAAATTGTCGCTGCGCGTGGTATCACCACCAATCAGCGTCACCCCAAATAGCTGGCAAGCATGAAATAAGCCTTTAGCAAATTCACTTAACCAGTGCTCATTTGCCAAGCGCTCAGGCAAAGCTAACGCCAGTAGAATACTATGCGGAGTTGCACCCATAGCGGCAATATCTGAGACATTAACAGCTACGGCTTTATAACCAATGGTAAATGCCAGCTTACTTATTTGCTCCCAGTCAGCGCTAAAGTGTCGACCTTGAACCAGTGTATCAATACAGCTGACCAAGCGCGCACCTGCAGGCAAGCTCATCACCGCCGCATCATCACCAATGCCTTTTTCGACAATGCCTTTGTCAACACTGCTAGACAATGACTGCGCAGCTTGCATTTGGGAGAATATACGCTCAATCAGCTCAAACTCATTCATGATTAGTCTTTGCTGTCTGCATCAGTGCGGTCTGTTTCAATCGCTTTTTTGCTCGCTTTAAAGTCACTAATATGGGCAGTAGCTTTACTAGCACTATTGCGTTTGACGGTAGCATTATTGGCACTGATACGAGGCTTGTTTGAAGCAGTTGATTTTTCTTCAATGGCAGCTGTATCAGCACTATCTTCTATATCGGCATTATTTTCTGCATTGGTATCAGCTTTTATTGCAGGTTTAGCAGCCGCTTTTTGTGAGGTGCGTAAATTGGCTTTGCTATCTGCTTCTACTTCAATAGCACGTAGCTCAACTGCCATTTTATCAAGGACGGCATTAATCAATTTATGCGCGTCAGTAGCGCCAAAGTGATTATTCAGCTTCATCGCTTCGTCAAGTACCACTTTATAAGGAATTTCTAAGCGGTTTTGTAGCTCGTAAGCACCAATCAAAAGAATAGCGTGTTCAACGGTGTCCAATTTATCGATTTCACGGTCAAGATGCTGGGAGATAAGGATATCTAGCGCCTCGATCTGCTCTGGGATGTCACGCATCATTTCATGATAATAGCCAATATGTACGGTATGCATGGCATTGGTCGCGCGGGTACGAGCAGCGATATCGTGTGGGGCATTGTCTTTCCAGCCAAGCTTACCATCGATATCGAAGCGGCGGTCAGTGACGAGCCATTCGTATAGACCTTGCATCGCAAAGCGTCGTGCTTTACGGATAGCGGTGTGACTGGTCTTGTAAGAAGACTCACTCATATCGAAGATTTGATCACCCGCACTGCTGCTCGCGATGCGCGTGGCTTCAGCTTGTTTATCATTGGTTTGGGCGGTTTTCGCAGCGCTGATAGCGCGCTTGAGTTGGTCAGTCATAGGGGGTCTATACCTAGTTGCTAAGATAAAAAGTTTTTAAGATAAAAGTTTTAAAATAAAATGTTAAATAGTAGTTAGCTGGCAGGCTTTGCCAGTCAAGTTTTGTAGCGTACTTGGTAACAGTCTTTGTAACACTGACGCTGTGGCTCTCGATAAAAACGAAAGCTCATAAGAACCACAGCGCTCATTAAATAACAAACAGCCTATCAAATGACGGCTTGATTAAGCATCTTCACTGTCATCTTCAATATCTAACTGTGATAGTACCGCAAGCATTTCTATTACAACCATGGCCGCTTCTGAGCCTTTGTTACCCGCTTTCGTGCCAGCACGCTCAATCGCTTGTTCGATACTGTCGGTAGTCAATACACCGTTTGCTACTGGAATATTATAATCCGTTGCAACGTTGCTTAAGCCTTTTGCTGATTCGCTAGCGACAAAGTCAAAATGCGGCGTGCTACCACGGATAATCGCGCCTAAAGCAACAATAGCGTCAAAGCGGTCAGATTCAGCAGCGCGCTGGGCAACCAATGGCAACTCAAACGCACCTGGTACACGGATTACGGTGATGTTGCTACCCAAGACGCCATGACGAAGTAATGCGTCAATTGCGCCATCAACCAATGATTCAACGACAAAACCGTTAAAGCGAGCGACGACGATACCGACACGCACGTCTTCATTCTGGTGCAAATTGCCATCAATATGGGTCACGTCATTACGCTGCTGTTGTAAATTTGACATAAAAAATCCTTTGCCGAATGGGCTATTAATAGAAGTATAAGAATCTAAGTATTAGGAATCTAAATATATTGCTAGGTTCAAACGACTTATTTATCTGACTAATTGTCGGATAAATATGGCATTAAATGAACGAAAACCAAATGATAATAAGCAGTTAGCGCTATGATAACATTTTTTGCTGCTATATTTGTATTTTACCAACGTCTTACAAACGCATTTTTATGCCTTGCGCTGCCATATATTCTTTGGCCTCTTGAATACTATACTCACCAAAGTGAAAAATACTGGCAGCAAGGACGGCATCGACGCCACCTTCTAACACGCCTTCGGCTAAATGTTGTAGATTACCGACGCCGCCTGATGCGATAACAGGTACATTTACACGGCTAGTGATTTGCTTCATGAGTGCCAAGTCGTAGCCCTTTTTGGTACCATCACCATCCATTGAAGTGACTAATAATTCACCAGCGCCAAGATCGCTCATTTTGCTTGCCCAAGCGACGGCATCAATACCGGTTGGCTTACGACCGCCGTGGGTAAATATTTCCCAACGTGGCATAATAATGCCATCAACCTTAATATCAGCAACGCGCTTGGCGTCGATAGCGACGACGATACATTGATTACCAAATTTTTGCGCCGCTTCACCAACGAACTCAGGGGTAAATACCGCTGCTGAGTTAATCGCTACTTTATCCGCGCCTGCATTGAGCAGATTACGAATATCGGCAATTTTACGCACGCCGCCGCCAACGGTTAATGGCACGAACACTGTTTCTGCCATGCGTTCAACCGTATGATAAGTGGTATCGCGCTCGTCATTGGTGGCGGTAATGTCCAAAAAAGTAATCTCGTCGGCACCTTGTTCATTGTAGCGTTTCGCTACTTCAACGGGATCGCCTGCGTCTTTAATATCGACAAATTGCACGCCTTTGACCACACGACCATTATCAACGTCCAAACAAGGGATGATACGCTTTGCTAACATGCCGCCTCACTTATTTATTAAATTAACGTAATAAAATTTACGCAATAGTTTATCCATGCATTCTAACAAAATTAAAAAGTCTATATCGTGATAATCTGGACTAATTAATAATTGTAATATCGCTAGGACTAACAGATATAGCATTAAACTCACTAGTTGGTATGATAGAGAGTAATATCTTATTGCCTTTCATAACTTCTAAATAGTTACCTTTATCATATTCAAGCGCTAATACATAATTTTTTGCGCTTTGATCCTCAATATAAATAAATTGGCCTTCGTCAGAGTAGTAAGTTGTAGTGACTCTAAAAACTCTCTCTTTACTATTCTCAAAAGTCTTTTTCTGTTCATCTAAGTAGACTTGTTCCTTGTAATTAGGAACTGGCTTAATATTTATCTTATACTTTTTTTCAAATCTTGAGCCTGGAAGATTTGTCCCATATGTAGTGCCTGATAGAATAACATCAACTGGTTGTAATGAAGTTGGCGTCCCTTTTATTGTTAAATTGAGTCCTCCGTGTTGATAGGTCTTAAGGTCTGTAGTAATTTCAAAATTAGCAGAAGACGTATTAAAGTATAAAGAGTCCTCTATAAAGGGCGTAGAATCATTAATTATTTGCAAATCTACACTGTAAGGTTCATTCAAGTAAGCATCGGGTAGCTCATTAGGAGCTACTTTGATCTTACTGCCACAACCCACAACTGATATGATAATGAGAAGGGCTAAAGGCTTGATCGTAAAATTTTTCATGAAGCTCTTTTATGGTTTATTTTTATTTACTAAAACTTAGTCTATAAGTTTACAGATGTCTATATAAATGGTGTCATCATATGAGATTGCTAAGAGCTTGCAAGTAAATTTTCGGTATAATGACGCCTAAAAATCATTCACTATACGTTATTATTAAATACCATTATTAAAGGGAAGTTTATGTCCGTCTATACCCAGTTAACCGATGATCAATTTGCTACCTTCTGCCAACGTTTTGGCGTGTCATTTGCGCGCGCCATTCCGATTACCCAAGGTATCAAAAACTCTAACTGGTTTATTCAAACGACGGACGATGTAGAGGGCGAACATTCTTACGTGTTTACCTTATTTGAAGAGCGTCCACCAAAAGACATCGAAAAAATGGCGGTTATCTTAAATCAATTAAATGGTAAATTACCGGTAGCAGCACCATTGTCACTCGTTGATAGTGCCGAAAAATGCTATGTCATACGCTACGATGATAAAGCCATTACTGTGGTGCCTTGTTTATTAGGCGCGCATCCACAGCAGACCACGCAAGCGATGTGTCATGAGATTGGCGCGTCGCTGGCGGTATTGCATGAGACGTTACAGCAGCTGCAACCTGCTGAGCAATACGGTGTGCCGCTGTATCCATGGAATGAGGTGCGTGACCGTGAAAGGCAGTTTATGCCAAGCGACGAAGCCAAATTGATGAGTGATATTTGGCAGTCTTATACGGATTTGCCGCTTGCCACTTTGCCAAAAGGCTTATGTCATTTAGACATGTTTGCTGATAACACGCTATGGAACTTATCGTTAAATAATAGCCAAAAAAGTGAAGCGCGTCTGACTGGGTTGTTAGACTTTACCGAAGTTAGCGTCGAGCATTATGTGATGGATATTGCCATTACCATTAATGACTTTTGTACCACGTGGGACGATGCTGAGCAAGGTGAGTCGGTGAATTTTGACCGCAGCAAAATGGCGGCTTTCTTGCAAGGCTATGAGTCGAAACGTATGCTCGGTGAAGATGAAAAACGAGCCTTACCAGTGATGCTCGCCAAAGCGGCGGTGATTTTTTGGCTATTACGTTTAAACGTTATTCACTATAACCGTACCGAAGGTCGTACGGGCGATAACATCATGGTCAAAAATCCTGACCTGATGAAACGCCTTGCTGCTTATCATTGGTCACATGTTGAAAAAGCGCAAAGTACAGTGTTTGTACTAGAGCATGCGCGTTATAAAGACGATAATAAAGATAACGATGTCGAAGATTTTAAGATAATCGGTGTGTTTGCGACTGAGCAACAAGCACAAGCTGCTATTGAGCAATTAAAATCACAATCTGGCTTTAAAGATTATCCAAACGGTTTTCATATTGATGCTTATCCGTTAAATCAAATTAATTGGTCACAAGGTTTCGGTTGCTAATAGAATGATAGCAACGAGTTATATTTATAAATATTTAAAAGGAATTTATCATGACCGATCAAGTTGATAACTGGCACAAACTGGCACGCTACGACACCAATATGCAAGGTGAGTTACATGCTAATTTGCTTCGTAACAATGGTATTACGGTGTCTCTGCAACCGCTGAGCGCAATGCCCGGTATGAATTCTGGGATTGTGCTGTGGGTACAGGATACTGATTTGGCGCACGCCAAACGCATTTTGGCGAATATTGACACCGATGGGGCAACGCCTTATGAGGTGTTTGATGAAACGTCAGCAGCCAAAATTAACCCTACTTTAAATCCTGCACAAGATGACAATAACGGCGGTAAAGTATAAATGTGTCAACTCCTAGGAATGAACTGTAATACCCCAACCGATATTGGTTTTAGCTTTGCAGGGTTTCGTCGCCGCGGTGGCATGACCGATAGCCATGAAGACGGCTTTGGTATTGCATTTTTTGAGCGTAGTAAGTGTGCAGTTAATGACAAAGCAGAGCATGCTTCAACTGGTTTGCGTTTGTTCCATGATAATAAACCAAGCCATTTATCGCCCGTGGCTGATTTGGTTAATAATTATCCAATCAAAGCTATGAATGTTATCGCTCATATCCGTAAAGCGACCCAAGGGCAAAATTGCTTGGCCAATACCCATCCATTTGTCCGTGAAGTGTGGGGCGAGCAGTGGGTATTTGCGCACAATGGACAAATGAATAGCGAATTTATCAAACGCTGTCAGCGCTTGCAAGACAACGGCAACGCCTCACATTGCCAACCAGTCGGTTCAACCGATTCTGAGATGGCGTTTTGCTACCTTGTTAATCGTTTGAAAAGCAGCTTTAAATCGCGTCCTGATGACCAAACGCTGTTTAATTTTTTGACCACCCAATGTCGTTATTTATCTGCCAATGGGTTGTTTAATTGCTTGATATCAAATGGTAGCTGGCAATTGGCTTATGCGGGGAGTTTATTGTTTTATCTCACGCGTCAAGCGCCGTTTGGCGAGGCGAAGTTGGCAGATGATGATTTAGCCATTAACTTTGGCGATGTGACGACAGATACCGATAAAGTGACGATACTAGTGACAGTGCCATTGACTGAAAATGAAAAATGGCAACAGTTAGCCGTCAATGAATGTCTGATATTCCAAGATGGTGATGTTATTTATAAAGACAGCCCAAGTCAGCGGAAGTTTTTGACGATTGATGAAGGGATTGCGGTAGCACGTGCGGTTGGGGCGAGTGTTTAGAAGTTATAAAATATCTAATATTGACTAAATATCAGTTAGATATAAGCGCCACAACACCGCTTAAACTTCTCACCCGACCCGCAAATACACGGCTGTTTCTGCGTGACGTTCATAGTGACGGTCGGATCCAAAAAGTACCAACGCGCCTCATTATTGATTTTGTCTGTCACCTTCACAAAGGCAGACAATTCATGATGCGCCTGCACTTTCTCTTCTAAATTACTTGCATTATTAGTTGGCTTGAAATAAGCCTTAAACTCAACTTGCGCATGGCGTTTGCCTAGCTTTGGCGTGTGCGCTACGATTTCTAATCCTGCCCAATTTGTCTCTTTTGCCCACGATTCAATCGCGTTAATATCCAACAAGTTTTGCTGTGCAGGTAGAGTGGTCTTGACGATATATTCTGGCCTAATCAACACAAACGCACTATAGCGCGTGCGCATAAGACGTTCGGCTGTCTCCGCTTTTATACCCTCTGCTTTGCCAACCTTACCATTATAAAGAGCATCATTATAAACAGCCTCATGATAAGGCTGACAGCAATCTTTATACAGTAGTGGTGAGCTGATAGCGCTTGATGATGGATGAATTTGGCAAGGGCAAACGTGTAGATTAGGTTGCATGTTTTATTCTCATTTTCGCTTGGGTTTTACTGCTTTACCGTATCTTTATCGCAGCATGCTTTTTATCAGTTCTGGCAATATGCCAACTTTTAGCTGTGCCCATGGTGCTGGGTCACGCAGCTGCTGCCAAAATGCATCAAACGGTGGGGCAAAATAGACCAACATGGCGAGCAGTGTATATAGCAATAAATACCACCACTTATCTTTAGGCTGATAAAACTTCATCGCTGTACCTGATGAGCGCTTCATTTTCATATTCGATAAGTTAACACTATATAGCTCGTCCAATGTCAAATGCACTAGCGCTCCACCGAATAAAAATAAACCGTAAAACCAACTTGCCGTTAATGGGAGGTGCAAAACGTAGTAGCTTAAATAAGTCAGCCCCAAACCCAAAATTGCCATATAAGGCACGGAGTGAATCACGCCGCGATGCACGGTCATGTTGGTAAAAATAGAGAAAACCACATAACGCATAAAGCCGTAGCCTGCCAGCCATAATGCAATCAGGGCGAGCAAACTCAGCTCACTGCGCCAATGCATGACCAAACCAAAGGCAAAAATAAACGAAGTAATATTAAACCCAAGTTTAATCGGTGTGGAGTTATCAGAATCCAAATCGGGAAGTAGCCCACCGATAGTGCCGAGCGCCACGCAAACTAAAAACCCCGAATCATCAATCAATCCCGCTTTATAAACTGTCAAACTGAGCGTACCACTGACCATGAATGCAACATTCAGGTGGGTGTTAAAATTTGCCATAAAAACTCATCAATAAGTAGCGCGCGAAACGATTGTTTCGAGGCGTTTGCCTAGCGGTAAAAAAGCGCACCATAATAGCATAGCGCAGCCAAACGTCTAAGAGATAAGGCTCGTATGCAGCGACTGGTTTACCCATTACCTTTGATTCTAATATGTCTTTGGAAAATATATTGATACTTAATAATAGAACGTTAAACCCTTGTTACGTTTACGATTATGCCACGATTTGACAACGTCTAGACGTTAACAAAGCGCCGCCGTTTTGTTATGGTAAAAGAGCGTTATTGTTAAGTCCTAAAGAGTCGCTTAGCTATTTTGTTAACTCAACTTTATATTCTACTGTGTCAAATAATAATGATTTTGAATACAACTCGTACAATCATCTATCTAGCCACCAATCCTAAGCATAAACCTATAACCGTTTGGGCTTAGGATCTATAACAACGATAAGGAAGCTACCATGAGTGATATTTTTAATGTAAAAGACACTATTACGGTCGATGGCAAGGAACATGCCTATTACAGTTTGCCAAAGCTGACTGAAACTTTTGAGCACATCAGCAAATTGCCATTTTGTATGAAAATCGTCTTAGAAAACCTATTACGTAATGAAGATGATGGTCAATCTGTCGGCAAAAACCACATCGAAGCCGTTGCCAACTGGGACGCAGGCGCAGAAGCGTCAAAAGAGATCGCCTTTATGCCAGCCCGTGTAGTCCTGCAAGACTTTACTGGTGTGCCGTCAGTTGTCGATTTGGCAGCCATGCGTGATGCCGTGGTTGAGCTTGGCGGTAAAGCTGAGCAAATTAACCCCTTTATCCCGAGTGAATTGGTCGTCGATCACTCTGTACAAGTTGATGCTTATGGCCGAGAAGATGCACTAGACTTGAACGAAAAAATTGAATTTAAACGTAATAATGAACGTTATGAATTCCTGCATTGGGGTCGTAATGCGTTTAAAAACTTTGTGGTCGTACCACCAGCCACTGGTATCGTGCATCAGGTTAACCTTGAATACTTAGCTCGTGTTGTAATGGCTGCTGATGTCAATGTTGATGGTAAAAGTGAGCTGACGGCTTATCCTGATACGGTATTTGGTACTGACAGCCACACGACGATGATTAATGGTATTGGCGTGCTTGGTTGGGGTGTCGGCGGTATTGAAGCGGAAGCGGCAATGCTTGGTCAACCGTCATCAATGCTGATTCCACAAGTGGTCGGCTTTGAGCTAAAAGGCAAACTCACCGAAGGCGTCACTGCGACGGATTTGGTATTGCGCGTGGTTGAAATGCTGCGTGCGCATGGTGTGGTTGGTAAATTCGTTGAGTTTTATGGCGAAGGCTTACACAGTATGCCACTGGCGGATCGTGCGACGATTGCCAATATGTCACCAGAATATGGGGCAACCTGTGGTATTTTCCCGATTGACCAAATGGCGATTGATTATTTGCGTCTATCAGGTCGTGAAGAAAGTCAGATTGAGTTGGTCGAAAAGTATGCCAAGGCGCAAGGCTTATGGCATGATGCCGATACGCCAGCTGCGACTTACTCAAGTAAGCTAGAGTTGGATTTATCATCGGTACAGCCAGCCCTTGCCGGTCCGAACTTGCCACAACAGCGTATCAACTTATCTGATATGCACGAAAAGTTTGGCGAAACTTTAGAAAAAATGACCAAAGATCGCAAGTCAGAAGTTGCAGGTAAAGTACGCTTCGACCAAGAAGGCGGCGAGCAAGAGCAAGCGGATAGACTGTATGCTAAGCCTAACGTTTACTCTGACGTCAATATTAATGATACAAGCCATAAATTGCGTGATGGTTCAGTCGTCATCGCAGCGATCACCTCATGTACCAACACATCAAACCCTGCGGTAATGATTGGTGCAGGCCTAGTGGCGAAAAAAGCCGCTGCTAAAGGTCTAAAAGCCAAGCCATGGGTCAAGACTTCGCTGGCACCTGGTTCAAAAGTCGTCACCGATTATCTTGAAAAAACCAAGCTGATGGATGAGTTGGAAAAAACAGGCTTCTATTTGGTTGGTTATGGCTGTACGACATGTATTGGTAACTCAGGACCATTGCTTGAGAGTATTGAGCAAGGCATTGAGGAGAACGACTTGGTCGCTGCTGCCGTGCTATCAGGTAACCGTAACTTTGAAGGTCGCATTCACTCACATGTGAAAGCCAGCTACTTAGCGTCACCACCGCTTGTCGTTGCTTATGCGCTGGCAGGTACCGTCGATATCGATATGACAACCCATCCGCTAGGTCAGGATCAAGACGGCAATGACGTTTATCTAAAAGACATCTGGCCAACGTCGGATGAGATTAATGAGTTGATTGCTAATAATATCGATGCGGATATGTTCCGCAAAAACTACGGTGAAGTGTTTGACGGTAGTAAAGCATGGAACGCCATTAGTTCAGCCGACAGCCAGTTGTATCCATGGAGCGAAGAGTCTACGTACATTAAGAACCCACCGTTCTTTGATGGTATGACCATGGAGCCAGAAGGTATCCTCGATATCGAAGGCGCGCGCATCTTGGGTCTATTCGGCGATTCGATCACCACTGACCATATCTCACCAGCCGGTAACATCGATGCAGGCTCGCCGGCAGGTAAGTACCTGCAAGAGCGCGGTGTGATGGAAGCCGATTTCAACAGCTATGGCTCACGCCGTGGTAACGATGCGGTCATGACTCGCGGTACTTTTGCCAACATCCGTATCAAAAATACCATGATGGGTGGTAAAGAGGGCGGCTACACTTATTACTTCAGCGGCGATAGCGCTACGCTAAAAGACGGCGAAGAAATGGCCATCTATGACGCAGCGATGAAGTATAAAGAAGATAAGCGTCCGCTCGTGGTACTTGGCGGAGCAGAATATGGTTCTGGCTCTAGTCGTGACTGGGCCGCGAAGGGTACGATTTTGCTCGGTGTAAAAGCAGTATTGACCAGCTCTTTTGAGCGTATTCACCGCTCAAACCTAGTCGGCATGGGCGTGTTGCCATTGACCTTTAAAGACGGTGAAAATGCAGAGACTTATAACCTAGACGGTTCTGAGGTACTTAGCATCACCGGTCTCAATAATGGTGAAAGTAAAACCGCCAAGGTTACGGCCACACGTGCTGATGGCTCAACTGAGAGCTTTGATGTCAATGTCATGCTGCAGACGCCAAAAGAACGCGAATACGTGCGTCATGGCGGCGTATTGCACTATGTATTACGTCAACTAGCTGCAGACAGTAAAAACGCAGCGTAATAGTCAATTGAGCTTAGTATGATAAAAAGCCCATTCCCAGTCGAACTAGGGGATTGGGCTTTTTTATTATCTGGGAAAAGGGAAACACGTATCTGAAAATCTATTCCAATGATCTATCTAAAGTTTTCATTCCAGCTCTCCTTAAATATTTTATTTAAGAATGCTTCTTTATCGATGCTGCCGTCATTGTTTAAGCAGGTCTTATCGACAAAAAGATAATTCGTCCAACTGATATCAGGAGACAGTTCATTGATTTCATTTACGATATCAACTTCACTAATTTCAGAGAAATCTCTAATAACAAGTTTTTGTGCCAACTCTAAAATGCGACTTTTTGTTTTATACTCATGAGAATTTGGATACTCAGAAATTTTATCAAAAAATTTCTCATAATTGATACTTAAGTCTTCGTTTACATATTCCTCACTCCAAAATATATAGTCACTCCAAAATGGGTCAGGAGACAGTTTGTCTAGTTCATGCTTTATTGCTACTTGCCTTGACTCTGAGCATGGAGTATTAATTAACTCTTCAAGTAATAAAGTGATTTTTTGCTTAGTATCATCGTTCATGATTATTTCCTCTGCTATTTATTCCAATGTTTTCAACCTTTCTCAGTCAATAGCCTAATTCCCAAGCCAATAAATACCACACCGCTTATCTTGTTTAAAATGGCTTCGATAGAGGGTTTTTTTCTCAGGTTTTCACTGAATTTTGACGCCAATAATGCTAAGCACAAGCACCATATAAAGCCAGTGACAGCAAAGGTCAGTCCTAAAATGACGAACGACACCATGCTATAAGCATAACTGGCATCGATAAACTGAGGGAAGAACGCCAAAAAGAATAATGCAACTTTTGGATTAAAGGTATTAGTGAGCACACCTTGCTTATATATTTGCCAGTGATCTAAAGGCTGAACGGGCTTTGGCTTCTCGTCATCCTGCAAACTCGCGGCTATCAAAGGCGGTTGTTTACTTATGAGCATTTTGACGCCTAGATAGCACAAATAGCTGGCACCAATATATTTTACGAGCATAAATGCCGTAGGGGAGTTAGCCAGCAACACGGACAATCCTAGCGAAGCCAACAGCGTATGCACCAGAATGCCTGAAGTAATACCCAACACAGAATAAAACCCTGCCGTTTGCCCCTGCGAAATACTACGGGTAATGATGTACATGCTATCCGTGCCTGGGGTCAGGTTTAACAAGATAGCTGCCATGATAAACCCTAGATAATTCTCAATCCCGAACATGGTTAAAACGTCCTTGTGTTAAGCCTAAAAATTTGTATGTTATAAAGTATTTATACATTCTATAAAATCCTTATAGGATTGATGGTAGCGAGGATCTTACGGGTTGGCAATAGAATAAATCATTCAATAAATACTGATATTAAAAACTATTCAGCATGGTTATGGCTTCAGTCTTTATCGAAATCAATAAAACGTAAATATCTTATAAAATCACAGATACCGCAATGTGAACTCTGATAAGATATCAGAGATTAATAAGACATTTGTTGATAATAAGGATTTGAGATGAAACGTTTGGCTTATACCATTGCTGTATCTGTTTTGGCCACGACTGTTGGGATAAATGCCGCGCATGCCGAGAGAGTTTGCAAAGTAACAGATCCGACGGGTACTCCACTAAACATTCGCGACGAGCCTAATGGCAAGATTATTAATAAGCTGCGTAATGATCGCGAGGTGTATGTCACAGATACTACTTATGATAATAAAAATCGTCCGTGGGTATATTTAGAAGGCTATTACAAGGGCGAATACAGGCATTGGGGCTGGGCGATTAGAGAGTTTGTCTCTTGTTATGATCGTTGATATATTAATTTCAGCTTATCCAAACTATAATGAACTGGATATAACAAAACCAATAGACATAAAAAAGCCCAGTCACCGTATGATGACTGGGCTTTTTTATTGTTCGCTTACTAGTCTAATCTGATGCTAAGCAAAAGTGCTAATAAGTGACGCCGAATAGTGGCGTCCCCAGGGGGATTCGAACCCCCGTTACCGCCGTGAAAGGGCGGTGTCCTAGGCCTCTAGACGATGGGGACGCATAGAGTGTTATAACCAATGGTTACAACGGTATTTCACAATATCAGATAGCTTAATAAATAAGCATTGCCTAGGTGCTGATATCGTCCTACTAGCGAGTATTTATGATTACGTTTCAGTAGTACTGAGCGTTGCAATAAATAGTATGGTGGAGCTAAACGGAGTCGAACCGTTGACCCCTTGCATGCCATGCAAGTGCTCTACCAACTGAGCTATAGCCCCTCGCTAAGAGTGTGCGTATTTTATGCAAGAGCGGCAGTCTTGTCAACTACTATTTTAAAAATAATGCATAAATATTCAAAAAAAAGCGTTTAAAGCTATTTTAGCTACTTAATAAGCCCAAATTAGCGTGGATTTTGCTTGAGTGCGATCTCTTTGATGGCTTTATCAGTGAAAAACTCTTCTTTAGTACCGTCAGAGAAAATAACTGCAGCACATTCTGTGGGGATATATTGTCCACCTTTTTGTTGTACTGTGCTGATTCCTTTAAAGCCAACGATGTCAGATTCTTTCAATCGATCGACATTATGATTGGTATAACTGCAGTAAGTGGTGTATATCCACTTTAAATCTTCAAAGTCCTGACCCTTTGTCAGGGTAAGTTTTGCATTGTAAAGCTCTTTTACGATGGCATCATAGTATTTCTGTGCTTCTTTGAGGGTGTTAAAGACATAATCTTTGCTTTCTATCGTGACAGTTTTGGCGGCCATGTTTATTTCCAATTGATAGTTTTAGCTTAAAATAAAATGGGTTATCGGAATCTAGAATGTGTGTTACATCTAAATCGAGAGCCTTCTATAAGTCTAGGTCTATTTCATCTGATTGAGCTATGTAAGCTTCTATCTCACTATATTCTGTTAGGATATTATCACCAACCTGAACCGCCCCGACTATATCGGAGAGTGATTTACTTG
>NZ_JABUZG010000042.1 GCF_014897815.1 Psychrobacter sp. PG1
TAATAGGGTTGTATCGGTTTTATTTGGATTAGACTATATCGTATGGTTTTCTATGCATTTCGTATAGAATTTTTCCTTTGCTTTTTCAGACTTTCTTAAGATAAAGCTGGAATAAAAATATTCTTGAATGCTTTTATGTATAAAGGAATATTCTAAACCATCTTTTAGTAATAGACATACAACCTTGGAAAAATCTTCAAGAACATCTATGGGGTTAGCTTTTATATTTTGTTTTTCTAAGCAGGTTTCTATGACATTGATGGACTCAGCATATGTAAGTAGTATTTTATTATCATTATTCGTAATAAAGCAAAAATGCTCAAAAACCTTTTGTAAGTCTGTTTCACTTATACCACTATTTAATGGGCGTTTATAGCCAGGTTTAGTCTTGTCGTGGCGAGAAATAAGTACAGAAAACAGTTCCTTATAAAATTCACTTTGATTTGTTGGTATCTCTAAGTTTGAACGGTAATTCATTACAAACAAAGTAACCATTAGGGGCGTAGTTAATAAATTTTTTATTTCAGTAGTGCTATCTTCAATAGCCTTTTTCAGTAACGACCTAGACTCTTCTTCTATTACAAGTTTATCTACTAACTTGCCTTGTTCATAGGAACCGTAACCAGAGAGTTTAAAGACTCTGAAACGGTTAGATTTTTGAATATCAGCTTCTGGACGAGAGCTAATAATTATTTGTAAACCTTCATAACGCTCACACCAGCCTTCAATTTCATTTATCAACCTACCAACTTTTTCATATGGTACTTCATCAAAACCATCCAGAAATAAAACTAAGCTACCGCTACTAGCAACTTTTTCAAAATCATCATCATTGAATAATGGTATCCAGTTTTTTATCTTATCACTAATAGCTGTTTTTAGACTCTGGTTGTCCTCAAGTCGTCTTAACTCAAAGAAAATAGGAATTCTCTGACCTTTTATTGCTTCCTGATAGGTTAGGTAACGCATAAAAATAGACTTGCCCTGTCCAACAGTACCTTCCAAAACTATGGATTTATTACTAATATTTTCTACTAGTTCAATAGTGCCTTGAATTTTATTTATCTTAGTAGCCACATAAAATTCATGTAAATCAATGCTATCATCACCTTTATATATGGTTTTTACTTTAACTACTTCAGTTATTCTAGTAGAAAGAGTTTTGAGCGACTTTTCTATATTTTTATTATGAGTACCTTTCAGTGCTTCACCAATTGTCCAACCGAAAGCCTTAGTCAGAGGATCTTTTAATAAAGTAGCTAGTACAGCGACCGTAACGACCATAGAAAATCACCTATATTGTAAATAAGTTTTTGTCAAAAAAAGCTACCCTAATCGTATAGTGATTAGAGTAGCTTTAATAGTATTTATAAACTATTTTTTCTAACTAAAGAACTATTCAGCTGCTAAAAAATCTGGCAATTCTGCGGCTTGTTTCTCAAGCTTTTTCAATTTCTTTTTACCTAAACCGCCTAGTACATCAATCGCATGACGCAAGCGTGTTAGGGTCATGTCAGCGCCGATGATTGCCATAGAGTTCATGACTGGCGTCGATGAGGTGCTACCAGCGATAGCGATAAAGAACGGTGCCATAAAGTCACGCATCTTAATATCGAGGTGAGCTGCAAGACCTTTTAGGGTGGCGTAGATATTTTCTTCTGACCACGTTGGTAAGGTTTCTAGCTGCCAAAGCGCTAATTGTAGCATCTCGGTAATTTGCTCAGGCGTTAGCGATTTATGGGTAAAGCTCTCAGCATTGATATTAGGTAAGTTCTGGAAATAGAAACCACCCCAATTAACCGCATCAGATAACAGCTCAATACGAGGCTGAATCGCCGCTGCGATAGCAGTTAATTTATCGCTATTACTTGCCCAATCGAGTATTTTATTTTTTAACTGTTCAGGCGTTAATGCACGTAACCATTCTGCGTTGAGCCAGTTGAGCTTTTCGATATCGAAGATAGGGCCGCCAAGTGACACACGCTGAATATTAAAGCTGGCAATCATTTCTTCTAAGGTAAACTGTTCAGCTTCGTCAGGCATCGAGTAGCCCATACGACCGAGGTAGTTTAGCAGCGCTTCAGGGAGCACACCAGCATCACGATAGTAAGTGATAGAGGTTGGGTTTTTGCGCTTAGACAGTTTTGATTTATCTGGGTTACGCAGCAGTGGCATATGGCAAAGCACAGGCATCTCCCAACCAAAATACTCATAGAGCAGCTGATGCTTAGGTGCAGAGTTGAGCCACTCTTCACCACGCAACACATGGCTGATTTCCATCAAATGGTCATCGACAACGTTGGCGAGATGATAAGTTGGCATGCCGTCGGTTTTTAGCAGTACTTGCATATCGACTTGCGTCCAAGGAATTTCAACCGTACCGCGTAACATGTCATGTACTTGACAGACGCCTTCGGTAGGCACATGCATACGAATGACATGCGGTTTGCCCTCACTGACTAATTGCGCAGTTTTTTCAGGGGCTAAATGGGCACAGCGACCGTCATAACGTGGCGTTTCACCATTGGCCATTTGCGCAGCACGCATGGCATCGAGCTCTTCACTGGTACAAAAGCAGCGAAACGCATGGTCGTTTTCTATGAGCTGTTCGGCGTGCTTTTTATAAATATCACTACGCTCGCTCTGACGATAAGGCGCATGCGGGCCTCCAATATCTGGACCTTCCGCCCAATCGAGACCGACCCAACGCAGCGCATCCAAAATCATTTTTTCAGATTGTTCGGTTGAGCGCGTTTGATCCGTGTCTTCGATACGTAAAATAAATTCGCCGCCGTGGGCTTTAGCAAAAGCTAAATTGAATAGGGCAATATAAGCGGTGCCGACATGCGGAAAGCCAGTCGGTGAAGGCGCGATACGAGTACGGACAGGGCGCGTGCAGTTAGTTGAAGTCGATGATTGCATCATAAAATTCTCAGAATAGGGTAGTTAATGAATATGGCAGTGAAAAATGAAAAAAAATAGCAGTGAAAAATGCTGATGATAAATGCGCATGACAAGTTTGAATAAAAAATACGGATGAAACAATAGCCGTCAATGTAGAAAAATAGCGTAAAATATAGCGCTAGTATAACAGAGAGATGGAATATTTTTAACGAAATGCCCGTCTAGCGCTTGACTACCCGTGTATCCTTGCGATAATAATGTTAGACAAGTCATAACTTGTTTATTTTCATCTGATTTTTCACTCTTACTGACCAAAATGGTCGTCATCTACTGAGTCGTTTGTGTCCATATTGAATAATAAGCCAAAAAATACGCCGAATACTAAGCAAGATTCTAAAATGAATCCTTCTTTAGCCACTGTTAATGCTGCATCAGCGGCTGAGCTGTCTGCTGTAGAAAACGATTTTGTGGTAGAGAGTGACTCTACTAATCAGCCGACGCAAGAGTCTGTCACTGATAAAGCCAACTCTGATGAATTGAGCTTTGTTCATGATGCGGTGCTATTGCAAGAGACCGTCGCGGCAGTGCTGGGTGTCAAAGCGCTCCCAAAGCAAACAGACGATGCAGAACAAAGCAGTGACAACCAAAATAGCTTGCAGATGAGTGGCATCTACGTTGATGCAACCTTCGGGCGTGGTGGTCATAGTCGATTATTATTAAGCCAGCTGGCCGATGACGCAACCTTGATTGTTTTTGATAAAGATCCAACGGCGATTAGCGTCGCGCGCGAATTGGCAAAGACCGATAGTCGCGTAAAAGTGGTGCACGATAGTTTTGCGACGTTGACGAATAGTCTAGCGGCAATGGGAATCACTCAAGTTGATGGCTTGATGGCAGATTTGGGTATCTCATCGCCGCAAATTGATGATGGCAGTCGTGGTTTTAGTTTTATGCGTGACGGTGCGGTCGATATGCGTATGGATACCAGCCGTGGGCAGTCGGTCGCTGAGTGGTTAGAAAAAGTCGATGATGAAACCTTGGCCAATGTGCTTTATGATTTTGGCGAAGAGCGCCACAGCCGCCGTATCGCCCGTGCTATTAAGCAGATGGACAGTTATGACTCTACTTTGGCATTGGCTGAAGTGATTAAAGTGGCGCATCCTAATTGGCAGCGCGGTAAGCATCCAGCGACTCAAAGTTTTCAGGCGATGCGCATTCTTATTAACAATGAGCTGGGTGATGTTGACGACTTTTTAGAACAAAGTATTCCGATTTTGAAAGCAGGCGGGCAGCTGGCAGTGATTAGTTTTCACTCGTTAGAGGATCGCCGTATCAAGCAGTTTTTGCAGCGTCATAGCAAAGGGCAATATCCAGAAGATGAGAATTTGCCGATGCCGCCCAATCGTCCACGCTACTTTAGCAAGCCTAAACGCGTGGGTCCAAGCAAAGCTGAAACCAGTCAAAATCCACGTGCGCGTAGTGCGTGGTTGCGCATGGCGACTCGTACTGATACCGACTATTTACCCAGTGTCGAGCAATGACAGAGGTAGCGTGATGTTATAGAGAGGGTGTTTGGCTGAGTTGCTGGTGATTGGTTGCCGTCAATTAAGTAGGATAGAAAGTCTGAATACTTACGCGGCTGTTAAAAATCTGTAAACATTATCTGCTAGGCTCGGCTGTTCCTTTTTCGTTTGGTTTTACTTTATTGATGGTTCTGTACAAAGCGTCTTACCGCTCTAAAACAGTTGCCAATTTTCATACTTGAAGTCCACTTTTTGAGAGCGTCATGGCAATATCTGACAAACCCGCAAACCGTCGCGCTGCAATGCCGCATAACACCGATATCGGCGAGCTATTTGTGCGCCGATTTAATGTGGTTAGTATTTATGTAGTGGTGCTATTGCTGTTAGCAGTGGCGATTGTGTGGAGCGGTATCAAAACAGCCGAAGGCGTTCAGCAATATCATCAGGATTATAAAACCTTGCAAGACATGAAAAAACAAGAGCGTAATCTGCAAGTCGAACATCAGCGTTTGCTCATTGAACAGCAGACTTTTAGTGCGACGCCGCAAATCGCTAGCCGTGCGGTGGCTGAATTGGGCATGTTTTCACCGACGCTAAAAGATAAGCTCATTATCCAGCCGGGTGTTGCCACAGCACAGGTGCCAGTCGTCGATACTGACTCAGATGAGGATAAGTCTGACGTTATCGAACCACGAGCTGCTACGGATATATCGCCTGATGCTGCTATCACCGATGCCACGGTAGCGGAGGCAGGACAATGAGTGATAAAAAACCTAATGCAAATAGTGGTAAAACGACCGCGAAAAATGCGAGTAAAAAGCCAACTAGCGGTAAGGTGACTAAGCCCTTACGTCCTGCCAGTGCAGCCAAATCGGGACAAACAGGCAGCACGGCTGAAAAAAAATCCTCTGGCAACCGTAAGGCTAAATTGTTTGATCGATTGAAAAAGAATGAAGAGCAAGGCGCTTATACCAGTGTCAAAAACCTGAAAAATAAAAGAGGGTTTTTGGGTAAAGCGTCTGGCGCTTCCTCCCGCGGCGGTTTTGAGCAAGACAAAAACCGTTTCCGTACTATTTGGGTCATTGCATTGGTTGTCTTGGGTTTGCTGATAGCCCGTGCTTATTATTTACAAGTTGCCAATGCCCAGTTTTATCAAGACAAAGGTGATGAGCTCATCACTAGCGTGCGCACGCAAAAATCCTATCGCGGTATGATTACCGATCGCAATAATTTGCCACTTGCAGTCAGTGCACCACTGGCGACGGTCTCCTTTAGTCCGCATGATTACGCGCGCGAATATTACGAGCTTAAGCGTATTATTATTACCAATCCTGAGAGTCCACAGCTGGTTGCGCGTATGCAAAAGCGTTTGGATAATATGGATCTAACCACGCTTGCGGCGGCTGCGAATATTTCGGTCACTGAGCTAAAAAAAGTTACCGCCATCGATGACAGTATTGATGTAACCGATGAAGCAGCAGTTAAAGCCGCACTGCCATCGGGTGCAGGCTCGCACTATTTGCCGCTACTGAATAAAGTAACGCCTGAGATTGCCCAAAGTGTCAGCACCCTTGATTTTCCTGGCGTCTATGAAAAAAACTTCTTCCAACGTTATTACCCGCAGCCACAACCAAACTCGCAGCTATTGGGTTTTATGGGACAAAATGTCAGCGACCCTGAAGGTGGTTACGAAGGTCGTGCTGGTATCGAACGCCAATATGAAACTGAGCTGGCAGGTGATGATGGTAAAGTATTGGTGCTAAAAGACGCCAAACAAAACAGTTTAAAAGAAATTAAACAGATTGAACCAGAAATACCAGGTAAAGATGTGGCGTTGACCATTGATTCGCGCCTGCAGTATTTGCTTTATAAAGAACTAGAGAAAGCAGGGCGTTTGCAAAAAGCGCGCTGGTCAACAGGCATGATTGTTGATGTGCAAACGGGTGAAGTGCTTGCCTTGTCAACATGGCCATCCTTTAATTCTAATAACCTGAATGAGATGACTGGTGAAAACCAACGTAACCGTGCGCTACTCGATGTCTTTGAACCTGGTTCGGTGATGAAACCCTTTACGGTTGCAGCGGCACTTGATTCAGGAAAATACACTGCCACTACCTTAATCGATACCAATCCTGGCTCTATTCGTGTCCGTGGTTATACCATTCGTGATCATAACAATCTAGGTATGATTAATATGGGCACGCTACTGCAGAAGTCTAGTAACGTCGCCTCGACTAAGATTGCTTTGTCGCTACCGCCTGATGCCATTACCAATATGCAACGGCAATTTGGTTTTGGTTCAAAGACACCACTACAGTTCCCAGGGGAAGGTAGTGGGCTGGTTGTCACACCAAAAGAAAAAGAAACGTCACGTCGTGCTACGCTCAGTTATGGTTATGGTTTGGAAGCAACTCTAGCGCAGGTTGCGCAGGCTTATTCAGCGCTGGCGGCAGGCGGTGTGATGCACCCATTGACCCTCACTAAAGATGACAAGCTACAGCCAAGCAAGCGTATCATGGCACACGAGCAAGCGATGTCTATCGTACAAATGATGGAAAGTGTCACCGAACCGGGTGGTACGGCTAAAGGTGCTGCGATTGATGGTTATCGCGTCGCTGGTAAAACAGGGACATCGCGCCGTGTTAATCCAAAAGGTGGCTACTATACGGATCAATACCGTAACGTTTTTGCTGGTATTGCGCCCGCATCTAACCCAAGATTAGTAGGTGTGATGCTCATCGAAGACCCACGTGTTCAGATTTATGCTGGTTTAACAGTCGCGCCAGTCTTTCATAATGTCATGAAAGAGGCGCTGCGTTTATACAATGTACCCTTAGATAAACCGTTAAAAACGATCGCTCAGTAGTCGTAGAGGTCTTTTTTTTAATACTTAGTTTTTAACTATTTGATGTGTTTTAACCGTATAGGATTTGCCAATGACCCTGTCACCCTCGTCGCCAAGCATTACCCCAGTCACCTTGCAGCAGCTGACTGAATCTAGTAGTAGCAATAGCAGGCATGGTGTAGGTATAGAGCAGGCATTGCAAAAGCTATCGACTCAGACGACATTGATTGGAGCGGATTCAAAACCAATCAATTCGTTTCTTGATATTCCATTCCTGCAGTTTCGTTTAGACAGTCGTCAGCTAGAGCCGAACGATGTGTTTGTGTTATTAAAAAGCCACATACCAAACTGTCAAAAAAGTCGCGACTACCTCTATCAAGCCGCTGAAAATGCGGCTTTTATCCTATCAGAAATAGATCCCACGGCTTTGCTTAGCACGACTAGTGTATCAAATCACGCCGATATCACTTTACCAAATGATAGTGCTTCTAAGGCGCAGCGGCAATTAGCAGCACTGCCTTGCCCTGTTTTATACGTGCCCAATATTCGTGATTTTTTAGGAACGCTCATTCAAGCGCGTTTGCAGTATCAGCAGCCCGTGACCTTGCCAACTGTGGTTGCGGTGACGGGCACTAATGGCAAAACGACTATCAGTCAATTGGTGGCGCAGTTGACGCAGCTGACTGGCATGAGCAGCGCAGTCATGGGCACGGCAGGGAATGGCAGGCTTGGTGTTCTGGTGCAAGCCAGCCATACCACGGGTGATGCCTTAGCGGTTCAGCAATTTTTATATCAAATGGGTACAGAGAATGCTGAGTTATTGGCATTGGAAGCCAGCTCACATGGTTTGGATCAGCAGCGTTTACAAGGTATGCCAGTGTCGGTGGCGATTTATAGCAATCTTAGCCGTGACCACTTAGACTATCATGCCGATATGGCAGAGTATGCAGCAGCAAAAGCTAGACTGTTTGATAAAGCGCATTTTCCAGATTTGACACACGCTATCATTAATATCGATGATGACTCTGCCCAGATTATGCTCGACACCGCACATGCCAGTGATTTAACGGTCTGGACGTATAGTTTAGAATCATCAAAATCAGCGACCTTTTTTGCGGCTGAAATTAAACCAAGCTTAAAAGGTGTCGAGATTACGCTACGTACAGGTTTAGGCGATGGCGAAGTTAATCATTTAGGTATCGTCAGCCCATTACTCGGGCGCTTTAATGTTGCCAATTTGCTTGCCGCAATGGCAGCTGCCGTCGCTTTAGGTATTAGCCTTGAGCGTATTGCCGCATTGGTGCCGCAGCTACAAGGTGCGGTTGGGCGTATGCAGCGTGTGCCGTCTAATGATGGCTGCTTTATCGTTGATTATGCGCATACGCCAGATGCTTTAAGCCAAGTGCTTGCCAGCCTAAAAACCCATTGTAAGGGTCAGCTGTGGGCAGTGTTTGGTTGTGGTGGCGACCGTGATGCGGGCAAACGTCCTTTGATGGCGCAAGCAGGATTGGCAGGCGCGGATAAAGTCGTATTAACGGCAGACAATCCACGCACCGAAGATCCCAATATCATTTTGCAAGATATGCAAGCGGGCATGACGAGCGAGCAATACCAGCGTACCCATATCGAACCTGCGCGCCAAACCGCGATTGAGTATGCGGTCAATCAAGCAGCGGCTGATGATATTGTCGTTATCGCTGGCAAGGGTCATGAAACCTATCAAGAAATTAATCATGTTCGTTATGATTTTGACGATAGTGTTATTTTGCAAAACGCCTTAAAACAAGCAGGGCGTGTATAGCCTTGATAAATAAATAGTAGCGCTGAACATCCATTTTATATGCTTCTTAAGAAGCATGAGTCGTTAACTATAAAAAATAAATAAGTAGTCATCATATATAAGGTAATCATTATGACAGCCGACAACGATAACAGCATTCAGTCGCAAGGGCTGTATGTTTGGCAAGCAGAAAATCTGCTCGCAGCAACCGCAGCAATCGATGGGCATTGGCAGCTGAGTGAGGGGCAATCCGACTCAGAAAACAATTCAGTAAATGATGTAATGAGCACTCGTATCGCCACCGATACCCGTACGATAAAACCTGGTGATATATTTTTAGCGTTATCGGGTGATAATTTTGATGGTCACGATTATCTCGATACTGCCATCGCGCAAGGTGCGGTTGCGGCTATCGTCGCTCGCCCTATTGCTACGGCTGATACAAATAGCATTCCGCAGTTAGTGGTGAGCGACACCCGTTTGGCGCTAGGACAATTGGCTGCGTATCGTCGTCAACAGCATCAAAATTTAACCGTCATTGCTATTACTGGCTCTAGCGGCAAGACCACCTGTAAAGAGATGCTGGGTAGTATCTTTGGCAGACTAGCACCGACATTGATTACCCGTGGTAACCTAAATAATGACTTGGGTGTGCCGATGATGTTGCTTGAATTATCCGACCATCATCGTTATGCCATCCTAGAGCTTGGCGCAAACCATATTGGCGAAATTGCTTATACTACCGAGATTGTAAAGCCAGATGTCGCGTGTATCTTAAATATTGGTACGGCGCATTTGGGTGAGTTTGGTAGCCGTGAAGGGATTTGCCAAACCAAGGCTGAGATTTACCATACCTTGAATGACAGCCAGTTTGCGATCGTTCCTGATAAAGATGATTTTACCAATCAATTACGCCGTATCGCTGAAAAGCATACGTCACACGTGATTGGTTTTGGTAATACTGATGTCAGTGCCAGCCATTTAGATGTCGAGCCTGAGCGCAGTGAATTTAAGCTGCATATCGGCAATCAAGTCCATGATATCAACTTGCCACTAGCGGGCGAGCACAATGTCAATAATGCTTTAGCTGCTGCTGCTTGTGCTCATGCACTGAATATCGATGTTAGTGATATCGTCGTCGGGCTTGAAAATGCGCGTCCTGCTAAAGGGCGCTTGAACAGTCAGCTGTTAGGCATGCATCGCTTGATTGATGATACCTATAATGCCAATCCGCATTCGGTGCGAGCGGCAGCAAAAGTATTGGCGGCGCAAACGGGCACGCAAGTCATGGTGCTGGGCGATATCGCAGAACTTGGAGAGGCGGCGGTCAGCGAGCATCAAAGCTTGGGTCGTACCATTGCGACAACGGGCATCAATGTGCTGCTGTGTGTTGGTGAATACGCGCCTTTTACCGTGGCGGGTGCACAAGAGGTTTCTGATATCAATGCCCATGCGTTTACCGATAAAGACAGTTTATTGGCGTATTTGAAGCCGTATTTGCAAGCGCAGCAGGCGCAGCCTTGTACGGTGCTGTTTAAAGGTTCTCGTTCCATGCAAATGGAAACCCTTATCAATGCGCTAATCGAGGAGTAGGCGGTGTTAGTTTGGTTGTTTGGCTGGCTTGGCCAGTATTACACGCCGTTTTCTGCGGTTTCTTCGTTGACGCTGAGAGCGTTACTCGCGGTCATTACCGCCCTCGCATTTAGCATGTTTTTTGGTGGGCGTGTCATTCGACGTCTGCGTGCACTGAAATATGGTCAGGCGATTCGCAATGATGGTCCGCAATCGCATTTGGCGAAAACTGGTACGCCGACCATGGGTGGGGTTCTGATTTTAAGTGCGATTGGCGTGTCCACCTTACTATGGGCGCGTTTGAATAATCCGTACGTTTGGATTTTGCTCATTGTCATGATTATCTTTGGCGCGGTCGGCTGGGCAGATGATTGGCTAAAAATTAAGTATAAAGATCCCAAAGGCTTAATTGCTCGCAAGAAATATTTTTGGCTCTCTATGGGTGCTTTGTTCGTCGGTGTGTCTTTGTATTATATCGCCACCTTGCAGCCAGATATCGCGACCACGCGTGAGATGCAGGATTTGCTGCTACCGATTTTTAAAGATTGGATGATTCCTTTTTCGGCAGTGCCGTTTGGTATTGGCTTTATTATCTTTACCTACTTTGTGATTAATGGTGCTTCTAACGCCGTCAACTTAACCGATGGTTTGGATGGTTTAGCTATTTTGCCCGTGGTCTTGGTCGCGGCAGGTTTGGGCGCGATGGCTTATGTATCAGGTGATGTACGCTTTGCTGATTACTTGCATGTGCCTTATATTGCCTATAACTCCGAGGTTCTCATTGTCTGTGGTTCGATGATTGGTGCAGGGCTTGGTTTCTTATGGTTCAACGCCCATCCAGCCCAAGTATTTATGGGCGATGTGGGGGCGCTTGCTCTCGGGGCGATGCTTGGTACGATTGCCGTTATGACCCGTCAAGAAATCGCTTTTGCTATTATGGGTGGTCTATTTGTCGCCGAAGCACTGTCGGTCATGCTACAGGTTGGCTCGTATAAGCTGCGTAAAAAGCGCGTCTTTCGGATGGCACCATTGCATCATCACTTTGAAGAAATTGGCTGGAAAGAGACGCAAGTGGTGGCAAGGTTTTGGATTATTGCCATTATTCTCGTCATCCTTGGGCTCATGACCTTAAAACTGCGTTAATACAGCCATATCGCTCGAACATTAATATGAATATCATGTACGCAAAAGCCATCTCACTTTAGTTGAGGTGGCTTTTTTTTGGTTGCTAATGTTTGGTTGCTAATGGTTTGTTTTCTGCATTTTCTTTCCTGCATTGTTTATCGCGCCTTTTATCACGCAGTAAGCCTGAATTTTGTTAAAATGGCAGCCATATTGCGATGACGTTGAGATACTTGTGAGCTTATTTATTTGTCCCCTTTGCCAATCACCATTACAGCCTGCCGCAGATACATGGCGCTGCGATGGCAGCTTGCACCCAAAACAAACGGCTCATCCATTTGATGTGGCACGTCAGGGTTATGTTAATTTACTGCCCGTACAACAAAAAAAATCCAAAGCACCGGGCGATAGCCAGCAATCAATCGAGGCGCGCAAACGGTTTTTAAACGCTGGACATTATCAGCCATTGCAAACGCTTATTTGCCAAAAAATGAGGGAATTGTTGGCGAAAAATGATTCAGTCACTGAGCCAACAAATGAGCCAATAATTAAAAAGGATAGCAAGGTAGTCAATTGGTTGGATATTGGCTGCGGCGAAGGTTATTACACGCAGGCAATGGCACAGATGGGAATGGATACGCTCATCGCGGCAGATATCAGTAAACCTGCTGTGGTAGAGCTTGCGAAAGCCAGTAAGGTAGCGGGGCGTCTTTGGTATCAGCAAGCTAAAGACAGTGTTACTAATGCGACAGCCAATTCGGCAGTCATCTATCCGCTTGTTACTAGCGCTGCCCATTTGCCGTTACGCGCGCATAGCATAAAGGGTATTAGCAGTATCTTTAGCCCTATCTTGCCAGACGCGTTCAATGAGGTATTGGCTGCAGACGGTTATTTAATTATTGCTAAGCCCGATATCGGGCATCTAGCGACGATGCGCGAAGCATTATTTGATAACGTCCGCGAGCATGATTCGGATAAGTTTTTGCATGAATTGGCTCCATACTTTACGCTGATGGGTACGGAGCGTGTCAGTACCGAGATGACGTTGTCAGCCGCTGACTTGGCTGATTTGATGACCATGACGCCTTATGCTTATCGTGCGCTTAATGAAAAAAGACAGGCGCTACTAGCAGCGGTCGAAACAGAATCCTTTACGACACAAGCTAAGTTTGTCGTTTATATTTTGCAGAAGACAGCAGCTGAATAGAATCGCTTAAGGTCATTAGTATTTCTCCATGTCATTAGCCCGTTTAGATATGATCAATTGAATTGAGGATACGCCTTAATAATGGGTTATAAGACAGGTCCCATCGTGGCGACAATGTTATTCCAGATTTTATAAGATAACGGCCAGTTTTCAACTTGCTCACGAGTGACCTCTTCAGAATCAGCGATATACTGGTATTGTCGCTCAACGATGGCCGCTGTGAGTGTTTTATCGCTAAACACAATGTTGTTTTCATAGTTTAAATCAAAGCTACGCAAGTCTAAATTGGTCGAGCCAATCAGACTGATTTCGCCATCGATGGTCAAGGTTTTTGCGTGTAATAGACCGGGTTTATATTCGTAAATATTGACCCCCGCTTCAAGCAGCTGCCAGTAATAACTGTGGCTGGTAGCAGCCACGACTATTGAGTCGTTATTCTTTGGGAAAATCATGGTTACTTGTACACCGCGATAAGCGGTCGCACACAAAATGCTGACGAGCGAATAATCAGGCACAAAATAAGGCGTTGAGATAATCAGGGTTCGTTTTGCCTGACCAATTAAGACACCTAAAAATTGTGGCGTGGTGCTGCGTCGTTGGGTAGGACCATCAGAAAAAACCTGTGCAGCAAAGCCATTTGGCGGTGATGTTATTGGTAAAGGCTCCTCAGTTTCTGGCTGTGGGAATTTTTGTTGCTTTAGTTGAGGGTCAATAAAGTAAGGAAAGCTGTCAAGCGGCGTATCAGGATTTTCAGTCAGCCAATCACTCGCAAACAACATCTGATTCTGTGCCACCACCGGTCCTTCGACCCGCAGCATAATGTCTACCCATGGCGCAAATTTTGGTTTTACACGAAACTCAGGATCGGCGCAGTTGCGACTGCCACAGTAGCCGATTTTGCCGTCAATAACCGTAATCTTGCGGTGATTTCGCAAGTCAATCCGGCTAAACATGAGTACCTTTAAAATATTACTAATTGGTAGGGCAACACTGACTTGTACGCCAGCTTCTATCATTTCCTGCCATATCTTTGAGCCGACCATTTTTCGTGAGCCCATACCGTCAACCATTGCTCGGCATATGACGCCGCGCCTTGCCGCTCGTATGAGCGCTTGAGCAGTATCGATTCCCATACCATCGATTAGCCAAATATAATACAGCACATGAATATGATTGGTCGCTGCATCAAAGTCGGCAATCATACGTTTGCGCGTCTCAGCCGCATCTGCCATTAGCTCTGCGTGATTGCCCACCGTTGTATGATAGCCAGTTGCATTGGCAGAGTAGGCAAAGGCCGCTTGGTATTCAGGTTTGATAGCCTCCGACAAAGCGATGTCATCACCAAGTACTTCGGGACTATGTGCGCTTAATTTATCGATGATCTCTTTACGTTTGCGCGTAAAATCGCGTCCTAGATGCACCTCACCAAACATCCAATAAATTACAACCCCCAGATAAGGCAAAATGAACAATATGACGAGCCAAGCGAGCCGAGCGGGCGAGGTCAGATCATGGCGTGCAAGCACTCGCAAAGAGATCAGTATCAGCAGCATGAAATGAACAGTTAAAAAGATATCCAATAGCATAATGCGCTCCATCATTATTATTTTTATTTGCAGTATTTATCAGCGGTTCTTACTGATTATAACGCACTATAAAATTATCACCGTTTTGATTGGTAAAAACAGCAATGCGGCAACGCTGGAGCTATGATACTTAGCAGTAAGCTTGTTCAAGCTGGTGAAATATAAATCACCATTAATATTCTCCTAACAACCAGCCACTGACAAAGGCAAAATACTCGCGGAACCAAGCGTTGTAACGAATGGTTAAAGGTGTCGGACTGGCGACGGTGATCGGTTGTGTATAGCCCTGATGTCGCGCAATGCTGGCTGCGCGAATGTTATGAAAATCACTGGTAACGATGGCGATAGGATCAGTGATAGACAGCCCTTTTTCTTCTAACAACGCTCGGCTGTTAGCGAGGTTTTCTTCCGTACTGGTACTTTTACCTTCTTGTAAAATGCGTTCGAATGGCACGCCATGTGCCTCATGCAAATACGTGGCCATGATATCGGCTTCGCTACGTGTACGCTGAAAACCAACGCCACCACTGGTTATCACCAAAGCATCTGGTTGTGTCTCGATAAGGGGCATGGCGGTGTCCAAGCGCTTGGCGAGCGTCGGTGTCGGCTTACCTGCAACCGTGCCTGAGCCTAATATAATAATCGCTGCCACTGTCGGGGCAGGTTGCTGGCTAAGCGCAATCTGCTGTCGTAATGACCAAATAAATAGAGCGAAGCTTAATAACCAAAGTATAAATACAGCCCATAACCCATACCAAAGGCGGTTAAAGCCATAATGTTGGCTGCAAAACCTGCGTATTGCATGCCAAAACATTCCATGTATGACAAAAACCATGCCGACTAAAAAAGGTACAACCGAGCCGAAATTGACTTTACCGATGACCATCAATGCAGCGCAATCGATGATAAGTATGATGCCGATAATGATTAATAAAACTCGCACTAATAGAATGAGTTCTTTGGGAACAGCTATACAACTATTTAAAGGCAATATATTCACTGAATCTTCTACGATGCTATTGTTTTAGACGATATATAGGTTATGACAAAAGACTGGTTCATGCCATGAGAATGTACCCTGTTTTGAGATAACGTTTTATTGTTATTACTCTCAGAGATAAGTCGATAGTAGATCAATACGGAGCTTTGGAAGATAGGTTGAGATGATTAATAATTGGATAGGTGGTTTTATAGAGTGAGTTTAAATTTAACGAGGTTTTTATGGCTGTCAAATAAAGAGTCAGAATTATCTTTATGTTTCAATTACGTACACTGATATCACCATTCATCGCTATAAAGACACCGCTCATCTGTTAGATTCTGATTTTTCATATCAACCTTAAGTAAATATTTTTACTGTTATACACAATTGTTACGGTATTATACGATTTTTATTATCATAAATAATTTTTATTGTGGTAGTATTTTTTTATTAGGTAATGAGAAGCTTGTCTTATGTGAATAGTATCAGCTTATACGCTACTAGATTCTTCTTGTTTTTTTACTAAAATGCTAAAGAATTATTCTAGTTGATATCAAAAATACATCAGTTTTAATTATAGGGTTCAAATTATGAATATGTTCTCAAAAATTGCGTTAACTGGTCTGGCTTTGTCATTATCTTCATTTGCATCAGCAGCAGTTAGTGGCAGTACTGACTTTCGAGTAATTTTACCTGAAGTTTTAGTGCTCTATCACTGGGATGATGTTGTATTGAATTTGACTGCTGACAGTATTGCTCAGAATGATAGTACGCTTACTCGAACAGGAACTACTGAACTAGGAACTACTACGGCTACAATTGATAGCCCTGCTATAGATACTAGTGCAAATGCTGATATCCTTTCAAGTTCAATAAGAGTCACCTTAAAAGATGCGTGGGCAGTACGTAATTTATCTAATACTAATGGTGTTGAGCTTCAATTAACCAATCCTAATCCTAGGCTGATAAGTACCGTCGATCAAACATCTTCTCTTACTACCAGCGGCGCTATTTTAGAGTCTGCGAGCGACAAGATTATTGGTAGTAAAACGGCTCCGACTTTAAATATTCTTTCAGGTTGGGCTCCCGTAACAGGCGACATCATTTTTGATTTAGATTTATCTAACGCTAATAGCGCGGGAGAATATAATACCCGTGGCGCTAGTGGGACAACGGGTGCTGTCGGTTCTGAAGCTACTGATAGCTTCTTGTTAACCCTGACTAGTGCTGCAGCCCCATAATTAAATGAAGTAGAACTTAGTTAATATCGATTTTAGCTAAACGGTGATACGAACATACCAGCTAAAATTGCTGGTATTTTTGTATCATACTTTCAACCGTAAGCATCTTCAGTCACTTGCTGTCTTTATTAACATAGTGTCTAGCCAGCAATCTAATATAATAAGGTAAACATATGACATCCTCTATCAATGGTAGCCAAAAATTAAGTAAGCTAGCCCCTGGTCTTTCAGTCGCTGCTTTAACAACTATAGTCATGTTCTCCTATCCTGCCCAAGCCGAGCTGATAATAAATAACTCTGTAGGTAATGGTGGACAAGTTCAGATGGTGATTAGTGAGGCTAGCCAAGACGGGCTGCCACCTGCGCAATTAGGCATTAAACCATCTGTAGTGGATGAGACCGTATCTTTAACCCAGCGCAAAAATCTAGCCAAGCTCAATCAATCTTTCACGTTATACAATTATGGTACTAAGCCTAAGGTCATTAAGTTAAGCTTGATAGATGTGGATGCAGCAGGGAAACCAATCGAGCCTAGTGAGAGTACGCTCAAACCATGGACGTTGATTAATCCTACTGAGTTTACAATTGCACCAGGTCGCTATCAGACAGTACGTATGTCCATACGCTTGCCAAAGGGGTTTGTTGAGGGTAAACGCCATTCTATATTGTCAATCGAGCAGCAAATCGATCATGCTGTTACTTACAATACGGATGGTAGAGGAGCCACCTTAGAGATAGGTTCTCGTTATGCTCTACCTATTACTATTGATGTTCAGTAAGCCTAAAGTATGTCTAGTAACTTTGGTGACTTTACCTTGCGTCATTGCTTATTGTCCGTCAGCGTTTGCAGAAATGCAAAATATCGCTGCCAAATCGATAGCCCCTGCCTCCTCTGTTACAGGGGCTATTAAAACTAATAGAGCGTTAGAGCCTACTTTGGTAGGTGTCTTAGTTAATGGAGAAGAGCAGGGCAGTATTGATGCTCTTTATGAGCCAGTATCTGACTCTGAGAGTAATACCCAAAAGAGTCAGTATTTTTTATCCATCGATGACTTAATTCAATTAACTAATGTCAGTTTTGTACCTATTGGTAGGCAACATACTAATGGGCTTAACGGAGCTAATCCGACAGGTGGTTATGCTGTCAGCACCCCGATTGGTGATGTGCAGCTTTCGGCTAATGAAGTCGTTTCTTACCAAGGGCAGAATTATATTGCCCTTGATGTATTAAAAAAACTGGGTATTACCGCAGAGTATAGCCAGCCAGATTTAGCTATCATTTTAAACATGGGCTGGCGCCCATCAAAAGACGCACCTTCACTAAAAGGTGATAACGCTAAAGAAGCTTTACCTGTTGACTACTATCCTAGCCGAGCAGGTTTGCTTGGCTTATCATTTGACACTAGATTCAGTGCTAGCGAAAGTAACAACAGTCAAAACAACGAGACGTCTACTAGCCATCAAATGCATGCTGATATTGGTGCTTATGGTTATGCGCTAGGTGGTGTATGGGGTGTTAACGCTAGAGGCTATGATAGTAATAATGGGTACAGAGATAGTGGCGAAGACAGGTTAGGTAACAACGATAGTTTTCGTCGAACTGTCTTAGACGGCTTTACCTATTTGCCCTCAGAATGGGATGACTGGGAAATAGATAACTTGTATTGGGCAAAATCTGGAGAGCACTTAGCCACACGCCTTGGTATTAATCAACCTAACTCCCTAGGTCAGGGAGCACAGACATCAGGTTCTGAATTTACTGGTGCCATGTTTGCCTATAGTAATCGTAATATCGCACGGCATCTATCTTATTTTGATGAAGACAGTCGTAGCTTATTACAAAATACTAGCCAAGATTATCAAAATCTGACGGGTATTGGCGAAGCTGGGGGCGTAGCAGAACTGCGTATCAGTGGTCGTCCTATCGCTCGAGTACAAATTGGATTGGATGGGCGTTACGAGTTTTTAAACCTCGATGTTAGCCAATTATCATTGACAGATACCTTGGTTGAAGTGGCAATTTATGCTTATCCATTATCCCGTCAACCACTTGAAATTCGTCCTATTTTACTTGGTAAACGTCGTACCAACGCGGCGACTAATGAGCTGATAGTAGAAGCAGGTATAGGTCGCTCAGGCAATCTAATTGATAGCAATACTAGAAGACGTTTAAACAATAATGACAGGGGTGATACTGCTGCACATCTATATACTGAGTATGGTGTCAGTAATCGCTTGGCAGTACGTGGCGGCGTCAATACTAACCTACAAAATCTTCAAGAAGACAACGACTCACTCTCGTGGCATGCTGGGGCAAATTATAGCCTCTCGCCTTATAGTAATGCTGACATTAGCTACGCCAATACACCAACCCAAGATTTTTGGCAGGCTCAATTAGAGTACCAGCGCAAAAAGCTATGGGCAGACTATCGGTACCAATCTCGTCAGTATGACAACGCTAGATTAAATGCTTTTTTACCAAACAACAGTGAAAAAGAGCGATTGAATGATCAACGTCATCAGTTGCTTATTAACTATAGCCCAAGTGATAGAACTAATATTAGTTTCAATCAATATTATGATGATATGGCTACTAAGATAATTAATACAGATGACTACTAGGGCGTGTCTTCAATTCATCTTACAATGAACGATAG
>NZ_JABUZG010000044.1:0-5770 GCF_014897815.1 Psychrobacter sp. PG1
TTCTTTTAAAACGTTGCACTTCTTATTTGAATCTAGGACATTAAAAAATAACCACTTTTGCATGCTTTTCTAGTGCTTACCCATAATGTTATAGCGAATCTGCTCTATCAGAAAATTTGCAAAGTATTGGTAAACACTAAATATTTCTAGGATTTTCATCTATGCCAACATTACCAATTTCTTCTGCTTCTATAAATGCTCTTTACCTACCAAAGCCGTTACGCTTAGCGACTGGCAAAGCTTTGCTTGGCATTGCTATCGCTTCTATTTTGAGTACAACTGCATTCGCTGCTGAGATAGATAGCCGTAACGTACCACAAATAGCAGCGCAAGAAATTGATGAACAGCAGACAATGCCTTCTGTTGAGCTAGATACCATTGTTGTTAAGGCGGCAAGAGAGGAGCTTGAACAAGCAGCTGGGCTTTCAGTGATTAGTGAAGAGGCTATCAAAAAAGCTTCTATTTCCAATGATATTGCAGAGATCGTGCGCAAAATGCCTGGGGTTAACCTATCTGGCTCGTCTACTTCTGGTCAGCGCGGTAATCAGCGCCAGATTGACCTACGTGGTATGGGCCCGAATAACACGCTGATTTTAATCGACGGCCGTCCTGTTACTTCTCGTAATGCCGTTCGCCCTGGTAGGGCTAGCGAGCAAGATACCCGTGGAGACTCGCAATGGGTGCCGCCGAGCGCTATTGAACGAATCGAAGTATTGCGTGGTCCAGCCGCGGCTCGCTATGGTTCTGGTAGTATGGGCGGGGTAGTCAACATCATTACTAAAGCGCCTACTAAAAAAGAATTTTCGGTCACTGGTCACTACGAGTCCCCAGAGAGTGACTTGGAAGGTAAAGACTGGCGCACCAATATCAATATGGCTGGTTCTTTAAGCGACAAGCTGTCCTTCCGTACTACGCTTGGTTACCACGACAGTGAAGGCGATGACCCTTATATCAATGCCGAAGACGCCCAAATTGTAGATGGGCGTGACGGACCAGTCGCTTCTATTGCAGCTGGGGTTGAAGGCGTAGAGAATATAGATGTCCGCCAGCTCTTTGAATACGCTATGGATGCGATGAACACGGTAGGTTTTGAAGTCAACTATAGTACCCAGGATAATCGCTGGGCGGGCGACTCACAATTTCAAAATGTCAATAATGATTTGGTCGAAACCTTAGCTGGAGAATCTACCAATAAGATGCGACGCTATGGTGCTGCCATCACGCACCGTGGTGATTATGACAATACCCGTAGCAATAGCTATTTAGAGTTTAGCCGTACCAATAATGAGCGTTTGGCTGAAGGCACGGCTGGTGGAGGTGAAGGTCAAATTAAACCACCAGCCGCAGGCGAGGACTATAACTGGAACGAGGCGACCTATGACACACTAAACGCCAAGTCAGAGTGGGATATATTCTTTGATCGTCATACGTTGACTGCAGGCGCTGAGTTCCGTGGTGAAAAACTGACCAATCCTTTAGTGTCTGACTTAACCTTTGATGATGGTTTTGACTTCGGCGATGTCGAAACTGACCCTGCTAAGCGTGATCCAAAATCAGATGCTTACCTCGTCGGTGCTTATGTAGAAGATAACTACCAAATCACTCCAGACTGGTATGTAACGCCAGGGTTACGTTTTGATTATCACAGTGAAGCAGGGAGTAATTGGTCACCAAGTATCAATACCACGTGGGATTTTAGCCCTAACTGGTCAGTTAAAACCGGCATTAGTCGCGCTTTTAAGGCGCCTGAGCTCTACTTATTAGATCCTAACTACATCTATTACACCAAGGGTAATGGCTGTCCTTCTTGGGTGCCTGAAGATCAACGGGGCTGTCAAGTGCTGGGCAACCCTGATCTTGAGCATGAAACTTCTTGGAACAAAGAGCTGACTTTTACCTATGATGATGGCACAGGGCTGAATGCGGGCTTGACGTATTATCATAATGCCTATGATAACCGTATTGGTGCGGGTGTAGACCGGGTAGCAGTAGATTCGGCGACTAACCGTTCTATCTTCCAGTGGGAGAACCAAGGTGAAGCCATCATTGAAGGTCTTGAAGGCTTTGTCACAGTTCCAGTGACTGACGCACTCTCTTGGTACACCAACGTTACGGGAAATCTGCGTTCAGAACGTAAAGATACGGGTGAGCCGCTATCGCTAATTCCTAAATTTACTGTAAATTCCAATGTTAACTGGGACATTACCTCTCGCTGGAATGCCGACTTAGGCGTCAGCTATTATGGCACCATTGATGCACCTGAAATTTCGGTTACTACTGGTGATGAACTGAGTACCTTAAAGTTAGACCGTAAGCCTTATGCGCTGGCAAATATCAGCACTCGCTATAATCTAACCGACAGTGTTACCGTTGGAGCAGGGATCAAAAACCTATTTGATAAGCAAATTAAGCGCGAAGGCACGGGTACCAATGCGGGTGCTCGAACCTTTAATGAGCCAGGCCGTGCTTATGTGTTTGATGTTAGTTTTGATTTCTAATCTTTAGATATAGTATTTTCTTTAGGACGCAAAAAGGTCTGAACTAATTGTTCAGACCTTTTGATTTGTACAACCAATCTTACTTATGATCTTACAAACAATCATTAAAACAGATAACACATAGCCATCATCTTGTAGTTCTTAATTGAATTTGGTTGAAAAAATAGTTAACAGTCATTTCTATTAAAATATTACCTATATTTTATGAACAGCATTTCTTATATGGATTCATCTTTTTAATTTATTAGACAGCAGGTTATAAGCTATCGACAATCACTGGGCGACTTTGATGATTGAGTACGGTAACATCGACGTTATACAGATCCTTCATGGTTGTTTGGGTGATGACCTCTGCAGGTTGACCGACAGCCATTACCTGACCCTCTTTCATAGTGACCACGGTATCGGCGAACTGCGCAGCTTGATTGATATCGTGCAGCACAATGACCACGGTTTTTTGCTGGCTATGACTCAATTCGCGCAGCTCACGCATCAGGCGACCAGCATGATACATATCTAAATTATTGAGCGGCTCATCGAGCAATAAGTAAGGCGTATCTTGGCAAACAATCATCGCAATCAATACTCGCTGACGCTGACCACCTGATAGTGTCGATAAAAAACGCTCGGCTAATGGCGCAAGCTCAAAACGTTCGATAATTTCTTGCACTTTTTGCTGATCATCAGCCGTTGGTTGCCCTTGATGATAAGGGTAGCGCCCAAACATCAGCAGCTCATGCACGCGTAGTCGCCCTTGTACGTGGTTATCTTGCCCAAGCATCGCAACAGTTTTGGACAAAGTTCGCGCATGACAGCTAGCAATATCACGTTCCTCATTATCTACAGCGAAACTGACTTGTCCCGACTGTAACGGTTGCAAGCGTGCCATCACCGAAAATAAGGTAGATTTACCCGCCCCATTGGGGCCAATCAGAGCAATCACTTGTGCGCTTGGTAACGACAACGTAATGTTATGAAGAATTTGCTGTTTGCCAATATGGTGCGAGATGTTATTGAGTTTAATCATAATAATTCTTATTTTTACAAAGGATCTGATTTTCTTACCAATATTTCAATGATTTTTAGATGATTGGCTATTAGGTCAATGACTATTAAATCAGCGCGGTATTAACGACGCTGAGTCATAAAAATCAATATTAAGAATACCAAGCCACCAGCCAATTCAATGACGACCGATAGCACACCCGCCATGCCCAATAGTTGCTCAAATATCGTCTGACCGAGTACCAAGCAAATCATCGCCACCAAACAGACCAATATCAGACGCTCGCTGTGATACATATGCCGAGCGATACGATTGGTTAGCGCACAAACCAACAGCCCAAAGAAGGTCACTGGACCGACCAATGAGGTTGCCGTGGCGACCAATACCGCAATGACCGTTAATAGCCCAAATGCCAAGCGTTGATAGTTGATACCGAGGTTAATGGCTTGTGATTTGCCAAGCATCAATACGTCACATTGATAACGCCAGCGCCAGATAAACAGTGCGCTAATGGCACAGATAACAATGCTGATACCAAGCAGCTGAGGATTGACTGTATTGAATTGTGCGTAACTGGCAGATTGCACGACGACGAAATCATCAGGATTGATCAATCTGGCAATCAGGGCTGATAAGCTACGAAACAAGACCCCATAATAATGAGGCTGCCCGTGTTGATTAACCACGGCGGTATAGAAGCACGGCGATTTTTAGAACTTAGACCACGGCTTGCGCTTTTTTGCCAACTCGTTGATGCGGCTGGTAAAGTAGGGCGGGCTTTAACGCTGGTCTGCGCACGAGAGGAAAATAACGGCATATCAGCTACTGGCTTAAAGTGAGGGTTGGCAACTGACAGTGATGACAGTTGCCTAAAAACGAATGACGCTTATTTAACATGTTGCTTGTTTAGCATATTGCTTGTTTAGCATATTGCTTGTTTAGCATATTGCTTATTTAACGCATCATTTATTTAGCGTTAGCAAAAGCCTCTTTAATGGTCGTCAAATCCTGCATCCATTGATAATAACCGCCAAAGGCAAGATATGAGTCTGGGCTAAGGTAAACCACTTGATTTTTACTCCATGCGTTGGTTTGCGCGACCAGTGGATTGTCCAATACGGCTTTGGCACCAGCACCATCTTCACCAATGGCGGCACTGCGATCGACGACGAATAACCAGTCTGGATTGGTTTTTTGTATGTATTCAAACGAGATTGGCTGACCGTGATTACCATCTTTAATTTGATTATCTGCTATTGGGATATTAAGTACGGTATGAATAAAACCATAGCGTGACTCAGTACCATATACGGACATTTTATTGCCATTGACCATGACCACTAAGCCTTTACCTTTATCTTTGGTGGCAGCTTTGGTTTCTGCTAACAGACCATCGATGTCACCTTGTAGTTTTGCCGCTTGCTCGCTTTTACCGAATAAAGCGCCTAAGTCAGACAAGCGACGTTTGCTCGATTCATAAATATCGGCAGTATCGACACTCATATCAAGAGTAGGAGCAATACTTGCTAATTCATCATATTTTTTAGCAGTGCGACTCCCAATCAATATTGCCTGTGGTTGTAGTGCATTCAAGGCTTCAAGATTCGGTTCAAACAATGTACCTACTTCTTTTGGCTCCGGTTGATTTTTTGCTTGCAGATTGTCTAACAACATATTGCTTGGCATACCTTGAATAGGTACTTCAAGAGCCGCTAAATCTTGCATTAACGTCATGTCATATACTGCAATGGGTGACGGATTAACTAGTAAGCTTATCTCACCTTTTGCAGTATCAATTTTTATACTAGTGGTAGATTCGCCATTATTCGTAGCATTCGATACGGTATCTGCCGTTTCATTCTCTGTTGTAATCGTTGCAGTTTCAGAATCGCTAGAGTCGGGTGAGGTACAGCCTGTCAAGCTGGCGGTAGCTATTAATGTTGCCATCATAGTTGTTAATAAAGGACGTTTGAATACGGGCACTGGTATAGAGAGTAAATTAGTAAACATAGGTAACTCATTATATTACAAGTTATAGAAAGTTGATTAATCAAATGACTGCAAAATATGGGATGGTTAGTAAAGAGGCTGCATAGCAGTATTCATAACGGCGCTCTTCGCCATTTAATTTGTCTTTAAGGCTATTGACTACTTCAGGATTAATGCTTACTTGAACTTTTTTAAAGTTCAAAAGAGTAAACAGCGATTATCATAAAGTAGTTAACAGTATTTATCAATGATAATGAGAATTATTATCATTTTTGGT
>NZ_JABUZG010000044.1:5813-16175 GCF_014897815.1 Psychrobacter sp. PG1
TTCATAGGCTGAGGTATTTAGCTCTAGCGAGAATTTTCAGTAGTGACTTAGTGGTAGGAAGAATTCTTCTTGAGTACATGAAGATGAGAGAGGGTGCTTTGTAAGCGGGAATAAATATTTAAAAGATAGTTATTAAATTTATTGATAATAGTTATCATTTGCATTAACATTGCTATTACATTTTGTTTAATAAAATTATTAGGCTGTTATGGGTTCAACAAGTTTCAATATGCCATCAGTTAAATTAACATCCACAGTTATGGGTTGTGTTGTCGCATTACATTTGCTGACAGCAATCGTATTGGTGATGGTCAAAACCCCTGTGATTACTATTAAGCCACTTGAAATAACACCGCCTATAGAAATACAGTTGGTGTCAGAAGTTACGACAATTGCAGAGCCAGTGATGGCAGTCGCAGAAGTCGAACCTATTAAAGCGCCTAAACCACAATCTGTTAGCGTACCTGAGGCAAAACCAGAGCCAAAAAAAGCAGTGCAACCAGTTGTGAGGAAGGAGAAACCAAAGCCTCAGGTTGATACTAAGCCAGATACTACGACAACAAAAATAGTAGAGAGCAAGCCTGTCATCAAACAACCAATAAAATCACAAGAATCAGACGCAGCAGCTCAAGCAAGCGCTTTAGCAGCCGATAACGAACGTAAAATATTGGCAGCACAGACTGAAAAGGCTAATCAACAAACGCATGCTAAAGCTATGCGCGAGGCTCAGGCTGCAGCGGATACCAAAGCAAAGGCAGATCGTGAAGCGCAAGCCGTATCCGATGCCAAAGCTGCACAAGCCGCCCGTGCAAAAGCTGAAGCCGCGACTCGTGAGAAAGCTAATCAACAAGCTGCTGCTGCAAGTAATACACCAGTCAATTTCACTGCGACCAACGCTAACTGGGCATCAGCACCGAGTTTTAGTTTTCCTGCTCGTGCCAGACGAGGTGCTAGATCAGGGGAAACCTTTAGAGTTGTCTTGGTACTACAAGTTAATAAGCAAGGCAGCATAGATAATGTGAGCTTAGCGCAATCTTCTGGCAACGCCGCACTCGATAGGGATGCTCAACAACAAGTACTTTCTGGTAAATTTAAACCCTTTACGAAAAATGGCGTACCAGTGGTGGGTAATGTAACTTTACCTATCAGTTATGCAGCACCATAAAATTTAGTTATTTAACGAGCCTATTATTTTTAGAGCATCATTACTGATGATTTTTCATGATAAGTGGATATGCGGTACTCGCAAAAAACTCATATGATTGCATAACATATTAAGGAGTCTGATATGAATTTTACAAGCTACTGGCAATACAGCGATTTGGTGACCAAAAGCTTGTTTTTCTTGCTATTGGTCTTATCGGTGCTCTCTTGGGTAACTGGTATTATTCGTATATTACAAAGCCGAAAATTGGCCGCCTGTGTTGCTGATGATTTGAGTCAGCAGGTTGAGATGAAGCGTTCAGCTGTGATTAACTCTGATGCTGCTATGCATCGATTAGTCATTGAGCAAGCATTATTAAAGCATATCGGGCGTTACCGTTTTGCTAGCGAACGCGGCCTACCTATTTTAGGTACCACTGCAGCGATCGCGCCATTTATTGGGTTATTTGGTACAGTGTGGGGTATTTTTCACGCGTTACATAATATCGGTACCAGTGGGCAAGCAGGACTTGGACAAGTGGCAGGACCAGTTGGCGAGGCGCTCATTATGACAGGTCTCGGTATTGCCGTCGCAATTCCAGCAGTGGTGTTTTATAACCTTGCCGTACGTATCAATCGACGGGTAATGTACCATGCCAATGATAGAGCCCATGATTTATTGGCGCAGTCTGTTGATTTAGCAGCAATGCAACCTTCAATGGAGCCTCATAATGTAGCTGAAAAGCAAGGCATAACCACTAATGTCACTTTTAGTAAGAGTGCTCATAGCAATAGTAGTATTCATACTGATACACAAGAGGCTTACCAACAGTAGCATTGCTAGATTTTATTTATAGTCAGAGCACTTTTGAACCGATACGGTGTTGCCCGCCCTAAATGTACTCAGTGTACTATCTGCGGTCGGTCGCCTTGTAGCGTTTCTAAAATTCCTTGACTATATAAAGTTGTTGTAAATGCCAGCGCTGGATGGCTTTTTTAAAGCAAAAGTTTATGATTTTGTATAAGACTGACACACGATAGAGAATATTATGGCATTTCAGTTAAGTGATGATAACATCCAAAGTATGAATGAGATGAACCTCATTCCACTGATTGATATCATGTTGGTATTGATGATTATCTTTTTATTGACAGCGACTGTTTTGAATCCAACAGTACCGCTCGATTTACCCAAAACCAGTGCGCTAATCAATGAGCAGCCACCTGAAGCAATCCAAATTAGTATAGATAAAGATGCTGGTATTTTCTGGGATAGCGATCCTATTAGTATGGAAGAACTAGGGGTGCGTCTACAACAGCAAAGTGGAGCTGGTAAAGACCCTTCCGTGCTATTAAGAGCAGATAAAGAAAGTAGATATGAGACGGTGGCACAGGTACTAGCGGTAGCCAGTCAAGCAGGGCTGAGCAAAATAGCCTTTGTAAATGAATAGTAATGAAAACTAGGAGCTATTTAGCAGAGTTGGCTTTCAATATAATCAATCCCGCTATTATTAAATACAAATAAGATAATAATAAACATAAATATCATAACAACCTTTCTCTCCCGCCTTGCTTGGGTAACCTAGCGAGGTTTTTCTTATCTAGTAGATAAGGTCTGAGTGCTAAATGTATCTTGAACATACTCAATCTTAAAATCACTCATCGCTAGGAGGTCTAAACCATAATTATTAAGGTAATGATTTTTTAAGAAATAGGTATCATTCCAATTGATATGGGGAGTTGAAGAGTCTTAAAGTATAGGTCTTAAAATATCTGCTATAGATCAATAAAAATAAGCCTACAGTTTTTCTATTAAAAGGAGCCCATCCCAGATTCTGTGTAACTGCCGTTTAGATTAAATGCTTGCTGATACGATCGTCAAACATAATCATAAAACGATTAAGAGCAGACGTTCAGTTACGAATAGGCATCGACCATTTTTTGGATGCCTGCTGGGTTACTAGGTACACCACTTTGAAAGCAGCTTGATCAGACGGGGACACCTGACGCTTATTCACCGCTGCCCGAATCACACTGTTTAGCGACTCGATAGTATTGGTGGTATATATGACTTTTCTGATGTCTTTAGGGTAATTAAACAATACCGTTAAGCCTTCCCAGTTATTGCGCCAAGACTTGATGACATGTGGGTATTCTTTGCCCCATATCTCATCGAAATGCTCAACGTTGGCCTCTGCCATCTCAAGCGTATCAGCCCATAGATGACCTTTAAGTCAGCCGCTACGGCCTTTTTATCCGTCCAGGGTACAAAATTCATTGAATAGCGCACCATATGCACGATACACAGCTGCCCCTGTGCTTTGGGGTAGACGGTGTTAATGGCATCAGGGAAGCCCTTTAGATCATCGACACAGGCGATTAAGATGTCTTGTACTCCACGGTTTTGTAGTTCAGTGAGAACGCCCCCCAGAAATTAGCGCCCTCGTTCTCTGACAGCCACATACCAAGTAACTCTTTTTTACCGTCAAGATTAACGCCTAGAGCTAAGTAAATAGCATTGTTGATGATCTGCTTGTCTTGACGTACTTTAATGACAATGCAGTCTAGATAGACAATAGGATAGATGCTGTTAAGTGGTCTATTCTGCCACGCAGTGATGTCCTCCAAGATGTTGTCAGTGACTCTTGAAACTAAGCTATTTGAGATATCTACATTGTATAGCTCTTTAATGGTTTCGAAGATCTGAGTGGTGGTTTGACCTTTGACCTTTGGCGTATGAGCGAGGAGAAGCAAGTGTCCGGGGGACAGTTGCCCGAAGCGCAAGACTGTGCCTGTAGTGAAATATGATTTTATTATCAAGACCAGTAATACGACTTTGATGCTTACTGACCAGCACAGGCTCAAAGCTGCTATCACGGTCTCTTGGAGTTGAGACCTCAAGATCGCCGATGTCACTGCGGACTGTCTTTTTAGTGTGACCATTACGCTTATTGGGCTTATCTGCCTTTTCATGCTTGGGGTAGCCAAGATGATCTTCCATCTCAGCTTCAAGGGCAGTGTCGATGAAGGATGTCATCAAAGCTATTCATGTTACCAGCCATTAGCTCAGCCAGTTTTTTAATGTCAGATTGGGTAGTCATTGCTTATTCTCCGGTTAGTGGATTATAAGCAGTTACACAAATTTTGGGAAACTCCCATTAAAAGTCAGTCTTAGAAACGTTTTAAGCTCTCCAATAGAGAGGTTGTAAATACTTCTCCGTGTGATTGATTGTAAAACTGATAACTACAACTCTTCTCAAAGTGGTCACAGATTTCCTTGGCGAATTCTTTTTTACTCATCAGAGTGGGCACTACTACTGGGATAGTGGTTTGCTCTGCAGAGTGACTAAAAGTGAGTCGTATTTGTTTGTGTTTATTATTGGATATATCTGCAAGTTGCGCTTTAGGAAGGTTTTGATACGCTTGCCAATAGTTAATCATCTCTCCATCTTGCCACCATAGCGAAGGATCAGCACTGAAGTACTGCTGATAAGCTTCAGGGTGCTTGAACAAATTATACAATACAAACAAACCACCGTAAGAGTGTCCCCAAATCGCTTCTTGCTTTGGTTTTTCGCCTAGCTGCTCATATACCCACGGCTTAATTTCTTTTTCTATCAGCCCATAAAAATGCTCTGCACCACCATTTAATCGCTCTTTACCTTCTTCTGTAAACGCACTGTTATCTATAGTGTTGGCTAATAATGGTGGGGTATAGTCGTAGGCGCGGGCATCGACATCGAAGCGATAAGGTGTTTGGTAACCTATAAAGACTAAAGCAGGCGCTGATTTTTTTGGCGTAGACTTGGATAAGGCGCGCAGCGTTTCTGTATCTAAATCATCAATAGCCGCATTACCATCCAGTATATAAAGTAATTTACTAGGAGTTTTTACAGAATTGTTAGAGAGTTGATGATCGGTTGTTTGCTCAGGAATAGCTAACCATACTTGATAATGACGAGGTTTTGCATAGGCTTTCAGCGTTTTCAATTGTGAATCTGTTACGCTAGAGGAGGGTAGTTCTGGTGCAGGTTTAATGAAGGTATGATATACGAAACGATATCCGGTATCTTTGGCATGCAATAAGCTCATATCTACTGTCTTGGTCAAGTCAGGTTTAGCATAGCTTGGTGACATCATTACTCCTGCTATGGTTATCGTTATAATTGCAAATTTTGTCTGAAATTTTGACATACCTATCCTTTATCATATTCAAAAAGCCTTGAGCATAGTATTGCTTATATGAAAACTGTAAGAGAATTAACAAATGTATTTTATATCCTTGATAAGGATTGACAACTAGTTGCATTATCGTAATAATAATGCATATGATAATCGTTATCAATTACAATTTTTTTCTAGTAGTTCTGCATTTCACAAAAACCCTTCTTATGAGATTAAATTATGTCACGTTCAACTCAGTCATGTTTCAGCAAAAATCTATTATCTAAATTTTCAGTTTTATCTATTGCGCTGTTATCTTTAGGGGTTATAGGATGTCAAAATACGATGTCACCATCGAGCGTAACGCCTGTATCTACCTCTCATTCTGTGATCAACGGTCTCATGAAAACGCAAAGCAACTATGCCGATAGTCGTTATTTGACGATTGACGGCAAAGACTATCCCGTTTCTGAAAACTCTGCTCGAGTAGTCATCAATAAAGCGAAAAATGCACCAGAATTGGTCGCAGATATTTTTGATGGAAAAGGTAAAGTTGCGGTACCAGGTTATAAAGTGATGTTGATGGCTCGAACCAATTCAGTCGCTGTAGAAGCCAGAAAGCTAGATAATGGTAAAGTTATCGATAATCGCATGATTCACCGTGGCAGCAAGTCTCTTGTTGGTATTCCTGTTGTCAACGGACAAGCAAAACTTGATCAGGCACAATTATTAGATTTCGATATTATTTATGATGATTTAACGAAAGTCGTTGCAGAGGGCGAAGTGGTCAAACCACGGGGTACAAAATTAACCAAAGCAGAGACACCCATTACCAATAAGAAAGTGGTCGTGCATTCACTGACCTTGCCGAACATTGCTAGCGGTGAAAGTGCAGGTGGTGGTGTTAATTTCGAAGCCAGTGCAACGGTAGACGGTAAAGTTGTCAAAACTGGCGCTAATAGTGCCTTCAATATCTTTTATACCGCTACTAGTGATAATGCTAGAGGATTTTAGTTGTTGAGTGCTAACCGGTAAGAGCAGGCTCTGACTTCACTAGATGAAGTTAGAGTTGTTTTTATTTAATAGCTATCTGTTTTTAATGCCATTAACAAACCCAATGGGTTATCTACTATGGCTTTAAGGAATACTAACGTGGTTCATAATACCTCAAATCAATCCTCGCATTTTAGACTGTCACCGCTGTGCTATTCTATATTATCTTTACTCTTTATGTCACCAGCGATAGCGGCTGAATCAGAAGATAGTGCTGATGCATTGCCTAGTACCACTTTAGATACGATTGTGGTAACCGTGAACCCTTTATATGCCATTGATCCAAGTGAAGATAATGACTTATATAATGCCAATGTCGCGACGGTCGGTACCAAGATAACAGATTATCTAGAAAATATTCCCCAGTCTATCAGTTTGATCACCCAAGCAAAAATTGATGACTTAAATCTTGATACGTTAGACCAAATTGCTAAGCGCACGACCGGTTTACGAGTTCTGAAAGATGATGATGGGCGCTCATCTATTTACTCTCGTGGTTATGAATATGATCAATATAGTATTGTGGGCGGTGTGGTGAATTTGGTTCGAAAGCGTGGTAAAGCCAATATTAGCAATCCAGAATGCTATGGCGTATCTGCTGGTCTTCAGGGCAGCTTGAGCGCCGATGACAGTCTCATTGGTCGCACGGTGCTGCAATACAATCAGCGCTCCAATTCAGTAGTTGATGACATCTGTGGTAAATACAATCAAAACGGTACGACCTACGTCAGTGTTGATAAGCAATTGAATGATACCAGTAAATTTGGTCTGGGTTATTTGATGTAAGATCGACAAATCACCCCCAATAATGGTCTGCCTACCTTTGCTGATAAATCTTTAATCTCCCTACCTAATAATGATTTTTATGGGGCTAAGTGGAACGACTTTAACAGTCAGAGCCATGATGTGTTTGCTGATTTTGAGCATCGTCTGGCTAGTGCTGGTGTCATAAGTGTCGGTATTCGCTATTCTGATAGAGAGGCTGATTATCATTATGCCTAAGTTGCAGGTATCTGGTGGTTATAGCTATCTAGATAGTGATATCAAACAGACCTCAATACCGGTCAATTAAACGTTTATAACCTGTTAAATAAAGACCGTTATGTCCGCGTCGGCTCACTCAATACCTCTAATATGCCAGGTGATGAGCGTGAAGTAAAAGCGTCGCTGTCTTATAAGTTCTAGTTTGAACCATAGTTAAAAGTATTGTTATCACACAATATTAATGGATCAGGCGATTGAGTGAATCATGCGCCTTGTCTTTTTTATAAAACCAACTTTTTATAAAGGGTGCATTATGTCCCAAGTTTTTGATCAACATCATACAGACAAAATGCCATTACCCATGGTAGCTAAAATAAAGTTCATGAACCATGTCAATGATGAACACCAAGACGAATTGGCGCTGTTTGTAGAAGCATTTGCTGACACCAAGCTCAGTAATGATATGGCAGTTGTAGTAGCAGAGGTTTATAGCAATGGATTATTGCTCGAAGCATCAGTCCAAAATGTAGAAGCTTTGCCAAATCACAAAGTAGAAATGTTATCTGATGGCATCAGCCAGTTTTTTATTGAATTTGAAAATGTGATTGATGAAACCATTACTTTGAAGTCGCAATATATTAACCTTTTGCAAGTGGCTTCAAAGAAACTTGGCAAGCTCGCAATAAAACAGCAAGAGCGTTATTTCACTGTGATTGATGGTTATTACGCCAGCCCGAATATGTTCCGATTGGTAGTCGCTGCACCTGCTGATACGCCACTGAATTATGCAGGATACGCCTATCTGTTTGAAATGAATACTGACGTATCAATTAGTCATAACTCTGCCGCCGCCTCGGAGAAATTACAGCGTTACTATACCTTGCGAAAAGCATGGCAAGATGCAGAAACTCAGCAAATACAGGGTTGGGTGGATATTTATATTCATGGGGATACCTCTGGTGGTAATTGGGCGAGAGCGGTTCAAGCAGGAACACAGCTTAAAAGTGTACGCGATTATCCAGAAAGGATTGCGCATTTAAATGATGGTCAGTGCCTGCTTCTGTGCGACGAAACATCTATGCCGACAGTCGCTAATTTATTAGAAAACTGGCAAAATCCGATAGCGCCAATCGTCATTGTCATGACGAATGATGGTGCAGAGCTGTCTTATCTACAAGAGATCGAATTAAGTCAGACATTGGCAGAGATAAATAGTTTTAAACAAGACAATATAGTGCATATTTTGAATACACCTTCTATTGATCTTCCTGATGCTATTGTCTCAGCTATAGATACACGTTTAGAAGACGGCTCTATTCTTATAGAGAAGGTTTGGGGCGCGCTTAGCGCAGCTGATGCCAAAATATTAAGGCGCCAATTAAAAACTAAGTTTGATTTATCTCGCCAAGATATGGTTATGAAGGTGTATTGGCGAACGTCTTAAGGAGTAGGTGTATCTTATTATTGAATCTCATACTTATTTAAATAAAAATAAGGCTAATAAAAATTTGTATTTTCAAAATTACAATAAGGAGATAGTCATGGATAGACGAAGTTTCCTCGAAATTGGTTCAGGATCTTTAGCGATCAGTGCAATGAGTATGAGTAGCACTGCATCGGCTCTGCTCAATTGTAGTTTACATGACTATTAAGGCATACAGCAATGTGATGCTAGTATAGATAGTAGACTAGCTTTTATGAGTGCAAGAGTCCAAAGAAATACTCAGTGGTGCTGGTGAGCTATGCTGAAGGAATCTTGGAGAAGAAGGTGGTAAACTAACGACTCTATGAGGAGTTTATCATAACTAAGAAAACCAGAGTCTATAGTACAGTTTCCAAAGCTGAAGCTGTTAAATAAATAGAAGGCAACAACAGCAATGTTTCACTGACTGCAAGGCAGCTAGACATATCGGGTCTTCGACGGTACTGGTGCTGTTCAGTTATAAGTGGTTCCATTATACCAGTCTGTTATAAGTGGTATGTTAATAGGTTTGAAGGGTGAAATAGCTGGTTCCCTTGGGGTACAGCTATTACAGACTAATCAACCAATAACCAAGTTTTCAATACACCACTCCCATACCGCATCTACAGCAGGTCGTGATACTGATGTGCGTTTACGAATAAGGTAGTAATCAGGCTCAACAGTTAAACCTAACTTACTAACTTGTACCAAACGCCCCGCAGACAAATCTGATTGTACGAACGCCTGACAAGCAATCGCAACTCCCTGTCCTGCTAAAGCAGCATCTAAAGACAGCACGTTTTGGTTAAATACTGCACCTGACAGCTTATCTGCCGTGTTAAGAAAACGTTGCCAATGGTTGTGTGAATCATGTAGCAGTGGCATCCCTTTTAATTGCTTGAGTGACATAGGAACCCCTAAATTTAATACCCATAGTAGCAGTGTTATATAGGCCAGTTTTTATCAATGCTATATCGCTTCCACACCTTATAACCGAAATTAAGATGAAAATATATAATAAAAAAAACGTCACTGGTTTTAGGTCTCTGTGGCGTATTTGCGATATTACCTGCTGTGTCCGCATTGCAGAGTTTTGAGGTAGAGAATAATAATGATTTTAAGTGTGGCTATAAAAATGATAATGGGAAGGTTTTTGTAGCTGCAGAATATTATAGTTATGGCGATTTCTCTGAGGGCATGGCTCGTGTCTCATTAATGAAAATGGGTATGGTCAAAGGTTACGATGGCGCTGAGGATTACGAAGACTATTTATACATGCAAGGCTATATCAATGAAGCTGGCAAACTAGTCATACCGGTTGAACATCAAGCACCGCTTTTTTATGGGGTGATTATTGACTATCGTGACTTTAAAGAAGGCTTGGTTGCCGTCTATAAAAACGGTAAATATGGCTATATGAATAAAACGGGTAAAATGGTCATACCCTATGCTTACCAAACGGCAGGCGATTTCAGTAATGGTAGGGTAGTCGTCAGTAAAAATGATAAGTATGGCGTCATTGACCTATGCTGTCAAATCTGTAGACATTGACTTGG
>NZ_JABUZG010000002.1 GCF_014897815.1 Psychrobacter sp. PG1
TCTTTTTTCAATCACTTTTGATGTTGAGAGTGGGGTATTGACTAACAGCCATCTAATAAACAGATTACTTTTTCTTAGTTGGCCCAAGCAGCATACCCATCTGACGACCTTCCATCTTAGGATATTGCTCAACGTTAGCAATCTCAGCAGTATCTTCGATAATACGATCTAGCTGCTTGCGACCAATTTCTTGGTGCGCCATTTCACGGCCACGAAAGCGAATACTGATTTTAACTTTGTCTTGGTCTTCCAAAAAGCTGACGATTTTTTTCAGTTTAACCTGATAATCAGCTTCTTCAGTACTAGGACGCAGCTTCATCTCTTTTAGCTGAGTTTGCTTTTGGTTCTTTTTAGCTTCTTTCGCTTTTTGCTTTTGATCATAGAGGAAATGCTTATAATCCATGATTTTGCATACTGGCGGTTTGGCTTCAGGAACCAATTCGACCAAATCTAGACTGTCCTCACGTGCCGCTTTCATCGCGGTTTCGATATCGACCACGCCCATCTGTTCGCCGTCTTCTTTAACGAGACGGACTTCTTTGGCTGTGATATCTTCGTTGATGTTCAAACGGTTTGACTGTTTAATAGGTATTACTCCTCATCTGTTTTTGGGGTCTGTCGGCCTTTGTTGCTGACAGCGGTCTGTACTAATGTAATAAATTCTGGAACACTCATCACGCCAAGGTTTTCACCTTCACGAGTACGGACATTGACACTGCCCGATTCGACTTCTTTATCCCCTAATACTAGCATATAGGGAACGCGTTCTAATGTTTTCTCTCGTATCTTAAATCCAATCTTTTCGTTACGCAAGTCACTAATAGCTCGCAAACCTGAATTTTTGAGTTCGCTGACCACATTTTCACAAGCATCTGCCTGTTTATCAGTGATATTCATCACCACCACTTGTTGCGGCGCTAGCCAAACGGGCATCCAACCAGCATAGTTTTCAATCAAAATACCAATGAAGCGCTCGAATGAACCTAAGATGGCACGGTGCAACATAATAGGTACTTCGCGCTCGTTTTGCTCATTGACGAATTCGGCATCTAGGCGCTCAGGCATGTTTGGGTCAACCTGAATCGTACCGCACTGCCAGACGCGACCTAAAGAATCTTTCAAACTAAATTCAATCTTCGGACCATAAAATGCGCCTTCACCTGGCAGATAAGCCCAATCTAATCCTGAGCTATCTAATGCATCGGCCAAAGCTTTTTCGGCGAAGTCCCAAGACTCATCACTACCAACCCGTTTTTCAGGGCGAGTCGAGAGTTTCATAATGATATTGTCAAAACCAAAGTCTTCATAAACGGCAAGGGTTAGCTTAATAAAGTCAGCGACTTCTTGCTGGATTTGCGACTGTGTACAGAAGATATGTGCATCATCTTGGGTAAAACCGCGTACACGCATCAAACCATGTAGCGAACCTGATGGCTCATTACGATGGCATGAGCCAAACTCTGCCATACGTAATGGCAAATCACGGTAAGATTTTAGACCTTGGTTAAAAACTTGTACGTGACAAGGGCAGTTCATTGGCTTTACTGCATAATCACGATTTTCACTGGCAGTCGTGAACATGTTAGTCGCATAGTTACCCCAATGTCCCGAACGCTCCCACAAACTACGATCGACGATTTGCGGTGTTTTAATTTCTTCATAACCGTTATCATGTTGTACTTTGCGCATATATTGCTCAAGTACTTGGTAAATAGTCCAACCATTTGCATGCCAAAACACCATACCCGGCGCTTGCTCTTGCATATGGAACAGATTTAACGCTTTACCAATTTTACGATGGTCACGTTTTTCAGCTTCTTCGATACGCTGAATATAGGCTTTTAAATCTTTTTTATCCGCCCATGCTGTACCATAGATACGTTGCAGTTGCTCGTTCTTGGCATCACCGCGCCAATATGCACCAGACATTTTGGTCAGTTTGAATACTTTTAAAAATCTGGTGTTCGGCACGTGTGGACCACGGCACATATCGACATATTCTTGATGATGATAGAGACCAAAGGCTTCTTCGCCTGGCATATCGTTAATCAGCTTAAGCTTATAGTCTTCACCACGTTCTTCAAAGATTTTAATGACTTCATCGCGTGGCGTTATTTTTTTGATAACGTCATAATCTTGCTTGATGAGTTCCATCATGCGTTTTTCAATGGCTGCCATATGCTCTGGTGTAAAGGGCGTTTCGCTATAAATGTCATAATAAAAACCATCATCGATAACGGGACCAATCACCATTTTTACATCAGGATATAACTGCTTAACAGCATGACCTAATAGGTGAGCACAAGAATGGCGAATGATATCGACACCGTCATCATCTTTTGGTGTCACGATTTCAACCTTAGCATCATGAGCGATAGGGTCGTGCGCATCAACTAGATGACCATCTACACGTCCGGCGACCGTTGCTTTAGCCAATCCTGCACCAATGCTTTGTGCCACTTCCATGACGGTGGTACTACCTTCGAAGTTTTTTACGCTACCATCGGGTAAAGTAATCGCTACCATAATCTATTCACCTTTTTGCGTCCGTTGGCAGTGATGATTGCAACCATCAATCATATAACCGCAAGACTGCGTCAATTATATCCAACTGCTATGATATGTTATAAGAGATAGATATCACTTAAAGGCAAAATTTCAAACAATTAACCGTTGAACAATCAAGGCTAATAAGAAATGCCATTAAACAATATTATAAAGTCAGCTATTATAGCAAAAACTGTGTATTAACACTAGATAGTAAGGGATTAGGTCGGCTTCTATATATAGATGCTATCTATATGAATATCAAGAAGGGTAAATCATAGTTAGCTAAGGACACAGCGAAGACAATTATCAATAAGCAGATAAATATGCCAAAAAGTCAGTATAGAGCCTCAAGATTTTAGCTTAAAGCAAGTTCTTAATGGCAACGCTATAGATGACAATTAATGAATATCGATAGATACTGTTTAAAGCTGAGTTATTATTTAAGCGAATTAAACAAACACTTCCTCTAACCCATTGAAAGCTATACACAATTAAAAGTCTTATCAAATAAACCCAAAAACCTCTGATAAAGCGGTTGACACTCTTGTCAGAATCTA
>NZ_JABUZG010000043.1 GCF_014897815.1 Psychrobacter sp. PG1
AATTGAGCTTGTTACTTAGTAACACATAACTTCTTTTGATCAATTCCTAAACCTGATAGATCTCCATGATAACAGGACTGTTGAATATCTTGAAAAATGTTATCATTAGGTTCAAGAGACCAATGAAAATTTTCTTCTAATTTATATGGGTGCTCTAACTCTATCCCATCTACACCCTCATATTCTAATAAACTACCATTTATAAATATATTGTGAGAGCCATAAAGTTTTTCAAGCTGATCATACCAAGAATATGGAGTAACATAAGTTTTATTACGAATAAGCTTATTGGCTAGATCACTGGGAGTGTGAACATGCCCTTTACCACTAGGTGTAGATATATTCGCTAGATCTAGAATATCTTTTGCAGTTTCTGCACAAGTATCGTTTTTGTAGGCAGTATATTTTTCTTCTTGAGCAACAACTTGAAGCTTAAAATTGTTAGCATGGAGTCTTATACTATCTAATTGTTCTTTACTAATTTTAAATTTAAATAGCTGACTAGTTTCTGTAATAGTATATTCAGTATTACCAGGCCTTTTTCCACTATACTCGTCTATACCTTTTCGTCTCTCTAGAAAGTTTGGGTTAGCTAATGCACTATCTTGAATTTGTTGAGGTGTTCCAGCATTCTGATCTACACCTGGACCAAAACTAAAGAAAGTATCAACTACACCATTTTTTACCGTAATAAAATAGTTATGCCCATAGCCATCTTCAACAGTCAAATCTTGAGTATTCGTAGCTTTATTGAATGCTCTTTCATAAGTTTTACCATTTATTATAAGACTTTTCAATAAATTAACTTCAAATCCAATTATTAAATAGTATTCATTTGAAATTTTTATTATTTTATTATTTTCTGGCTTCGCTTGTGTAGCAGCGCTCGAAGTTACTTGTTGAGTCATTATTTTTTCTCTCTCTATGTTTGCCAGATAAGTTCTAAATGAATATCAATATCATCTTTATTATCGGACTGAAAGCGCTCTGACCAACCGTCTTTATCTGTATTACCTTTAAACTCTTCTCCTGTTACTTTATTAATAGCAGTGTAAGGCGTATTAGCATAAGGTTCCTCATCATCATCAACAAACTGATACGCTAAGTTATAAACCCCATCCATCAACGTCTTTTTCTCAGGAATTATGCTAGGCAACCCCGCCAAACCCAGCCCATCCCGAGCCCCCTTCGCCCTTGAATGCTTACCGCCTTTCTCCGTGAACTGCTTAGCCGTAATCGTAATATCTGTGCCATCAAGTGTAATACTCGCACCACCAGCCGTTAGCGTGATCTTATTCGTCGCTACCACTTCAACGGCTTTAGTCGAGGAGGCGATGTTTATATCCTGCTTAGCCGTGGCTTCAAGCTTGCCTGTATGTGCAGACAGAGTAATATTGTCCTTGCTATTTGTCATACTAAACTGACCATCGGCGATTATGTTTAACGACTCGCTACTGACTTGATGATGACTATCGCCACTACTAATCATCATATCTTGCTGCGTGGTGGTTATCATTTCACCCATTGACCGGTGAATAAGTAGGTCATCACTTACATAGCCGGTATCAGCCGCACTATCAATGAGCGTGAATGGCGTTGTTTGATGGGTTTTGGTTTGCTGTTCTTCTGCGATAGTTTCAAGTTGGGTTTTAATCGCTTTGTGGTCATTGACATGACGTCCAAGCCCTGTTGCCAGTTGCGTTAACCGCTCAGTTAAGTGCTGACCTCCAAGAGCAGTCTGGGTCAGAGTCGGGGTGTGCTGTTGGTAGTTATGCTGTCCAGATTGTGCGTGGGTTTGTGGCTGAGTGGAAAGGACGAGGGCTTCGCCTGATTTTATATTGATTTGAGCGTTAGTAGCCGCATTGATGCCTTGACGTTTGGCTGTGCCTGATGGATTGATGACCCCCATCTTTAGACTGGCAGATATCCCAGCACTGTCTACTTTTAGCTGAGAGTAAGCTTGTTCTATACGATGATCAGTAATCCATTCTGATAAACCGTTGCCCGTGTTACGATAACCGCTTTCGACCGCTTGTTCGTTATCCGTGGCAAATAGGCTAGGGCGACTCGATGATAGTAAGCTACCCGTATTAATCAGATGTTCACTATCACCGATAGACTGCATCAGGGTTTGGTCGTCTGCTCTATGGGTGAAGTGGGTGCCATAGTTAGCGCCAGCTTGCGCCTCCAATCGGTTGACAGGCTGAGCTGGACTATCCAATAAATAGCTGCGCGTGGGCGTCATATGGTTACGGCTATCCATCTCATTTTGCATTTCAGTGATCCCTGTCATCGGCGGTAGGGCATGTCTGCCATATAGATGACCGACCCACGGGGTATCAGCGGTAATGAGGCTCAGCTGGGTTAAGTGAATGCCAGCTTCCAAAGAGGAGGCATGGCGCTGATGATGGCGGCGGCTTATGGTGAGTCCAGTCACATGCGCTAGACTATTGCGAGCCAGATGCACGATATGGGTAGCACGGTAGTGCTGATTGAGCGTACTGTGATCGACAAGCATAAAAGTATCAGCAACACTCAAATCGGTAGCATGGGCTATGGCATGATAGATGCTATATCGATTTTGATGACTGTTTGCCACGATGGTTGCTTCGTCTATGGTTTCAGTATCTGTTACTGGCGCAAAAGCAGCAGGCGTGTCTAATGTGAGTGTGTGGTCATTCGAATGGCTTATGTCATCAAGGTTACGGCTCATCGCAACGTCAGCGGACTGCGTTGGGTGTGCAACACTGCTGCTATTAAAACGCTGCATCGTTACTGAGTTTGGCTGGGTGATGACCTGCTCACTCAATGCCAATACTGGTGCATGGACACGGTCATGTAACACTTGCTGGTAACGCAGCGCGCCAATATTCAAGCTGATGCCATCGCTATCACTTGGACTATGCGATGTAATAACGAGCTTTGGTGGACTATGCTCGTCCGTTTGCTCATGGCGTAGATAGGCTGTCAGCCCTTGACGCGCGAGCCGCTCGCAAATATGTGTCCAGTCGCTTATTTGCCACTGGGTCATGCGTGCTGGTGACCAGTTAGCATCTTCACCATTGTTAGTGTCATCGATGATTTCTATATCCAGCGTAGCCGTGCGCTCTGCTACCATCGCTTGTACGGTCAAATGAGTATCAATATGACCGCGTATATGCTGATGCAGACGATAAGTGATGGGCTGGGCGAGCAAGCGATAATAGCCGTAGCTGCCATCATGATCTAGCTGATGCACAGCCGTTATATACAGATGACGAAAGCTTAGGCCACTCGGAATATCAAAGCTCAAGGTCAGAGGGCTACCGATGAGATTGGTCAATGGCGTAAAGGGAGGGTGATGCCGCTCATGGATATAAACATGTAACACATAAGTGTCGATACCATGCTGCTGGTATTGGCAATTACCATTGGGGTTTAGTTGAGCAATGATATCGGCTTCATCAGCGCTATGCATGAGCTTATCTTGCCACGCACGATGAGCATTGATGTCTTGGCGAGCGCTCGGATAGGGCGCTTGAGTGCTGCCTTCACTGGCATAGATCCGGTCAGGGTGCATAGGCAGCACGGTATTGGTCAAGCGTAGCATAGTCATGTCCCTATTTTTTTAGCAGTGGCTCTCTTTTGGCATTGGCATTTTTTGTAGCATCGATATCTCTAGTAGCAATGACAGTATGTTTTTCAGCATTATCAAACCAGCTATCAGCACTTAACCGTCATTGTTTAGTTGCCGTTATCGTCATACGTTCTACATAGCGATGTTATTCATTAAGGGTAAATTCGATACGGCGATTGCGAGTGCGACCTTCTTCGTTGTCGTTACTAGCGATAGGATCTGAGTCTCCTTTACCAGTAGTACTGAGACGAGTCGCATTGATATTTCGACCGATCAAGTATTGTTTGACGGCTTCTGCACGCTTATTTGATAGGGCAAGATTGGCAGTAGAATTGCCGACATTGTCGGTATGACCGGTGATAAGAACAGGCTTATCACCGACCCGCTGTAACACCCCTGCCATATCGTCTAAGATACCAAGGCCCATCGGCGTTAGATTGGTGCTACCAGACTCGAACTCGACGATACGGTTGCCTAAAGTCTCGTCTATGAGGCGTTGTTCACCTTCTACCACGACCAGCTGATTTTCTAATTGATAGAGATCAGTTAGGCGCGAGTGAATACGGTTTTGAATGGCTTGCTTTTGTTCAAGGCTGCTTACCTTGCCATGCAAGCTAATGGTCGTACCATGAATGTCGATACGCCCTTGACGAATGTTAGAGATATCGCTATCAATGATAGTCGTGGCTATCTGTTGCCAGTTGGTTGGTATACTGATGTTCGAACGTACTTCGATTTCATCTCTGACAGGTTTATCAGGATACTGTGCTTTTAGTTTGTCGAGCAGTTGCTGTTTGTCTGAGCTGGTAGCGACCACACCTTTGATGACCACTGGCACGTTTTGTGAACTATTTGTCACATGAGTGTCGTTATGTTCTGCAAATACAACGGCGCTCATAGGCAGGGTGATAGCAGCGGCTAATAGCAGGTTTTTCATGTGATTTGTTCGCTTGGGTTTTGTTATTCTAGAGAGGACTTTCATTCAAGTACCTTTTTAATCTGTCTATTATTGAGCAGTGACTAATTGCAGGGGTATGATGCATGACGGCTACTACTAGCTGTTACGAATCAGCAGTTATCGTGAGCTATTATTTATTGTGCTAAAAAAGTTTTTTTAAACAATTGCCTAGTATCATACAGATATAAATTGTCTTGTAACAATACTTTATTGAAACGGGTCAATCCAATGTCTTCATCGATATAGCCTTGAGTCCAGTCGCTATGAGCGATGACCACCCAATCTTCAGGATAGTTTTTTTCACTTTCTGATATTTGCTTGAGTATGCGTCCATCGGGTTTAGTAAAACTCATGAGCAGGCGATAGCAATTAGCGACACGATATAAGTAGGTATTCAAGTAGAGCTGGTGTGGCTGATAAAAACCATTGATGAGATCGTGCCAAAAAGTGGCCATGTGTATCGAGTTTTCTCTATCAGAGGTAAGTGACCAGCAGATGGCTTTATTTAAGCCATGGAAACCCTTAGTAAAGGTCGGTAAAAATAACAGGCCAGTGGCAATGATTTGCTGTATCAGTTGCGCTTTATCGATGTTCATTAAGATCGCTATATCATGCAACGTAGTGGTATTGATAAAATCATAGTAGTAAGTACTGGCATTATTATCGATGCTGAGTTGGCTATGGTTGAGGTGCTCCATAAGATCGCTATTGTCAGTTTTGGATTTAGCCATACTTAAAACTTCATAAGTGTCATTCCAAAGCGCTGATGACTTGACGGGCAGATAGTTCATCCAGTTTTTCGGTTTATCGAGATGAAGCACGCCAAAACCTATCAATGGATAATTTCTATAGCTACTATCGTGACTAGGGATCAAAACACCGGTGATAATCTCATTAGCTCTAGTATCGATATGACTGAAATTTAAAAAGGCAAAGTCATGATTACTGACATTGTCTATCGGAATTCCGCTAAATACACTTTCCGACACGGCTAGCGCTTCGCTGACCCATTCATCAATGGCATTGGTCTCAGAGATATGAACGCGCGCCCGTACAAAGTCCCCGCGAGCAGGCAATTTTCCAAAATATACTAAAGGCAAGGAGTCTGGAGTCATGGCGTTTGCTCCTGCTGTTCAGTCACGGCTGAACGATCATCAGTAGCCGTCGTGGTATCAGTAGGCGGCTGTACTGGTGGACTATTTTCACTATTGGTATTAGGGACTACAGTAGATACGCGGGCAGGCGGCGTGACATTGCTTGTATTTTGCTCGCCAGTCGGTACTGGCTGATTGGTGCCAGAACCTGCATTGGGAGTATCGCCATCAACAGCATTATCATCAGAAATTGGCCTTGCTGTACGTGTGACACCAAGGGCAATAATCTCCTCTGGTAGTTTCATGCCAGTAAAGGGATTGGTAGAGCGACCTTGACCGGTAGTGGTACTACTGCCGCTGCCGCTGATGATTCTAAAGCGTACAGAGATAGTGATACCGTCACCAGACCATGCCATCTCAAAGATATCATTGCCAAGTTCAGTACGGCGTGCACTGTTAATGAGCCTTTCTACCCCAAAGCTGCCTGCTTCTTCAAAGACAGTAAAGTCTCTGCCATCATAGTCCTTGGCTCGAATACTGGCACCAGGTTGGCTACTTGGATTTGGCCATACAAACGTTGTCCACGCTTGAGTACCCATGCGATAACGCAACTGTTGACCATCGACTACAATGGTATATTCAGTCAAACCGCTGACGGGTAATGGCATAATTTGAAAAGTGGTTTGATTGGCAGCGCCACCAGTATTATTCGCACCAGCAGCGCCTGTGCTATTGCTGCCCATATAATTGGTAAAGTAACGGCCAAAATCAGCGACAAACTGCGGGTTGAGACCCAGACCTGCACCATTCCAGATTTTACTGGAGATTTGATCGCCGCGGCGAATGATAAAGGGCGATAACGTTTCGTTGACGAATCGCGCCACATAGCCATCTTCGCCGAAGAATTGACCGATCTCTGCAGGCGTCGCTTCTAAGTTTGCATTGGCGGTAAAGGGATACTTACTGCCTAAATTATCGAGGAAAGGCTTATAGACCTGCGCTTTCCAAACTTTATTAATCTCAGCCTTAGTGGGCGTCAGCAGCATGTTAAATGAACGAGTCAGTGGCTCACTCAACAACGGACGAACCAGTTGTTTTATTTCAGAGTTGGCTTGACTTAGGATCTGCTCATCTAATATCTGTAGAGATTTGGTTAACTCTGAGCCTTCGGGACTGAGGGTTTGTGAGGCAAACAACAAAGCATCAGGGCCGATGTCGTCACTACGAGCGATATTGTTAAAGCGGGTTCTGATATCGCCTAAACTGACTAAATAGCTGTCTAATAATGACAGATCCTGATTTTCTTCTCTTGGCGTTACTAGCGCATGTATAGAGGAGAATTCTTGAGCAATCACACCTGAGCTTGCTTGTGCTACAGGCGCGGCGTTACTAGAGCTGCCACCATTATTCATCGCAGCTTCTGCTTGCCGTAGCTCAGCAGGGCTTTGACGCAGGATGGTTTGCTTAAACCAATTGACAAATGAGCGACGAGATTCGCCACCATTGCCAGCTGCTTGATTGGCCGCTTTATTGTCCCATTGAGTTTGGCGATCTACTGTCTCAAACAGGGTTTTTAACGGTGACTCTGTGGCATTGGACAGCTGATTTAATAAGACTGCATGATCATCGAAGCCTGTGCTATCCCGAACATACACTTGAGATAAAAAACGTTTCCATTCACTGATATATTCTTGCTTATAGCGATTGACCAGATATTGTCGTATCTGTTCAGGGCTACCCGTCAAGGTAAGGTCATCTTGGCTGCTGGTGGCCAACACCCAATCATCGGCGACCACTCTTGTGGTGGCAGCTTTATCAATCTCATCACTGACGAAAGCCTCCCATGCCTCTTTAGTAAAAGTGCCTGAAATGACATAGCTACCAAGCAGTGCTTCATTAGCATTGTTTTGCGTAATCTGCGCAACCGTGACCGATGGGAAGCGGGCAGATGCGCGCATTTTAATCTCAGAGTAAACCCGCTCACGAGCAGGTTGGCCTTTGCTAACATTGGATAAATTGCTACGGGTTTTGTCTATCAGCCCTAAGTCATTTTGGATCAATGGAAAGGCGGGGTCGTCGACATGAGCCAAGGTAAAACTCAAGATACGCTCAGCTTGGCGAATCATCTTGTCACGCGGCATGTCAGCGCGATTGGCTTCGAGCCAGTTGCGCCAAAAACGGGTCATCTGATCACTCAAATGACTGGCCTCTAAATTGTCATGATTGCCAAGCATGAGATAAGCCTTGAGCGCATTATAAGCATCTTCAACGTCTGTGGGGTCCGACTGGATATAAGCATCATTAACGGCAGCATCAGAGGTGTCATCAGTGCTTGAGTCTTCTGTACGGACTTCTAATTGATCGGCATTGGTATTTACTTCGGTTAAAAACGTTTCGATATTTTGTTTGGTTGGCGCTAAGACGATGATGCTGATGCCGTTGTAATATTCTGCTAGCAATTTTTGCTTAAGCTTATCGCCTTGATAGAGGCCAAAACTCAAAGACAGCGGCTTGTCGTCTTCATAGCCTTCAAGCTGCTCGATTCGACTTTGTAGAATATTGAGCGACTCAAGCTGCGATTGTAAGTCACCATTAGAATTTTTTTGTAGCGCTGCGACTTGCTGTAAGTCAGCCACGACACGCTCAGTGAGCTGTTTATTATTGGCATAAGACCATGTCCACAGACCGACAGCCGCACACAAAGTCACGACAGCAGCTAGCGTCGCAAGCGCACGATGACTGCGCTTGTGTCGGTTTTTATGCTGCTTGACCAAATGCTTGTCTTTTAAAATGACTTTAGAAAATAGATCTTGTAAAAAATAGGGCTTGTCTGCGGCTTCTTGCTGCGCATTGAGCGGTATCGCAGGTGGGTGCAAATCGTAATTTTGCACCATTTGCAACGTCATTTGGCTGCTAACTTGCCCGTCCTGCAAGGCGCTGGTAAAGTAAAAGCCACGCAATATGGGCTTAAATTGGAAAGGGTTGTCCTCAAACAACGCATGCATCAGTGTCCGTATCATGGGACGTAATGACTGAAATTCCATTGGGAAAGTCATTAGACTGGGAGATACCGTGCGCTGATGACGCAAGGATAGCTTAGTTGTGCTCAAATCTTTTAGACCATTGACCAATACGCCAAAATGCTCTTCGAATATGTCCGTAATATTGATATTTTCTGGGTCTTCAGGGTAGGGGATGGTCGCGCCCCATACTTGGCTGCGCTCTTCTTGCTCATAGTCATTAAAGAAGTCACGGAAGCCTGAAATCAAATCCATTTTAGTAAAGACCACATAGACAGGCGCATAGACTTCTAACTGTTCAGTTAAGTCTTGCACACGGCTGCGCAGATTCTTGGCCAAATCCAACGCATAGTTTGGGTCATTTTTGGTGAGTTCGGCGATACTGACCGCGATGATGATGCCATTGATCGGTGCTTTAGGTCGATTCTTTTTGAGTAAGCTTAAAAATGACAACCATTCTGATCGATCTTCTTCATAAACGGAGTAACGTCCAGCGGTGTCGAGCAAGATACCTTCAGTCGAAAAAAACCAATCGCAGTTACGTGTACCGCCGACGCCTTTAACGGATAGCTTGTTACCTTGTTCCATAAAGGGAAATTTTAAGCCAGAGTGTAGCACTGCAGAGCTTTTGCCTGCGGCTGGATTACCAATGACCATATACCACGGCAGCTCATATAACGCCGCTTTGCCTGTTTGATCGCCAATCTTTGATTTGCGAATGGTTTTAATGGCCTCTTGCATTTGCTGACGTAGCGCTTGCACTTCTTGAGCGTTTTCATCTTTGGCCACATGAGGGCTATCGTCACCTTGGCTCTCGTTGCCATTATCCTCCACTAAGTTTGCCAGCTCATCTGAGGCAAGCTTACGTTTTTTCCACAGATAATAGCCAAGCGCCCCCAGCACCGTACATGTGATTAGGACGCCAATGATTATGACAAAGGTTTTAATAGTCACATAATCATAAAGTAAGACTAGGGCGACTATGAGCCCCAGCGCCAATAATACTCTTGGGTTATAGATAAGATGAAAAAACCTTGAAAACATGCGTGCTACCTAGTATGAACTTAAGATAATAAAACGAGTATTTACCACGACAAAACACCATTAAAACTACGACTCAGATTTTTGAGAAGAGTCTAGCAACCAAAGCATATTGCAGTGCTTATGTTGAGTAATTAAAAATGATCTGTCTGACTCTTGTTGGTCTTCTTTGGCTAAGTCAATGAATAACGATAAGCTGATGAATGGCTTCAACCAATTATTCAATGGCATATAATGCCCTAAATGATGCTCATTTACCAGAGCGCCTTGTGCTATAAATGCTTCAAGAAAGCTCATATACGTTGATAAGTCATAGGGCTGATTTAATGGATTAATGTCAGACATGGCGGTAATGGTCATGTCTGTTATAGGAACATTAGTCTTGTATTTTTCTTTGCTATTGATGTCAGACGATTTTTTTGCGGGCTTTATTGTCTGTTTATCGGTGGTTTTTAGCGTGGTCGTATCGGTCGGTGACAGTGAGAGCATATTGTCTATTAATAGACTTTTGATAGTCGTTAAATGATTCAAATAGTGACGTTTATCACTCAAAAGCTCAGTGCGATGAGCTGTACCTATCTCCGTTAATAAAATACGGGTACTAGCGTCAATATTGAGTAGCTCTTGAGCCGCTTGATTCGAGAATAGCAACAGAGCACCCGCCTCAGTTGGAATGACATTGGTCATTTGCTCAGCATACAAATGAGTGTCTAACCATTCTTCACTTATCTGTGAATCTGCAATGAGAATTAAGCAAAGATCCGGCGCAGTTGATTTAGATAAAGACAGCAGATGTCTATTGATAAATTCTGTAGGTGTGGCAATTAGGGTATTGTTAGCGCTATTATCTGCTACGGTGTTTGCGACGTCAGTGCTGTCAGTTATGATGGTCGTAATAGCAAGCCGTGTATCAGGAATACCGTAAGTTACTAACTGTTCTTTTATGGTCGCGATTAAAAATGCTGAATCGGCGCTGGCAGGTAAGCATAAATAGATAGGAAGATTGGCTAAATGACCGGCAGAGGCTGCTGTCATTTTGTCATCACTGTTCTCTTTACGGCTGTTATTTTCACTACTTACTTCGTTGGCACTCACCAAATAATGTTGCTGCCATTCGGGATGAATATGAATGGCTGCGTTGGACTGAGTCGTATCTTGTTGGTGATGTTGGTAAAAGTGGTCGGCAAGGCTAGACAGCATCTCCTCGCTCAAGACTAGCTGCTCATAAATTAATGCCTGTAAACGCAAGGTAGTATCATTTAACGCGGCTTTACGTTCAGTAAATCTCTCATCATCGAGATGATTGTCTAAATCATTGTCTAAATTACTGTTCGAATCTAAATAACGGTCTGAATAGCTGTCGTCAAACTCTGAGTCTGCTGAATAGGCATCAGATATATTAGGATATGGTAGGGCGGCGGCATCAGGGAGTCTTGCAATCGGTTTGACCAACATTGGCATACCATCAATATCTGTCAAATCCTCGCTCAATACGGTTAGGTCTGCATCATTGTCCACCACCTCAGACCAACAGTCTCCTTCTGGTAGGCAGACACGGCTATAGATGAATAACTGATAAGTATTGGGCGGCTTAATAGCGTCTGTTTTATCTGTTGTTCCATCAAGTATCTCTGGTGAATCGGTTGTTTGTTTATCCAGTTTTTTTTGCCACCATAAGAGCGCCATGATAGAGCCAAGAAACAATAAAGGGATGGTAACAAACCATAGTAATAAGCCAGATGAGGTCAGCTGTCGCGCATTGTCTTTAAAGTACATCCAGACCAAAATGAGATACAACACCAAAATCATGACTAAAACAGATCGGCCGTATGACAGTATTTTTTTTGCGCCCACTTATTTAAACTCCCTATTTGTTGGGTTGTTCTTATGATTATTACCATGTAGACAAGCTTTTCGATCCAAATTTTATGATATCTATAAGCTTATTTTTACTATACTAGTTAACTTTATTTACCCCACTCTCAACTTGAAATAAGCAACTCAAACTGAA
>NZ_JABUZG010000055.1:0-22109 GCF_014897815.1 Psychrobacter sp. PG1
CCATCGTTTTATTCCCAATGTTCAACACGCCCTAGTTTAGCAGATAAATATCCAAATCTTATTATCGTGGTTTCATCAAGACCAGAATACAATTTATTCTCGGATTGGTCGCTGTATAACGTCGCTCGTATTCAACCTCTGATATTATCTCAAGCAGTAGATGTGATAAAGAAATTAGATTACGATAGCGAGGTAAGAGCGAGGTTCATACTAGCGTTAGAGACTACACTTTTTAGTAAGCATGAAAGTTTTTCCAGTAATCCTTTGCTACTCACAATTATGTTAGTGACATATGAGCAGTTTGGCGATATACCTGACAGAGTATATATTTTTTATGATCTTGCTTATCATGCACTATTTAATAAGCATGATGTATCGAAGCAGGGTTTTTTAAGAAAAAGCTCAACCAATCTGGATATGTACGAGTTAAGAGATATATTTGCTCTGTTTAGTTTATTTACATATAGTAAACAGATGTTTGAGATGACAGAAGATGAAATCCACACATTCTTGAAAAAATGCTTAGTACATTCAAAATCTGAGGTGATAGACAAGGATTTAAAGTTAGAGCTATTAAACAATGTGCCTTTATTAATGAGAGACGGCTTAAACTATTGCTTTACCCATCGTTCATTTCAAGAATATTTTACTGCATATTACATAGTGAATCATGTAGTTAAGGAACAAGTTTTTGAACGTGTATGTGGACGATATCATACGGATAATGTTGTTGATATGGCATTCTCTATGAATAAGGAAGTATTAGAGGACAAATGGATACTTCCAAAAATAAATAAAATTCTGGATTTAAAACCAGTAGATACTTCAACTATAAATCGAAAGATACAGTTGATATCAGTATTTTTCAATAGAATTGATGAAATTAGAGATAGAGGAAAAAAAGAAATAGGATTCACATACAATGAGAATTCTTACTTTCTCAATTACTTAGTCCAAAAATACGGCTGTCAATATCATCGTGATTATTTGAATGATAAGTATCACTCCCATGACTTCACCTATGAAGAAACTGATTTTTTTGAATTAGTCTTAAACGATAAGCAAGCTATAATGCTTGAAGAGTTGAACGATTTTGAGAAAAATTTAGTTTGTCGTATGGGTAGTGAGCGTCATGGGGAATTGAGTTTTGAGTTAATTGAATATATTAAGAGCTTAATTTTGACTAATAGAAATGACTCTCTAGATGATATTGAAAATTTCATTTTTGATTAAGTTTGGATAGACATAGAATGTAAAGCAGCACTTCTAACCCTACCAATCAAAAAAACCCCGCTATAGCGAGGCTCTTGAATTTACCTAGTGCATTACTCTTGATAAACAGACGATTATTTAGCTGATTTTTTATAGTAATCAACCATCATAGTGCCTAATGTGCCGTTGTCATCAATAGTGACTATTCTGACCGTACCTGATTGTGCTGCGGTACTCGATTGAACTTGTCCGACATTACCTAAGACCACTTGGTTGTTTTTAGCCGCCATTGCTCCGTTACCGATAGCGATGCTATTCATGCCGCCAGCCATAGATTTATTGCCTAACGCTACCGAGTTTGCACCTTGTGCGGCTGCCGCTTCACCAACTGCGGTAGAGCGTACACCACTAGCATCGGCTAGATGACCAAATGCCTGTGCGCGTTCAGCGGTGGCTTTTGATTGCCAACCGATAGCGGTTGAGCCTAGACCTGCGGCATTGGCTTGACCACCGACAGCTGTAGCTGAGTTTAGACCTGCATTGGCCATATTACCGATAGCAACCGTGTCGTTAGTGCCGCTAGACATAGCACTATTGCCTAAAGTAATGGCAGTACTGTTCGTAGTGGTTTGGGTATTTGAAACTTGGGAGTCAGCACCTGTTGCCATAGCAGTGCATGCAGAAATTGCGGCAATGGCGAGAGTAAGGGAACTGATTTTGAGTATCGTACTTTTAAGTGCTACGTTTGATAGGGAATCCATTTTCATCATGCTAAATCCTTTTAGACAAGCCATCTTGGCTTAGTAGGGGGTGGGTGGGTAAAAGCTGATAGATTACAATCCTTGCAATATGAGCATACTCTGGCATAAATAACTTGATCATATGTAGAGTCCGCAACATTAATGTAACACTAATTTTTAACCATTATTCAAATAATGATAGCATTATATTTTCAAAGGTCATTTAAGCCGACGAATGAACAGTTATAATATAAAACTACCGTAAAGGAGAGCATCGGTGCTGTACAACTTTGATGAAATAATAGACAGACGTGATACGGGATCGTTTAAATGGCACTATAGCGATGACACGATTCCGCTATGGGTCGCGGATATGGACTTTAAGACCGCCCAGCCTATTTTAGCGGCGATTGAGCAAGTAACGCAGCATGGCATATTGGGTTACACCGTGCCGACCGAGCCGTTGTATCAAGCGATTATCGACTGGCATGGCAGTCGTTATGACTTGTGGCTGGAACAGCAGGATATTCTTTTCTCTCCGGGCGTGGTACCAAGTTTGGTGCTGATGATGAAAGTATTTACCGAGGCAGGGAATGCGGTACTTATCAATGACCCGATTTATACGCCTTTTATGACCAAGGTTTTAGACAATAATCGTAAGCTTGTGACTTCTGCATTAAAGGAAATAGAGGGTAAATATCATCTGGATTTAACTGATATCGAAGCCAAAATTATCGAGCATAAAGTTAAGCTGTATTTGTTCTGCAATCCACATAATCCGGGCGGACGTGTATGGACAGCAGATGAGCTTGAAGCGCTGCTTTTAATTTGTAAAAAGCACGATGTGGCAATTGTGAGTGATGAGATTCATCAAGATTTGACCTTGAGTGGGCATATATTTACGCCTTTTTTAACCCTAGCAGAAGGCTATGAGCACAAAGTCGTCAGCCTAACCTCGATGACCAAAACCTTTAATATTGCTGGTATCAAAGGCTCGATGATCTTTGCTAAAGACAGCGCATTACTGAGTAAGATTAACCAGCAGCAGCGTTTAAGTGACGAGCATGAGCTGAACTTATTTGCTTATATGGCGATGCGCAGTGCTTATGAGCAAGGTGGTGAGTGGTTGGCGCAGGCGCTGACTTATATTGAAGCCAATATTGACTTAACCATACAATTTTTAGAAGAGCATTTACCTAAAATTAAGGTGATGCGTCCAGAAGCTTCGTATTTGATTTGGCTAGATTGCTCGGCATATGCGCAAGACGATCAACTGCTCTATGACAGGCTTAGAGCCGCTAAAGTTGAGCTTAGCGCAGGCATTAAGTACGGTAATGAAGGGCATCTAAAAATGCGCCTTAATGTGGCGTGTCCTAAAACGCTGCTGATAGAAGGGTTAAATCGTATGCATACTGCCTTAAATATTGATGATTTTAATATAGTCGATTCCATTTAAAAAGAATGCAGTACTGCTGGGATAAATTTTGCGAAGCCTCTGGAGTGCGAAGTGCACAGCAAGCGAGGAAAGTTTATCCCAACATAACGCTATTTTTAACGTACCTCTTTATATTGAAATGACTATATTATTTAGCTGGGTAACCGGTAATATCTTGAATACTTTGATATAAGGGTTTTAGACGCTCATACATTTTGAGATAAACCTCATTATAAAGACGTTTGTAGAGCTGGACGTTGGCGTCAATAGGTAAGAACTCATCGCCCAAATGGGTCATGGCCTGAGTTGCGGTTGAATGGTCAGGATAAACGCCAAGCCCTACTGCACAATTGATAGCCGCGCCTAACCCTGAGGCTTCATAAGTATGGGGGCGGTAAGCGGGCATGCCAAAGATATCAGCCGTAAGCTGCATAGCCGAGTCACTTTGAGAGCCGCCACCTGAGACACGCAGGTGTTTAATGGATTTACCGGTACGCTTCTCAATGGTATCGAAGCCTAGTTTTAGCTCGTAAGCGAGCCCTTCTAATATAGCGCGATAAACGTGCGCTCGTGTATGCACATCACCAAAGCCAATAAGCGCACCTTTGCCCTCAAGTCCCGGATGACGCACACCTGGCGACCAGTATGGCTGCATCATTAATCCCATACAGCCTGCTGGAATGTCTTTCACCGCTTGATCGAGGAGTTTTTCGGTATCGATGCCTTGGGTCTTTGCTAACTGCTCTTCATAGTGGGCAAATTGCTCTTTAAACCAACTGACCATCCAAAAGCCGCGATAAATCATGTACTCATGATTGTAGTAATTTGGCGCGGCGGCAGTGTAGGCGGGCATATGTTTAAGTATCTCGATATAATTACTCGAGGTGGTATTAATAGTCGCGGTGGTGCCAAAGCTTAAGCAGGCGGTGTCTGCGGCGAGACCCGCAGAGCCTAATGCTTCACAAGCCTTATCACTGGCGGCAGCAATCATTGGTATGCCTTCCAGAATACCAGTAGCGGCGGCAGCGTGAGCGCTGATATGACCAAGTAGCTGCCCCGGTGCAATGAGTCTAGGCATTTGCTCTAGTCGGCAACTAAACAGTCGCCATTTGAGGTTATTTGGCTTAAACCAAGCTTGCGCCTTGTAATCGTACGGCAGATAGCCAAGGGCATGACCAGTGGAGTCAGCTAATTCACCTGTCAACTGATAGGTCAAGTACGCTGATAAATTGATATAATAGGCTGTTTTTGCCCACATTTCTGGCTCATGATGAGCAAGCCAATTACAGCGAGCTTTTTGCTGAGCTTCATTGACCAGCTCACCCATACCAACCACTTTAGTGAGTGGCGAGAGAAATCCTATGTCATTGGTTTCGCCGCGACGCAAATCCATCCAGACAATGGCAGGACGTAGTGGCTGTTTGTCTTTATCCAAACATATCATGGTATAGCGCTGGGTGGCGAGGCTAACGCCAGCGATTTGCTCGGGCGTAATATCGCAGCTTTGCCACAATTGCTGACAGGCTTCGCTTAATTTTTGCCAATAATAGTCGGCGTGTTGCTCCGCAAAATTTGGCTGCGTTGAAAAATACGGCTCGATAGGGACGCGGGCTTTGGCAATCTCGCTACCAAATTGATCAAAGATAAGCGCTCTGACGCTTTGGGTGCCATTGTCTATGGCTAAGAAGTAAATAGGAGTATCAAGGTTCAGGGTCACAGTCATCCTTAACTATGTAGTGATAAGCAATAATAAAAATAAGCTTTAAGCCGCAGGCAGATGATAGTAGCGTTGCCATAATTGGGTATAGCGTTCAACTTCTTGCTGCCATTTTTGATCATCCCAGCCAAGCTCTTGTTGACATATTTGCTTGATCCGATGACTGATAAGCGGCCTCATCGCACCATCGGGTAATATAAGACCCAAGCGCGTCCGTCGTAGTAATAAATCGTCCAAATGTATGACCTGCTCATAGCGAGCAGCAAAACGAATCTCTGCCCAGATGGTATTGCTGTCAGGCACATAAGCTAAGTCATCGTTATGAGCCAGCTCTAGTAAGGTATCTAGCTGTAGACCATAGAACCCTTGTAAGCGTTGTTGTAACGGTAGCGGCAGGGCAGTAAATTTAGGATTGGTTGGGGTTTGATTACTAAAGACTTGGCTGCTATATGACACATTATCTTGAGTAGCCGATTCATCCATTTCGAGTACCTTTTGACAAACCTTTAATACATCAAGGGCGATTAGGCGAAAGGTCGTGAGCTTACCACCGCTGACGGTGACCAGATTATTATCCAACCAGACGCTATGATCGCGCTTTTCTTTACTTGGGCTGACGCGCTTACCATCACCGCCATCAGAAATCAGTGGACGTACGCCTGCCCATGAGCTGATGACATCCTTGCGGCTAATGTCTACATTATCAAAGAGATTATTGGTCGCCACCAATAGATAATCTACCTCTTCGTTAGTAATACCGACTTCATTATCGTCCAATGGAGGATGATCCAAATCGGTTGTTCCAAGGACAGTTCGATTCTCCCACGGAAAGACAAAGACGGCTCTTTTATCGACAGGATGCAAAAAGGTATAGGCTTGATTGAGTGGTAGGCGCTCTTGACTGACCACCAGATGGCTACCACGCGACGGGCGAATTTGTTTATGAAAGGTTTGTTCTGTTTGTTTGCTTGCTTGCATCCGTAAGGTGTCTGCCCAAGCACCCGTGGCACTAACCACCACTTTGGCATGGACATCGTAAGTATGATTGCTATCTTCAGCAGAAGTATCTAATAGAGTAGCGCCAACTACCAAGCCCTGCTCATTGGTAATTAATGACTCAGCTTTAAGGTAATTAATCGCCTGCGCACCATCATGGATGGCTTCATCAAGTACCCGCATCACAAGGCGTGAGTCATCGGTCACTGCATCACTAAACTGACTGGCACCTAAAAAATTATCTTGTTTGATATGTGGATTAAGCTCTAAAAAAGCGTCTTTTTTAAAGTATTTAAAGTAGCGCTTGCCCGCCAAGCCATCGTAGACACGTAGCAAAGTATTGAATATCCATGGCGGTGGAAACTTGCCTTTATAATGCGGCATGACGTAATGCATCTCATTGACGAGACCACTCGCTTCATTAAGCATGCGCTCGCGCTCACGGACGCTAAGCAAGGTCGTCTTATAATCTCCTGAGGCGATGTAACGTAGCCCACCATGTACCATTTTGCTAGAGCGGCTGGACGTGCCCCAAGCAAAGTCTTTTTGCTCAATGAGTAACACCGCTAAGCCGCGCCTTGCTGCTTCGCGAGCAATCCCAGCACCAGTAATGCCGCCACCGATGATAAGCATATCCCAAGGTTCCTCTTGAGACGAGCGGCGAGATAAAGGCGCTAATGCTTGCTGGCGTTGCTGATGTTGATTGGCTTGGTTCATAAACGACTCATCTCAAATGACACTCAGGTTAATCAGTGACTCAATATGTTTAAGCCACCCAGTCAGGCGACCGCTGCCTTTTACTCTTTAATTAAAACACCCGGATTCATGCGCTGCTCAGGGTCTAAACTTTTGAGCATATCATGGGTTACTTGAATACCGAGCTTACCTTTTTCGGCAGCAAGGTACGGGGCATGATCGCGACCAACACCATGCTGATGCGATATCGTCGCTGTACCATTGGCCAGACTTAAACTGGCGGCATGTTTGATTTTCTGCCAGCGGCTTAAGGTGCTGGCATGATCTTTAGCCGCTCTAAAGAAGTAAGTGGTATAGAGGCTAGCACCTTGCTTATACACATGCGAGATATGGGTAAAGGCCATTACTTCTTCGCCTTCATCTGCCAAGGAAGTCCGAACGGCTTGTTGCATCTGCTGCATCTGCTCGTCGATATGATTCCAGTTGGTGGCGGTCTCAAAGGTATCGACCATGATGCCTTTTTCCCATAGAGTACCGCGCAAATAAGGGAATTTAAAGCGTCCATGCGCCCAGACACTGCCCATGATATCGGTTATTTTGCCCGTGACACTGCCTTGCTGTTTTAATAGCTTATTAAACTGCGTCAGTGCCAATTTATTCTGTGCTTTATCCCCTGAGACGCCATAAGTGAGCATGGCTTTTTCTGAGCTGAGTCCGCGCGCTTTTAGATAAGTACTAATGGCCATAAACTGGCTGGGCGTCGTACCCAAATGTAGATGCGCGTCAGTCTCGACCGCATTGCTTAGGCGTAGCATTGATAATTGAATATTTTTTTGTACGGCTTGTCTGAGCACTTCTTTACCCGCTGCCCAGTTCGGTAAAAAAGCAACTTTAAACAGCTCTTCTTCTGGTTGCGACTGCACCCGCATTTTGACTTCGGTAAAGATACCAGCGCGACCTTCCGTGCCCATCATCATCTCGCGTAGGTCAGGCCCTGCCGCTGACGCTGGAATATCCGCAATATTGAGTACCCCTTGCGGTGTCACAAGCGTACCACCGGCAAACATCTGCTCGATGCGCCCGTAGCCTAACGACTGCTGACCACTAGAACGCGCGGCAATCCAGCCGCCAAGGGTCGATAGCTCCCAAGACTGAGGATAATGTCCCAAACGATAGCCATGTTCGTTCAATTGCGCCTCGACCGCCGGCCCTTGTGTTCCTGCACCAAAGGTGGCAATTTGGCTCTCATTATCTAAATCAATAAGCTGATCCATTTTGCTCATGGCGATGGTCAATACGGGGCGTGAGCCTTTTTGTGGATTGATATGACCCGCTACTGAAGTGCCGCCACCAAAAGGAATGACGATCAGGTCGTGCTCGCTTGCTAACTGTAATAAAGTCTCGACATCAGCGGTCGATGCAGGAAAAGCGACGCCATCAGGAAAGACTTCAAAGTCGCCACCATGCATGGCTATCCAGTCTGGAAAGCTTTGACCACGGGCGTGTCTAAGTCTCACTTCGTTGTCGACAGATACAGTATCAAGCTCAGTCATAGCAACAGGCAAGCGCGATTTGGGGACGGTTTTAAGTACTTGCTGTAAGCTCACTGATGATAGTTTTTTGGTTTTACCAATATGCGATTTGATCAGTTTCGCCCCATGCGCTGAGACTTTTTTATTAATATTGATATTGCCCCAGCCATTCCAGCGCGTTTGCTCGATTGGGGTATTTACCGCATGACCCTTTGAGGCAGCATCTATACTGGCGTTATTGGTATTTTGGTTATCAGAATTGACTGAAATAGCTTTAGACGGGTCAGATTTAGGGCGTTTTCGGATAAGGGCTTTGATTTTGCTCATAGAGACATACCTGTCAATTTATTATGATTATCTGTGACTATAATAAGTAACTGTTTTCTGTACATTAGTCAACAACGATTGGTGTGCTGTTCCGACTTGCTAATTCTTTATTCCCCACCAAAACCATCAGTCTATGCGCTAAGTAGTGCCAAATAACACCAATAAACCCTGATATATAAAAGTACCAATGCGGTGAGACTAAGCTTGCGAAGATTTCAGATGAAGTCCATGTGTTGCCGAATAATATGCGGTAATCATAGGCGACACTGATACCAGCTTCTCTGTAGTATGCTATGTAAAAAAGCATAATGGCTGCTTTGTAATAACACTTGTTTGTAATAATGCTTGAACCAGAATTTATGCGCTACCTATATAAGTATTAGGTCAATTAATCGCATTTTTATTCTGTTGATTACTCTACAATGCCTTATCATCGCTACCTAGATGTAGAAAAATATAGAAGAAATGCATTCATTAATGAAATAAAGTAGAGGTTTATACTGATGAGCTATAGATTTATATGCCAGTTAGCAGATTAGCGTATTTTTATAACCAATAGACTGCTCAAACTTGTTAAAATAGCGCACCAATTTATTTATTGATGGACACTACGTTATGACAACTGCTGCCAACGTTCCTACTATTAAAGAAGATCGCATCTTAATTCTCGATTTTGGCTCACAGTACAGCCAGCTTATCGCCCGCCGTGTCCGTGATTCAGGCGTATTCTGTGAGATGTTTCCTTATGATATCGACACTCAGCGCATTATCGATTTTGGTGCAAAAGGCGTTATCTTATCTGGCGGTCCGGAGAGCGTGCACGCAGATGACAGCCCACGCATCAATGATGCCGTATTTGATCTAGGCGTACCCGTATTGGGTATCTGCTACGGTATGCAAGCGATGGCAGAGCGCTTCGGTGGTAAAGTTCATGCCAGTGATATCCATGAATTTGGCGCAGCAACCATCAATATCGATGGCAAATCAATGCTGACTGATGGTATCGAAGACGCAGCAGCGAAGCTAAATGTGTGGATGAGTCATGGCGATAAAGTGGTCGATGCCCCACAAGGCTTCGATATCGTCGCTAGTACGCCAAGCTGCCCGATTGCGATTATGGCTGATGATTCGCGCCACTATTATGGTTTGCAGTTCCATCCTGAAGTCACGCATACCGCGCAAGGTTCTGCATTGCTAGGACGTTTCGTCCATGAAATCTGTGGCTGCGCGGGTAGCTGGACGCCTGACAACATCATCGATATGCGTATTGAGCAACTGAAAAAGCAAATCGGTGATAAGCAAGTATTGCTTGGTTTATCTGGCGGTGTTGACAGTTCAGTCGTCGCGGCATTATTGCATAAAGCGATTGGCGATCAGCTAACGTGTGTGTTTGTCGATACTGGTCTTTTGCGTCTGCACGAAGGCGACCAAGTGATGCAAATTTTTGCAGAAAACATGGGCGTAAAAGTGATTCGTGTTGATGCTGAAGAGTTATTCTTAACCGCGTTGGCTGGCGAGTCCGACCCTGAAGCCAAGCGTAAAATCATCGGTAAAACCTTTATCGATGTGTTTGCTAATAGTGCCCGTGAAGTGAGCGAGCAGAGCGATGGTAAAGTCATCGAATTCTTAGCGCAAGGCACGATTTATCCAGACGTCATCGAATCAGCGAAGTCACATCAAGGTAAAGCCCACGTGATTAAGAGCCATCACAACGTTGGTGGTTTGCCAGATGATTTAGCGTTTGAGTTGGTTGAGCCTTTACGTGATTTGTTTAAAGATGAAGTGCGTAAACTGGGTATCACCCTTGGTCTACCAGCGAAGATGATTAACCGTCATCCGTTCCCAGGACCGGGTTTGGGCGTGCGTATTCTTGGTGAAGTTACCAAAGAATTCGCTGATATCTTGCGCTCAGCTGATGCTATCTTTATGGAAGAGTTAGAGAAATCAGGCTGGTATGAGAAGACCGCGCAAGCGTTTGCGGTATTCCAACCAATCAAATCGGTTGGTGTAGTCGGTGATGGTCGCCGTTATGCTTGGGTAATCGCGCTACGTGCTGTTGAAACCGTAGACTTTATGACTGCGCGCTTTGCGCATCTGCCGTATGATTTGATCGAGACGGTATCGAACCGCATTATGAATGAAATCGCTGAAGTATCGCGCGTGACTTACGATGTGTCGAGCAAGCCGCCTGCGACGATTGAGTGGGAATAAACCGTTTAAGTATTCTAAACGGTAACGGTATTAACCTAGCTAGATGTACAAATACGTACTATCTGCGCTCGGTTGCCTTGTTACCATTTTAGACCACGTAAACTTATCTAAATAGCTTTCAAATCATGTTTTTTGAATTGATATACGACTAATCGATAATTAGATTAGTTCAATATAGCGATAAAAAAGCACTCAACTTGGTTGGGTGCTTTTTTTGGTTAAAACAAACAGGCAACTAAGAATCCTCGAATTTTTCATTGAACATTTGTCTTTATTATCTATAATGTAGTCAACTTTAATTGGCTATTATTTTTTAAAGTCGAGATAAGCCTATCAATCGTTCAGTATTTAGTAAAATTAAGGGATAAGATGTTTTGTAATAACTGTAATCAAGAAAATTCAAGCGAGGCAGGATTTTGTTCAAAATGTGGGCATCAGCTCTCTGACGTTCAAGCACAAACACCGCCACCATTAACGGCAGTTAATATTTCTAAAGATGCGCAAATCCCGCAAAACCATTCAGCTTCCATTTCTGAAAATGCCGATGCTTTATTGGCAGCTTTCGTTGGTAAAAAGTATGATGATTTCTACCGTAATAAATGGTTTAAGGACAGTGAGCCACGTTTAGAAGTCAATAATGATGGTTCGAGCATTCACAGTTTTAATATTGCTGGACTGCTCTTGGGAACGTCTTGGTTATGCTATCGTAAAATGTATCTAGTCGCTTTTTTTATTGTACTTGGCATTAATGCAGTTGATTTAGTCTTAATGCATCTGCTCGGTATGGAGGCGTATAGCTCTATAGGTCAAACCAGCTTTTTTGTCGCATGGGCAGTACTGACAGGACTTTTAGGTAATTATTTTTACTTTAGTCACAGCGTCAAAAATATAAAAAAAGTCATGAGTAATACAGCTGACCCAGCGACGGTCGAACAGGAGTTAGTGGCAAAGGGTGGTACGTCATGGGTTGGCGCCATCGTGGGTAGCATATTATCAGTATTGCTATCTATGGGTATGTCCTATTTGTTTGCGCCTGAGTGGTATTGGTTGGTGTAGTACGTCTAATAAATAAGGTTAATCTAAGGAGGCGAGAAAAAAGTGATGGAACCATTAAAACAAGCATATGATTTGGAACTAACGGATAAAGATCATGGGCAAGGTTGGGCTTTTGGTCGCCCAGTCGGCATCACCACGGATCAATGGCCGCGAAGCAGGATTAACGGTCTACCGATGGCGCACTTATGGACGATATTAGTGCCTGAAGCGTATCGCGTAAAAGGGAAAGATCTCGTGGCAATATCGCTCTTTCAAGCGGATGATCATGTTGAAGATAGGGTAGACGGTGTTGAAGATATGATTACTAATCTCACTGAGGTGAATCATACAGACGCTGAGAATTTTTGGGCGTCACTGAGTCGCTATGCTAACTATCGTCACCCTCAAGAAATCTATCTTGAAGATATGATTGGTGGTGGCTGGGCATTGATTTGGCTAACGGAAGCAGAGTTTTCTGGTGAGTCCACGCCGCTGCCTAGTAAAGAAGATGGTATATATCCAGACTATGAAATTGAAGCGTGGAGTAGCACTTGCTTTGCCAAAGATGAACCCGCTCAGTCTATTAAGCACGTTGTCCGAACAGATGATCCTAACATTGGCAAGATGCTCGATGAGTGGGCAGATGAAGATGATGTGAACGCTTATATTCCGATGTTCTCTGAAAAAGGTGAGATGTTAAAGCTTGATAGGTTTCATGCAAAAAGTCATTTTGGTGGTACGGCCAATCCCATTCAAGCAATGCCAGAATTTAGTCCTTTTTATATTGAGTTTGAAGAAACGCTTGGCGATGCCAATATGGGTGGTGGTAATGGGCAAATTGATTTGCTGAATAATGAGTTTGATTGGGCGTGTGGCTAGGTGTTGAGACGGTTAAGACGGTTAAGACGGTCAGATTCGTTCCGTATAACGATAAAAAACACTCAACTTGGTTGGGTGTTTTTTTATTTCAAGGCTGATTTTTGATAGGGGCTTTGCTCTGTAATAAATCAGTATATCGAAATGGTAGACTATTAATTAAATCTGTTACTAGTTTATCTATTACTAGTAATACGCTTTCATATTGCTCAATAGACTCATCACTTACTACTTCTTTGATTTTGTCGTATGACATGATATCAGTAATTTCTTTTACCGAGATAGACTCTATTCCAGCACTCTCTATAGCTTGTAAAACACATAAATTTTTACTAGAAAAGCCAGCCTGATGAGCTACTTTATTTCTAGGTGTTTGTAGATCTTTTATTGTATCTCTCATTTCTTCTAAGATAGTAGCTGAATCTGGAGATATACTTAATAGCTTCTTATAGATTTTTTGGTTGCCACCTATTTTTTCTATCCGACTATTTTCCATCATAATAGTCGAACCAGCTAACAGATAAGAACGATCTACCACGCTAGTTACTCTAAGTAAAAAATTTTCAATATGATAGACATGATGTTCGGAAAAATTATAATCTGAATTTCCATATGTTTTTTGGTGTAAATACTCTAAAGTGATGGATATGCTTTTAATAGCATTATCTATTTCTGCAACCCTTGAAAAAATGTTTTGAGCATATATTTCGATAGCTGAAGCACTATAGCTATCACTACCATTTAAAAAAGCAGCCATACCTTTTGAGAGAGAATCAGTAACTAGTGGGAAAAATTGCTTTATATTAGGGTTTTCAGTATGGGGCATGATGTTCCTTAATTAAGTAAAAGATGCATAAGAGAAAGCTTTAAAAAAAGGCAGCACCTCAAAAGAGATGCTGCCTTTTTTATAATGTTCAACTGCTAAGCTAAAAAACTAACCTTTCACGTTCACCACATAACGTCCAACTACTTTGCTAGACATAAAGCGATCTAAGTATTCAGGCGTTTGCTCTAGCGTAATTTCTTCACCATAGCTCTCTAGATTAGGCAGTTTCATATCGGTTGCAACACGTTTCCAAATGGCTTCTTTATCAGCCAGCGGAATATAAACCGAGTCGATACCCAGTAGCGACACCGCGCGGGTGATAAAAGGTATCACCGACATCGAAAAATCAGCGCCACTAGCTAGGCCACAACTGGTCACCGCACCGCCAGATTTGGTTTGCTTTAGCAGGTTTGGTAAGTAGTCGCCGCCAATGGTATCAATAGCATTTGCCCACAGCTCACGACCGATAGGCTTGTTACCGATTTCATTGATGGTATCGCGATGACGCACTTCGCTCGCGCCCAATGCTTTCAAATGCTCGCTTTGCTCTGGCTTACCTGAGAAGGCAATCACCTCATAACCCAGCTGACTCAGAATAGCGATGCTGATCGTACCGACGCCGCCTGTTGCACCAGTTACCGCGACTGGACCATCACTGGGTTTTGCACCCATTTTTTCTAGTTTTTGGATACTGAGTGCTGCGGTTAAGCCGCCCGTACCGTAAGTCATTGCTTCTTTTAACGTCAGCGTTTTTGGGCAGGGCAATGCCCAATCGGCAGGTATGGAGATCATCTGACCCAGACCGCCATCGGTATCCATGCCCAAATCATAGCCAAATACCAATACTTCTTGCCCCGCGGTAAACGTGCCTGATTTGTCGCTGACAACGATGCCTGCTGCATCGATACCGGGGGTATGCGGATATTGTTTGGTGATTCTTTTATTGCCCGATGCCGACATCGCATCTTTGAAATTTAACGAGGAATAATGCACTTCTATCAACAAGTCATTTTCTGGCAAGTCACTGACGTTGCGTTCTTGAATACTTTTGCTAAAGCTGCCGTCGGTATTTTCTTCGACGACTAAGGCTTTAAAGGTTTTATTATTAGACATCATATTATTCCTAGTGAGGTTATTTGGTGTGTGTCTTTATTTGCACGTATATCATTTGCAACTACATCGATATATGTAAGACAATAATTTATGATTTTAACAACACCTTACCATTCTTACTTGCCTGCAATTTGCCATCGACGGCCTTGACGATATCTGCCAAATCAAACGTCGCTTCAACGGGCAGTTTTAAATTGCCATTGTTAGCACGTTCGATTAGTTCATCAATCAAGCGCTGTTTGTTTTCAACGCTCATTTCTTGACTGATTTTGCTGCCCCAAAAGCCTTTGATCGTCGCTTGTTTAAAAATAATATGGGTTGGATCTAGCACCATTGGTTTGCCTGACATGATGCCAAACGATGCCAATGTGCCCCCATGACCCAGTAACGCCAGCAGATCATTACTTGAGTCACCACCGATAGAATCAACCGCGGCACTGATTTTCTCATCACCAAGGATGGCTTTTACTTGATCCTTCCAGTCGTCATCTGAGGTGTTGATATTATGCTTGATACCCAGTGCTTCTAATTCCTTGATAGCATCGTCACTTCTCACGACATTAATGGTGTTAATACCACGCGCGGCGGCTAGCATGGCGAGCGATTTGCCGACCGCGCCATTGGCAGCATTATGGATCACCCACTGACCGCTTTTTAGTGCTAAAAACTCAATCAGCATCAGCGCGCTGAGTGGCATCGCAATGAGCTGCGCCGCCATTTCGTCTTCTAAGCTATCAGGCATGACAAATACCATGTCTTTTGAGGCGACAAAATACTCTGCCCATGTCGCTTGTACGCTCGCCGCCGCCACGCGCTGACCCACTTTTAAGTCTTTGACATCCTGACCGACGGCATCAATGATACCGACCGCTTCGCTACCACCAATCGCTGGCAGCTCAGGTTTAAAGCCATATTGACCGCGAATGGTTAATAAATCATGGTTGTGGATAGAGGCGAGTATCATTTTGACTCGGACTTCATTGGCTTTTGGTTCAGGAATAGGTGTGTCACCTAAACTGAGAACGTCAGATGGTTTACCGAAGGTACTATAAGTTGCGCTACGCATAATTATTTCCTTTATTTATTTTTAGGTTGTGAGCAACAGTAACAAGTTTGACTCCGTACCCTCAATGTTACTTTAGTTAAGGAATGTTATGCGTTGCACGTATCGCGTGTAGTAAAGCATGAGTAATAATGCATGATAAGTAATGCATGAGCGTCTACTGAGAGGCTTTATCCTCTTGGCTTATGTCGCCGACGATGACTGTAAAATCACCGTCTACCATCTCTGTAAGTAATGGCTCGCCTTTGTCATTGACGCGGAATAGTCCATATTCAGCCGCTTCAAACGCCTCAGCATGACCTTCTTGAAAGAAGAACGCATTGGCCGCCAATTGCACACTGCCGTTACGGAGGCGGTAATAAATGGGCAGCTCACTTTTAGTTAAATTTTCACGACTATTACTATCAGCTAAGCGGACAAAATGCCCTACATTATTACCATCGATTTTCACAATGACATAACCATCGCTTGGCTCATAAATACGAAAATCTGTATCAAACTCTTCTAATTCTATATCTAGTTCTGAGCCTAATTCGTCTTGTGTTGAATGAGGGTGCTTTGGTCGCATGGCATCAAAAATATCGCGCTCTAGCGCATAGCTTAACGCCATATAATCGCCTTGCATAAAACCGCGTGGATCGACAGGTGCCAGCGCTAATAATACCGTTTTGCCATTACTAAGATGGGTTTCGTATTTGATGATATTCATCGTCATTACGACCAATATTAGTGCCAATCCAAGTAAGGCAACAGTGATGGTAACGGCTCGTTTTTTTAGCCAATGCGTGGATGGTGACGTGTCATCAATCAAGCGCTTAGTCAAAATTTTATTTTTCATGAGTGGCGCTCCTGATGATCGTTGGCGCTCATTGTCAAATCAGTATCGTTGATAAGGGAGTTAGCGAAATAGCGTTTAATCAATATCCAACGCCCCATCAGCATGGTCAGTCCGACGATTAGCATTGAGAGAGATTTGATTAGCAACGAAGTATCGAGCTGATAGTAATACCAAAATACATAGCTGACCAAGGCGGTGACGCCCAAACCTAATAGCACTCGTTGGCTATTGGCGATCGCAATGACGATGATAAGGCTGGTCGCGATCAGTCCTGATACGTAAATCGATAGGATACCTAAGACGATGACGGCGCAATAAACCATGATACTCGCTGATGAGAATGGTTTGACTTCATAGCGCTGAAGTATTAAGTAAGCAGCATAAAGGCTGGCAAGCGTTAGCAGCCCTTGCGCCAAATAGTAATTGTAGCTAAAAGTGTCTCCATAATAAGTAGCAAGACTATGACTACGTTCAGCGGCGATAAAGTACACAGAAACGCACAACAGCATCAGCGCACTGGCATAACCAATGGGTTTAGTAATATCAAAAACATCCGCTCGCCATTTATTAGGTATACGCTGCAATAGAGAATTGCATGATAGGTTGCTGCCAATCGTAATCAGTGCCAATAGCCCCAAGCTGAGCTCAGGTAGATGATAATAGTTAAGCAAATAAACCGTCAAACCTAGCGTCATTATGCTGCCCAATAGGCGATAGATACGGTTGGGCATAATGACCGTCATAACGGCTTGCACGATTAAAAAAAGCCAAATATCTATAGGATGTGACAAATTATTATCAAATAAAGCAAAGCCAATGTAGGCTTGCCCAGCCGAGCTAATAGCCAATGCTAGGCTACTGATAAAGGTATTATCACGGCTTTGCTTGTTTCTAAATAGCACAAAACCCGCCGCGCTGAGTACTAGACCTGTAATTAACAAGGCAATCACGCTATCAAATCCATCGATGCCGAACAATAATAAAGACAGAAAGGCGATTAGAAACAGACTCGCTACAATACCGCTAAGACCAAAAAGTATTTGTATAAACCAAGGAGTATCGTTTTGAGAGTGATTATTCGCTATCGTTGCCTTAGCACTTGTCTCACCAGTACGGGCATCAACCGCATTGCCGTCAATCAATCCAAGCTGTTGCAGCTGTAAAAGAACATTGTCCGAGTGTTGATTATTCATATCATTACTCATAATTACCTCCTTTGACGACAGCAGTGGGGAGGTTGTTTTCGCTGTTTAAACGTGCCGCATGACGCAGCCAAACAACCGCTGCTGAACTCATGCCAATCAATAATAGGGCTAAGATGAGAAAACCACCCATATCAAAATTGTCTAAAAACAACTTACCCGCCCAAAACATCACCACGACAATGACAGAGCCACATAAATAGGTCAGCATTAATAGATTGATGCGATACCAATAAAATCGCCAAACCATAAATCCGCACCAGCTCATCCATAGCAGCAAAGCGATCATTGTCATTAAAATATTGGCGTCATCAAAGACATAAAGAATGGCAAGGTAGGTAATAAAATAGCTGCTGAGTAAACCGACGACATAAGCGCTCCAATTCAGCTCGGACTTAAATCGGCTGCGTGTGACTGATGGTAGTTGACGGTCGATAAACGCGAGCCACAAGTTTAGCGCCACAAAATTGACAGCGGCAAGCACGCCTATTTGTAAGACACCTTCATAAAAATAACTGACGAAGGCAAAGTCCGTAACGCCGAAATATAGGATGAGACCAGTATTGACGAGCCCCAACCATAACAACCATAGCGCAGGGAAGCGGGCGATGATTACCCAAGGAATAATCAATACGGCCCAGCCAAAAAACAGCTGCCACGTATCAGCACCCGTTTGATAAACCTGCCCAAATAGCGCCAATAAGCTACCCGTAATCACGCTAGCAATAAGCAGTAATAACTGCCGAACCAGCTGAAATTTCTGTCTAAAAGAGAGCACAACGTAAAGGGCAATCGTGATAACCAATGCCCCTTCGACCAAAGCGAACTTGCCCATTTTGCCCATATTTATCCAGTTATAGGCAATAAAAAATACCAGCGACAATACCAACGCTATCGCCCCGATAATCAGCATGGCTTTATCAAAAAAGACCAGCCATGAGCGTTTGCTAGGATAGACTTGCAAATGAATCGCTGCATCGTTGGCATGCGTCAATGGCAGTATGCCTTGCTTGAGTAAATGCTCGATAGTACGCCGTGGTTGGCTCATAGCGTCCTCTAAATAAAAAGATGATGTTGCTTATCTTAGCTTTTTTGTGAGAGGTGGGTGTACTAAAGTTTATAGTTTTTTACTCAATAAAACTCAATACGACTGAGCAAATGCTCTTGGATGAGATAGGCGCAAATATAAGCGCTCGGCCACGCGACTATAAAGGCATATTTCCATGAGTGAAACAGCGTGATAAAGAACCCATCGACGAATCCTACATTGATCAGCAGCAATGCAGTTGAGATAATCGTGGACATTAGCAGTGCCATTAAAAAGGTAAAAATAAGCCGGTAGTACTTGCGCCGTGTGCGTATTCTAATGGTAGGGAATTTTGCCATAGTGTGGAGGTGTCCTACATGGTGATGGTGGCGTTTGATGAACGATGAACGATGTTGCGTAGCGTCATGTGTCGTCATTACTAACCATGATATCGTATGTTGTTGAGTGGATAAAATCGTTATTATCAATGGTGGCATTCGTTATATTTTAATGACTGTTGTCTCATGCATCAAAATAAAAATTCCTGAAAAATAACAAACTAAAGATGATTAATTTTGCTACGATAAAATCGATTACAACCCACGAATAAGGCAATAAAATGACCGTGCACAAGCAGCGAACATTGGGCATCATCGGTGGTATGAGTTGAGAGAGTAGCGAAAGCTATTATCGGCTGATAAATGAGGGTGTCAAGGATAAGCTGGGTGGCTTACATTCAGCAGATTTATTCATACATAGCGTGGACTTTGCGTTGATTAATAAGCACCAAGAGCAAGATGAATGGGCAGCGCTGGGTGTAATCATGGCCAGCAGTGCTCAGCGTTTGCAAGCCGCTGGCGTACAAGGGCTCATGATTGCCTCTAATACGATGCATAAATTACTCGATGATGTGCAAGCCGCGACGCATTTACCTGTTATTCATATCGCTGATGCCACTATTGCCGCCATCAAAAAACAGAATCTGTCTAAAATTGCCTTACTGGGCACTCAGTTTACGATGACGGAAGATTTTTATAGGCAGCGTTTGGTGGATGCAGGGCTTCAAGTGTTGATACCAGAGAGTGATGCGCGAGCAGAGGTACATCGAATTATCAAAAAAGAGCTATGCATCGGTCAATTTAAAGACAGCTCGCGTCAGTATTATCAGCAGGTGATTAAAGATTTAGCAGATCAAGGCGCAGAGGGCGTCATCTTAGGCTGTACAGAAATTGGACTGCTCATTAAACAAGCAGATAGCCCCATTCCCGTATTTGATACCACGGTGATTCATGCAGCGGCAGCGGTGGATTTCTTACTAGAGTAGCGCGGACTGATAAAAGTATTTAAGCCTATAACGTTTTGACCAAGCGTTCTAGTAAATCAATCGTGCGCTCTTGTCTGACCAAAGCGACGCCTTGTCTTGCCCATAAAGACTGATATTCTGGGTCAAGATTATTGGTCGCATGACCACGCAAAAATTTGGTCATCGCATTTAATTGTGGATAGGGCGGTAGCTCATGCGCGCTTTCAAAGCGAGCAAAATCACGCAAATAATTATTTAATAAACCACGAGCCTGCTTACCTGAAAACAGTCTCGTTAAGCGTGTCTCAGCACTGCGATTATTTTCACTAGCATCAAGTAGTGCTTGTTTATAAATATCATTAATACCGCATTTATCTGTGGTCAAAAATGCCGTTCCGATTTGCGCTAGCTCAGCGCCAGCCGTTTGCACTGCTTTGATATCTTGCCCAGTCATGATGCCACCTGCTGCAATTAACGGAATATCGGTACACGCGCGCGTTTGACTAATTAGTGTCAATAATCCTAGAGGATCGGTTTCACTTTGTGGCAACCAGCCACCGCGATGTCCACCTGCTTCCGCCCCTTGTACACAGACCGCATCTGCCCCAATATCGCTCCATGCTTTGGCTTCTAATGGATGGTTTGCCGTACCGATGACTCGCGTGCCGACACTTTGCAAACGCTGAACTTGCTCGGCGCTGATAATACCAAAGGTAAAACTGGCGACAGGCACAGGATTGTCGTAGAGCACTTGTAGCTGATCCGCGAAGCTTAGCGCTGGGCGTTCAGGTAGCGCACATTCGATAGTGTTTTCTTCATAGTAATGACTTAGCCAAGCAGGGATTTCGGTATCAAAGGTGCTCGACTCATGCTCAGAGAGCACCATTAAATTAATCATAAAAGGGCGATCAGTGAGCGATTTAATGGCGTCAATATGGCTATGCAAAACCTCTGGCGGCGTCATGCCCGATCCTAATGAACCCAGTCCACCAAAGTTACTCACCGTCGCTGCCAGTTCAGGGGTGGTTGCGCCTGCCATCGGTGCTTGCACGATGGGGTGGGTGATATTAAAAGTATCAAGTAAGGTCATGACGGGCGTCCTTTTTATTTGGTTAGGTTTTTATCTCACTTACTTTAACAGAGGTAGGCGGTGCGTGTGTTGGATAGTGTTTATTTAGTTGCTGAATAGAAGGGGTGAGTTTTGGCTACGGATTTTGTAGTTAAAATAGTTGACTATGGTTTTGTAGTTAAGTAATAATGATTACTTAACTTATGTTTTTTATTTTAACATCACTAAAGTAATGAAACTTAAGCATGACAAATACTGAAGCTTTGGTTGGCAGTCTATGAACGTATTAGATGAAATAGAAAAGAAGATAGAGTCAATTAAGGTAATTGATGACTCTTATTATTTAGAAGTAATTCTGAGCCATATAAAAAGAGCAGAGCATTATTATCAAGAAGGTAAAAAGGATGAAGCGTTTTTCAACGATGTGATCTATAGATGTAACCAAGCTTATGAAGGCGCGTTAAAAGAAGCTTATCAGGTATTGGCAAATAAAAATCAAGAAGAGGTCAAGAAGAAAACACCAAATGATATAGAAAAATATTTCGAGGAAAACGGAACTTTTAAAGATAGGGTTTTACAGATTTTTAGAAACTATAGACAAGAATGGAGAAATAAATCCACACATGACTATAAGTTAATATTTGATAGTGGTGAGGCTTTTATTGCTCTAATGAATGTAACTAGCTTTATATATCTTCTTTTGAATGAAATTCAAGAGAAGGTATCTTATGATAAACAAGAGAATGAGATAAAAAATAAAGATTTAATTAAGAAAAAAATTAAATTAATTGTAGATGAAAAAAATAAGAAACCCAAAGGAAAGCTTGTAGATTTGCTAAAATATTTTATTGAATTGAATTTTTCTGATAGTACTAAAATATCATCTTTAGA
>NZ_JABUZG010000055.1:22159-36695 GCF_014897815.1 Psychrobacter sp. PG1
GTTTTCAGCTGAGTGGTAGATTACATGCATTTTTAAATTCTATAGATGATATTTACGTAGAACAAGAACCTAGTACTAATAGTAACCAACTACTATTTAGACCAGATTTTGTTGTTGAAATAGATAATGTACCTATTATTTTAGAAATCAAAAAGACAAATATGTCTAAAGATATAATTAATAATTCTTTAAATCAAATATCGAGATATATGCAAGCTATGGAAATCGATGAAGGTATAATTTTTATATCAACCAATAATGACGCAAGAAAAAATACTGATACGCAAGAAAATATCAATAAGATTGATGGAAAGGAATTCAAGATAACTACTATGGTTTGCTAAGTAGCTGTAGGGTGCGCCCCGCGCACCATAATTTTAATCAAGTTCTTACCCTAGAATTTTTATTACAGTTATAGTATGTATTATCTATTTTTTTTAGATTAAAAGACATAATAGCAAAGCAAACAATTGGTGCGCGGGGCGCACCCTACTTTTGCTACCAGAACGATAGCTTAGAAAACTGACCCATTCTTATAACTCTGCTTTTTAACTTTTATGATTAATTCAACTGCAACGACCCTTTTGCATTCATCAACAGCTCAACCACATCATCACCACTGATCACTTCAAAGCGTTTGTCGATGGCAGATTCTTCCACGCCGTTGTGCTTCATACATGCGCCGCAGACCAGTACTTGACCGCCTTTTGCGATAAAGGCTTCTAGCAATTCGCCCGCAGGTTCGAATGGTGCGCCAATATTGACGTTATCTAAAGCGTTGGGCAGTGCCAAATGTACCGCGTCCACCATCAATATCACTGAGGCAGAATGACCTTTTTTAAGTGCCACGCCAGCCATAGTAAATGCTAAGGTGATTTTGCTTGGATTTGATTCACTATTATCAAATAACGTACCGACATAATCCGTCGTGTTAGCCATATTATTCTCCTTATAAGACTGTTTTAATTAAATAGTATTTACTTGAGCTGAGTATGATGCTCATTACTATCCTAGCATTTAATATATATATTTATATAATGTATTGTTAGGAAATAGTAGTTATAAGGTTAACTGATTGTGAATAGGTGTTTGTGACTTATGAATAAAGTTAAAAAATAAATGCTAACTTTGCGGTGGCCATGGGCGATCAGCATCACTGACGATCCATTCTGCGACATAGCCAGTTGGCGGTAGTTGCCAATCTGCTTGCCCCAATGAAGCTAGTACACGTGCTGTTTCTATCACCTTACCTTTTTCAGTCACGCCCGTACGCAGTAGCGCAGAGGAGCAAGGTTTGCCCTTTACCCACATCGACTGCTCGATGTATATCCAACGCTCATCAAAGCCGACGATATGCGTTTTCATAGTGACTTTATCAAAGGCACGAATGCGTTTGCGATATTGGATGGTGCTGCCAGCGACGACCAAACCCCAACGCTGCTTGAGCAGTTGACGTCCAAGCCCGCTACGCACCGCGAAGTCAGTACGACCCATATCAAAAAGGGTAAGTACGCGACCATTATTCATCTCTAAGAAATTATCAATATCTGTCAGACGACAGCGAAAGCTAATCTCACTCGTATCTTTAAACGTTAAGGTATTGCCTTTTTTGACTTGTAGCGCGGCGTGGGCGATGGTGCTGGCATAACGGATAAATGGATACATAGTGCAATCTCAAAAGAGTAAAAGGTAAGGTGAGTATTCTTATTTTAGGGCTTATTAGATGCTACACCGATATGATTAAAATAAGCGCTGACAGTTTCAGGTATCCAGTTGATATCAAATCTGGATTTTTTATAAAGATGCGGCGATTTGTCTTTATCAGAGCGATAACGAATAAAACCCACATGCCCGCCATGCTCAGTGTCTAAGATAGTGACACTGTTAGACACATCGTTTGGTGTGGCGGTAAAACCAAGGAAAGGATCGTCTTTGGCGCTAATTAACAATAAAGGCTTCGTCACTGTTATCAAATAAGGCAGGGCTGATGAGGCTTGATAGTAGTGATTGTTAGAGCGATAGCCATGACGCGGCGCGGTAAAGATATCATCAAAGTCACTGATGCGATTGACCGCTTTGATCGAGTCGATCTCCTCTTTGCTGATGTCATTGGCTAAGGCTTTTTTGATAATCGGGTTGAGCAAATAAGGGGTGTAAATTCGATGGCTCAAAAAGCTGTGCATACTAAGCGCCGCCGATGACATATCGACGGGAGCGGAGATGACCACAGCGCCTTGGCAGATTGCTTTATCACCATATTCGCCCATGTATTTCGCCAACGCGTTACCACCCAGTGACACCCCAACTGCATAAATATTGGCGTACTGTTGACTTAAATTTTGCAGTGCATGATGCACCTCATCGGTATCACCCGCATTATAAAAAACTCGGCCATTAGCAGGAATGCCGCCACAACTGCGGAAGTGCGCCACCACAAAATGCCAGCCCTGAGCGTGCATCTGATGCGCCAAAGCACGTGCATAATGGCTGTCGCTGCTGCCTTCCATACCGTGGAATAGCACGATTAATGGCGTTTGTTCACGCTCGCTGTTTTCTACGGTGGCGATAGGATGCGCATCATAAAAGTCATAAGCAATATCACTTTCATCCAACGAGTCTTTTTCGACCACACGGCGATAAGTAGGCGCTTTAGGGGCAAAAAACTTAGGCAAGATGCTTTGCAGGTGCGGATTGGTTAGCCAAAAGGGCGGTTTAAAAGGCGCTGGAGAGAAGGGTTGGCTCGGTTTTGAAGTTGGCGAATTTGAGGTTGGCATAAAGGTGTCTTATTTAATGGGCGTTAAAATCATCTTTAACAATCAGTGCCTTATCATAGCGCCAGCCGTTGTTAAAACCAATGATTTTCAGTGAATGCTCAGTGAACGCATGGTTACTCATTTATTTTTTTTCGATTCATCTAATACTCGTCCATCCATCGCCAGACGTTCTTTTAAATGGTCGATATCTGCCTCAGCAAGCGTCACGGTCAATGTCACTTGTTTATTATAAGCAACATCATCGATACTGCCATTTAAACTGTCGACCACATAGCGGCATTGCGCTTCGGTGGCAAACTCTGCCAATATCTGCACTTGCACCATCGGCACATAAGGCAGCAATATCATCTGGTCGACTGCTGCTTGCGCTGCGCCTGCATAAGCACGAGTGAGACCGCCAGCCCCCAGCTTGATACCACCAAAATAACGTACGACGATAATAATGATATTGCCGATAGATTTGTGTTGAAGTACGTTTAATATCGGGCGACCTGCCGTACCATTTGGCTCGCCATCATCATCAAAGCCTGCACTGGTGGTATTATTGGGATCACCAATGATATACGCCCAGCAGTGGTGGCGCGCATCGGCATATTGCTCGCGTAGTTGTTCCACGTGAAACATTGCTTGTTCACGCGAGGTTACAGGATAAGCGTAAGCAATAAACTCGGATTTTTTAATTTCTAAGCGCGCAGTGACAGCGCGTTTTAGCGTTTGATAGCTCATATTTCATCAGGTCTAGGTTGGATATGGTAAACTTGTCTAACTTTCACTGTCGTCCATATTGGGTGCAGTGTTCATTTAATTTTTTATTATAGTACCACTTCTGACCCATGAAGATAGCGGACAAGCTCAGTGCGAGTGCTGGTGTCGTTAGCTGCTACGGTAAAGTAGGTATCATCAAACGAATGGTAGGCAATATATGCGTCTAGATAAATTTTTGAGTAAAGCCACTGAGCTATCGCGTAAAGAATCCAAAAAAATTCTGCACGCTGGTGAAGTGACGGTAAATGATCAGGTCATCAAAGACCCCGGTGTCCACGTCGATGTGGTCAATGACGACGTGATTTGGGCCGGCGAGCCATTATCGGTCGCTGCGGGCAGTCGTTATATTCTATTACATAAGCCTGAAGGCTTTGAATGTACGCTGAAAGTGAAAGAGCATCCAATTGTCACTGAGTTGATTGCGGTGCCAGAGCTTGGTAGTTTGCGCATTGCAGGGCGTCTCGATGTTGATACCACCGGCGCATTATTAATGAGTGATGATGGTAAATGGTTGCACCGTGTCACCAGCCCTAAGCATGAACATGCCAAAATTTATGAGCTGACTTTAGCAGATGCGATGGATGAAGCGGCGCAAGCCAATGCCGTCAAAGAAGTCGCTGAAGGCATTCTTTTAGAAGGCGACCACGAAGAAACAAAACCTGCTGTTCTCGAATTTATTGACGAGACCCATGCACGTTTGACCCTTGAGCAAGGTAAATATCATCAAGTAAAACGGATGATGGGTTACTTTGGTAATAGAGTGGTTGAGCTGCATCGCGCTAGTGTCGGTCACATTACTTTGGAAGGATTAGAGAAAGGCGACAGTCGCTTTTTAACACCTGAAGAAGTCGCTAAGTTCTAAGTTTTTCATCTTGAAATGAACTCGCAAGCACTTCTTTACAATCAGCAGCCACTTCACGTGTGCTGCTTTTTTTGACCGTAGTGTTTGACCATGTTTTTTAACTATAGTTCTTATCTATCACTTTTACCCTGTTATGTCTCACGTGCACACTGTGTTGCCTATCTCTTAAAGCTCAGTAGCAGTTTTGCAAAATTGAGCCGTTAAACCTTTGCAAAAGTATTCCTTGTGCTAAAGTCTGCCTATCTTTTTTTAATCTATTTTTTTACATAATATCGTTATCTTTATTAAAGATGGCTATTGTTAAAAACCGATATTGTTAGAAACGAGCATTATTAGAAACAGCTATTCTTAAGATTGAGTGTTGTTAAAATTAAAGGTTATTAAAAATCGTTGTTACTGAAACACGCTGTTATTAAAAGCTGTTTTTGTTAAAACCAGATAGGACTGTCTCTGTGAAATCATCTCTATTAAAATCTGCCAGTTTAATTGGCGCCATGTTATTGGCAACCACCGCTTGTGCCCAGTCTAGTGATACTGCCGCTACTAACCAAAAAGCGAGCCAGAGTACTCAAAATACAAAAGCCGCTGGCACTGTTAGCAAGTCTGTTGACAGTCGCTTGCGCCAATTGCTCACTCAGGCAGGGATCAAAACACAAATCAGCTCTATTGTGCCGTCCAACTTGCCCAATATGTATCAAGTCAATTTGGCGGGGCAGTTGCCTTTGCATATCACTGAAGATGGCAAATATGTCATTCAAGGCGAGCTACAAAAGAATCCAAGCAAGCGTGTAGTCACCAAGACGCCAGCGCGTAGCACCAGTGCGCAGGCAGGCAAACCTGTCAGTGCGAGTGTCAAAGCTGATATATTGGCAAATATGGATGCGCTGAAAAATATGAGTGCCAAAACGCCGTTCTTTTATACCGCAGTGCCGGGTGTCATTTGGGGCGCGACATTAGAAGGCGTGCCTTTTTTACTATCGGATGATGCACAATATATTACTGATGGCGAGATTTCTGTTATCGAAAATGGTCAATTCATCGGACTCGATGAGCAGTTTGAGAAGCGTAAAAATCAGTCTGTGTTTGCAACTTTAGATGAAAGCCAGCTGATTAATTATCCAGCGACCGGCCCTGAGAGAGCGGTTATTTATGTGGCCAATGATGTCAACTGTCCTTATTGCCGCCGCTTGCATCAACAGCTGCCAATGCTTAATGCCAAAGGTGTGACGGTCAAAACCATTGGTTATCCGATATACGAGCAGTCCCCTGAGCAAATGCGTGGTATTTGGTGCCAAGGTGACGAGGACAGCCGCCGTAAAGCTTTTGATAAAGCAATGTTGCAGGGTGAGATGACACCGGCACCAGCAAGTTGTAAAGCCGATCATGTGACGCCCAATCGTGAAAAAGCAGCAGGGCTTGCGGTGATGGCAACGCCTGCTATCTACCGTGAAGATGGCGTGTTGTTTCAAGCGAGCTTTGAGAGTCCAGAGTTTTTAGAATTTTTGGGTGTGCAGTAGCTCATATAGATGTTTAATAAAGTTATAAATAAAAAATGTATTAAGAGATGATATTTCTGAATATGGATAAAAAAACCGCCACATAAGTAATTTATGTGGCGGTTTTTTATTGCCTCTAACAGTTAAGGATATCAAGTCTATTGTGGCAACACGATATCAACGATTTTCCAATCAATTAAGCCGTTACGCTGCATCTCGATGGTGAGCGGATAACCCTTCACCTGACCGCTAATAGTGAAGCAATTAATACCGCAATAGCCCAATGTTGGCTTGTCACTGTCCGACCCTTGCGCTACCTGTTGCTCCAGTTCAGCGGCTTGTTTTTCCATGATTTGCTGCATTTGGCTTTTGACCACTGCATCCACATCACCGCGCTGGATGATAAGATTTTGAATAAAATTTTTGAGATCGACTTGATTGCTGGCGATTGCCCATGCAGCGGCTAGCTCTTTGGTCGCGGTGTTGGCCTGACCTTGGGTATTGATAACTTTTTCGATGTTTTGTGGGGTGATAGCACCATCCACCGCCTGCGTGATAAAGCTATTGGCGGCTTGGGTCAATGGTTCGCCGCCCAACTCAGCGACCAATGGATAATTGGCCATAGTCGCCGTAAACTGACTGGTGAGTTGGTTTTGGATACTAGGTCGCACTTGCTCATAGTCGATCGCTGCGGCGATGGTCGCGCCGTCTTTGGCATCGTAGGCATTTTTAAGCTGATAAGCGCTGTAATAGGGCGAGCCTGCATAGACAGCGACGGCAATGACGATTAATAAAATAATCAGCTTCTTCATAAAAATCAAACCCTTATCGCAAAATAAAAACGTAATGATGGGCAAATTTAATACTGGTGAGTATAAATATAAAACCCCAGAAATATAGCGATAAATATTAGCATGGCTGGGTCTTTTTAAGGTATGAAAACCTTTGTTCATTCCTTAATAAAACCTTTTTGTATGGCCAAGCGCACTATAGTGGATACTTTCCCTGCCTAAGCGCTTGATAAATCACCATAGCATCTCCATAAATAGCGCAAACTTTTAATAATTGATTTGGCTAAGCAGCATCCCGCCGTATTCGCTTGTAAGATTCATAGCAGTATCACCTCTTTTCTCTCACTATTTATGATGTTTCATGTGAAACCTTTGAGTGTCATAGTGAGTCGTATTAAGGTGGTGGTTGACTAGAACTACTGAATCGACTGTCCGGTGGACTGTAAAGACGATAGGAGAGCCCATGAGTAAGCGCGATTTTTATGAAGTATTAGGTGTGAGCAAGACCGCTGAAAGCAAAGAAATTAAGCGAGCTTACCGCAAGCTGGCTATGAAATATCACCCTGACCGTAACTCTGATGATCCAGATGCTGAGGATAAATTCAAAGAAGCATCCATGGCTTACGAAGTACTAAGCAGCGAAGAGAAGCGCTCTGCTTACGATCGCATGGGTCATTCAGCCTTCGAAAATGGTATGGGCGGCGGCGGCTTTGGCGGTGCAGGTGGTGGCGGTAATTTCCAAGATATCTTCGGTGATATCTTCGGCAACTTTGGCGATATCTTCGGTCAGCAGCGTGGTGGCGGCGGTGGACGTTCGCGCCGTGGTTCTGATTTACGTTACGTCATTGAGCTGACGCTAGAAGAAGCGGTACGTGGCTGTAAAAAAGAAATCAGTTTCACTGCGCCTGCGCCTTGCGACACGTGCGATGGCAAAGGGGCAAAAAATGCCTCTGATATCGTGACTTGTCAGACCTGTCATGGACAAGGTCAAGTGCGTATGCAGCAAGGATTTTTTGCCGTGCAGCAGGCTTGCCCACATTGTGGCGGCACTGGTAAACAAATCAAAAATCCGTGCTCTGACTGTCACGGTAATGGCGTTAAAGACAAATCACGTACGCTAGAAGTGTCTATCCCAGCGGGTGTCGATGATGGTGATCGCGTCCGTCTAGCAGGCGAAGGTGAAGCGGGCGGCGCGGGCGTCCAAAACGGCGACTTATACGTTGAAGTACGCGTAAAACCGCATAATGTCTTTACCCGTCAAGGGGCGGATCTATATATGGACGTACCCGTTAGCATCACCGATGCAGCACTGGGTAAAGAGGTCGAAATACCAACTCTAGATGGTAAAGTGAAAATCAAGGTTGCAGAAGGCACGCAAAGTGGTAAGTTGCTACGTGTGCGTGGCAAAGGCGTGACGCCAGTACGCACCACGATGAAAGGTGACTTGATTTGCCGTGTGGTTATCGAAACCCCAGTGAATCTGACTCGCGAGCAAAAAGACCTGTTGCGCCAGTTCCAAGATACGCTCGACGGTGATAGCAAGCATCAGCAGTCGCCACATAAGAAGTCATTCTTTAAAAAGATTGGCGACTTATTTGATTAACTGAGTTGTTTCAATCACTCGTTTGGTTAAATGACTAGATACAAAACCCCCAGTGTTTCATGTGAAACACTGGGGGTTTTTATTGACGCTATAAAAAACCATTCAGGTGGTGATATTTGCTAAACTTAGCATCATAACATTTAAAACCTTTCTTATTAATATAGAGCTTTTAGGATAAAAATATGAGCCAACAGATAACAGCGCAAGAAAATACAAATAAACAAGCCATCAAAGTCGGGGTTATTGGTGCTGGTGGTCGTATGGGGCGTATGCTAATAGAGGCAGTACAAGACAACTCGCAAACGACATTAAGCGCCGCGATAGAACGTCAAGGATCAAGCCTTGTCGGCGCCGATGCTGGCGAAGTCGCCGCTATCGGTCGCTTAGAGGTGCAGATTGTCGATGATTTAAAAGTTGTCATTAATGACATCGATGTACTGATTGACTTTAGCTTGCCTGATGCCACTGAACAAAATATGCAGATTTGCGCGGCAAACAATGTCGCGATGGTTATTGGGACGACAGGGTTCAATGAGCAGCAAGAGCAAGTGTTGGCAAAAGCCAGCGAGAAAATTGCGATTGTCTACGCTGGTAACTATTCAACAGGTGTTAATCTGTCATTGAAATTGCTCAACATGGCAGCGAAGGCATTTGGTGAGGATGCCGATGTAGAAGTTATCGAGGCCCACCATAAGCATAAAATCGATGCGCCATCAGGCACAGCATATATGATGGCAGAAGCCGTTGCAGAAGCTCGTGGACAGAACCTAAAAGATGTCGCTGTTTATGGCCGCGAAGGACAAACGGGCGAACGCAAAGCAGGTACTATCGGTATTCATGCCATTCGCGGAGGTGAAATCATTGGCGATCATACCGTGATGTTTATTGCCGATGGTGAGGTGGTTGAAATTACCCATCGTGCCCGCGCGCGTATGACGTTTGCCGCGGGTGCTGTACGTGCCGCGACTTGGGTTATCAAACAAGAAGTTGGGCAATATAATATGCAGGATGTGTTGGGTTTGAATGACTAGATAGCGTTGAATATCTGAACAAAACTAATGGTCATAAAAAACGCGCTCATGATGGGCGCGTTTTTTATTACTCATCTCTGATGTACTCGTCTATGTGACCATAACTAGAGAATGTTAGCCTTGTTTTTAGAGGGCAGATAGCCGACATACTTTACAACTTATCTTGCAAATTTTTCATAAATTGTTCTTTACTGCGTGTCATCTTTATTTTCAACCAGTTTTTAAATATAACCTTCCTTTCATCTTCGTAAAAAGGGTAGTAGGACAATAAATGATAAGAAGAACTGTCCGCTACGGGAGGATGTACCAATTCTAAAAATTCATGTGAGATTTCTTTTTCCACCATAAATATTGAAACAATAGCTGTTCCTAAACCAGCTAAACATCCCTCAATACACAAATAGAAATGTTCTAACACCATGTGTTCGTACGATAAAATGTCACTACTCACCAACTTAGACTTATTTATGTGTTGCCATAAATGTGGTCGAGAAGAAGTAAGTAAAAGTGTATTGGTCTGATCCGTTCTAGTGTTGCGAACAGCAACTATGTATTCTTCAATAATTTTTTCATGAAATATATTCTTGTCCCATTCAAAATCATTTCTGCGCAAGGCAATATCGATAGATTTCCCTTGAAAGTCTACGATTCCACCGCCCGTCAGTAACACAATTTCAAAGCCATAGTTTAGTGAGTTAAATTCAGCCAAACGCGGTATCAACCATTTCATAGAAATAGTAGGTTCGCAGGATAGTACCAATTGTTTCTTTTCATATTGCTGATTTTTTAAATCTACAAGACAATCGTCTAATCTTGCAAAAACTTGCTGGCAACAGGCGAAAAGTAAGCTGCCATTGGATGTAAGTATGAGCTTCTTGTTCACTCTATCAAATAAAATAAGACCTAAAGCATCTTCTAGATTTTTAATCTGTTTGCTTACTGCGCTCTGTGTCACAAATAATTTTTGAGATGCTAACGTCACGCTACCATGCTGTGCAACGTAATAAAAAAACTTTAGCGAATTTAAGGATATCTTTTCTATCATGCCAAAAACTCATAAACTATCATGTAAATAACTCAATTTTAGTTTACTGAAAAATATAGGAAGATACAACTAAATTGAATAACTACATGAGGTAAGTGTGAAAAACACAGGAAATATAGCTAATAGAAGTATAGAGCTAAATAAATTTAATAATATTGATAAGTTTGTATCCATCTTAGAAGATGTAGGATATGTTTTTATTGATAGTAAATTATTCCAAAAGCTACAAGATTATAGGAATAACAAAGTAGTTTTAAGAGATGTACTAGTTGTTACTTTTAAAGAGATAGACAAATGACGGAATTTTTAGCCGTTATTATGATTACTATTCTTGCTGTCATCAGTCCAGGCGCTGATTTCGCTATCGTGACCAAGAATAGCTACTTATATGGGCGCTCTATTGGTGTATTAACTTCTATTGGTATAGCGTTAGGAGTATTAGTCCATGTCGCTTATACCTTGTTAGCCGTTGCCATTGTCATGGAGTTTGCGCCCAATTTTTTGACTATCATAAAATATCTTGGTGCGTTTTATCTCATTTATATTGGCTATAAAACATTTAGACAAAAACCTGTAAAGGACGTGGGTTCTTCTACCTGCATCAGTTCTGCACAATCGTTACGATATGGTTTCTTTACGAATGCCCTGAATCCTAAGACTACCTTGTTTGTTATTAGCACCTATACGCAAATAGTTAGCGCTATCACCCCAAAATCTATTTTAATCGGTTACGGGCTGTTCATGTCTGTAGCTCATTTCATATGGTTTGCTCTAGTGGCTTTATTGTTCTCTCAGCGTACTCTAAGAGAAAAAATGTTAAATAAACAAGTAGCGATCAATCGAGTGATTGGTTTCATATTAGGTTTGTTAGGTGTATTTTTGCTCTTTACAAACTTAAACTAAGGAGAGTCAAAATGAATAAAGTAGCCTTTATTGATGTGGAAGGTGTTTTAGTCCCAGAGATATGGAAGTTTTTAGCTAAGCGCCTAAATATATCTGAGCTAAGCATAACAACAAGGGAAGTAGAGGATTATCAAAAACTGATGCTATATCGCATAGCTGTTCTAGAAAAGTATAAGATTACTCTGCCAAAAATACAAAGTATTATCGGGCAACTCAATCCAATTGAAGGAGCAAAAGAGTTTCTGCATGCATTGAAGATGAAAGGTTTTGAGATTAAGATCGTGTCAGACTGCTTCCGTGAATTACTTGAAGGATTCTTGCAGCAACTCGAAGTTCCAATGGACACTGTATATTGTCATCGTTTACAGGTCGATAGTGCAGGTTATATTAATAAAGTGCTATACAGTCGCCAGCATGGTAAACATGAGATTATAGGAAAATATCCTTTATCATTGGGAAATAGTATGGCAATAGGCGATGCGTTTAATGATTTTAGTATGTTAGAAGCAGTATCTCATGGATACTTATTCTCACCTTCAAAAGAGGTCTTAGAGAAAGCTTTACCTACATTTAATATCGTAAATAGCTATCAGGAGGTTGTAGATTCTATTGGCATAAAATTTTTCGATAATAATGCCTTTTGTCAGGGACATGGTAAGTTATAGACGCTCCGTTACTGGACTCAATAAAAGGGTACTTTTACAAGAGACCTACTGTCAATGGAAAACGCGCCCGTCATGAGCGCGCTTTTTATCGATAATAATCTATTACAGATTAGTCAACGTAGATCACTTCTAACGGTGGAAAACCATTGAACTCAATAGATGAATACGAGTTAGTATAAGCACCCGTGGTCAACCAAAAGATTTTATCACCAATCTCCAGCTCTTCTGGCAATTGATAGCCCGCTTCTTCATACATGATATCGGTTGAATCACAAGTAGGACCTGCCAGTACTACAGTGCCTTTGCTGGTTGATGTTTCCATCTTAGGCGTATAAACCGGATACTTGATGGCTTCACCCAACGTCTCGATTAAGCCTTGGAATAAGCCCACATCGGTATAGACCCAACGTGTTAAATCGGTGTGCGACTTACGCGAGATAAGCACCACATCACTGACCAATACGCCCGATCCACCAACCAATGAGCGACCTGGCTCAAGGATAATCTCAGGCATGTCTTCTTCACTATAGTCGTCTGTCAAATAACGAGTGATCTCTTCAGCGTAGACTTTTATAGGGTTCACTTCACTGATATAGTTGGCTGGAAAACCGCCACCCAAATTGATCATTTGTAGCTTAATATCTTCTTCGTTTTTCATCCAGTCAAACATGTATTTGACCTTGGCTAGCGCATCATCCCAAGCGGCAACGTCTTTTTGCTGACTACCGACGTGGAATGAGATGCCATAAGGCACTAGACCCAAATCACGAGCTTGAATCAACAGCTCAATCGCCATATTGGGATCACAACCAAACTTACGAGACAATGGCCATTCAGCGGTCTCAGAGCCTTGTACTAAGATACGTACAAAGATTTTTGAACCAGGAGCGTGCTTGGCAATATTTTTTAGATCCGCTTCTGAGTCGGTCGCATATAAGTCAATACCTTTTTCAAAGGCATATTTGACATGCTCCGCTTTTTTGATGGTATTGCCATAAGAGATACGCGATGGTTCAACGCCGCAGTCTAATACGCGATCAAGCTCATAGATGGAGGCACAATCAAAGTTCGAACCAAGATCAGCAAGCAGGTTAATCACTTCAACAGCAGGACTGGCCTTCATTGCATAATGGATTTTAGCATTGGGAAAAAACCCAACCATTTCATGATATTTCGTTTTGATACGGCTAAGGTCCACGACCAAAAATGGCGTCTCGCGACCTTCAGCAGCTTGAGTGAATTTCTGCCAGCCGGCAGGGTCAAAATATTGGTCAATTTTGATCATGGTCATGGTAGGAAACCTTTAATAAAGACAGTAGGTGTTAAAGAGTAAATGCTCGCATCACGTCATTGTCATCTCACATTAGTGTCATCACGCATCTCACAGGTAATGAAACCTTGCGTCCATGCTGATTAAATGACGTAAAAATAGCTTAGAGGATGAATGGACTAAGAATGGCTGGGCTGTGGCTGTTTATCCGCCATTTGTTCGCCTTGTTTTTCGCGTATTTTAACGATTTTACGCACTTTATCGCGAGCACGAGTTTGCTTGAGACGTGATAGGTAATCGACGAATATGACCCCATTTAAATGATCCATTTCATGTTGGATACATACCGCGAGTAAGCCTTCTACTTCTTCATCGATTTTTTGACCATTCTCATCTAAGGCTTCAATGCGCACTTTGTTTGGGCGCTCGACACTGTCATAGACTTCAGGTACGGACAAACAACCTTCTTCATAGGGCTGTTTCTCTTCTACCAAGGGTGTCACCTTTGGATTGATAAAAACTCTAGGGCTATTTTTATCTTCAGACAGATCCATGACGATGAGCTGAATATGGCGATCCACTTGGCTTGCCGCCAAACCGATACCTTGTGCCTCATACATCGTCTCAATCATATCAGCGATTAAGGTTTTGATTTCAGCAGTCACTTCCTTAACAGGCGTAGCAATAGTACGCAGGCGCGGGTCTGGGTAATTTAAAATAGGGAGTAAAGCCATAACGCTCACCTCAATGATAGGGATAAAATAGGGTTGATATTATAGGATAAATGGGGACAAAAGTAATGCTTATCAATACTTTCGCACAATTATTGCTTTTTATCATTGTAAAAAATGAGGGAGATCGCTTTTATTATAGGTATAAAAAAGCCCTGCAATTCGCAAGGCTTTTTGATTGATATAAGCTAGATTAGATGTAATCTGACTTGCATAACTAGAGTATTTTTTTAGTAAATTGAGTTTAGTAAATCAAATCACTTCTGAGTCATTAAAGTCACTTGGAGCAGCTAAAACATCTGAGCAAAAGTGCAAAGTTATACGCCACGTTTGCTCATAATCATCTCATAGATGAATAACAGGATGATCGCACCGATTACTGAGAATATCAAACCAGTAAATCCGCCATCAGCATTGATACCGATAAGACCAGCTAAGAAGCCACCTAATAAAGCACCGACGATACCCAATACAATTGTCATTATCCAGCCCATCGGGTCGCTACCTGGCTTGATAGCTCGTGCCAATAAACCTGCAACCAGACCTACAATAATCATCCAAATAAAGCTCATATTATTCTCCTAATTTATTATCATTTAT
>NZ_JABUZG010000055.1:36728-217915 GCF_014897815.1 Psychrobacter sp. PG1
TCATTTATAATAGTTAATCAATTTTGATAAGCTCATTGTAAGCACTGTATAGACGTAAAGGTAAGCGCGAAATGTTACCAGTGTATGAGCTATGTGAGGAAAATCGTAGATTTGCTAATATGCAGGTAGAATAGGTAAATGAAAGGTTACAAAGGTAGTGAAGTCGAAAACGCCATTTATATATTAAGGCATTTTTGGATATCGACGCTCCCTAGTGTTGCTCCTCTCTACAGTAATTGCAAGTAATCGGAAAAAGCTGATCATAAAAAAACGTTGCTCATTTATAATAAGCAACGCTCTTATTTAATACCAGAACTAGACCGGCTAGATTATTTGTTGCGTAGCTTTATTAAGTGGCTTTATTACGTAGCGCAGTTAATAAGCGTTGATGAATACCTTCAAAACCGCCATTCGACATAATCACAATGGCGTCACCCGCTTTTGCATGCGTGTCGATATGCTCGATGATAGCATCGATACTAGAGAGCACCTGTTGGTTGCCCATGTTAGGATTTGCGCTATTGGCATTTTCAATGACTTCTTTTAAACCCCACTCCAGTCCTGTCGGCTCATACCATAAGGTATGATCGGCGAGAGCAGCAGACTCAGCCAAGCTGTCTTGATGGATACCCATTTTCATGGTGTTACTGCGTGGTTCAATAATCGCCCAAATTCGTCTGTTCGCCAGTTTCTTCTTGGCACCATCTAAAGTCGTAGTAATGGCTGTAGGATGATGAGCAAAATCATCAAAGACTAAGATATCATTGACATCGCCAATCAGCTCCATCCGACGTTTAATGCCCGCAAATGCTGATAACGCCGCGCACGCAGTTTTGACACTGACGCCGATGTTATAAGCTGCTGCGACAGCAACCAAGGCGTTATTCACATTATGCATGCCGCTCATCGACCAATCGACGACTCCTGTGGCTTCTTCATCAGCAATATTAGCCATAAAACTAACCGCAAATTGACCACCATCTTCGCTGATAAGTTCAGCTTGCCAATCGCTACTATCTTTTGAGTGCTCATCGATAGTATGGGTGGTATGTGGCGCTGAGCCCAGTACGGTGGTCCGCCAAACGGGTGTCCAAACCCCTTTCGCTAACGTCTCCTCTAAGCTGGCAGTCGCTGTAGGCATAATGATTTTGCCCGTACTTGGAATCATGCGCACCATATGATGGAATTGGGTCTGAATAGCCTCAAGATCCACAAAAATATCCGCATGATCAAATTCTAGGTTGTTTAAAATAGCCGTACGCGGACGGTAATGAACGAACTTTGAACGCTTATCAAAAAATGCAGAATCGTATTCATCCGCTTCGATAACGAAATAGCCAGTATTTACCGAATCGTCATTATCAATTTTGTCAGCACCCAAGTAACTGCTGTGAGCGAAGACGTGCTGTAAATGCTCATCAGTGGTATCAACCAGTGGCACACCGCCGATTAAAAACCCAGTGTCGATACCCGCATAGTGCAATATCCAAGCGAGCATAGTCGTCGTCGTGGTTTTACCGTGAGTACCGGCAACGGCTATCACATGACGCGATTGTAATACCTGCTCAGATAAAAACTGTGGTCCTGAGGTATAGCGTAGACCTGTGTCCAGCATATATTCGATGACATCCATACCGCGCTTCATGGCATTACCAACGACGACTAAATCTGGTGCTGGTTGTAAATGCTCTACCAGATAGCCTTGCTCAATGGTCACGCCCGCGTTTTCCAGTTGGGTGGACATCGGCGGATAAACGTTGGCATCTGAGCCCGTGACCGTATGCCCAAGCTCGCGCGCTAGCAATGCCAGCGAGCCCATAAAAGTACCACAAATACCAAGAATATGAATATGCATAGACGTTCCGTACGAGCTTAAATTAAAAGAATAAAAATGGAGCATTGTCCCAAAAGTTACCGATATTAACCGTGGTGTATTCTAGGATACGCTCAACCTAATGATCATCAGTCTTGGCTATAATTAAAATATTATAAATGGTGGCGATGTTAACCGTGCTTCATGTACCAAACGTACTATTGACGCTCGCTTGCCTTATCTCTACTTTATATTGCTTCGACCCTATATTCTGTCACAAAAACAGCATAGGTTCGCCAAATAGCAGCGTCGAAAACAAGCACTTATTGTAAAGTAAACACCGCATGATGACCAATAAAAAACGCCCAGTAAGTAGGCGTTATTAAAAGAATGGTTTGGCTCATTGAGCATCACTATATTCAGAGCATCTAAATGTTTATGCCGCTATTTTATTATTTACGCGACAGGGTATAGTCATTGTTAGGTTTTTTATGTTCATCCATTAAGACAAGATGATTGTCTTGAATATGATACGCTTCAATGTTTTTGTCTTCATAGACAATCGTAATCATATCATTGTCTTGACGATAAACACCCGGCTCAAACAGGGGTGCATTCGGCATTTCGGGGTTGTTATCTATACTGGTTTTTAGCACTGAACCATCAGCGAACAAATTCAATGTAATATCAGTGCTATCACAAGATTTACAGGGTACCATGCCACCATAATCGCCCATTAACGTGGCTTGTAACGTGCCATTACGCGGCTCTGAGCGTGTCAGCGATTGATGGGGATATGTACCGTTACTCGATTGGGCAGCCGCGATCAGCGATTGTCCTTCTGACACTTTATCTAGCTCACTACCCGCATTTAATAGATTGGTCTCTGACAAGTTCTCTGCGCTGGCTTGTGCGCTGTTCTCTTCTACATGATCGATAGGGGCGACCTTAGTCGTCATACCTTTATCGCCGCTAGACGAGGTACTATCACAGCCGATGAGCAGCACACAGAGGGGCAGCGCTAGCAAGCAACAACCACCGCGTTTGAGGATAGTTAGCGTGTTAGAACAAGTAGGCAAAAAATATATCATGGTCACACCAAAAAACAGTTTTTTAATAGTCATTCCAAATGATTATCGACACTATCGACAACTCAATACGTTGTCAAAAAGGAAAGATAATAGGAAGTATAAATGTTTAAATTAGAGTAGAAGACTACGAGACTACAAGTGCCATCTGAGGCTAGGCGGCGAGAAGAAGCTATCGGTAGCCTATCGCCAACCAGTCAATAGTGATGGATATTTAAAACGCTATTTTACCCATCAAAAGCAAATAAACTGTGTCAAGATATCAAAGGTTAAAGATATCTCTGTGGCCTTTTTGTTATGATAGGTTTAGCCATGAGCTAAGAATAATGGTTTAACATTGATAGATATGACGAACCAAAATTATCGGAGATATTTAATAGTGGCTCATTAAAGAACAGACGTCTAGTAATAAACACGCCTGTTCGTTTGGAAAAATGGATCTAGCAAAAACAAAGGATATAGCAAAAAGCAGCGTAGGGGCTAATTCGCTATCAAGCAAGACGGTTAGGGGCAACAGGTCGTAAAATGCGCCATAATATCAACCCGTGTACCACCAATAGCAGACTAAATAGAATCAAAGATTGTTCAGGAATGCTCAGACCCATAAATGTCCACTCAACAGAGGCACATTCGCCAGAACCTGCAAAAACTTCTTTAAATACTTGCAAAATCGGTAGCGTATCTAACCAATAATCCAGCCCTGGGCCACAAGAAGGTACTTGATCGGCAGGTAGATGCTGTAGCCAAACATGACGTCCAGCCACGGCAGTCGCCCAGCCGATACCTGCTAAGCTACCAAGCCATAATACCAGTCTAACTGCCTTAGATTTAGGGTTGAATAATGCCGCTATCAAAGCAAAACTGCCCATGATTATGAGGCCAATACGCTGAAAAATACACAGTGGGCAAGGCGAAAACCCCATATAGCGCTGTAAAAAAAACAGCGCAAAACTCATACCTATTACGGCTATTATCACCAAAAATATTTGCAAATTGCGGTAAGTGGTCAGCTTTAGCATCGGGCAGTTACTCTTATAAAATAGTCATCTATACACGTTAAGTGGCGGTCAGAACTCAGAACTCAGCAATCATAGCTTAGCGATATTGCTGTAAAAATTCCATAAAATCTTCAGTTTCGGCTTTTTCAATCTCAGCTTGCTGTAATATCGATTTTTCTGCCAACACTTCATATTTGGCTTGGGTGTTTGGGCTAAGCGTTTGCTGTAATAAAGACTCACGATGCTGCTGCGCCAAGGTAAAGCCAAGCTGCCATAAGCTGCCTAAACGTTGACTATCAGAGTTGACTTGTGCTGAAATGGTCGATTCAGAATGTCCTGCTTTGCCTTGCATTAACGCGACTGCTGCACGGTAGTCGTTGCCACCATAATGAGCATCAAGCAGTGCTGCCAATGGCTGCATACGCTCTAAATGCATCAGCATCCAGCTCTCAAGCAGTTGCTCTTCGCCGTTGTTTATAATGTGTAAGCCTTCGCGGCGACCTTCGTTTACCACGCGCTCAAGATTGATGGCTAGGGTCTCTTCTTCCTCAGGTAACAGATCAGGAGAGTCGCTCAGCAGACAGTACAGCGCCATGACCTCTAAGAAACAAGCGCTAGACAGACGAATACCGACATCGCTATAAGGGTCTAGATCGATTGCACGGAACTCAACATAGGCGATACCGCGGCGCTCTAATGCTTCGGTCGGTGTCTCGCCGCTCATCGCGATTTGTTTGGGACGAATAGGGCTATAGTATTCATTTTCTATTTGTAAAATATGATTGTTGATTTGGATAGGGTTGCCATCGGCATCATCTAAGCCAAGCTTGGCAAAGCTTTCGTGCGGAGTCTGAATCGCACGGCGCAGTCCATCGACATACTCTGGCAGATAGTTATAACGAATATCGAGCTGTTCTTGCACACTATTAGTATAACCAAGCTTGCCCATACGTAGGCTGGTGGCAGCAGGCTTATAGTAGGTTGAGTCGTTTAGTAGCTCTAAATCATGCTCGCGACCAGCTAAGAAACAAGGACAAACGCTAGGGCTAGCACCCAGTAAATACAGTACCAAACTGGTCAGACGCTTAAAGTTACGGATAAGCCCTAAGTACTTTTCGTTTTTAAATTCTGTCAGCGTTTGCGCTTGTGCAGCAGGTATTTCAGCTTGCCAAACTTCAAATAATCCGTCACCAAAAGACAAGTTATAATGTAAACCTGCAATCGTTTGCATGCGGCGACCATAGCGAATACCAAGCCCGCTACGGTATAGCGTCTTGAGCTTACCCGTATTAGAGCTGCCATAATTAGCCAGTGGGATGTCTTCATCATTCGATGACAGCATACAAGGCATAGACAGCGGCCACATCAACTCACCTTCAGGCATGGCTTGATAGACCAATACATGCAACTGACGCAGCATGTTTAGCGTCTCTTTTGGTGAGGTTTTAGGGTCAGTAATTAGCTCAAGTAGGCTTTCTGAATAATCAGTTGTGATAAACGGATGGGTGAGCTTTGAGCCAAGTTTGGCTGGATGCGGCGTCTGAGCCAAGTAACCATCGGGTCTTACGCGCAGCCCTTCTTTTTCGATACCGCGGAGCATGCCCGTTAAATGCTGGCTATCAAACCAATTAGGAATGTCAAAATTCACAAAGCTACTCGCAAAATTACTCATAATAGTCATCTATTGTTATTTATTATGGCGGCTCAAAACACGACTGGCGTTTGACCATAATGAAGGTAAATATTGGATTAAGAATGCCGTCAGTTTAGCTCAAAGCTGCCCTGAAAACCACGGACAATTACAAATACGATAAGCTTTACAGGCGCTCATTCCTCTTGATTTTAATAGGTATTTCAATAAAAAATTTTATGCACAGCGCGTTACTTTTTTCTAAAAAACGCATAAAACAAGAAGCATCTACCTACGAGATAGATGCTTCAAAAGTACGACGTTAAGCGGTTTATGATAGCGTTGACTAACGAGGAAGGTATCTTGATCAAAAGTCATGCGTCTCGCCAACTTAAATAGAGAAGGATGAGCCACAGCCACACGTGGTGGTGGCATTTGGATTGGTGACGATAAAGCGTGCGCCCTCTAACCCTTCAGTATAGTCAACGGTAGAGCCTTGTAAATACTGATAGCTTAGTGAATCGACGACCAAGGTTACATCGTCATTGTCAAAATTGGCATCGTCTTCATTCAGCTCATTGGCGAAGTTAAAGCCGTAAGAAAAACCTGAGCAGCCGCCGCCCGTCACATAGACACGCAACATCAGATCGCTGTCGCCTTCTTCTTCACGTAGACGTCGCACCTTTTGTGCAGCGCTATCGGTTAAGCTTAAAACAGTTGGGTCTACTGGCTGGCTGGCGCTTGGATTAAATTGGTTGGCTGATTCGTTCATATCTACCTCAGTTGCTAGGATCAAATGCGGTCGTCCAGTTAGGGTTTGCAATGAAATAGTTGCAAATAAAGATACGCACGGCGTTTGATTCAATTGGGTGCTGTTATTATAGCGCTGCTATTGGTATGACTAATGGTGCATTATAAATATGATATCTGTGTCATTACAACGATTTGGTTGATAACGGGCACTTATCTCATCGCAGTATATCATAATGGGGATATTGATTCGTTTGTCAAGAGTGACGCTACTGGCTGAAGGTGGCTGATTGATACTAGCGGTTATTATCCCCATAAACTCATGCTAAGAGAAAGACTTTTTGTGCGAATAAACACTTGGTTTTGAAATAGTTATTTAATCGTTTGCCTATGGGGCAAGCGTTTGAAATAATAGCCGCCAGTTAACATGCCAGATGTGTGTTTTTTATTGCCTTATATTTTATATTACTGTTGAGTTGAAGAGATTATATGATCGAATTTAAAGACGTTGGTGTTCGCCGTGATGGTCGTGAGTTGTTTGCAGGGGCAAGCTTCCAGCTACATCCGGGCCACAAAGTTGGCTTGACGGGCAACAACGGCACCGGCAAATCTACCTTATTTGCCTTATTGTTGACGCGAATGGGCAGAGGAGATACCGAGGTCACGCTTGATAGAGGTGAAGTCAGTATTCCTGATAGCTGGCATGTGGCACACATGGCTCAGGAAGTCGGCGCTACAACGCAGTCTGCGATTGATTATGTATTGAGCGGTGATGAGCAGTGGTATGAGATTAATGCTTCTTTGAATGATTTGAGTAGCGTCAGTGATGAGCAGATCGGGGTATTGCATCAGCAGTTTGATGAAATTGATGGCTATCGTACGCCGACTAAAGCGGCCCAAATTATGGCAGGTCTTGGTTTTAATACCAGCCAGCATGAATTACCCGTAGAAGGGTTTTCGGGTGGTTGGCGCATGCGTCTAAACCTTGCCAAAACTTTGATGAGCCGTGCGGACTTAATGTTACTCGATGAGCCGACCAACCATTTGGACTTGGATGCGATCCTTTGGCTTGAGACATGGATCAATGCTTTTATGGGTCTCGTGATCGTCATCTCGCATGACCAAGCATTCTTGGATGCGACTGTTGGTCATATTCTTCATGTAGAACAACAAAAAATCACGCTTTATACGGGTAACTATCAGCAATTTATTCGCACCCGTCATGAGCGTATGGCGCAGCAGCAGCAAGCCTTTGAGAAGCAAGAAGCGACCAAAGCACATTTGGATGACTTTATTCGTCGTTTCCGTGCTAAAGCCAGTAAAGCTAAGCAAGCACAAAGCCGTATCAAGCAGCTTGAGCGCATGGCTGAGCTGTCACCGATGATGGCGGACAACCCGTTCTCTTTCCGCTTTTATGAGCCAGCAAATATGAGCTCACCACTGATTGAGCTGACCAAAGCGGATATTGGCTATAGCGATACGCCACTTCTATATAATGCCAATGTGCAAGTAACGCCGGATACGCGTCTTGGCTTACTAGGTATGAATGGCGCAGGTAAATCAACATTGATTAAGGCATTGGTCGGTGAGCTTGGCGTATTAACAGGGACGTATCGTGTTTCGGATACCCTAAAATTAGGCTACTTTAACCAGCATCAAATGGATATCTTGGATGCCAAGGCAACACCGATAGAGATGTTGCGTCGTCTAGCTGGTAAAACCTCTGATGCGATGTTACGCTCGTTTTTAGGCAGCTTTGACTTCCGCGGTGAGCGTATCGATACGCCGAGTGAGCTATTCTCTGGTGGCGAGCGTGCGCGTTTGACGCTGGCATTGATTGTTTGGCAACGTCCGAACGTTCTGGTACTCGATGAACCGACCAACCATTTGGACTTACAAATGCGCCAAGCGTTGACCATCGCCTTGCAAGGATTTGAGGGGGCAGTGGTACTGGTTTCGCATGATCGTGAGTTGATTGCTAACGTCTGTGATGAGCTGTTTTTGGTACATGATGGTCAAATCGAGGAGTTCGATGGTGACATCAGCGACTACGGTAAGTGGCTGGCAGAAAAGCGTAAGCAAGAGAACTCATCAGATAAAAGTACCAGTAAGAAGAAAAGTAAAAAAGAGAGTAAGAAGTTCGTTTCACGTGAAACAGATAATGGTCAAGTGAGTAATAAAGCACCTGATAATTCATCAAAAATTAAAGCGACGACGCCTACGCTTAGTAAAGATGCGCAGCGCAAATTGGCGGCTGAACAACGCAAACTCACCGCGCCTATTCGCCGTGAGATAGAAGAGATAGAAAAGGCATTGGCTAAAATTGATGGACAGCTCGTGACCCTTGAAGAAAAACTGGCTGATACGGATTTGTACGAAGAAGGTCGCAAGTCTGACTTGCTGTTATTACTTAACGAGCAAACGGCATTGCAGCAGCAGCACAGTGACAATGAAGAAAAACTATTGCTTTTGATGACGACCTTAGAAGAAATGGAAGCGGGTTTTGAGTAGAGAGCTGTTCGCTATAGTAAATAACAGGTTTTGATTGTTTTTTAAGCTATTTTTACTTGATAAAGACAGTCACAAAAAAGGGAGAGCGCTGGCTCTCCCTTTTTTATTACGTTATTCCTTACGGTATTTACCATCACCATAAGACAGTATTTCCATTGTGGTCGTACATAACTGACAGTTTATTTGACCAGCAGCGGCTTTCGATAAATCCAAAATACGACCCCGAATGAAAGGGCCTCTATCGGTAATTTTTACGATTACACTCTGCTTTGTCTTCTTGTTGGTCACTTGTACCTTCGTACCAAACGGCAACGTGCGATGCGCAGCGGTCAAAGAGTTCATGTTGAAGATACTACCACTAGCGGTGCGTTTACCGTGGAACTGACTGCCGTAATAACTGGTGTTTCCAGCAAAAACGGTGGTACTCAGCAGTAGTGATAATGTGATAACCAAAGACTTGATTAAATAAGACATTTAATACCTTTAAGCAATTTATAAAATAGACAGATACACTTGCCTATGTTATTCATACTCCCTATGAGTATAAATAATATATCCATTTTACAACACATACTTTGTCATATTCTTACGGTTCTGTAAAAGAACTACTAAGGTCAAAACGCTCATTTATGCACGCTAGCTAGTGAATACCAGTGATCTGTATGTAATTGTTTTAAATAATAATTTACATTGTTAATGGTATTTTTGGCTTGACTCTCTATTTTTTCATTAGGGTGAGTGTTAAATTGATATGACGTCTGTGGTTATCAAAGAATAGTAATGCCAGAATCATAGAGAAACACATGACTACCGTGGCACAAGTGAATAACAATGTATTAGGGCGTGTTGAACATTCACAAATGGGCACTGCTGATAGCTAAAATTGTTCCAGCCAAGGCGCAAGTCGAAGATAATGTTAATACCTTAGCTAGAATTGCAACGTAGTATGGGGCAAATTTAGTATCAGCCCCGATATTAACAGAAGGGGACAGGACTCTTTTTTGCCGCTTCATTGTTAAAAAGAGACGCTTAGAATGACTAAACTTACTATTTTTAACGTCGAATCGCCTGAAAAATAGTCCCTGTCAGTGCCATGATCGAATGTTCAACACGCCCCAAGTGCTTCAAACAACCTAAACACTGCTGTTGTTCGGCACTATTACTGGTAATATTTGTATAACGGTATTGAATTTTTATATTACTATCATTATTAGATAGACTATCGTTACCACCTGTTATGTCGCAGTTGAATAAATTTCCATACCATATCGTTTAAAATGGGCATACCAGTATCATTAACATGCTTTTATGTTGAGGACAAAAACATGGCAGAGAAAAATTACTATGACATTTTAGGGGTCAAAAAAGACGCGTCAGCTGCAGATATTAAAAAAAGATACCGTAAGCTTGTGCGTCAATATCACCCTGATGTGAGCGATGATCCAGATGCAGACAATAAGATTGCTGAGATTAATAATGCTTACGAAACCATTAGAGATAAAGAAAAGCGTGCCGAATATGACGCCATGCTAGACAATCCCTTTGCTGGTCAAAGTGGTGGTTTTGGTGGTCAATATGCAAGTGGCGGGCAGGGCGGCTATCGCTGGGAAGATATCAAAGATCAGTTTGGTGAAGGCGAAGCTTATGGCGATGGTGGCTTCCGCTTCGATGACATCTTTTCGGCATTTGGTCGCGGTGCACGTGGTTCAGCTGGTGGACAATCGCAGCGTGGTGGTTTTGGCTCGCAAGATAGTAAAGGTCAAGATCAACATGCAGAGATTACGGTTGATTTGGCGTCCGTTTATAATGGCGACGACTACAGCATTAAGTTGAATGTCCCTATTCGTCAACCGAATGGCAGTGTCGAGTATGACAACAAAACGCTGAAAATTAAAATCCCTAAAGGCATTATTGATGGCAAGCAAATTCGCCTAGCAGGGCAAGGTGCCGCTGGTATTGGTGGCGGTAAAAACGGCGATTTATTTTTAAAAGTAAAAATCCGTCATGCAGACAATATCCGTATCGAAGGCGCTGATGTTTATCAAACCGTCAATATAGCGCCATGGGAAGCGGCGTTGGGTGAAAAAATCAACGTCAGTACGCCAGCTGGTACGCTTGCTGTGACTGTGCCTAAGAACAGCAAGTCTGGTAGCAATTTACGTCTAAAAGGTAAAGGTATCCCTGCTAAGCAAGCGGGTGATTTGTATCTAACCTTAAACATCGTGAACCCTGATATCAGCACTGAGGCTGCGACCCAAGCTTATGAGCAACTAAAACAAGCCTTTGCCGATATCAATATTAGTCGTTAATGGCCACCAAAAATTACTCACATTGAAACACTGTAATAGAGATGAAGACCATACGATAACGATGAAATAAAGAGCAAACGAGGATAATAGCTATGAAACACTCGCCTGAATTTACCGACATTATCATGAGCTTGGATGAGCTGGTATCTGCCTGTGGCCAAGAGCGCCAATGGGTCATCGAATTGATTGAAGAGGACATCATCGAATATGATGTGCCGGAACGTGAGCAGTTCACTGGTTATCAGCTGACGACAGTGCGCCGTGCCTCGCGCCTTAGCCGCGACTTTGAAGCCAGTGTTCCTGCGATTGGCTTGATACTTGAGCTATTGGATGAGCTCGAACAATTACGCCAATTTAAACGCCAATTAGACATGCAGACACCAGTGATTGAAATTGAAATCGATCATTTAAAATAACTTATTTCCCCTTTATTCAGTACATAAAAAATCAGCACAAAAAAAGGGTCTCTAAAATGAGACCCTTTTTTTGCAAATAATATATTTAGCGTTTAACGCGCATATTTTGGATCAGCGGCTGCGGTAAACAGTACATCCGTTGAGGAGTTCAACGCCGTTTCTGCCGAATCTTGTATCACACCAATGATAAAGCCAATCGCAACCACTTGCATGGCGATATCGTTTGGAATATTAAATAAGCTTGCTGCTAATGGTATAAGCAATAATGAACCACCAGCGACACCAGAGGCACCGCAGGCGCTAATGGTTGCAACCAAACTGAGTAGCAGTGCTGAGGCAAAGGTCACTTCAATACCGAGTGTATGCGCGGCTGCAAGCGTTAAGACGTTAATCGTAATCGCCGCGCCGGCCATATTAATGGTCGCACCCAGTGGAATCGTCACCGAATAAGTATCTTCGTGTAGACCCAGTTTGCGGGCAAGGTTCATATTGACCGGAATGTTGGCGGCCGAGCTACGCGTAAAGAATGCGGTAATCCCTGACTCACGCAAGCACTTGAATACTAGCGGATAAGGGTTTTTGCCCGTTTTGATCAGTACAATAATAGGATTGGCAATCAAAGCGATAAATAGCATACAACCGACCAGTACCATCAAGATACGCGCATAACCTGCCAAAGCCGCAAAGCCTGTCTCAGCGACGGTGTTGGCGACCAAACCCAAGATACCAAAAGGTGCTAGGGCAATGACCCACTTCACCACTTGGGAGATGGCATCAGAAAAATCACCGACCACAGTGCGTGTGGTATCACTGGCTTGGCGCAGTGCGAAACCGATGATAATTGCCCACGCTAAAATACCAATATAGTTGGCTTCAGCGATGGCATTAACAGGATTGGCGACCAGATTTAGTAGTAGATTGGTCAGTACTTCTTTGAGGTTGGCTGGTGGGACTTGCTCAATTGTGGCGTTGACCAATACCAGTTCTGTCGGGAATAAAAAGCTCGCGCCAACTGCCGTTAGTGCGGCTAAAAAAGTGCCAAACATATACATGATGAGCACAGGCTTGACGTAAACTTCATTACCGCTGCGATGTTGGCTAATGGCCGCCATGACCAACACAAATACCAGTATCGGTGCGACGGCTTTTAGTGCGCCCACGAATAAGGTACCCAATAATCCTAAGGCAATACCGATATCTGGTGCCAACCAACCTATCAATACTCCCGCTATCAAACCGATAATAATAAGTGGTACTAGACCAATGCGCTTATACATCGCAAAAAATGAATACATCCTTACCCCGACAATCTAATGAATAATAAAAGAGATCAAGCCATTTTATATTTTTTGCTTTACTAGTCTCATACTCGTATAAAGGTAAGATTCGTAAAACAGAATAAATTGGGTAAATTATAACCAAAAAAAGGGCCGTTAAGCCCTTTTTTTATTTTTATACCTATTAATTTAAGATGATTGGTTTGTTATGGTCATCTCAAGTGATATTAGCGCGCATATTTTGGATCAGCTGCAGCAGTAAATAATACGTCAGTTGACGAGTTCAAGGCGGTCTCTGCGGAGTCTTGCAGCACACTAATAATAAAGCCAATAGCCACCACTTGAAGCGCAATATCATCAGGAATGTTGAATAAACTGGCCGCCAAAGGAATGAGTAGTAATGAGCCACCAGCGACGCCAGAGGTGCCACCAGCACTAATCGTAGCGACTAGACTTAGCAGTAATGCTGAGCCAAAGGTAACTTCAATACCCAAAGTATGCGCCGCTGCAAGGGTTAACACATTAATAGTAATCGCTGCACCTGCCATATTAATAGTAGCGCCTAATGGCAGGGTGACTGAATAAGTATTTTCATGTAACCCTAATTTGCTGGCAAGGTTCATATTGATAGGAATGTTGGCAGCAGAGCTACGGGTAAAAAACGCAGTAATACCAGATTCACGTAAGCAGGTGAATACCAGTGGATAAGGGTTTTTACCCGTTTTGAAATATACGAGGAGAGGGTTAGTCACTAAAGCAATAAACAACATACAGCCTATCAGTACTAGCAAAATTCGTGCATAGCCCAATAGCGCAGCAAAGCCAGTATCAGCGACGGTATTGGCGACTAATCCCAAGATACCAAAAGGTGCTAGCGCGATGACCCATTTGACTACTTTTGAGATGGCATCTGCAATGTCATTGACAGTGCTGCGAGTCGTCTCGCCAGCTTGTCGTAGCGCAATACCCATAATAACGGCCCAAGCTAATATACCGATATAGTTAGCATTGGCTAGGGCAGCAACTGGATTGGCGACTAGACTGAGTAATAAATTGTTAAATACTTCCTTTAAGTTTGCTGGCGGTACTTGCTCGATGGTCGCATTCACTAACGTCAATTCGGTTGGGAATAAAAAGCTGGCACCAACAGCGACCAAAGCGGCTATAAAAGTGCCTATCAGATATAAAAACAGCACCGGTTTTACATAGACCTTATTACCGCTACGATGTTGACAGATAGCTGCCATCACTAAGAAAAATACCAGTATAGGGGCAACGGCTTTTAGGGCACCTACGAACAGAGTCCCCAAAATACCTAAGGCAATACCTACACTTGGCGCTAGCCATCCTATCAAAGTACCTAGTACTAAACCGATAACAATCAGCGTTACCAATCCGATTCGTTGGTACATCGCTATTAATGAATGCATTTTTACCCCTTTAGTCTATTTGGAAATAAATATTAGCTTAACAATCGTTAGCTTAACGACCGAAGGATGTTAGCATTTTTTGTGATAAGCGCCTACTGACTGATTTTATAAGGCAGTAGGCAATAACGTACTTATAAGCCTCTAAGAATTTTAAAAGTCGACATTTAAGCACAAAAAAACGCCATGACTGGCGTTTGATTTTGTAATAGAAGATTAAACTTTGAAATGGGTAAGCTCATAGCCGAGTTGCTGGTAATGCTTATATTTAGCGCGTCCTGCCTCAGTGCTGACATTATCAGGTTTGATAAGCTCTAAAATACGAGTTGGCAATGTATTGCTGGTAGCATTTATATAGTCATTAATGGGACGTATCGTAGTATTGAGTACGATCCCTTTAAAGTCGGCTGGCATATAGCTGGCAAGCAACACTGGTGCTAATAATTGATTATTAATATCAGTATGAACACCGTCAATATCGGCGCCTTCAGGATTAGAATCTAAAAGGCGTTGATGCGGTATAAAGCTCGTATCGTCTTGTGCCCAAAGGGCTTCATCAAGCGTCGACAGCAATGCATCGTTTTTTTCGATAAGAATCAATAACGACTGGCTGCTTTTATTGAGCGCCGTCTGGGTCAGCTGACAAATAAAGCCCAAGAAATCTTGGGCTTTATTCTCAGTTAATACATAAAAGCTAACTTTCATAAAGTGGTTTTCATTGAATGGTGATTCATCAATAGATTATGCCATATTTGCGCTATTTTTTAGGTATTGCATGAATAATGGCACTGGACGACCAGTCGCGGCTTTGTCTTGACCTGAAACCCATGCCGTACCAGCGATGTCTAAATGCGCCCATGCTTGACCTTCTTCGATGAAGCGCGATAAGAAACAGGCAGCAGTCACAGCGCCCGCACCTTTACCACCGATATTTTGAATATCAGCGATAGGCGAGTCAATCTGCGCTTGATATTCGTCATCCATCGGCATGTGCCAGATTAGGTCGCCCGATAAGTTACTGGCGTTTTCTAAGTCAAACAACACATCTTCGTCATTACTAAAGACTGCCGAGCGTACATGACCCAACGCAACCACACAAGCACCAGTCAAGGTTGCGACATCAATGATGGCTTTTGGCTGATAATACTTCTGCACGTAGCATAAGGTATCGCACAATACTAAACGACCTTCAGCATCGGTATTCAGGATTTCAACGGACTTACCGTTCATTGCTATGATGATATCGCCAGGGCGCGTTGCCTCTCCTGATGGCATATTTTCAGCACAAGCTAGGGCACCGACGACATTGATCGGTAGACGCGCTTCACATAATGCTTTTAGAGTACCAAGTACCGCAGCAGAACCGCCCATATCAAATTTCATCTCATCCATCGCCGCACCCGGCTTGATTGAGATACCACCTGAATCGAAGGTAACACCTTTACCGACTAAGACGATAGGGGCATCATCGTGTGCACTTTGGGCATTGTCTTCGCTATTCTGTTCAGCATTTTTAGCGGCTTTTTTGCTAGCAGCTTTGGTTGGTAATTTATCAGCCAACGCTTTTAGACCGCCAGCGACTTTTGCGCTGTTGGTGGTGGCTTTGCTAATATCGCTATCAGTATTGGCGCTAAAGTTAGACTTGCCGCGATACTCCATGAGTACCAGTTTGCCTTCTTTGGTAGAGCCTTGCGCGACCGATAAGAAGCAGTTCATACCCAGTGCTGACATCTCGTCTTCACCAAGTACCGTTACTTTTAAGAGGTCAGGATAAGTGGCTGCCAATTCTTGTGCTTGTTCTGCCATATATGCTGGGAAACAGATGTTACCCGGCTCATTGGCAACATCACGGGTCAAGCTTTGACCAGTAAAGACCGCTTGTGCAAAGTCTAACGAATCTTCTAAAGATGGCTCTGCCAATAAGTAGATATCCGTTAAAACAGGCGTTTGCTGCTCAGATTTGTACTTGTCAAAACGATAGCTTGCTGCCAGTAGGCTCAGCGCAAATTGGCTAAACTGGTTTTCTTCTAAGCTATCGCCCAGCACTACAGTGATAGAGTCGACGCGTTTTTGGGTGCTCTTATAAATGGTCTTAGCAATTTTTTCTAGAACGCTATGACGCAATTTATCAACATTACCCACACCGACCAATAATAGCTGTACTGGATTTTCTTTGGTGGTTTTCTTATCACCCGCTAGCGCATAGTCAGCGACGGTTTCGCAAGCTTTGCCGTTAAAGTGCGATACTTCAATCAATTGCTCAATACGGGTTTGATAATCGCTCAATACTGACTCAGCTAAGATATTTTTTTGATCATCGATTAAGACGACGAGGCAGGCCGCGTCTTTACTTTTCGCTTCTTTTTTGAGGATTTTTTGCGTATGGGTTTTTGGCAGTGTTTGGGTTAATTTAATATTCATATATTTATCCTTATTGGGGTTATGACATTATAGTTATGACGTTAACGCTATGAAAATGGCAGATTTTTTTAATTGCTGATACCTGTTAAATTATCAGATTGTTTGGCCAATCAAGCAATCGCAATAGTGTAGCATATTGCGAGGTGAGTGCGCAGTGAGCAAGGTTGTCATGGGTTCGAACCGCTTATTAGCTATTAACTAACTCATCGGTTGCTACTAAAGCGGCAAATCTATCTTGCAGTGCTGCCATGGCGGTAGCATGCATGGTATCAGCGCTGATTTTCTCTTTTTTATAGTCAGGCAGGTCGCGAGTGGCACAAGCATCATGGCAAACAAAACTGTCAAAGCCTAAATCAAAGGCGGCTCTCACGCTTGAGCTAACACACATATGACTCATAAAACCTGCAAAAATAATTTGCTGTTTTTGTGCAGCTGAAATAAGCGCTTGCAGCTGGGTATCATGAAACGCATTGGGATTTTTTTTGACGATGACGGTTTCGCCATCCTTTGGTTGTAATTCAGCGGTAATCTCGACGTTAGATGATAAAGGATCAAAAACATTGCCATTATCTGCGCCGTGATGGGCGATATGGAAGACAGGGACGTTCTGTTTACGAGCTTTATCTAGCAATAGACGCGCATTTGCAATGGCGTTCGTACCAGCTTGCCCCAATGGCATCGCCCCATCGACATATTCGTTTTGATAATCAATAAAAACCACGGCGCAATTTGACCAATCGAGCGTATCAAATTGACCGCCAGCAAGTTCAAGTAAAGTAGAAGGGGTAGAACCGAGTTTATTTGTCATTAATATTCTCCATTGGGCGAGCTAATTAGGAATTTTTAGTTTTCTCAGTTTAACAAGTAATTCTAATGGTGCGAGGGCAGTGATACGAATGACACACAAAGGTTTCCAAATGACATCAAGTAAAAAGGTCGTGCAAAGACTTAATAAAAAGGCTTCTTAGATAAGACAAACTAATGAGTTAAATGCTCGTTATCCTTTTCATAATCCTTTTCATATCTTATCTATTATTAGTGAGCCATACAGCGTTATAGCAAGATGGACGCAATGTTTGCAAACACATTTCACAGCCATTTTTGAGCAAAATATGCTAGGATTAGCGGTTATCTTTATCGCTAATTTTTACAGCATGTCGCTAACCCGTCTCGCAGATATTTTCATATTTTTTGCCGTTGCTTTTAAGGCTGTTTAAGTATCTGATTGAGCAGCACGGTCTTGTATTTCTATTGTCCAGTTATCGGTATCAGCTATTGTATTTAGAGCGGTCCATAATTGTCAGTGTTTGCCAATAAAGCTGCGATAAATCGTGCGACTATCAACCTTTTTAAAAGAGTGCCCATTGTGATATTACGCCGCTATATGACTCAACAAGTTGCCTCAACGACCGCATTGGTCTTGGGGTTTTTAGTGGTGATGATGCTGGGCGGTCGTTTGATCCGTTACTTTGGTATTGCCGCAGAAGGCAATTTAGATATCAGCTTGTTATTTACCATCATTGGTTATAATTTGCCCTACTTTTTAGAGCTTATCCTGCCATTAGCATTTTTTATCGCTCTCATGCTGGTATTCGGGCGGCTGTATGTCGATCAAGAAATGGCGGTGATTAATGCCAGTGGGGTGTCGCGTGGTAAACTTGCCCGTTTGATGACGCCTTTAATATTGGCATTGTTCGTTGGGGAAGCGGCTTTATCTATCGTTGGTAAACCGTGGGGCGTACGCTCATCGGAAAGTGTCTGGCAACAGCAAGCATTGACCAGCGCGTTTGATTTGATTCGTCCCAATGAATTTATTAGTAGTGGCAATTATCATTTGTATGTGGGCAGCTTGAGTGATGATAAAAAGCAATTGCAAGATGTGATATTGATTCAATCTGAGCCTGAAAAAAAGGGCAGTGCCGCTAAAAATAACACTGCCAAAGAGGCTGCCGTCGATGTTAAAAACACCATCGATCCCGAAACAGCTGAGCAATTAAATATTTCAGACATGCCAAATATGCCAACGGCGATTACTAATAATACCAACATCAGCAAAGATACTATTACGTTGGCTAAGCGTGCCGAGCAAGTAGACACAGGTAATAGCGGTGTGACCCAATTGGACTTGTTCCAAGGACGGCGTTATGAAGTCGGTGCTGGCAGTCTGAAATATAATCAAGTGGGCTTTGATCGTTACCGCATTACGTTGACAGAATCCTCAAAAGAAGTCATCAACGAAGATAATATCGAAACGCAAGCGATTGGACCATTATGGCAAGCCGCGACGGGTGGTACGGCAAGTAGTGGCAACTCGCTGCGTGTGGCACAAAGTGAGCTTGGCTATCGTCTAGCATTGCCGTGGTTGATGATCATTGCACCAATGCTCGCTGTACCACTGGCGCAAGTACGTCCGCGTCAAGGTCGCTGGTTACGCCTTTTCCCTTCTATTTTATTGTTTGTCAGCTGTGCGCTGGGTATTATTTCACTCAAAAACGCTGTGAGCAAAGGCAGCGTGAGCGTCTGGGCATATGCGTGGCTCATTTTAGGGTTTATGGCATTGGCACTTTATATGAATTGGGGTAGCCGTGTGCAGCATCGATTACGCTTTCGCAAACCGAAGAGCACGCCTTTAACGGTTGCCGATCATCAGAGCAGTGGCTCACAAGGAGGGCAGTCCTAATGAGTGTCTTATCTTCTAAATCTTCCAATCCTGACTCGCAAAACGCTCATGATAAGTACGCTCGCAAACCTGCCAAACTAAAAGTGCTGAGCCGTTACGTCAAGCTGAACGCTTTGCTCGCAATCGTCGGAGCTGTCATAGGCTTGTGGGCATTACAGCTGGTATTCTCTTATTTGTCTGAGCTGGATTCGTTAGATGATAGCTATACGATGGGCGAGGCGATTAAGTATATTTTTTATCGCTCGCCTTATTTTTTAGAGCAATTTATTCCCACTGGCGCATTGCTAGGTGCAGTGGTTGGCTTGGGCTTGCTTGCCAATAAAAGTGAGCTGGTCGTGATGCGCGCCGCTGGCGTCAGCGTTTATCGTATCGTCGGTTGGGTATTGCAGCCTGCTTTGATTTTTGTGTTGCTCGCATTGATTATCAATCAGTTCGTGCTGCCGCACTCTAATCAATTGGCAAAAGAAATCAACGATGAAGACAGCAGTTCATTGGTCACCTCGGTACGCGGTTATTGGACGTTGCAGCCACGCTTTGAGAGTACAAAAGACGGCAGTGCCAAGCCAGATGGTAGCGATATTTTGTATATCGATTATGCTGATGTGCAAGGTAATATCAGCGAAGTTAAACGCTGGCATTTAGACAATAATGGCAATCTGCAAACGGCCATTCACGCTGAGGGTGGTAAATATATTGGTCGTGAACCTGTTAATCCTGCCAGCAGCAAACCGAGCGAGCAATATCGCTATGAGTGGCAGCTGAACAACATGACCAAGCTGATGATTAATCAGGGCTTTGAGAGTAGCCAAGCCATCTCACCGTCAGATACTTTAAGCCTGCCCTTTGCCCCTGAATCGGTATATCTGCTTACCCGTAAAGCCGAAGATTTGTCATTGACTCAGTTGTATGAGCATCGTCAATTTATGCGTCAACAAGGCACGCGCTCGTTAAGTCATGAGCTGGCTTTCTGGCAAAAACTGCTCTCACCGCTATCAATTTTATCGCTGGTGATTGTTGCTTGCTCATTCGTCTTTGGCTCACTGCGTACACATAGCTTGGGCTTGCGTATCGTCGTGGCATTATTGTTTGGCTTGCTATTTAGTTATGTGCAAGACTTGGTTGGCTTTGTCTCATTGGCGACTGGATTTTCGCCGTTATTAATGGTGCTATTGCCTATTATCGCTAGTGCGATATTGGGTGGATATTTGCTTAAACGGCAGATGTAGCGAGATATCATTTGCCATAAAGAAGCCCGCTAAAACTATATGTTTTAGCGGGCTTTTATTTGTGTCATCTTCAAAAATCTAGTCTTTGGTCGCCATCGTAATCGTATAGGTTTTGCCTTGCTTTATTTTGTCGCTATTGCCAAACACTTCGGTAAACGAGCGCTTCACAAACTGACGTAGGCCATTGATTGTCACCACATAAAAACGCCCACCTTTACGCATACGGGCATAGGCATCGAGGAAATATAAATAGTGCTGTTCTTTACCTACTTTGGCTGGCAAGTTTGACATTACCAAGCTAAAGTCTTTGTCTTTTGCCACGTGATTGAAGCCATTTGATAAATGCACATCGACATTTTTTAGACCGTTTTTTTCACAATTCAGGCGTGCATATTCTACCGCCATAAAATCTTTATCAATCAAAGTATGCTGACCGTTCGGACATTCACGCGCCGCCGTCATACCGAGCACGCCATAACCACAGCCCAAATCGATCGAATCATCATCCGCTTCAAAATCAATATAATCAAGCAGCATCAAGCTACCATCATCGAGCTTTTGCGGTGAAAAAATACCCCAAGTGGTCGAAAAATCAAATGGCTTACCCAGTACGTCTTGGCGAAAGTTAATATCTTCACGCCAATGTTGGGCATTTTTTAGTAGGTCAGCAGGTGGTCTATGGCTCATGAGATTCTCGGATAATAGATAGGTAGGGAATAATAATTGATGATGGGTATTGTAACGAGAAAAGGGTAGGTTTGCAGCATGCTATCAATGAATTAGTTATCAAATATGCAATTAATGTTGTTTATCCATTACAAGCAAAATTAATTTGATTTATACTTGTCAGCCAATTATTGTTTAATTAATTTTTTAGACTGCTTATATAAACGAGAATAAATAATAGACATGAATAAGTTATCCAAGAATTTACTTTTAATGTTAGAAACTTGGTATTTCACAATATTAAAGATGGTTCTGATAGCTTTATATAGTGTCGTAGTTTCTGCTTACAGTAATGATGGGCTCGAAAAAAGTATTAGAAAAGCTGGATGGATTGGTAATTGGCTTATGGTTAATCCTCTCTTAGTCATAGGAAGTGCTGCTGTACTAGCTATAATATATCAAGGTGCATATAAATTTTTAGTGAAAATTTCAATGTCTGTAAAGAATAAAGATGATGTTGCTACTCAATTAGTAGTCGCTTTGGATATTCCGGTGAACAAAAAAAGGGAAAGGTTTGCTAAAGAGGTCAATAATTTTGTGCGTTTAAATGACAGCAAGACTAAGACTAAACATAGAATTTTTAAAGCAATTACTAAGCCTGAAGAGCAAAGTATATTGATATTAGACTCCTTAGCTTCTTTTCTCAAAACTACTTATAGTGATGTCGACTTTAAAGTTGGACTAATGTCTATTAAGAATAACAAGATTGATGATTGGAAGTATTTTCTGCCTATAACTAAACCGCCTCAAACTTCGTTAGAAGTTCTTGGAAGTAAAGAAAGTACTATTTCCAGATGTCTCGAAAGTAAGCAGACCGAGATCGTCTCTGATATAAAGAAGGAAATAAAAAAGCAAAGAAATGGCTTGACGGACGATATTAGGTACGTCAAAGGTAATACTTCTGAAAAAGAACATGGTTCACAGATATGTTATCCAATAATAAGTGTAACAACTAAAAAGATAATATATGTTATAACTATATCAGCTTCTAAGAAAAATTTTTTTAATGAAAATGAACTTCATACTTATAAATGGATTTTAGAGAGGTTTGCTACAAGAATTGCTCTAGAACACTCACTCGAATGCCTTTTGTATAATAGACTATAGAAGATAGGGGAATTATATGGATAACTCTCATACAACATATAGAGGTAGATTAAGCAGAGTAAATGAAGATACAGATATGGCAACCTTACTAGCTTATGAGGAAGCGAAGCTTGAGAGCTTTAAAAGAGAACTGAGAATAGCACAACAATCTATTGAAGTGATGAACCTGAAAAAAAGAGCTTTTAGAAAAAGGCTTAGTTTACAGGAAATCTTCAATCACCCTCTCGGATGATGCTCCGCATGCAATTTCTGCAATCTTGCCGTCGCCACATGGGTATAGATCTGTGTGGTTGATAAATCGCTATGTCCAAGTAATAACTGCACGCTACGCAAGTCCGCGCCATGATTCAGTAGATGCGTGGCAAAAGCGTGACGCAGGGTATGCGGTGATAGCTCTTTATCGATACTGGCGACTTTGGCGTACTTTTTAAGCAAATACCAAAAGTTCTGCCGCGTCATGTAGCCACCTTGCGCCGTTAAAAATACCGCTTGGCAGTTTCCTGATTTCAAATGTGCAATCAAATCACCACGAGCATGCGTTAGATAGTCTTCTAGCGCATCATTGGCATATTCGCCGAGTGGCACCAGTCGGGTTTTATTACCTTTCCCCGTTATTTGTAGCCAGCCAGCGTTTAGATTCACTTGCTCTAATGACAGATTAATCAACTCGCTCACACGCAGCCCGCAGGCGTATAGCACCTCTAGCATGGCTTTATCACGGAGTCCGAGAGCAGTGCTGGTATCAGGCGCAGCAAGGAGATTATCGACATCTGCTTCTGCTAAGTCTTTGGGGAGTGGACGTCCGAGCTTGGGGCTTTTGATACGCTCGCAAGGATTGTCTTCACGCAGATTACTGGTGATCATCCAAAGATAAAACTGGCGCAAGCTTGAGAGCATGCGTGCTTGGGTACGTGGGGTTTTATTGTCTTGTGTAAGGGTTGAGAGACAGTGCAGCACGTCATCAGGCTGCCAGCGTGTCAGCGCGATAGGATTGGTCAGCTCGCATGAGCGCAGGTCGCGCACATAAGCATTACGTGTACGGGTTGCAAGCCCACGTGCCAGCATGGCTTGACGAAACTCAGTGATATAACTGGGTTCGTCATCTACTGCCAGCGCCTTAGGTTGGCGCTGTTGCACGGCACGATCACGGCTCATAACTCAGTACTCGATGGTTGAATGTTAGATAAGCGTTAAGCACCATAATGAAGTGATTTCTGCACTGCGCGCGACATGTAGAGGGTCAGTATCATCTTGGCTGCGACCATGCTTAGGTTGGGTGTCCAGACGATATTTTACCGCCAATCCAGCATCGGCAAACAAGCGTAATAACTCATCACGGGTGCGTAGCTGTAAATGCTCAGCTAAGTCCGACATTATCAACCAGAGCTCTCCTTGCTCAGCTAAGTGCTGTTTGGCACCTTGCAAAACCCCACGAAGCATCGCGCTCTTGGCATCATAGACGGCGTATTCAAGAGACGAGCTTGGTTTAGCAGGTACCCAAGGCGGATTACAGACAATCAGATTGGCTAGTGGTGCATCAGTCGGATACAAATCGGCTTGCTGTAACTGCACGTTAGTGAATTCTAATCGCGTAAAATTTTCGTTGGCACAGGCCAAAGCACGTGGATTCAAATCCGTTGCTATCACTTGCGGAACACCGCGCTGCGCTAAGATAATAGCCAGCAATCCCGTTCCGGTACCGATATCATAGGCGACATCATGGCTCGCTGGTAGCGGTGCATCGAGCAACAGCTGCACATACTCATGACGGGTTGGTGCAAAGACACCATAATGCGGGAAAATTGATAACCCTAAGCTTTCTATTGGGACGCCTTTTTCGCGCCATTGTGCTGCGCCAAGTGCCCCTTGCAGGTCACGGAACGACAGCAGGCAAGACTCATCCACCGACTTATCTAACTGGCCAAAAGCGGCCATGCAGGCTGCACTCAGATCGGGGGCGCGACGTAGCTTGCTGACATAATCTGTATCAAGCTCTAGTAGCAAACGGCTCAATATACGTGAACGCTGGGCTTGCAGTTGGCGCTGCTGATGAAATAGATTGGGAATACCTTTAATATTTACTGCGTTAGGTTTATTCGTCGCTTTCTTGATTTTACGCAGCTCAGAGCGTTCATTCGTACGATCTATGCGACGACCGAGCGCTTGTAGCAACTGGCGTGCATTATGAAAGTCACCGCGCCACAGCAGTGATGTGCCTTCGCAAGCTAAGCGGTAAGCGTCATCTGCGGTCGTTGTATCATCGACCAATACAATGCGCGCAGGTGGCATATGATTGCTTTCAGACAACCAAAGAGCATTACGTAGAGTTTCGTTTTCTTGCCATTGTACATACTGCTTTTCTGTTTGTAACACGTAATAGCCTACCTTTCGTGAATGATATATCTCGTACAAAGCAAAGATATTTTTATATTATGTATGGTGCTGTCATTAGTTTTCTGCGGTAACTTGAGTGCATTTAAGCACCTTTTTTCTTTACCAAATAACGATAGAGCGTGGCGCTGATAGGCGCATCATCATCGCCAGCGACCATTATTTCATCGGGATCGACGTTTAGATTTACATTTTCAGCCAGCGTTTCTTGCTGCACAAGCTCATGCCCCAAATGACGGCAGAAATTAGGAATGTCACGAGTGGTGGCTGGGTCGGTGGCGAGTATTTCAATTACCTCGCCAGCATCAGCGTTACGGATGGTTCGATGCAGCATCATGACTGGCTCAGGGCAAATCAGCCCTTGAGTATCTAAATGATGATTGATCGTCGTTTGCGTGGTAGAAGTGCTCATAATAGTCATTTAAATCGATAAGGTTAAAGTTTTTTGCGCTTCATTCGTTAGGATGTTTTTATCAGTGTGTTTTACACTTCTTCAGTGATTTCAGGGTCTTTTTCTGCTTCTAGAAAATTAAAAAAGCGCTTGAAGCTCACTTTAAATAAAAATGCCACACCAAGCCAACAAGATAAGCCTAACCAGGCAGTATCAGCGAATAATAAGCCACCAACCAATATGATGGTCGATACGCCAATGCTCATGGCAATCATCGACGCTTGGTTTAAGCGATAACGATAAATCACTAGCGCATCATAAATAGTAATAGGAATCGTAAGCGCAACCAAGGCATAGGGCAAGTTATAGAAAAGTTGATAAAGCAGTTGATTGTCATGAAAGGCTTTGATACTGGCAATGGTGCCAAAGACCATAAAGGCGAGAATAGCGGCATAAATGAGATAAATCGCTATTTGATTCGCTCGCTGTGCGCCTTTGATACGGGCGATAGCAAGCGGTGCAAAACCATGTTGCGATTTGTTTTGCGGGGAGTGGTCTGAGACAGTGGTCATAATAATCAGGCATTTATCCGTGTAGAGTGACGATATGTCAGAATTGGCGGTATTTTAACAGCAGGTTTGTCGCTGATTTAATCGGCTTTGATAGCATCGATGGCGATACTGCTACTGGGGTCAGCGAAATAAGTCGACATCAGAATACAGGCAGAGATATCATCAATCGGATCGCGCTCATGCTTAATCCAACCATTCTCCCAAGCGATCTCACGTGCTTCGACTGAAGTCAGGCGCTCATCACAAAGGCTCACGACCACTGGCAGATGCTGTTCCATGACCCGATGCGCTAAGCGGCGAGCGAATTTGTGCGCACGTTTGGAGAGCATGGAGCTACTACCATCCATATTAAGCGGCAACCCAACCACCACTTTTGCCACTCCCCAGACTTTGATAATACCTAGTAGGTTATCCCAGTCTGGCTGACCGTTGTTCATCGCCAAGATGTCAAAGGCACGCGCGGTCCCAGTAATTGTATTACCTAGCGCCATCCCCATCTTTTTGACCCCATAATCGAGCGCTAAGATAAGATGTGGTTTAATAGCTGGTTCCGCCACAGTAGTGTCAGCAGTTTCGATTTTAGTGCTCGTATCAGACTCTACCATCATTATGCGCGTTTCCTATTTCTGTTGGGCATGATTCACTTGGCTTAATGGCTTTAATTTAAATGCGGCTTTGATTTAAATAGATAATTTAGTAACCATAGCCAATCGTTAAGCATGACCGATATCGCTACTAAGGTAGTCAAAGTTGACGCCAATCTTATCAGCGGCGATTTGCCAGCGTTCTTCGAATGGTGTATCAAACAATAAATTCAGATCAGCAGGGCAGACGAGCCAATCACCGTTATTTAGCTCTTGGTCTAGCTGTTTTTTACCCCAGCTGGCATGACCCAAGCACAGTTGATAGTGACCAACGCCTTGACCTGCCGCAATACGCTTAAGGATATCTTGACTGGTGGTAATACAGACGTTTTCTGAAATCGCAAAAGACGATGCCCATTCTGGTTGACCCGTATGCAGCACAAACCCAACCTCTGGATACATCGGGCCACCATCTAACGCCACATCTTCCATCACTTGCGCATCCGTCACTTCAATGTCTAAATCTTCTAGCAGTTTGCCCACGCGTGCCTGCTCTAATGGACGATTGACCATCAGACCAAGGGCACCGTGTTTATCATGACGACAGATATAAATCAGCGCCTGCTCAAACCGTGGGTCTGATAGCTCGGGTGCCGCGATTAAGAAATGATGGGTCAAATTGGCTTTAGACATAGAGACAAACGCAACCTAATATTAAAGGTAAAATAACAGAGATAACACACCACTATATGGCGATACTGAGGTGAAAATCAACCAAAGCAAATATTTAGCAGTTATGAGACACAGTGATTCACAACTGTTTATGAATGACAAAGCCTTTATTTAACATCAGTCAATAAACTACGTGCATGGTCACGGGTGACGTCAGTAATGATTACACCGCCAGACATGCGTGCCAGCTCGTCGACTTGCGCGCTATCAGTCAGTATTAATAGCTCGCTTTCGGTCTGCTCGTCATGATGTTTTTGTACCAAGATATGCTGATGTGCTTGCGCCGCGACTTGTGCTTGGTGGGTGATGGCCAGTAGCTGCTGCGTCTGCCCAAGCGCACGCAGTAGCTCACCGACCACTTGCGCCGTGCCACCACTGATACCGACATCGACTTCATCAAATACTAGCATGGGTTTGGCGGCGTTGTTATCGGCATTGGTTGCTTGCAACACTTGCATCACCAGTGCCATTCGTGACAGCTCACCGCCTGAGGCAATCTTATGTAGCGGCTGCATCGGCATACCGACGTTGGCGCTAAATAACAAATCAATATCATAGCAACCTTGCGCACTATATTGACTGATATCGGCTTTCTTGGTAAAGACAAACTCGCAGCGGGCGTTGGGTAGCGCGAGCGGTTGTAATTGTTTAATTAATTGTTTGCTGACAGTCGGCGCTGCTTTTGAGCGCTCTTTATTTAACTGAGTGGCCAGTGCTAGATAGTCTTGCCATGCCTGTTCAATTTGTGTGGCCATCGCATCGCTGCTTGGCTCATTTTCTAACTGTTCTAATTGCGCTTCCCAGCCCTTTGCTTCATCGATTAAGTCGCTCGCTGGCAAGTTGTGTTTGCGCGATAAGCGATGTCCTAAGCTAATAAGACTGTCTAATGTCTGCAAACGCTCAGGATCAGGCAGCTGTTGCTCAGCATAATCCGACAGTAAGCCTGTTACCTCAGTGATTTGTTGCTGTGCTAAATGCAGCTGCTCTGAGGCTTGCTCAAAGGTTTGACTGACGCTCATTTGGTTATCACAAAGCTTAATCGCTTGCCCGAGCAAGGTCATGACATCTGGCTCATCCGTGTCATTATCGAGCAGATGCAAGCCATGACTGGCCTCGATCATTAAAGCTTCGATATTAGACAGCTCTTCGTGCTCTGCTTCAACTTCTGCATAATCAACCGCCAATAACGGCGCAATGTCAGCAAGTTGGCTTTGCAATAGTTGCATACGGTCTTGGCGCTGTGCCTCACGGCTCGCGATATCATCAGCACGGCGTTTAAGTTGCTGATAAGCTTGATAACTGCTGGTCGTTTGTGCAGCAAGTGGGGTAATTTGCGCCATCTCATCAAGCCATTGCACCACAAACTGCGGCTTGAGGAGCGCTTGCTGAGCATGTTGACTATGGATATTGACCAGCAATGACCCTAAGCTTTTGAGTTCCGCCAAGCTGACAGGTGTGCCATTTAACCACGCTTTTGAGCGTCCGCTATTGCTGAGCTGACGACGAATTAGGACTTCAGGCTCTTCTAGAGCTCGCTCATTTTTAGCAAACCACTCAGCGATGACACCGTTATTTTCTACATCAAACTGAGCATAGATATCTGCATGCGCTGCGCCATGTCTGACCATCGCCATGTCTGCGCGCTCACCGACACATAAAGAGAGCGCATCAAGCAATAATGACTTGCCAGCACCGGTCTCACCAGTGATGACATTGAAGCCTTCGGCCACACTCAGCTCATGCTGAGCGATCAACGCAAACTGATGTAAAGTTAATGATACTAGCATCAACGCCTCTCATGACAGACAATAGACTTCATATAAATCTCAAGAAGCCATAGATAAAGTAGGGTAGATAAGGGAATGAAATTATTCATTTAACCGTGTTAATAAGATAAATATTATAGGCAAATAGTATGATGTTAAACGCGCTTAAATACAAACTTTCAGGCACTGGATAATAGAATTTATTATTGGAAGATTACCATAAAACTATCAAAAACTGGCAATGAGTCATCATCATAATATTCACAATATCAATCATTAAGATGACTAAGCCTGTCAAAGTGATGGCGGTAGAGTAAGAATGGTTGCGAATCAAATGTATAAAAAAATCCCCATTATAGTGATCAGGTGCTGACTCAAAAAAAGATGAGTAAGTACATTTAAGCTTAGCATCAAACAGCATTTTCCTAGTCGCTTTAACAAACTTTATAGATATAATGTGGTAGCATAATCTCACATAATGATAAACTCTTCTGATTAGATTAGTGCAGTGTAATACATGATAACGAGTCATAATTTTGTAAAATGATAGGCGTATAGTTGGAAGAGTATGCCACTCGGTCATTATTCTCAAGCGTTTTCATAGCACCTGTGGCTACCTTTAGCGCACAGATATCTAGTATAGAAGGATATGGTACGTAGTACAGAGATGTCTGTTAACGACGCAACTCTGACGGTACTCTAACCAGTTACTTATTTTTTAGTTTCGTAATGATTATTTGATAAGGAAGCCACTATGACAGCGGCGCAATTTACTAATGTAACAGTCAATGCTCAAGCGACGGTATCTTATGATGGTCGTTGCTCAAGCCACACTATTATGTTCGAAGATGGTCGACATAAAACACTGGGCGTTATCTTGCCTTGTGATAATTTGGTTGAGCATTATCATTTTAGCACCAATACCTCCGAGCGTATCGAGATCACGGGCGGTGAGTGTGAGGTCAAAATTAATGGTGACGAAGAATTCAGCTATTACCGTGCTGGTCAATCATTCGTGGTTGAAGGCAATAGTGGCTTTAACTTGCGGACAGAAGAAATAGTTCAATATATTTGTCACTTAGAAGGGTAAGTCTGCTCAAGCTGTTATTAAGTGCTTGATGACACCAAAAAGCCTTTTGTTCAAAAAAAAGAAAAGCCTTATCGGATTGGTAAGGTTTTTCTTTTTCTGCTGATATTATTTATATGCAGATATCCATTTGTTGATACAATTACCGTCATCTCTTTTTATCGCCTAGTTTTTATCACATAGCGCGATACCCACTTTATAATCAATAGGCCTATTATGGCAAAACCCGTTTATTTCTATGGTATTCACGCGATTGATGCCTTGCTCGAACATCGTCCGCTTGATGGACTTAGTTTGTTTGTACAACAAGGTCGTGAAACCGACAGCCATGTACAAGCCATCATGGCGCAGGCAGAAGCCAATGGTATTAGCATTCAACCCACGCAAAAAGACAAACTCACGCAATTGTGTGGTAGCCCGCAACACCAAGGCGTGGTGCTAAATGCGCGTCCTTTAGGCTTTGCTGATGAAGGCTTGCTTGATACCATCATTGGCCGTGAACAGTGTTTGTTATTAGTATTGGATCAAATCACTGATGCCCATAACTTTGGTGCTTGCTTGCGTACCGCAGTGGCGATGGGTGTGGATGCCGTGGTTTGTCCGAAACACCATGCGGCAAGTCTGACGCCAACAGTGGCTAAAGTATCGGTCGGTGCAGCAGAGATGATGCCGATTGTTAGTGTCACCAATCTGGCACGTACGCTCACGCAAATCAAAAATGCTGGGGTATTTGTCTTTGGTACAGCGCTTAATGCGGATGCCAAACCAATACATGCCGCTGATCTGACTGGCAAAACAGCCATTATCATGGGTTCAGAAGGTGAGGGGATGCGTCGCCTAACCATGGAGAGCTGTGATGAGCTGGTGTATATTCCGATGTCAGGAAATGAGCATGGCAACCTTCAAAGTCTAAATGTGAGTGTTGCCACTGGTATGGCGCTGTATGAGGTCAATCGACAGCGTACTTTAGCTGCTGGGCAAGCTTAAGATACTCTTGGTGTAATGGCTCTAGTTGCACATACAGAGCCGCAAGATCACTTTCGTTGAGCACCACATCATCTGCATGACGATTACGCTCTTCGCGGCTCAGCTGATTCACCATGATGGCTTTGATTTTCTGTATGCTTTGTTCGTCGCGCTGACTGGCACGCGCTATCTGCGTATCTTCAGCGGCGTCCATCACTAAGATACGTTGGCATAAATTAGCAAGCCCTGCTTCTGCTGCTTCAATAAGTAAAGGCGCTGACAGTATCACATAAGGCGAAGTACTGGTTGCCAACTGCGCTTTTGCTGCTTCGCGTATCGCTGGATGAGTGATTGCTTCTAACTCAATCAATGCCTCAGGATGTGAAAAGACGTGCGTTCTTACTGCCACTCGATCCATTGATCCATCGCCATTCAATACCCAGTCACCAAATTTTTTCTGGATTTTGTGCAGAGTGGCGCTGCCTTTAGCAACGATTTCATGGGCAATCACATCCGCATCGATAATATCAATGCCTTGCTCAGAAAACCAAGCACTCGCAGCGGACTTACCACTACCGATACCACCAGTTAAGCCAAGTACTAACGTTTTGCTTTTCTTTTGCGGGGTCTGAGGCTTATGAGAATAAGGTGAAGATGCTTGTTTTGACATAATAATGACTTATCTGCTCGATATAATGATAGTGATGGTTATAAGCTAAGAAAGTATTTTGTTGTCCATTTTAAGATTTGGTGTCTGCTTGAAAAGGAGCGACCAAAATACATCTAGTAAGTATACATGCCGAGATACCAGTTGACGATATCTGAGCCATATAATAAAGCAACAATACCGGCGATAGCGATATAAGGACCAAAGGCAAACGGCTTGCTTTCACCCTGTTTCTTCATCAAAACAATCCCAACGATTGAGCCTAATAGAGAAGACAATAAAATAATCAATGGCAACATCATGGGTCCAAGCCAAGCACCCAATACCGCCAATAATTTGAAATCTCCCTGCCCCATACCATGTTTTTTAGTGATTAGATAAAATATTTTAACCACTATCCACAATGACAAAAATCCTAGCAATAAGCCCCAAATTGACTGAGTTGGTGAGACAAACCAGCCTTGTGAATTCACCGCTAACCCTAAACCCGCTAATGGGAAAGTTAAGCGATCAGGCAATAATTGCGTATCAAAATCAATACCGGTTAATGCAACCAGTGTCCATACCAAAATCAGTGCTGACAAGCCAGCTGCAGTTACGCCAAACTGATAAATGACTAATACTGACAGTAGGGCTGTTGATAGCTCAACCAGTGGATAACGCAGTCCAATCGCAGCTTTACAGTCTGAGCAACGGCCACGTAGTATTAACCAGCTGATTAACGGTATGTTTTCATACCATTTTATTTTGTGGGCGCAATGAGGGCAGCGTGACGCCGGTCGACTCAAAGTAATCGGCTGGTCAGCTGCTACGATATTTGTTAGGGGCAGAGTGTGTTCGCGAGGCATGTCTGCTTGTTCTGACATAAACTGGCTGCACTCTTGTCGCCAACTATAAACCATCATCAGCGGAATACGGTGAATCACCACATTTAAAAAACTGCCAACGCAAAGACCTAATAGGCCGAATATGCCTAAAGCGATAGGCATATTATCTTGTAATAACTCTATAAATTGCATGAACAAGCTGTCCTTTAGTTAGCTTTTAGCCTACTACTGCGCCCATCTGGAAAATCGGTAAATACATGGCAATCACCAAGCCACCGATTAATACGCCTAAGACTGCCATAATCAAAGGTTCCATCAAGCTGGTCAATCCATCAACAGCGTTATCTACTTCATTTTCATAGTAGACGGCAACTTTGTCTAACATCTCTTCCAAACTACCAGATTCTTCACCAATGCCAACCATTTGAATGGCTAAGCTTGGGAAAAGGTTGGTCGAGCGTATTGAAAACTGTAATTGTTGACCAGTAGAAACATCATTTTTGATTTGCTGAGTGGCATTATAAAATACAACATTATTAGTGGCACCAGCTGTAGAGTCGAGGGCATCAATAAGTGGTACGCCCGCAGCAAAGGTCGTCGATAGTGTACGAGCAAAACGAGCAATAATAGCTTGATAGGCAATATTGCCAAATATTGGTGCTTTTAAAACCGCACGGTCTAAGAAGTCACGGAATTTCTTAGAGCGTTTTTTCGTCTCTGAAAAGCCAATGATAGTACCGCCGATAATGATAATTAAAATAAACCACCACGCCTGCATCCACTCAGACATATTGACAACCATTTGGGTAAAAGCAGGCAGCTCTGCACCAAAAGATTCAAATAAACCAGAAAATACAGGTACTACTTTAATCAGCAGGATGATAGTCACAATAATAGCAACAACGATAACCGCGATAGGGTACTTCATTGCTTTCTTAATTTTGGCTTTAAGCAACTCACTTTTTTCTTTATAGGTAGCAACGCGTTCAAGCATGGTTTCCAGTGCACCTGACTGCTCACCAGAATCGATGAGTGAACAAAACAGATCGTCAAAATAACGTGGGTGCTTGCGTAATGCTGAAGCAAAAGTCCCACCCGCTTCAATGTCCGATTTTATTTGTAATACCAAGTCTTTCATACTTGGATTATCAAGTGAGTCAGCAACAATCTCAAAGGATTGGGTCAATGGCACGCCCGCTTTCATCATGGTCGCCATTTGCCGAGAAAAAATAGCAATATCAATAGGTTTGATGGATTTCTTGAAAGTGTAAAGCGGCTTCGGTTTTTTCTTAATACCTTTGACACTGATACCTTGTTTGCGTAAAGTCGCTTTTGCCAACTCTAAACTACGGCTGGTAGTCTCCCCTTTTACTTTTTGTCCGCGTCGATTCACCCCATCATAGACAAAGTCTAACAGCATGTCGGTCTTCGCTTTTGCCATGTTACTACCCTCAAAATATTGTCTAATATAGATATTGCAAAGATGTACAACGATGCCTGACTCATTACATAAAAAAGGCATACTTTATTTTAACGTAGAAAACCAGTATAACTCTGTTTTATATTTAAGTATATCTGGTAGAGATTATTGCTGATTTATAAAAGTCCGTACAATTAACGCACATCATCTCAGTCCTCATATAAATAATGGCATTACTCATATAAGGACAGTTTTAAATTTCCAAATACCTTTTTATCAGTGCATTACTAAAAGCTGTTTTTTCGACAATTCAAGATTAAAAAGTAGTTGGTTTAGTCACTTCAAACGTTCCTCTTTAGTGATCAGCAGTGTCTATTTTTTTGTGCGTATGCAACATGCGTATAGCCATTATTCTTACTCAGAAGTAACGCGCATCATTTCTTGAATACTGGTTACGCCTTGTAAAACTTTTAAAATCCCAGAGCGACGCAGGTCTCGGAAGCCATTTTTAAGTGCAGCGTCTTTGATATCTATCGCGTTACCGTCTTCCATAATGATGCGTGAGATATCAGGGCTGACCTTCATGACTTCGTAGATACCGACTCGTCCTTTATAACCTTCACGGCATTCATTACAGCCTACTGGCTCGTGAATGATGTTGTCTGGATTGTCCAAATCGGCGTCTGTAAAGCCGAGCTCAAGCAGACTTTGCTTAGGGATGTTAATAGGTTTTTTGCAGTTTTTACACAAACGTCGTGCTAGGCGCTGGGCAATGACCAAGTTCACTGAAGTCGCGATATTAAAGGAGGCCACACCCATGTTACGCAGCCGCGTCAGTGTTTCAGGTGCTGAGTTGGTATGTAGGGTTGAGAGCACCATGTGCCCTGTTTGTGCTGCTTTAATTGCAATTTCAGCAGTTTCAAGGTCACGAATCTCACCGACCATGACAATATCAGGATCTTGGCGTAAAAAAGATTTGAGGGCATTTGCGAAAGTTAGACCCACTTTTGGATTGACGTTGACTTGATTGATCCCCTCCAAGTTAATCTCCACTGGATCCTCGGCAGTGGATATATTGGTCGCGCCAGTATTTAAAATATTAATACCAGTATAAAGCGACACGGTCTTACCAGAACCAGTTGGTCCCGTGATAAGCAACATTCCTTGTGGTTTATGCAGTGCCTCTAAAAACATATCTTTCTGATCAGGTTCATAGCCGAGCGCTTCAATACCCAACATCGCTGAAGAAGGATCCAAAATACGAAGTACAAGTTTTTCGCCAAATAGGGTAGGCAGACAGCTTACTCGAAAGTCGATGGCTTTATCTTTAGATATCTTGAGCTTGATACGTCCATCTTGTGGCACACGGCGCTCTGAAATATCCATCTGCGACATGACTTTTAAACGGGCTGCAATTTTCCCAGCCAGTTGTACAGGTGGATTGGCCATTTTTTGCATCACCCCATCGACACGAAAGCGAACGCGATAGGTTTTTTCATAGGGCTCAAAGTGCAAGTCAGAGGCACCCATACGAATGGCATCAACCAGCATTTTATTAACAAATTTTACAACGGGTGCTTCCTCGACGCTATCACTAAGTTTGGTCTCGCCTTCCTCTTCTTCACCTTCATCAAAGCCAACATTTAAATCGCTATCAGAGAAGCTATCAAAATTTTGCATAGCATCAGCGTACAGACTCTCAATACGCTTTTTTAACTTATCTTCTTCGACGACAATAGTTTCAATAGACAGCCGTGAATTAAAAGCAATAGCGTCAATTGCATCCACACGAGTTGGATCACTTAATGCGACGAATAAACGCTGTCCTCGTTTGAATAGTGGCAACGCATTAAATTTACGAATGATTTTTTCATCTACTAAGTCTTTTGGAATGACATCAACATCTAAAGCATCAAGATCGAAAAGAGGATCGCCAAACGCTTGTGACAATATCTGCGCAAGATGATAAGCATCTGCTAATTTATTGTCGACTAGGTAGGGCACTAGTCCTACTTGTTGCTGTTGCGATTCGGTCTGCGCGATTTTCATATTCGCTTCGCTGACGATACCTTCGCTGATTAGCTGGTGCGCTAAACCACCATATTTGCTCGTGGTGATAGACATTACGACTTCTCCTTAATACCCAATATGCTATATATTTGTCTGAAATCCATATACTTCTGAGAGCCACTTACTATTATAATTTTTAACAGATACCTGCTATAAGTCATTGTTAGCCTTTAGGCCATCATGAATAACAGTCAATGCAGAGATGCTCTTATAAGAGATTTAGCAGAGAAAGCGTTTTAATAGTGTAGGTTATCAGTAGCTTGGTCGTTAGATTATTGATAATGTTCTGTTATATATAGACACAATACTATAAAACATTACTTTAGTTTAAAGATTTTATATGGACGATTGAGTGTTTGACCCAAAAAATCATAGCTTGAGACAATGTCTAGAGCATATCCTCAATTTAATAGACTATCCTCTAAATAAGTTGAAAATGGTTGGATTTTGCCAAACATCGTCGAGTAGCCTATCAATATCTCGATAATATTTGCGCTACTTTCATTGTTTGATGCCAATTTATCTCATTTTTATCATCATTTTTTAGAGTGAGGATACGCCCTAGTAAATATTCGCACTGACTGTCTGTTTTTCTGCTGGCGGCAGCATACTATAGCACTTGAGAATTATTTGTTATACTGGCGCGCATATTAGCCAAATTGGCAAGAATAGATGAAACAAGGTAGATGAGTATGCAAGCTTGGGTAATTGGTAATTGGAAACAAAATCCAGCAACGAGTCACGACGTCGATTTATTGTTGAATAATTTGTTGACTACGATTGATGCTAAAGAGCAAGCCAACACAGAACGGTCAAGTAGTCGCTGTCAGTTGATGGTGGCACCAAGCTGTATTCATCTGGCAGCTGTCAGTGCGCGTTTAGCTGGTAGTTCGATATTGAGTGCAGCGCAAGACGTCAGTGCGCATAGTGCTAGCGTTGGCGCTTATACGGGTGATTGCTCAGCACAGCAAATAGCAGACGCTGGGGCAACTTGGACGATACTGGGTCATTCTGAGCGTCGCCAGTATCATAGCGAGTCTCACGATACGTTATTGCAGAAAGTGACTCACGCACTCACCCAAGGTTTGGGCGTGGTATTTTGTATTGGTGAAACTCAGGCTCAATATGATGATAAGCAAACCCTTGACGTAATTGACACTCAGTTATCAGTAATAAAAGAAGTAATTACTACTCAACCAGATCTCATATCATCACTATCTGATCGACTGATCATTGCTTATGAGCCAGTGTGGGCGATTGGTACTGGCAAAGTCCCAACCGTGAGCGAAGTCAGTCAAACGCATCAGCATATCAAGCAAACCATCACAGGCTTTGCAGAATCACTAAAGGTAATGAGTGTGTTATATGGTGGTAGTGTCAATGCGGACAATGCTGATAGCTTTGCCGCAGATCCTATGATTGATGGGGCATTGGTTGGCGGCGCATCATTAAAGGTAGAGAGTTTTTTGGCAATTGCCAATGCCTTTAGTCGAGCTAAAGACTAGTTAATAGAGATGAAACGTGCATTTCATGGCAGTCTCGATTATAAAATGTCTTTATCAGTTGGTAAAAGTAGGTTTAACAGTGCCCTTGCAATCGTGTACAATGCGCCTTATTTATATAATCGATTTGGCAGCATTACCCGTCAATTGCTATTCCTATTAACCGTAAGATTTATTTTCCGTTATCAGTCGTCATTACGCGGCAAAAGAGGCCACCATGTTTACGTTTATATTAGCCCTGCATATTATCGTGGCGATTGCCATGATCGGCTTGATTTTGATACAGCATGGTAAAGGGGCAGACGCTGGAGCTTCTTTTGGCGCTGGCTCGTCAGGTACGGTTTTTGGTGCGGCAGGAACAGCGAACTTTTTAACGCGTGCGACAGCAGTCTTAACAGTGATATTTTTTATCACCAGTATGACCCTAGCCGTTCACGCGCGCAAACAGGCTGAAGATCAGTTCCGTTTAGATGCACCTGTGTCAGCACCACAAACGCCGCGTCCATTGACACAGAATCCTCAATAACTGTATTTTAAAGACACTTACCTTTAATAGTTGTCTTTAGTCATTGCCTTTTAATTGAGGCAGCTCTTGCTATTTTGAGGCGTTAGATTTACAATGCTTTTCTGTTTTAGCAGTCTGATTCTATCGATGCCTACCTTAAGCATCTATTATGATAGATTAGATAGTAATAGTAGAGCAGTGAAAAATGCGATTGTGGTGGAATGGTAGACACGCCATCTTGAGGGGGTGGTGGCGCAAGCTGTGGGGGTTCAAGTCCCCCCAATCGCACCAAGTTTTTAAAGTTGTAACGTATTAAGTGCGGCGTTAGTAATATAGGTAAGAAATTTAGTTTAATTTATTTAAAATAAAGATTGACACTTATATAAAACCCCCCTATAATACGCACCATAGATTGATGCGGGGTGGAGCAGTCTGGTAGCTCGTCGGGCTCATAACCCGAAGGTCGTTGGTTCAAATCCAGCCCCCGCTACCACTTTTTATACTGATGTTTTGTACACTAAATTTGTCAGTAACGATTAGCCCACCATTATGTTTGTGGGTTTTTTTGTATCTGACGGTCAGTGGTATCGCGGTATCTATCCTACTTATGCTAAGCTCTAGTTCTATAGAGTGCGATATTATTCGCTATTGGTTGTCACCTGCCGCTATCGGCGCGCTGCTTCTTAAGCACACTATCCTTTATTTCTCACTCCTTTATCGATAGTACTGCTTTGTGAATAATAAAAGCATTGTCTGGCTGAGCTTGATGTTTTTTGTGCTCATCCCCATATAAGCGCATATCATATAAAATAATATGTTTGTGATTCAAGATAATATAATGACTGTGTCTCTTACTAATAAATAAATTCCATGAGTGAGCGACAATTACGCGGTTTACTAAGTACGATAGATACGTGAATAGGAAAAGATAAATAGATTATGAAGCTTTCAACCAAAGTTACAGAACTGACTAATATTATTGCTCCTGCCGTCGCGGCTTGCGATGTGGCATTATGGGGTATCGAGTTTGCACCGCAAGGCAATCGCTCTTTATTACGCATCTATATTGAGGCATTGCCAGAAGAGCAGGCCCAAAATAAACAAGTAACCATTGAAAACTGTGCAGCAGTGAACCATCAAGTGAGCGGTATTCTTGAGGTTCATGATCCGATTGCTGGTGAGTTTATCTTAGAAGTCTCTTCACCAGGTTTTGACCGTGCATTCTTTTCAGATGAGCAGATGCATGCCTATGTTGGTCAAACCGTCAGCTTGCGTTTAATACAAGCGATTGGTGAAGGTGATCAAAAACGTCGCAAAGCGACAGGTACTTTAGATAGTATCGATACAAATGTCTTAAATCTGACATCAAGCGATGGTCAGCAGTTTGAGATTGCGCTGAGTAATATTGATAAAGCCAATTTGATTTATGAAGATGCCTAAGCTTTTGTACAGCTTGGTTTGATTTGAAAACTTGAAGTAACAAATCATCCATCAGCATTTTAATATCCAAACAGCTTATATAGCTTACGGTGAAAATATAATAGCAATACATAAATTATAAAATTTAAGTCAATTAAAAATGATAGGACAGGTATAGCATGAGTCGTGAAATCTTAACGGTAGTAGAAACTGTCAGTAATGAAAAGGGCTTAAATCCTGAAGATATCTTTGAAGCGATAGAAGATGCTTTGGTGGTATCGACTAAGAAAAAAGTATACACCGAACAGCCAGAAGTAGCGGTACGGGTTGCTATCGACCGTACAACGGGCGATTATGATACTTATCGTTACTGGACAGTGGTTGCAGATGAAGACCATGAAATGCCTGCTTGTCAGCTAGCCATCAGCGATCTTGATCCAGAAGAATGGTCAATCGGCGATGTCAAAGAAGAACAGATTGAATCGATTGAGTTTGGTCGTATTGCTGCGACTCAAGCCAAACAAGTCATCATCCAAAAGATTCGTGAAGCTGAGCGTAATTTAGTAGCAGATGCTTTTGAGCCGCGTGTTGGCGAGATGATGTATGGCGAAGTCAAGAAGCAGACTCGTGATGGCTATATCATTGATCTAGGTGACAATGCCGAAGGCTATTTGTCACGTGATCAGATGCTGCCGCGTGAGCAATTACGTGCAAAATCACGTATCAATGCTATCTTGTATCATGTAAACCGTGAAAACCGCGGCGCTCAGTTGCTACTGTCTCGTACTCATCCTGAAATGCTTTCAGCATTGATGCAAAAAGAAGTGCCTGAAATTGCCGAACAAATTATTGAAATCCGCAACGTCGCGCGCTTGCCGGGTACTCGTGCTAAAATAGCTGTGAAAACCAACGATCATCGTATCGATCCAGTTGGTGCTTGTATTGGTATGCGTGGTACACGTATCCAAGCCGTACAGCAGGAGCTTGATGGCGAACGCATTGATGTGGTGGTATGGTCAGATGATCCAGCACAGTTCATTATCAGTGCTTTAGAGCCAGCTGACGTCAGTAGCATCATCTTGGATGAAGATACGCAGACAGCTGATATTATCTTTAGCACCAATGATCAGTTGGCACGTGCGATCGGTTCACAAGGTCAAAACGTACGTTTAGCGTCTGAGCTAACGGGCTATAAGCTTAATATGATGCTAGAAGAAGAATATCAGCAGCGTCAACAAAACGAATCGAAAGCTTTTATCGAATTATTTTATGAACGTTTAGAAGTGGATAAAGACTTAGCGCAAGCACTTGTCGATATTGGTTTTACCAGTATTGAAGAAGTGGCTTACGTACCAGTTGAAACCTTTTATGATATCGAAGGTCTAGACGATGAAGCGATTGAGATGATTCAAGAGCGTGCAAAAGAAGTGGTCATCGCTGATGAGCTGGTCAAACAACAGAACATGAAAGAGCCAAGTCAAGAGCTACAAGAGCTTGAAGGTATGACAGTCAATTGGGCCTATAAAATGGCACAAAAAGACATTATTACCGTTGATGATTTGGCAGAACAAGCAGTCTTCGATCTCGAAGATATCGAAGGTTTAGACTCTGAAACCGCAGGAAAACTCATCATGAAAGCTCGGGAATCTTGGTTCAATGAATAAGCGGTAACTGCATATCGCTGTCTTTTAGTGATATGCTATCGATAATAAAGTGCTGGTATGAACGCAGTACCAATACCAGCCTTACCCCAATCATTTGTAGCCAACAACTGAATTGAACATATAGCAAATAATAGACAGTAGGTGATAATAAATGGCAGATAAGACCGTCAAAGAACTGGCAGATATGGTAGGCAAAACCGCAAGTGCTGTACAACAGCAATTGGTAGATGCTGGACTGCCTGCTCGTGCAGAAGGTGACCTAGTCACTGAGCTTGAGCAAGAGAAGTTGGTGACGTATTTAAAGCAAAGTCATGGTCAGCAAGAAAAGCGTCGTATTAGTCTTAAGTCTAAGACAACTAGCACTGCGCGCGTGACCGGCTCTTCAGGTAAATCTAAGAGCGTCAATGTGGAAGTGCGTAAAAAGAAAGTATTTGAAAAGCCTGATCCAGAAAAAATGGCTGAAGAGTTGGCTGCGCGTGAACAAGCGATGATTGAGTCGCAAGAACGTGCTGCTAAAGATGCTGAAGAGCGTGCTGCTACCAAGAAAAAATCTGAAGAACGTCAAGCTGCAACCTTGGCTGCAATGCGTGCAAGCTTAGGCTCTAGCAAAAAGTCAGATGATAAAAACGACGATATCTCAACCTCAGTGGTTGTGAAAAAAGGTGGCAAAACCACTGTCGAAGTCAAACCTAAAGACCAACCGAAGAAAAAAGTTGCAGCGACGAAACCGAAAGTTGAAACGGCAATTGAGCGTAAAGCGCGCGAAATGCGTGAGAAAGAAGAAGCTCGTTTACGTGAAATCGAAACAGAAACACGCCGCGCTCAAGCTGAAGAAGCACAGAAACGTACGCTTGAACAAATGCGTAAAATGGCTGGAAAATATACAGATCAGCCTGCTTCTGAAGTTCGTAAAGACGAGCCACTAGCTGAAGGTTTGGTTGGTGATGCCTTAGAAGAATCGTTTGAAAAAGAACGTCGTGAAATCAAGCGTGGCACCAGTAGTACTAGTGCTCGTGGACGTGGTCGTCGTAAGAATCAAGATGAGCGTGAGATCAAAAACCGTAAAAACGGTTTGCGTTCAACGCAAGCATCACAGCATAAGTTCGAAAAACCTGTTGAAAAAATTGTTTACGATGTTGAGATTAGCGAACAAATTACAGTCGCAGATCTTGCTCAACGTATGGCAGTTAAAGCGCGCGAAGTCACCAAATTGCTTATGAAAATGGGTGAGATGGCTCGTGAGTCAGATACGATTGATCAAGCGACAGCAAGTTTGCTCGTTGAAGAGATGGGTCACAATCCAGTACTGGTTAGTGATACTAAGGTTGAAGACGATCTACAAGACGCCGTTGATGAGCGTAGCAGTAACGTTCAAACTCGTCCGCCAGTAGTCACGATCATGGGTCACGTCGATCACGGTAAGACATCATTACTTGATAAAATTCGTGAAACAAAAGTGGCAACTGGTGAAGCAGGTGGTATTACTCAGCATATCGGTGCTTATCACGTTAAAACCGATCGCGGTGTGATTACCTTCCTTGATACTCCAGGTCACGCGGCCTTTAGTGCTATGCGTTCACGCGGTGCACAGGCGACTGATATTGTTGTGTTAGTTGTTGCCGCTGATGATGGTATGATGCCGCAAACAGCAGAAGCTATTGATCATGCTCGTGCTGCTGGTACGCCAATTATCGTTGCAATTAATAAAATGGATAAGCCAAGCGCTGATCCAGATCGCGTCCTTAATGAATTGACCGCTAAAGAAGTTGTTTCAGAAGAGTGGGGCGGCGATACCCCAATGGCTCGTATCTCAGCTAAAACCGGTGATGGTATTGATGAGCTGTTAGAACTTATCAGCCTACAAGCTGAACTAATGGAGCTAGAAGCACCGTTAGATGGCGCTGCTCAAGGTGTGGTCATTGAATCAAGACTTGAAAAAGGGCGCGGTCCAGTTGTTAGCGTCTTAGTTAAAAAAGGCACATTAAAGCAAGGCGACTTGGTCTTGGCAGGCGAGCATTATGGTAAAGTTCGTGCGATGACTGATGAACATGGTAAGCGTATTCAATCAGCGGGTCCTTCTATCCCTGTAGAAATTTTAGGCCTACCTGAAACGCCAGCAGCTGGCAGCGAGTTCTTAGTCTTAACCGACGAGAAAAAAGCTCGCGAAGTGGCAGAGTTTAGAAGCAACCGTGAGCGTGAGCGTCAACTTGAACGTCAGAATGCCATGCGTTTAGAAAGCATGTTTGATCAGATGGAACAAGGCGATGTGTCATTCTTGAATATAGTATTGAAAACCGATGTTCGTGGTTCGCTTGAAGCACTCCTTTCTGCATTGAATGAGCTATCAACTGATGAAGTTAAAGTCAGAGTAATCAGCTCAGGCGTCGGTCCTATTTCTGAATCTGATGTGACACTTGCAGAATCTAGCGAAGCGGTATTGTTAGGTTTCAACGTTCGTGCTGATGCGACCGCACGTCGCAAAGCAGATGCCGCCAACATGGATATCCGTTATTACAGCGTTATCTATGGTTTGATTGATGATGTCAAAGCAGCTATGAGTGGTATGCTTGCGCCAGAACATCGTGAGAAAATCCTTGGTGTTGCAGACGTTCGTGAAGTATTCCGTTCTAGTAAGTTCGGTGCTGCTGCTGGTTGTATGGTGGTTGAAGGTACAATTTATCGCAACAAACCGATCCGCGTATTGCGTGATGACCAAGTTATCTTTACTGGTCAATTGCAATCATTGCGTCGCTATAAAGAAGACGTTAATGAAGTACGTACTGGCATGGAATGCGGTATGGCTGTTCGTGGTTATGATGTCGAAGCTGGCGATAAGATCGAAGTCTTTGAAATCCAAGAGTTTGCACGTACTATCTAACGTTACAGTTCGATAGCAGGATATCTAATTATGCAATATGCTTAATCAGCTGAGCAGATTAGTATCTTCTTAATATCTAGCTGTACTTAGGCCTAACAGGTACATCCTGCTAGGCCTTTTTTACCAACTATTAGTCCTAAAATTTGTTAATAAGCCAATATATCAATCAGTGAAAATAAGCCATATTAAAGTAAGGTAACAATATGAACCAACGTCTACAACGCTTAGCCGACCAAATTCAGCGTGAGCTTGCTGTTCTCATTCGTGATGCAGTCAATGACCCTCGTTTGACTGGTTTTGTCACTATTTCTAGTGTCAAGGTTAGTCCTGACTTAGGATATGCTGATGTCTATGTCACCATCATGGAGCCTGAGCTTAACGATTCCATGAATAAGACCAATCATGAAGAGAGTATCAAAGTACTTAATAAAGCGGCGGGCTTTTTGCGCACCGAATTAAGCCACAGCCTCAAAACACGTACCACACCACGCTTGCGTTTTCATTATGACGAAGTGACTGCTCGTGGTAATTACATGATGGATTTAATCAGTAAAGCAGTTATTAAGACTGAAGAAAATGAGTCTGACGAGCAAGAAAACGAAGAGTAGAAGGGTAAAAGTCGTTATGTCTATCGCATCTACGCAAGCGGATAAAAAGTCTAGTAATCACCCTAACAAGATTAAAGTCTCGGGTGTTATTTTAGTCGACAAGCCTCAAGGTATGACCTCTCAGCAAGTCGTATCGAAGGTGAAGTATCTTTTTAAGTCGCCAAATCATGACAGTAAAAAAGCGGGGCACACAGGGACACTTGATCCAATGGCAACCGGTCTATTGCCGATTTGTATGGGTGAAGCGACGAAATTTAGCCATTATCAGCTAGATGCGGACAAATCCTATCAAGCAACTATTTTACTTGGCGGTCAAACTGATACGGGTGATGCCGATGGACAAATCACTGCTGAGGCACCCATTCCAAAATTTGATGATGTACTTTTAGACAAAGTCGCCCAGCAGTTTTTAGGTACTCAGCAGCAGATACCGCCAATGTATTCTGCACTAAAAAAAGATGGCAAAAAACTCTATGAGTATGCTCGTGCGGGAATTGAAGTAGAACGAGCGCCTAGAGATATTGTAATCAAGGCCATTGATTTAAAAGCGCTTGATCATGAGAAAATTCAATTGACAGTGACCTGTACTAAAGGGACTTATGTGCGTGTACTCGGTGAAGACATCGCCAAAGCGATGGGTACATTAGGGCATTTGACTGCATTACGCCGTACGCAGGTTGGTGATTTTAAAATCAATGATGTGATTACTTTGTCAGACTTGGAAGTATTAGCGTTTGATAACAGGCAAGAGCAATTGATGCCGGTAGATGCTTGCATTAATATAGAAGCTGAGATGGTGTTGACGGTTGAGCAGTGTGAGCGTATACACATGGGTCAACGTTTGAATGTATTTGAGCAACTGACAGACAGTCTGCGCGACTATATTTCAACTAGTATCAGTCATCAGTCGTCTGTGTCAGAAAACAATGATACCCAACTAGATAGTGATATGGTTAGTAGTGACGATGACCAACAACCCTTGATCCATGAGATTCCAGCTGATATTCGTTTGATAAATCAGCAAGGTCATTTTCTTGGATTGGGTGCCGTAAGTCTCAACGGTAGATTGCAGCCTAAAAAATTAATCCAGCGTTAATGTTACGGTTCTTATATAACCCTCGTTTAAACACGATTTAGCTTACTAATAGTTTACACTAATCACATATCCTCACATTTTATTGCAGGTTTCACCTATGGTGGAACCTGTTTTTTTTGTACTTTAGATCTACCGGATAGGAAGTCTGGATAGAAAAATAAATCGAACTAAGACTCTAAGAATAAGAACATAAAAAAATAATAAGATAAAAAGTCATATATCAAAAATAAAAACTAGGTTCGAAAGAGAATATTTAATAGGAACAAGATGGGTCAGAGGAAGACTATATAGCCAATAATAACAACGACTCATAAAAATAAAGTATGAATAATAAAACAACTAAAAGAAAATCACTCATAATGAAAAAAGGAATATCATGAAAACCGTTGCTTTTTTACTGCATAATAACTTCGAGCAAGCAGAATACGAAGAGGTTAATAATCAACTCAAAGATAAAGGTTACAAGACACTTCTTATAACCACAAATAAAGAAAAAGAAGTGCAAGCCATGCAGCAAGATGTAGACAAAGGCGACACCTTTATTGCTGATATTTTTGCAAAAGACGCAAGCATTTCTGATTATGATGCGTTGGTGCTACCAGGTGGTACTGTCAATGCGGATACGATTCGTGGCAATGAAGAGGCTCATAGTATTATCAATGCTATCAATGATGCAGGCAAGCCATTAGCTGTCATTTGCCATGCTCCTTGGGCACTTATCAATACAGGTATTGCCAAAGGTAAAACGCTCACTGCTTATCATACGCTGCAGATAGATTTAGAAAACGCTGGTGCAAAATTTGTAGATCAAACAGTACAGGTAGACGGTAATTTGATTACCTCACGTAATCCAGATGATATCAGCAATTTCGTTGATGCTATTGATAAGGCATTATCTTAATTTTTCTACCCATTTACTGAATAATTAATTATTTATATTTCTTAAACGTTCACAACCGTAACTGAGGAAAATATTATGTCAAATTCTAATCCAAACGATACCAAGCTTGAGCAACAACGTTCTGAGTCAGCAACTGCAGCGCTTAAAGGCCAAACTGAGAACAATCATACTGAAGATAGTGAAGCCGCAGCAGAGCGTATTGCGGACAACCTAGGAAATGCTAAAGAAGACAAGTAGAGTATGTAAAGTGTCATCCATAATAGGGTGACACTGATATATTGGCTTATCACCTCAATATCACTGATGACATTTGCATTTCAATGTAAAAAGTATAAAACAGCTACTTCAAAAAATAATAATTCAGGAGCTAATATGAGTAATTCATTGAATAATATGGATGAGCAAGAAAAAGAGATTGAAAGGCTTGCAGAAGACATCAATCCTAGCGAGCATGCTACTCCTGATAGTTTAGCAGAAGTTACCACAGCTGCACCGCTTGAAGATGATGAACTAGGCGGTAACGCGACGGAAGATGACGTTAAGAAATAAGCAAATTTTATTGCCTATTGACGGATGATTTAACTATAAAAAATAAATCTGACTTTACAAGTATTATGAAAAACTGCTGCTAGTTCAGCAGTTTTTTGTTATAATCACCGTCACATTTATATTAGGTTGAGATAAGACATCGTGCTTCATAGGCTGTCCAAAACGGATAGTTATATTAAGTGCTCTCTCATCGCAACTTATCCTAAATGGTCGTTATGACTAATTAGCTTGTCGTACACTAGGTCAACTCTAGTAATGCAGGGTTGTCCTGAATGACGTGCAGGCTATTTTATTTACTATTCTACTGCTTTAGATCTTACTCAAATTCGAGAATGTCTTAAAGCTTTTAGCATTGCCGGAGATATTTATGCTAACTAATACCGATCGCGAACAAATCATTGCTCAATACCAACGTGGCGAAAATGACACTGGTTCTCCAGAAGTTCAAGTAGCTCTATTGAGTGCTCGTATCAACGATTTGCAGAACCACTTTAAAGCACACAAAGCTGATCATCATAGCCGTCGCGGTCTTATCCGTATGGTTAACACGCGTCGTAAATTGCTTGATTACCTAAAAGGTAAAGATCTTGGTCGTTACACCACGCTTATCAGCCAGTTAGGTCTACGTCGTTAATCTAACGACAATAGTACGAGTGGATGCTAAAATAAAAGAAGCCATCATATGGTGCTATTTTAGAATTTTTGCTGATTCGCTTGGAACTTGCTTGTTGCTATCGATAAAATAGATTTTTCTAAAAACGGTGTGGAATAGTTTCACGCCGTTTTTTTATGCTTATTCATTTTCAAGATCGATTTTGGATAGCATTGGTTGTAAAGACCAATTCAAAGTAGGTAATATAAGTTTTCGTGAAAACAGTAATACTAGAGGCTAGAGCTAAGTGTTTTCTATCGATAATTGCTGTGTTCCGCAATTCATTGGTCAATGGCTATAAATCACTGTAAAATAATGCCTTGTGAGTTTGATAATATATCTACTATATATATGGTGACTATTTATAAAATACCTGTTTCTTAGCTTATAGAATAGCTAGCTGCGCTAATATCCGACTCTCAAAAGCGCAGAAAAATAGCCTGTAGGGTTTTTAGCACCGAAGTCTTTTGACTTAAGGTCTTTTTGATAGTATTTATAGTAAAGCCAAAATTGAATGACCAAATATACACAATAGTACGATGTCTAGCACGGATAGGCATATGGAATAACTAGGTAATGTTATTGGCACTGGTTGAGATGATTTCTGAGAGAAAGACTGTCAATTATTAGTCATATACACTAGTAGTCACATACACAGAATTTTAATGAAAAATATCAGCTTTTTATAATGCTGATATTACTTTCGTCAGTCAACATTAGGAAGATTATATGACAATGTTTAACACCATTAAGCGTGAATTTCAGTATGGCAACCAACAGGTTGTGATCGAGACAGGTCGTATTGCTCGTCAAGCAAACTCTATCTTAGTACACATGGGCGGCGTTACGGTACTTGTCGCAGCAGTAGTAAAATCAGAGGCTAAAGAAGGTCAAAACTTCTTTCCGCTAACGGTCAACTATCAAGAAAAAATGTATGCAGCGGGCAAAATCCCAGGTGCCTATGGCAAACGTGAAGGTCGTGCAAGCGAGTTCGAAACCCTAACCTCACGCTTGATTGACCGTCCGATTCGTCCGCTATTCCCTGAAGGTTATGTTAACGAAATTCAAATTACGGCAACGGTTGTTTCATCAGATAAGACTCAGTCTGCAGATATCGCAGCCTTAATCGGCGCATCAGCGGCACTGGCTATCTCTGATGCACCATTCAATGGTCCTGTCGCAGCTGCCCGTGTTGGCTTTATCAACGGCGAGTACATCCTGAACCCAACGATTGAGCAGCTTAAAGAGAGTGACCTTGACCTAGTGGTTGCCGGTACTAAATCTGCTGTATTGATGGTTGAATCTGAAGCGGCAGAGCTGTCAGAAGATCAAATGCTAGGCGCGGTATTATATGGTCATCAGCAACAGCAAATCGTTATTGATAACATTACTTCAATGGCAGAAGAAATCGGTACTGCTAAGCAGCAGTATACTGCCCCTGAGCGTGATCAAGCGCTTACCAGCAGCATGAAAGAGCAGTTTGGTGAGCAAGTTGCTGACGCTTATACGATTACTGATAAGCAAGAGCGTTACACTAAGCTTGACGAAATCAAGCAGTCAATTATTGATGCACTTGCTGGTGATGCTGAGTCAGAAAGTTATACTGATACCGTAACTGAGCTTAAAGAAATTTATAACGATCTTAAATATCGTACGGTCCGTGACAATATCTTGTCAGGCAAGCCGCGTATTGATGGTCGTGATCTTGAGACTGTTCGTGCGCTTGACGTACAAGTTGGTGTATTGCCATACACGCATGGTTCAGCATTGTTCACACGCGGTGAAACGCAAGCATTGGTTACGACCACGCTTGGTAACAGCCGTGACGTCAACATGATTGACTCACTAGGTGGCACGATTCGTGACCATTTCATGCTGCATTACAACTTCCCACATTTCTCAGTTGGTGAAACAGGTCGTGAAGGTATTCCAAAACGTCGTGAAATCGGTCATGGTCGTCTAGCTCGCCGCGGTGTACAAGCGATGCTACCGGATAGCGACCGCTTCCCGTATGTCATCCGTGTGGTATCAGAGATTACTGAGTCAAATGGTTCATCTTCCATGGCGTCTGTTTGTGGTGCAAGTTTGGCATTGATGGATGCGGGTGTTCCACTAAAAGCACCAGTTGCTGGTATCGCCATGGGTCTGGTTAAAGAAGGCGAGCGTTTCGCTGTACTATCAGACATCTTAGGTGATGAAGATCATCTTGGCGATATGGATTTTAAAGTTGCTGGTTCTAAAGATGGTATCACTGCGCTGCAGATGGACATCAAAATCGAAGGTATTACGCCTGACATCATGGAGCAAGCGCTTAAGCAAGCCCATGCCGGTCGTATCCATATTTTGGACGCGATGAATAAAGTATTGCCTGAGAGTCGTACTGAAATCAACGCTCATGCACCAAACTATGCGGTTATCGAAATCAATCCGGATAAAATCCGTGACGTAATCGGTAAAGGCGGCGCGATGATTCGTCAGTTAACTGAAGAGACTGGTGCAGTTATCGATATCGATGATGGCGGCACGATTCGTATCTTTGGTGAAAACAAAGCGGCAACTAAAGCAGCTATCGGTAGAATCGAAGCGTTGACTGCAGAAGTTGAAGTGGGCAAAACGTATGAAGGTACGGTTGCTCGTATCGTTGATTTTGGCGCGTTTATTAACGTCTTGCCAAACACTGATGGCTTGGTACATATCTCACAAATCGCTGAAGAGCGCGTTGAGAATGTTTCTGACTACCTAAAAGAAGGTCAAATCGTTAAAGTCTTCGTCCAAGACGTCGATAACCGTGGTCGTATTAAATTGACTATGAAAGGTATCGAACAAAGCTAATCGATATCTAATGTAGTCAACATCTAAAAACCGCTTTAAGTCTCTCGTCATGAGTGCTTAAGGCGGTTTTTTTATGGGTGTAAAATCTTATTTGCAGTAGAATATCTTATTAAAGTAACTGGTCTATATCAAAGTGATTGGTCTATATTAAAGTCTTTAGGAAGATGAATATCGATTCGAACTTTAGGCAAATCTTGTAGGTGCTGTATGAGTAACGGCAAGATATCAGCGTGCCAGTCTAACGCAAGTGAGCCTGTGTTTGCTAAATTGGCTGCGTTGCATAAGTTATCTGTATCATTTCGTGAGTGGTTATGAGTAAGAGGACGTACCATTAGGGCAATTCTGCGAATACCTTGATAACGGATGAGCGGGATAAGCTGCTCAGATAAATCATTCAACGCGGCAATTAACCATTGTGACCGTGTGGGGTGGTAAGGATGATTTGATACCACAAGATTAGCGATATAACTGGGCTGATTACCATTACTGCTGATGCTTAAACCAGCTTGCTCAAGCGCGCGTTTATGCAGTAAGCAACTACCTACACGTAAACTGCCATCACGGCATGCACGATAGTAACGTTGATAATTATCAGCAAATAAAGTCTTAGCTTTTGTGAGAACAGGATCTAAAAGAATCCCTGCAGTATTGACTGGTAGAATAAGCAGCTGCGCGCTACTATTTAAGATAGGGGCGTGGGTAAGTTGCAAAGTCGCCATTGTCAGCCCCTTGATAAAAGTCTAAATAATTAGCTACTGTTTGTCGCCGTTTGTCTCGGCTTCTAATTGCGCTATTTGTTGTTCAAGTAGGGCGATTTGCTCTGCTTTCATATCAGTTAATTGCTTGTTCATCGTCAGTTGTTCAGCAGCCAATTTTTCTTGTTCAGCTAAGCGCTTACGCTCGTCTTCTAAGCGATCTATTTCCTCTTTGGCAAGACTATCTGTTTCTGGCAAAGCCGCATTTAAGATCGCATCAGCATTAGGTATTTGATTAACTGTGGTTGTCTCATTAGTATTTGACGTTAAGTCACTATTGTTTGAATTATTGTCATTACTGCCTAAGGGCGTAGCATCTAATTGAGTAGCGCTATCTGGTTCGGTAGTCGACGGTGTACTTTCGATAGGCGTAGTATTAGTGTCTATCGAATTGTTTTTCCAGACCAAGTAGCCAATCAGTAATGCCGCTAATATAATAATTGACCACCATTTCTGGCGTGACTTAGTGGGCTTTTTTTTCAGTGATTTGGTTGACAGAGGACGCATTTTTTGGCTTTTCATACTATAGTCGATTTATGTTAGAAATATAAGTAGCCATACTATAGCAAACTCAAAATAAAAAGCCTATCTATTGCTAGATAGGCTGGTAGCTATTAAGACTTAACGCTTAATATTTAAGGTTTGAATTTTACTGTGCCGCTGGTACCAGTAGCCATAGCATCACGTATAAGCTGATCTTCAGCATGGTTTTTGGCACTGATGGCATCAGGGTCAGGGCGATGTTCGCTATGTCCACATAATGTGCATTCAATATACTCATCAGGTTCTGGGGTGACGACGTTTATTTGTACCACCGCATCCATCGCTTGACACTTAGGGCAGCGAACACCGGATAAAAACTGTCGCTTTGGTCGCGTTGATTGATAGCGCATTTAAATCATCCCATGTGTTGTTGAGGCATTAGCAGCAGCACTGCCTTTTTTAGTATCAGAAAAACCGCTATGACGTAACAAAGCATCGATACTAGCACTGCGACCACGGAAGTTTTCAAAGTTGATCTTGGCAGGGAAACTACCACCAACGGATAAAATTGTCTCACGGAAGGCTTTACCAGTGACTGGGTTAAAAATACCTTCTTCTTCAAACTTGCTAAAGGCATCTGCCGATAGCAACTCTGCCCATTTATACGAGTAATAACCTGCCGCATAGCCGCCTGCAAAGATATGACTAAAGCCGTTGGCAAAACGGTTGTAGTCAGGTGTCTGCATGATAGCAATGTCGTCTCGAACGGTATTTAGCGTGGCTAATATACCGTCATAATCTAGCGCTGGCGTATGCGCATGAATCAATAAGTCAAACAGTGCGAATTCGATTTGACGTAGGGTTTGCATGCCACTTTGGAAATTCTTCACCGCCAATAACGCTGCAAGTTTGTCTTTTGTTAATGGCGCACCCGTTTCGACGTGGCTACTAATCAGCGCAATACCTTCGGCATCCCACGCCCAGTTTTCCATAAATTGACTGGGCAGCTCGACCGCGTCCCACTCAACGCCATTGACACCAGCGACATCACCGACCGTCACTTGGGTTAATAAATGATGCAGGCCGTGACCAAACTCATGGAATAGAGTCAATACTTCATCATGCGTCAATAAGCTTGGTTTGCCATCGAGGGCAGGGGTAAAGTTACCCACCATAAAGCAAACGGGTAGCTGCTGATGGTCTTGCTCGTCATACGTATAACGCGACTGAAAACCACTCATCCAAGCGCCGCCGCGTTTACCACTACGAGCAAATAAGTCAAAGTAAAAGCCACCAAGCACGTTATCATCAGCATCAAACAACTGATAAAAGCTGACATCGTCGTGCCAGCGTGATACGGATGTGCTTTCACTATCTGTCTTATCATTATTTTGCTCTTGTACTTTGATACCGTATAAACGCTCAACGATGGCAAATAATCCGCTAATTACTTTTGGTAAGGGAAAGTACGGGCGGATTTCTTCTTGCGATAAGCTGAACTCGCTTTGTTTGACTTTTTCAGCGATATAAGTACTGTCCCACGCCTGTAACTCCTCAATACCGTAATCCTGCGCATACTTTTGCAACTGAGCTAAGTCTTGCTTAGCCGCTGGAGTTGCTTGCGTGGCCAAACTCCGTAAAAAGGCTTCTACTTCTGCCACGTTATCTGCCATTTTAGTCGATAGTGAGACTTCTGCATAATTGCCAAAACCTAATAGCTTGGCTTTTTGCTCACGTAATTGCAGGATTTGACTCATGATATCGGCGTTGTTTAGCGACTCACCTTTGGCATTGGTATGCGCATCAAACTCAGAAGCACGGGTAACATAAGCGCGGTATAGGATCTCGCGCAGTTCGCGGTCATCCGCATGGGTCATGATGGCAAGATAAACAGGAATGTTTAAGCTTGCCACGTAATAAGGACTTGGTAACGCATCGACTTCTACTTGCGTAAGCGTACCGTTGGCAAGCGCGCGCGCTTTATACTGTTCGCCAACATCTGCGAGTAGCGCCAGTCCACTTTCGGTTAGACCTGCCAATTGCTCTTGCTGCAGCGGTAAGGCATAAGCTTGGGTGGCATCCAATACGTTATCTGAAAAGGTCGCTGATAAGGTAGAAAGCTCACTTTGAATAGCCGCAAAATTTTCTTGTTCATTTTTTGGTAATGCGACACCTGACAGCTCAAAACTGCGTAGCGCAAGCTCAATAGCCCGCGCTCGTGCAGGCTCAAGCGCAGCAAAAAATGCTGTGTCATTGACGATAGTTTGATAACGATTAAATAGCGGCTGGTGCTGTCCCACTCGTGTGCCATAAGCAGATAATGTGGGTAGTAGCTCATGATGGACATGACGAATGTCATCATTGCTCATGACGCTATTCAGGTGCGATAAAATACCCCAACTGCGATCCAATGCCAGATTAATATGATCAAAAGTCATCACATCGGCTAGCGCTTGCTCAGCACTGATATTAGCAGCGCTGTTATGGCTGTCAGTATCTGCGCTCATCTCATCTAAAAATGTATTGGCTTCATCGATGGCAGTAATGACATGGCTTTGTAAGGTACTTGGCGAAACGTTGTCAAAATCGACAAGGCGTAAATCTGCAGGAAGGGTTTTCATAAAAATATCCGATATCTGATCGTAGTGAATGAATTATTATTGGGTAAACGTCGTTTTATATAAGAGATTGGCTTGCCGCGACATTTAGAACGTCATTAGCTTTGTGTTATTTTTATTTTTTGCTGTCTTATCGATAAGCTATATAAAAGATGGGTTCATTTGACGAAAATGCAACCTAATCATTAACTATATAAAGTGTGAAGCAAGAAGATAGTGACTATCAAACGGGTTTATAGTCGATCCGTCAGGCTTTTAGAACAATACAGAGTGTTCTACTTACAAAGCGCTATCATTTGCTTGCAAATTAACCCTACAGAGAGTGAGGTTTGACTGCTAGCATCAAGGCAATGGAATAGAAAGATTAAGTACTACTGATAGCAGAAACTATGAATCAGTTGATTCATAGTAAAAATCACAATGTTAAAAGTAAATGATAATAAAACAAGGAGCAATAAATGAAAGCGACTCTCAAAAGTTTACGTGAAACCAAAGCCAATCCTGCGGTTAGTATCTTTGTTAAGACTCATCGCGAGCATCCTGCTAATGATCAAGATCCCATTGCCCTGAAGAACCAATTAAAAGTGGCTGAAGAACGCTTAACCAACGAATACGATAAGCGCACAGCGACTACCATACTCGATAAGATTCATGATAAGACCAAAGAGCTCAATCACAACTTAAATCTTGATACCTTGGCTATTTTTGCCAGTACCGACGATGTGCAAGTTATCCGTATGCCGATTGACACCACGGAGCGTGTGGTGATTTCACATCGTTTTGCGACTCGAGATTTAGTGCGTGATATGGCAAGCGCGGTGCATTATTACACCTTGGTGCTCACTCGTGATAATGCCCGTTTGATTGAAGCGTCTAATGATCGCGTGGTGAGAGAGTTCGATAAGGACGACGACCTGCAAAAAAACATGGATAATATTCCATTTCCTATTGAAAATAATGGTCTATATACGACAGGCGACGGTGGATCGGATCGCTCGTCTAATAATGAAAGCAGCTATCTAAAAGAGTTTTTTAATCAGGTGGATAAAAGCGTACAAGAGTTGTGGGGTGAGCACAAAATGCCTTTGGTTGTCGTTGGCGATGCTAAAAATATCGGCTACTATAAAGAAGTTTGTGATCGTCCAGACAACATCATTGCCACAGTGTCAAATGCGACCAATCTAGAAGATGGTAGTGCTCAGCATATTATCAATAGTGTGCAAGAGGCGGTGGAAGGCTATCGTACATCACTGCATCAAGCTGCCATGGGTGAGATTGATAAGGCACGCGGTGCCAATATGTTGCAAACAGATCTACAAGAAGTCTATCGCAGTGCCTTCCAAGGTGCAGGCGAGACGCTTTATGTCCGTCGTGGTTATATACAATCGGCCAAAATTGATGAAAAGGCACAGACTTTGAGTCTTGCAGATGATGCGGCTTCAGAAGGCGTTACTGATGATGCCATTGGCGAAATCATTGAGCATGTCATTCATAATGGTGGCGAAGCAGTATTTATGCCACAAGATATTATGGGTGAAGATCAACCAATTGCTTTGGTGACACGCTATTAGTTGATAGATAGTGCCTATTGATGACAATCCTTTGCGAATTCGCCATTGATAGAAGATAGGTATAATATGGGAGCATTGGTTCGATAAGAATCAATGCTCTTTTTACATTGATGATATATTAAGCCTTTATCTAAAACTTATACTTGATTGCCTTAGGTTATTAAATGATGCTAAATAACATACCAAATACTCTCATGCTATTTAGCGTTATGGCAATGGTGGCCTTTAGCTCCAGTCTCAGTATGGCAGAGACAGATGTGAATAATATATCTGTGAGCCATCTATCATGGGGTCAATTGCCGCCTTCTATTCAAAACTATTATCAAATAGACTCTAAAAAAAATAAAATGAGGCTAAAGACCAAAGATATTGTTGCTATTCGTTCTTGGATTGGCAGAGTAGGAGAACAGTATTTGGTTCAATTACAGCGTTTCAATTCAACCAATAGCCCTGACGAGCCAGCAGGAGAGGTCTTCACGCATTTATATGTTATAGATGAACAAGAGGCTTTACGAGTATGGCAAATATATGATTATGTACCCTGCGATGGGTTAGATGTAATCGCAGAATTCCCTAAAAATACCGCTGTAGTGACTGATATTAATAATAACGGTGTTGTCGAAGTGAGTGTGCCTTATTATCTCGGTTGCCGTGGTGACGTAAGTTATGATGAGATGAAATTAATCATGTACGAAGGGCAGCAAAAATTTGCTGTACGTGGTAACTCTGCAATTTGTAACGCCAAGACAGGTCAGCCAGTTGACGCTACTGGTTATTATGGTGGCGACTATAAGGTTGATGAAAAATTACTACAGCAATCAGCGCTATCAGTTTCTCAAAAATCAGTATTTAGGCGTCATTTGCAATCAGTGTGGCGCGATAATCAATGTTCCATTTATTTTAAGTATGATGACTAATTCTATGACTACCACGACCTCTTTTGTGCTAACCAGCTATAACATTCATAAAGGCATGTCGCCGATGAATCGCCAAGTTAAGATACAAGGTATTGCCCAAGCGCTTGATATTATTGGCTCCGATGTACTGTGTCTCCAAGAAGTGCAAGGTCAGAATCTTAAGCGCAATATGCAATACAACGAATACCCTGACCAATCGCAACATGAATGGTTTGGTGAGTATTTACAGCTGCAAAATAGCTATGGTAAAAACTCAGAGTATGAAAATGGTCATCATGGCAATGCGGTATTGAGCCGTTTTCCATTGGATCCTAAGCATAACGTCAATATCACCGTTAATAAGCTTGAGCAGCGTGGCGTCTTGCACTGCGAAGTACAACCAGTTGGATGGGATGTACCAGTCGTTGTATTGTGTGCACACCTAAATTTGTTTGAGCGTGATCGCATCAAGCAATATGAAGCCATTGCCAACTATGTTCGTAATGAGATTGCACCTGATCAACCACTAATTTTGGCAGGAGATTTTAATGATTGGAAAAAAATGTCTTGTGATAAGCTTGCTACTAGCTTGGGCATGACCGAAGCTTTCAAGCATTGTCATGGCAAACTGCTGCCAACTTTCCCAGCCAAGCTTCCTGTGCTGAGCTTAGATCGTATTTATGTGCGTAATCTAAGAGTGAAAAATGCCTGGGTGCATACGGGCAAACCATGGTCGACACTGTCTGATCATCTGCCGCTCAGTGCGGAATTGGCACATTTATAAAGGATTATTAGATAAGCTTAAGTTATTCACTAAAAATAAAATTGAATGCAAAAATAAAGCAATAGATACCTATAAGGATATATAACGATGTCTACTCTTTTTCATAACCCGCTACCAACGACCCAACACGCCGTACTCATACGTGAGTTTGGTGAACCTGAAGTGATGAGCTATCAAGAGGATGTGGCCATTCCTGTGTTAACAGACAATCAGGTATTGGTCAAAGTTGCTTACGCGGGTATCAATCCTGTCGATTACAAAACGCGTCAAGGCAAAGGCTGGGGCGCTGATATCATTCAAAAAGACAAATTTGATAAAAATGAGCCTGCAATTTTGGGCTTTGATATGTCAGGCACTGTAGTCGATAGTCGTAGTGAGCAGTTTACTATCGGTACACAGGTCGCTGCCCTGACTTTTCATGGTGGCTGTTATGCAGAGTATGTAGCAGTCGATGCTGACATGCTGGCAAAAGTACCGGATTCTGTCACGTTACAGCAAGCAGGTGCGCTGCCTTGTATTGGACAGACGGCGATACAGTTTGTAGAGTTTGCAGATATTCAAGATGGTGAGCATGTGGTGATAAACGCGCCAGCAGGCGGCGTGGGTCACTTGTTGATTCAGCTGCTCATGGATAAAGTGGCTAAAAACAATATCAAGGTGACTGTTATTTGCTCACCAGAGAAATATGCCAAGCTTGATGAAATAATAGATACCAATCAGCTTACAGGTTGGATTGATTATACCAAAGATGGTGAATTCCCTGAGTTACAGGCAGATGTGCTACTGGATTTGGTCGGTAATGAAGCAGGGGTACGAGCGCTTAGCGTGCTCAAATCTGGTGGTCGCGTCAATGTGTTACCAACGATTTGGGTGGATAAACTCAAAGAAGCGGGTAGCCAGAAACAGTTAAAGGTAGCAGGTTATAAGGCGCAGCGTAGTGGTGAAGATATGGCGCGAGTTTTACAGCTTGTTGCTGATGGCAAGCTAACGCTACGTATTCAGCAAACCTATCCATTGTCTGAAGTGGTCGCGGCTCATCATGAGCTACAAAAAGGTGCTGCTTTTGGCAAGATTGTTTTAAAAGTGAGCTAGGAGATGTCTTCAATCTGAAGGCATGCGACTAAGTGGGCTAAAAATGGTTAAGTCTTGCCAAACCGAGTCAAATAACGGGTTAATATCGATATTAATCAGCTATTTTCCTTGTTTGGCTACCGTTTATCTCATTTTTATCACCATTTTCAAAACGAGGACGCGCTCTAGCTTATATTAAGTTACATTAATTTAATGCGGTAGCACTTTTCGAAACGTGAGGCTGATGCGACCTGATTTCACAGTTTTGGTTTTTGTAATGGTATGCTTCCAAAAATCCTGCGTATCGCCATGCATAACGATAAGCTGACCGGACTCAAGATATAGCTCAACTTTGACGGGCTTATTCTCTTGTCTAATAGTTTTATGCTTAAAAACAAATTTTCGCCTAGCACCGAGCGATAAAGAAGCAATAATCGGCTGCGCGCCCAGCTCTTTTTCATCGTCTGCATGATAACCCATGCCATCAGCACCAGAGGGATAGTGGTTAAGTAAGCAAGAATTAAAATCAACGTTGATACCACTGCTTGATAATTGCTGCTCAATATGTCGTTTTACGTGCAACATCTGCTTTGTCCATGGAATGGCTCGACGCGTCTGTCCAGAGTAATGATAACTGACATCGTGGTCACCCATCCAGACGATTTGGCGAGTGGTAACATGCGTTTTACCAAACAACGTCACGATGTCAGACTGCCAAGGTAGCTCGGTTAGTAAATTATTATACAGAGCGTTAGCCTCAAGAATAACTATTCCTAAGTCATTGACCTGACCATCGTAAGGCAACAGATTGTCAGTCGGTGTAGGCGCAAAAAGGTCAGTCATCACTTAGACGGCTCAGCTTATTTATGACTATGATTATGACTATGATAATGCTTATTGATAACTTGAGCACATAATTCAGGTGCTTCCATCGGCAGTAGATGACCGTAATCTAACAAAGATATGATGCTGTCATCAGGGACGAATTTTTGCCATTGTTGTCGCACTTTATGGTTGATAAACAACGTCGGCTTGCCAGTGATAAGCGTATAAGGACAGCTCAATTGCTTGAGGGCGGTATCGATATGCGGCGCGCCGAAATAGTTGGCGAGCTCTTGTTCAGGCGCAAATATCAGCGTGTAACTGCCATTGGTATCTTTGGATAAACTTTGCTCTGCAAATACCCGCAAATGCGCATCACTCATGCGCCTATAAGCACGTTGAGCGCGTAAGTTCTCATAATAATCATCGATGCTTGCCCAAGTAGATTTTTTGGTGAGGGTGCTTTTAAACGGTTCGCGACTGAGTAGAAGCTTACGCGGCAATAGATTATAGAGTCGGGCTTGTGGTTTGGTAAAGGTCACAGGCTCTATTAAATATAGCTGTGAAAACAGATCTGGGCGCTGGGCTGCAGCGATGGCAGTAGCAGTGGCTCCTTGCGAATGACCAATACCAACGATGGGTTTGTCTTGCGTTTTTTCTAAAAATTCAATAAGTATCTCGGCATCCTGCTCGCGCGTAAGACGACGGCGCTGCGGCTTGTCATACCAATAGCCACGAAGCGCAAGCGAGCTGATTTTGAAGTCAGTTGCCAGCGCACTTAATAAGGGACTATAAGTACCAACGGTAAAACTATTGCCACCATAAAAGTGTGCTGACACGCGAGAGGTAGTACTTGACTGTATCGATGGCGTAAGCTGGCTAAGGTTATAGTAGCGCGCTTGTTTTCCACTAATATTAATATTTTTTGCAAATGCTTTCATAATGTACACACCTCCTTGTGTCTGATTTTTAATGAAAATTAAGGGTTGTACTCAGCTGTCTTCACCTAAAAAACCACCACTTTGTCGATGCCACAAGCGAGCATAAACACCGTGTAGATTTAACAACTCATCATGGCTGCCTTGTTCGATAATTTGACCTTTATCCATGACCACCAATCGATCAAGTGCGGCAATGGTGGAGAGACGATGGGCAATCGCAATGACCGTTTTACCTGTCATGATGTCATTCAGGCTTTCGGTAATGGCAAATTCAATCTCAGAGTCAAGGGCGCTGGTCGCTTCGTCCAATAGTAAGATGGGCGCATTTTTTAGCATAACACGTGAGATGGCGATACGCTGACGTTGACCGCCAGAGAGCTTGACGCCGCGCTCACCGACTTGGGTATCAAGTCCTGTATTGCCTTTATCATCATATAAGTCTTTGATAAAGTCCCATGCTTGTGCTTGCTTGGCAGCCGTAATAATTTCTTCATCGGTTGCATCAGGACGACCGTAAGCGATATTTTCACGTACTGTCCGATGTAGCAAAGACGTATCTTGCGTCACCATACCTATCTGCTGGCGCAAAGACTCTTGGGTGACTTCATCAATTGCTTGTCCATCGATAAGGATTTTACCGCTATCAACATCAAAGAAGCGTAGCAATAAATTAACCAAGGTAGATTTACCAGCACCTGAGCGTCCAACCAAGCCTATCTTTTCGCCGGGTTTAATGTCTAAATAAAAGTTATCGAGCAGTTTAGTCTTCGTAGTAGGCGTTGCTGATGTTTTCACTGTATCTAAGCTATCGCCTTCGACCGCATCGCTATCATTCTCATAACTGAAATCAACATGATCGAAAACGATACGACCTTCGATGACTTTCAAAGCGGGTGCGTTGGGCTTATCAATGATTTTTTGCGGCGCTGATAAGGTGCGCATGCCATCTTGTACGGTTCCGATACTTTCAAATAGACTGGCAGTCTGCCACATGATCCAACGAGTCAAACCGTTCAAACGTAGTGCCATGGCTGTCGCGGCAGCAATCGCACCGACACCGACCGCGCCTTGTTGCCATAAATATAAGCCAATAGCCGCAGTGCCACTAACCAAAATCACACTGATTAGATGGGTTGATACTTCTAAATAACTGACCCAGCGCATCTGTGCATGGACGGTACCTAAAAATTGCCCCATGGCGTTTTTGGCATAACTCAGCTCACGGCGTGAATGACTAAACAGCTTGACGGTCATGATATTGGCATAAGCATCGGTAATGCGGCCAGTCATCAAAGCACGGGCATCTGCTTGCACAATGGCAGTTTGTTTGAGCTTAGGGATAAAGTACCAAATGGTCAGCGCAACCAAGACCAGCCAAACGATAAACGGGATTAATAATAGGCTGTCCAGATTAAATAAAATGACACCTGACGTAATAAAATAAACGGTGACATACATAAACATGTCGGTGACGGTCATGACTGTATCACGTACGGCCAGTGCGGTTTGCATTACTTTGGCTGAGACACGTCCAGAGAATTCATCTTGATAAAACTGCATCGATTGCCCAAGCATCCGCTGGTGAAAGCGCCAGCGCATTTGCATAGGAAAGACGCCTTGCAAGGTCTGAAAATGGATGAATGATGACAATGCAATCCATAGCGGACTCACGATCATGACAGCTAGCATGAGCAGTAGCATATCGCCTTTTTCTAACCACAGATTCTGCGGTGTATAGACGCCTAGCCAGTCAACGATATTCCCAATCCAAGCAAATAGCATCGCTTCATAGATGCCAATGCCCGCAGACAAAATCATAAATATCAATAGCCAGCCACGTAAACCGTTGGCACACGCCCACAAGAACTTTAGCATGCCATCACGGGGTGAAGGTAGCGGCATAGGGGTTTCAGGAAAGGCAGGGAGGCGAGTTTCAAAAAATCGAAATAGAGCATTCATAGGCAGTCATAAAACATCAATAGCAGTACGCCAAAATCAACGACATTACTCGTTATTTTGAATCTTTACTTTTGTTATTAGGATTGAGTACTATTTTAGCAAACTTCCCAATCAGACCTGCATGCTAATTGTAAATTGACCGCTAAAGAGCCACTTGTTACCAGTCGAATAAAAGCCAATAAATAGATTGCTGTGTAAGAAATACTTTGTTACATTCTATAGCTTTATCCTCATTGGCAGTTCGCGCTTTATCTTCAGTATATGAATGATGAGCGAATAATACCCCCGTAAAGTGGCAGTTTAACAAGGTAATAGCTCATGATATATTTGACGATAGCGGTGCTTTGTAGTGTCGCCGTTTCAGTATTGCTAAAAGTGTTACGACAGAAAAATATAGACATACGGCAGACCATCGCCGCAGGCTATCCGGTGGCTTTTCTGCTGACGTGGTTTTTATTGAAGCCAGACGTCAGTGGCATGAATGCGCTTGGCGGTGCTTGGGCGATTATTATTGCGCTTGGTATCCTGCTTCCCGCCGTGTTTATTGTCCTTGGAAGGGCGATTGAATCTGTAGGAATAGTAGCAACCGATGCGGCTCAGCGGCTATCATTGATTATTCCTATCGTCGCGGCTTTTTTATTGTTTGGTGAAGTACTGACCAGCACGCGAATATTTGGACTGTTATTAGGCTTTCTAGCACTCGGAGCGTTGATTTATCGTCCACAGCAGGGTCAGATTAGCAGACAAGCGAAGCATACACCGCTTTGGCTATTTGGCGTCTGGGCAGGCTATGGCATTATTGATATCTTGTTCAAGCAAGTTGCCAAGCAGGGCACTGCTTTTCCTCTTACATTATTTGTCAGTTTTGGTTTAGCAGGATTATTGCTGTTTATTTATTTGCTGATTACGCGGGTGCGCTGGCAGGGGAATGCGCTCGCAGCAGGATTGTTATTAGGTGCGCTCAATATGGGCAATATTTATGCTTATGTACGTGCGCATCAATTATTGTCCGAGTCGCCTAGCATCGTCTTTACCGGTATGAATGTCGGTGTCATTGCAGTGGCAACCTTGATAGGGGTCGGTGTGTTTAAAGAGTCGCTTAACCGTATTAATGTCTTGGGTTTATTATTAGCCATTTGCTGTGTGGCAGTGCTGTTTTTAGCATAAACGTTCAGCCTAGTGAGTTCTCTCATAGGATAGGTGATAATTATTTTATCAACGCGTTAACTTATCAGATATAGGCACAAAGAGCGTCCTATGATAAGGTTGTCTACAAACAGTAAGGCTGATATAAGCCAATAAAAAGCGATTTACTTTGTGACACTTGACCTCAACCAATAATAATAGGACGCACTCTCAATGGAATATCAAAACCAATATAACAAACAGCTACAACGTATTAAAAATGGTTCGGGATTTATCGCTGCCCTCGACCAGAGTGGCGGCAGCACGCCAAAAGCGTTAGAGAATTATGGTGTCACAGGCGATGATTATGACAACGATGAAGCCATGTTCGACCAAGTGCATGAGATGCGCGCGCGTATCATGACTTGTGATGCTTTTGATAATGAGCGTGTGCTTGGGGCGATTTTGTTCAAAGATACTATGGAACGTGAGGTCAACGGCAAACCGACGGCCAATTATCTATGGGAAGATAAAAATATTGTGCCATTTTTAAAAGTGGATAAGGGTTTGGCTGAGCAAATGAATGGCGTCCAAGTGATGCGTCCGATGCCAAACTTAGATTTGCTACTCGATAAAGCCAAAAACTATCCAGTCTTTGGTACCAAAATGCGCTCAGTAATTTATGAGCCGAATGTCGATGGCATTGAGCTGGTCGTGCAACAGCAATTCGATGTGGCGAAACAGATACTCTCAAAAGGTCTGATGCCAATCGTAGAGCCTGAAGTCGATATCAACAGTAGCAAAAAACATGAATGTGAAGTCATACTAAAGACCAGCATTTTGCACAACCTAGATCGTTTGACTGATGATCAGCAAGTGATGCTAAAACTGACCTTGCCAGAAGAAGCGGGTTTTTACCAAGAGCTAATCGATCATCCAAAAGTGCTAAAAGTTGTGGCGTTATCGGGCGGCTATAGCCGTGGCGATGCTTGTGCCAAGCTTAAGCAAAACCCCGGTATGATAGCCAGCTTCTCACGTGCCTTTACCGAAGGATTGAGCAAACAGCAAAGTGATGATGAGTTTGCTAATACTATCAACACATCCATCGAAGAGATTTATGAGGCGTCGAAAGTTTAACAACTGTATTTCAACAAATAGAGTTTAAAAGCTATAATTTGTACTCACCAAAATCCCAACAGATAAAAGATCTGTTGGGATTTTTTTGTTTATTTGTATTGATTTAGTATCGTTTTCAATTTATTATTAGAGAAATTAAGTTCACTTCTATATTGATCTACCGTTAACCTAAATGGATATGTATTGATGAATAAACGCTATCTAAGTTTGGCTTTGGCTTCTATGTTGGCACTTTATGGCTGCGGTGGTGGTAGTGATGGCGGTAATAAAAATAGTGGTGGTACGCCAGAGACGCCAGTCATACCAACTACTAAACCAGATAAGATTGAACCACAGGTGCCAGATGTCACCTTTTCTAACGAAATGGCGGCTGAAGAAGGCGAGGACGTCGATCAGTACATTCGCGCACCTGCTAGGTTAAATAACGAAACTGGGAAAATGTATAAGGTTTTGCCAATTTCTGGGACTCACCTTGGAAACCTATATAATGCTGACAGTATTGAAACTACTAGGATTTTTTACCCTGAAAGCGATAGCTATGTGACTGTCAACAAAGGCAATCTTGCTACCATGGCCTCTTTTGAAGATTTGCTACAAGATAAAAACCCAAGTCTACCTGATATTTTCAACATGCTATCTGGAAATCTTGTAGACACCAGTAGTAATAGCTACAAGCTCTATAAAGGTAAACGTGAAGCTGAGTTTCTTCGCTATACGTGTTCTCGAGCGTTAACGCTTGGTGAGCAAGAGCTATCAATGCAGTCTCAGGATTTATCAAATTTTATCAATCATTTGAACAACAATACTTTTTGTAAAGAGGATACGGCAGTACTGGCAGCCAACTTACCTGAGGATAAAAGTAAGGCTTTGAAAGCTCTGGGTGTAACTATTGAACCCTATCTCACTCAAGAAATAGCGTGGGGGAAGACAATGGCATGGATTGGCGTGGCTTATAGTGATGACGTCCTTGGCACTACGAGCTCAGTACAGCAAATTATTGATGAACTATCTCGCAAAGGTATTCACCATATTGGTTTACTCAGTGCGATGGGAGGCACTAACGACAAAGTTATGCTGAGTTCTCTGACAGAAGTAGATGTTGTTTTGGGTAATTTGGATGCTTCAGCAAATGAGACAGATTTTTCAGAACTGAAGTCCAACTTAAATCAAAAACTGGATAGTTATAAGTTTGAAACAATGAATAGAGGCGGACAGAAAGTATGTATGAGTTACAACAGCAACAAAATATTGACGTCAAGCTCCTATGAGGCTGAGACAAATATCAAAGGTGAAGTAACACAGTGCGAAGGTTCTGCATACCTCTATATAGATAAACCTGATATTCGCTATAATGAGGAAGTTTATTCTTACGCAGAGTTTTATGAGTACATAAAAGGACTCAATAATGCCCTAGATAATTTTGGCAGTGACAAAGAGTTTTACATTGTTTCTAAGCTAGAATCTGGAGGTATTGATGAAATCCGAAAAATTGAGAAAAAATATTCACTGAATTGAGTATTTAATTTTTAAAGATGTTAAGAGCTATTTTAAAAAAAGCTCGAACCTGATTATCAGGTTTGAGCTTTTTTGATGCGCTGCTATATAGGTTACCTACATCTCTCTATATAACTGACATCCTTCGCTAATATATTTATCACTTCAATCAAATGATTCATATCTGTTAAGTCATCTATTTATGAAATAACTTTTTGGTTAGCGGCATCTTTATCCAGTCCTGCCGCATAATCTCGCACGTTTTGAGTAATTTTCATTGAGCAAAACTTAGGTCCACACATCGAGCAAAAGTGCGCCGTCTTATGCGCGTCTTTAGGCAAGGTTTCATCATGGAACTCACGGGCGGTATCAGGGTCGAGCGCCAGATTGAACTGGTCGTCCCAGCGGAATTCAAATCGGGCTTTAGATAACGCATTATCACGAGCTTGTGCGCCCGGATGTCCTTTGGCAAGGTCGGCGGCATGAGCAGCGATTTTATAGGTGATGATACCGTCTTTAACATCTTTTTTATTAGGCAGACCTAAATGCTCTTTTGGGGTCACATAGCAGAGCATAGCAGTACCAAACCAGCCAATCATCGCCGCACCAATCGCACTGGTAATATGGTCGTAACCGGGTGCGATATCGGTGGTTAAGGGTCCTAAGGTATAAAAAGGCGCGTCGGCACAAACTTCTAACTGCAAGTCCATATTTTCTTTAATACGGTTCATTGCTACGTGACCGGGACCTTCAATCATGACCTGTACGTCATGCTTCCAAGCCACTTGGGTCAACTCGCCAAGGGTACGCAGCTCACCAAATTGTGCCTCGTCATTGGCATCTTGCAAACAGCCTGGACGTAAGCCATCGCCTAGACTAAACGCCACATCGTACTGCTTCATGATTTCACATATATCTTCAAAATGAGTATATAAAAAGCTCTCTTTATTATGAAACATGCACCACTGCGCCATGATAGATCCGCCACGCGAGACGATGCCCGTTAAGCGTCCAGCAGTTAGCGGCACATACCGCAGCAGTACACCGGCGTGAATAGTAAAGTAATCGACACCTTGTTCGGCTTGCTCAATGAGCGTATCGCGGAAAATCTCCCACGTTAAATCTTCTGCCACGCCATCGACTTTTTCGAGTGCTTGATAAATAGGGACGGTACCAATCGGCACGGGCGAGTTACGAATCAGCCATTCGCGGGTTTCGTGAATATGATTGCCCGTAGATAAATCCATTATGTTGTCTGCACCCCAACGTGTGGCCCATGTCATTTTAGAAACTTCTTCATCAATAGAAGAACCGAGCGCTGAATTACCGATATTGGCGTTAATTTTAACCAAAAAGTTGCGTCCGATAATCATCGGTTCAGATTCTGGATGGTTGATGTTGTTTGGAATAATCGCTCGACCTGCCGCTACTTCGCTACGCACAAATTCAGGGGTAATAACAGTGGGCGTATGCGCCCCAAAGTTTTCACCGTCATGTTGACGCATATCGGTCAGCTCATGCTGTTTTTGCGTTTCGCGAATGGCGATATATTCCATCTCAGGGGTGATGATGCCGCGACGTGCATAATGCATTTGCGTGACGTTGCCAGCGACATCTTTGGCGCGGCGTGGTTTGTCGATATGAGCAAATCGTAGATTGGCAGTACTGATATCGCGGGCGCGTGCCATTCCGTAAGCGCTAGACAGTCCGCTTAATTGCTCGGTATCACCGCGCTCAGCAATCCAGCCTTCACGCAGCTTTGGTAAGCCTTTGGTCAAATCAATCTCGACGTTGGGATCGGTATAAACGCCTGATGTGTCATAAACATAGAATGGTGGGTTCTGTTTCCATTCGTTTTCAGAAACGCCTTGCACAGGGGTAGGGTCAAGGGTGATTTCACGCATGGGTACTTGAATATCAGGACGTGAGCCTTCGATATAGACTTTACGGGAGGCGGGGAGTATGCGGTGTAAATCGCGAGCGTCTTCTTCGAAACGAGCATCACTAGCACTGCGGTGAGCAGGGGTCTTTAACGCGTCTGTCTTAGAAGGTTTTTGAGAAGGAAAAGTGGCTAATAAGGTTGTCATATGCTGTCCTAGCGTGTTGGTTTTTGAATAAAAACAACACCGCCAGTAGCTGCGGGGGGTAGCATCTGTGATCCAGACAAATTCAGCTCATGAGCATTAGCCTACGACCAAAAAACATAGTCGCGGATGATGCTCATCAAACGTTGGACGCAGCTTTATATCAGTCTTCACTACTTAATAGTACATCACGCATACTAAGGTAGTAATGAGGATTAAAAAGGCATTTCTGCACGTCCTTTGCCATAAATAACAAAGTGCTTAAGACTTCCCTGCGTCGGTACTAACCGCATCAGGTTCGGCGGGTGATCTCTCAGCGAATGTATAAAGGCAACTACTTTAATAAAGCAAGTTTAGTAAAGCGAGCCGATAATACACCGCACCCCGAGTCTGTCAGTGTTGTAAATCACATCAATATTAACAAAGTTCTGCAATGAGGGCTAATGATATTTAGATGAAAATATCAGGCGTTGAGTTTGAGGTTCGATGTTTTTATGAGAACGACTCTAGAGTACCAGTGATTGAAATCACTTGATATTACTGAGCTGTAGATAGCTTATCTAAATATTATGTAAAGCGAATGAAAGATTGCAGAGGTTGTCATTAAACTGTCATAAAGATTTGGCAAGATAGCACGCATGTCACAAACAATGCTTTTTTGTATCGTTGTTAAACTTTAGGAGTCCTACATGCGTTATTCGTTATTAGCAGTGGCCGTTAGTTGTACATTAGTGCTTACGGCATGTAATAAATCGACTGAAACGACAGAGCCAGCTGCGGATAGCAGTAGCGCTGTCACCACCACTGAAGCAACTACTCAGACAGCATCTGCTTCTGCAGCAGGTTTTAAATCTGCTGAGAATATCGCTATGAATATCACGGGTGCAGGGGCATCGTTCCCGCAGCCTATCTATGCTAAATGGTCTTACGACTATAACGCTGCTACCGGTGGTCAAGTCAATTACCAGTCGATTGGCTCTTCTGGTGGTATCAAACAAATCGAATCAAAGACAGTCGATTTTGGGGCGTCTGACGCGCCGATGACGCCTGAAGAGCTAGACGCAGCAGGCTTGATTCAGTTTCCGACGGTTATCGGTGGCGTCGTGCCAATCGTCAACATCGATGGTGTTGAGCCGGGCGCGTTGAAATTAGACGGTGCAATGTTGGCAGACATCTATTTGGGTAAAATCAGTAATTGGAATGACCCTGCTATCAAAGCCATGAACCCAGATTTGACCTTGCCTGATGCCGCTATTACGACAGTATTCCGCTCAGACGGTTCAGGGACAACGTTTAACTTTACGGATTATCTTGCCAAAGTCTCGCCAGACTGGAAAGACACAGTTGGTGTTGATAAAACAGTCAAATGGCCAACGTCTGCGACTGGTGCGGGCGGTAAAGGTAACGAAGGGGTTTCAAGCTACGTCAACCGTATGAAAAACTCTATCGGTTATGTGGAATATGCTTACGCTAAGCAAAACAACATGTCACATACTGCATTGAAAAACGCTGCTGGCAACGTCGTTCAGCCATCTGCTGAGACATTTGCTGCGGCAGGTGATATCGACTGGTCAAAACAAGCAGGCTTTTATAAAGTCATCACCAACTCTGAGACTGAGCAAGCATGGCCGATCGCTGCTGCGACCTTTATCCTAGTACATAAGCAACCAGAGAATCCTCAGCAAGTGGCTGGCGTGTTGAACTTCTTTGATTGGGCTTATACCCAAGGCGACGATGATGCCATGGCACTCGATTACGTACCATTCTCTGATGCAGCAGTTGCATTATTCAAAGATAAATGGAATGAAGTGAAGGGCAGTGATGGACAGCCTGTTTATAAGCCTGCTCAGTAATCTGTTTCTGCTAAATATTCTTTAATACCTTGTCAGTGCCTTACTAGTACCTTTCGAGTTATCCTCTCGAATAACTATTCTCCGGTAGTTATTTGAGAGGTTTTATCACAGCAAATTTGATGACAAGTTTGTTGTGATAAAACCGAATGAATGCTTCTACTATTTTGACTTGATCCTATTTAATGCTGAGACACTTATGAATGATTTAAGGTCCCAACTGGCTAAACAAAAGCGCTATGACTTATTGTTTGTGAATGCCACCAAGGCTTTTGCCATATTAGTACTCTTATCGTTGGGCGGCATTTTAGTCTCCTTGATCATTGGAGCGTGGCCGAGCATTCAAACATTTGGTCTTGGATTTTATACCAGTAATAATTGGGATACGGTCGCCAATGAATACGGGGCGCTAGCACCTATCTATGGTACGTTGGTGACATCCTTTATCGCGATTTTGATTGCAGTACCAATCAGTTTTGGCATTGCCATATTTTTGACCGAGATGTGCCCAACGTTCCTCAAAAAACCGCTCGGTATCGCCATTGAGTTATTGGCTGGTATCCCCTCTATCATTTACGGTATGTGGGGTTTGTTTGTCTTTGCGCCTTTCTTCGGCGATCACATTCAGCCTTGGTTCATTGAACACGTCGGTCCACTACCCATCATTGGCAAGCTATTTGCGGGCGCGCCAATGGGATTGGGCATGTTTACCGCCTCGCTGGTACTGGCCATCATGATTATTCCATTTATCGCCGCCACCATGCGCGATGTTTTTTCGGTCGTGCCAGACCTGCTTAAAGAATCAGCCTATGGCATGGGCGCAACGACGTGGGAAGTCATGTTCAAGATCATTTTGCCGTATACCAAAGCTGGCGTGGTTGGTGGTGTGATCTTAGGACTGGGTCGGGCATTGGGTGAGACGATGGCAGTGACTTTCTTGATTGGTAATGCCTTTAACATCAGTCCGAGTTTATTTACCTCTGGTGTCACCATTACCTCAGCATTGGCTAACGAGTTTGCCGAAGCGTCGAGTGAGCTACATTTGGCTTCCTTATTACATTTAGGCTTAATCTTATTTGTCATCACCTTCATTGTGCTATCTCTAGCAAAACTCATGCTCATGCGCATGGATCACAAGGCAGGCAATCGGTAGTCGTTTGACAATCTCGATAGGTCTTTTACGGATTTATTGGACATCAATAAACATTGATAGATATTGATAAAAGATATGGGAAATAAATAGTATGGCTGCTAACAATGCGATCAATGCACCACTACCGACTCAGCCAAACAGCGCTAGCCGCTACAACCAAAGTCTTTATAACAAGCGCCGTTTGACCAACAAGTTAGGTCTAGGCTTTGCCATGTCGGCGATGGTTTTTGGACTATTTTGGTTGTTTTGGATATTGTTGACGCTCTTTGTTGAAGGCTTTCAAGGTATTGTGCAGCTGCCTATTTTTACTGCTGATACACCGCCACCGATGAGTGCGGGCGGGCTGCGTAACGCCATTGTCGGTTCAGTAATGCTTGCGTTTTCAGGATTGTTCATCGGTGCGCCTATTGGTCTTATGACCGGTATTTATTTATCCGAGTTCGCTCAGGGCAGTATGCTTGGCAAGGTAACGCGTTTCTTAAATGATATTTTGTTATCCGCACCCTCGATTGTCATCGGTCTCTTTATTTATGCATTGATGGTAAAAGGTCAAAGTTTCTCTGGTTGGGCAGGCGCGTTAGCATTAGCATTAATCGTTATTCCTGTGGTCGTGCGTACCACTGAGAATATGCTCAATCTGGTTCCTAATAGCATTCGTGAAGCGGCTTACGCACTTGGCACACCCAAGTGGAAAATGGTGACTCAAGTAACGATTAAGGCAGCGAGAGCAGGACTGACCACTGGGGTGTTACTGGCATTTGCTCGAATCACTGGTGAGACAGCACCGTTGCTATTTACGGCGCTTAACAACCAATATTTCAGTACCGATATGGGCCAGCCTATTGCCAACTTACCCAATACCATCTATCAGTTTGCGATGAGTCCTTATGATAACTGGCATACCTTAGCGTGGGCGGCAGCGTTGCTAATCACGACCTCTGTCTTGGTATTAAACATTTTGGCAAGGTTCATCGGTAGTAGAGGTCAGGCTAAATAAAGGCTGATGGTAAATTAAGGCTTGTCCTAGATTACCTCGAGCATTTACTTCCATTTATATTCATTGAGCTGGATTGGAACATATTATGAATGACGTCATGAGCAAAATCCGTACAAAAAAGCCTGTCGATAAATTCAATGCGGCAGATAAATTTAATCCAACAACAGACAGTTTATTAAACAGACCGATGTCGACGGCAGCACAAATGGAGCAGCCAGATATTGCCAGCCTAACCAAACAGACGCTTCATGATATTCCCAAAAACATGCCTGCAGCAAAAATGCAAATTCGGGATCTGAATTTTTATTATGGTGACTTTCAGGCGCTAAAAAACATCAATATCGATATTCCTGATAAAAAAGTCACTGCTTTCATTGGTCCTTCAGGTTGCGGCAAATCGACGCTATTACGTACCTTTAATCGGATGTATGACTTATATCCGGGTATGCGGGCAGAAGGCAATATTAATCTTGATGGCAACAATATCTTGGGCAAAGATGTCGATGTCAATTTGCTACGCGCCCAAGTCGGTATGGTTTTTCAGAAGCCAACCCCATTCCCGATGTCAATCTATGACAATGTCGCCTTTGGAGTACGCCTTTATGAAAAGTTGAGCAAGGCTGAGCTGGACAATCGGGTAGAGTGGGCACTCAAAAAATCCGCATTATGGCCAGAAGTGAAAGACAAGCTAAAAGCATCAGGGCTTTCGTTGTCAGGCGGTCAGCAGCAACGTTTGTGTATTGCGCGTAGCGTCGCGACCAAGCCTGAAGTATTGCTGCTTGATGAGCCGACATCAGCGCTTGACCCTATCTCGACAGGTGCTATCGAAGATTTGATTGAAGACTTAAAACAGGATTACACCATTGCCATTGTTACGCATAACATGCAACAGGCTGCACGGGTGTCAGATTACACCGTCTATATGTACTTAGGCGATATGATTGAGATGGGCGAGACCGACCAGATATTTACCAAGCCTGCCCAAACCGCGACGGAAGACTATATTACGGGTCGTTATGGCTAACATCGCGGTCTGAGCAAGGACGACGTGCTCGATACGTTCAATAAGATATCGTGAGCCAATCTGTTCGACTCAACAGCCACACCGCGCTACCAAAATATGGATTTTAGGGAATACCTCTTATGCAAAGCGATAAGCATATCTCCAAAAGTTTTGACCAAGACCTTGATGAAGCTATCCGTCTATTTCTATACATGGGTGATAGCGCGGCCAACCAAGTGGCGAAAGCGATCCATGCGCTTATCGATAAAAATGAGACACTGGCGCAAGAGGTGATTGATATGGACTTTGATATCAATCGAATGGAAGTTGAGTTGGATGAGCATATCTTGCTATTGGTCGCCAAACGCCAGCCCGCCGCCAGCGATTTACGCTTGGTCATGTCCATCAGTAAAGGCGTGGTTGATTTAGAACGCATCGGTGATGAAGCTGTCAAAATCGCTCAGATGGCCAAAAAAATTGCGGCACAAGGTAAACTGTCGTATGGCTATGCAGAAGTTCAACATCTCAGCAATCAGGTTCGTTTGATGCTGCACAATGCGCTAGAGGCATTTAGCCAATCGAATGCTGAGCAAGCGTTTGAGGTCATGCGTAACGATAGCATGGTCAATGATGAGTATCAGTCAGCCATCCGTGCTTTGATGACCTATATTATGGAAGATTCACGGCACGTCTCAAAAGTCATCAATATTATGTGGGTATTGCGCGCGCTTGAGCGGGTGGGCGATCATGCACAAAATATTGCAGAACTGGTGATTAACTATATTAGTGGGCAAGATGTGCGTCATTCCGACTATGCGCTGGTCGAAAAAGCCGTGCAAGAAGCCAATGACCGTATGGCGGCGCGCCAAGTAAGCACCCTGTCTGCCACTAAACCTGCCGTCAATTCAGCCACGGATTTTGTAGACTTAAACGGTGATGAGGGCTGAAAAAAACAGTTCATCGTTAATTTTACATCCAAAAAAACGCGCTATATTAAATAGCGCGTTTTTTATATTGTGGCAATAATAAAAAATAACTAGCTCTCTGGCGTCCAACCTTGTGCACGTTCATAATCTTCATTATCTAAAAATTTATCACGTTGTTCGGTGAGGAATTTTTTGGCAGCAGGATCCAACATGCTTAGATGGTTTTCATTAATCAGCATCGTTTGCTGTTCAAGCCATTCTTTCCACGCTTTTTCAGATACGGTTTCCTGTAGCTCCTGACCTTTTTTATTAGGAAAAGGCGGATGCGGCATTTTGGGCAATTCTTGCTGATACTTACGGCAAAATACCGTATTGGCTTGAGGATTAAAAGTCTCAGTCATAAGGCACTCCTTATTAGGGTTTAGTTATTATAAAAATATGCTATTGAATCACTCATGAGAATAGTTATACCAAACCCAAAAAGTAAGATTGGCTGTGTCAAACTCGCTTAGCCTACAAGGCGTAGTACTTTCACTCGTTTTCCTTGCTACTCTAATTTCTGTGAATGGTATTAGTTAGCACTTATTCAGCATAAGTGACTTAAATATTATTAGCTGAATTTACTTTACCTCATCATGGTATCAAAAACACCCGCAGCAGGGGCGGGTGTTTTTTATGGTAGAAGCTGTCAGGTCAACAATGCGCTTTTACGCGAATACTTCTAAACGGCTGCGACCGCGAGCAACGGCTTGCTTAACTTGATTTGGCGCTGTACCACCCAGATGGTCACGAGCTGCTAATGAGCCTTCTAACGTTAGATAGTCAAATACATCATCACCGATAGCATCGCTAAATTGTTTGAGCTGTGCCAGTGATAAATCGCTTAAATCAACGCCCTCGGCAATACCCAAAGCAACGGCATTACCCACCACTTCATGAGCATCACGGAATGCAACACCTTGGCGTACCAGATAATCTGCAAGATCAGTCGCAGTCGCATAGCCTTTCATCGTAGCGGCGCGCATGTTTTCTTTATTCGGGGTGATATTCGGTAGCATATCAGCAAAAGCCAATAAACAGCCGGTAAGCGTATCGACGCAATCAAACAGTGGTTCTTTGTCTTCTTGGTTGTCTTTGTTATAAGCCAGTGGCTGGCTCTTCATTAGGCTTAATAACGTCATCAGTTGACCAAAGACACGTGCTGCTTTACCGCGGACCAACTCTGGTACATCAGGATTTTTCTTTTGCGGCATGATCGATGAACCAGTACAAAAGCGATCAGGGATTTGTACAAAGTTAAACTGCGCTGACATCCATAGGATAATCTCTTCGCTCATCCGTGACATATGCATCATCAAGATAGAAGCGGCAGAAGTGAATTCAATCGCGAAGTCACGATCTGAGACGGCATCAAGCGAGTTTTGGCAAATACCTTCGAAACCTAACAACTCAGCAGTAATGGTACGATCGATGGGGAATGTCGTGCCAGCAAGGGCAGCACTACCAAGTGGCATCTGATTGATACGGCGGCGCGCATCGACCAGACGTTCGGTATCGCGATATAACATCTCAAACCATGCCATGACGTGATGACCAAAGCTCACTGGCTGCGCCGTTTGTAAATGCGTAAAGCCGGGCATAATAGTGTCAGTATGCTGCTCAGCCAAATCAAGCAAACCACTTTGCAAGCGTACTAATAAGGCAATGATATTATCAGTCTCTTCGCGTAGCCAAAGACGAATATCGGTGGCAACCTGATCGTTACGGCTACGACCCGTATGCAGTTTTTTACCAACAGCGCCGATGATGTCAGTCAAGCGCGACTCAACATTCATGTGCACGTCTTCTAGCGCGATTGACCAGTTAAACTCGCCAGCCTCAATCTCGCGCATTACCTGATGCAGACCATCAATAATGGTGGCTACTTCGTCAGCGGTCAAAATGTCACATTCTTTAAGCATGGTCGCGTGGGCGATTGAGCCTTGAATATCGTGACGCGCAAAGCGTTGATCAAAGCCAACAGAGGCGGTGAAGGCAGCGACAAAGCTGTCCGTCGCTTCACTGAAGCGTCCGCCCCACATCTGCTGACCTTGGCTGTTTGAAGGACTGCTTACAGGGTTGTTTTGTGCAGCGTTATTTGTTATCGGAGCATCTGTGCTAGAATCAGAGACAGATGGGTTTACATTTGATTCGGGACTACTAGGTTTTGAAGAATTGGCGTTCATATCGGTACAAGACAAGTCAGCAGAATAAGAGCTCAAGTATAGCAAAGGATGAGGTTGCCTTACTAGCGGAGCGCTTAGAGTTTTTTATTCCCAAGCTCATGGAAGTCATGAAGCCTTGGCAGTGGTTCATTTATATCTTTTTTTGGTCACTATTCGTCACGGTAATAAATCGCTATGATATTGCCACGTGGTCAGATTTTTTGATTCAGCTGTTTAGCAGAGTCCTGCAAAACACCTTGAGTATTATTCCTTCCTTATACATCATTGATTATTTGCGCCCCATTTTTAAGGGCATGAGCATACCTAAAGCCAGCATGTATGTGCTTGCCTTACTCATGGTGGCATCTACCATATCCATGATTTTAGTCATGCTGGTGATGATTAACATTGGTTGGTTTGAATATGATCGTCAAACTTTTATTCTAAATATATTATTTGATGCGGTGATTAGTGGTGGCTTTACCTTAGTGTTCTTACTGTATTTTTTACGCCGTTATCGCGAGACGAATGCGCTCAAACAATCGTTTGAGCAGAAATTGAGTGCACAAAATGATGTGATCAAAGCACGAATCGCTCCGCATTTTTTCTTTAATACCATTAATACCCTTGTGTCACTGATAGAGTCCAATCCAGCAAGAGCTTCTGCTTTATTACAGCACGTTTCTGCCTTATTCCGTGCCAGTTTCAATGGGGCACGAGAGATTAGCTTTGAAGAAGAGATCGCTCTTTGTGAGCATTATCTAGCGATTGAGTCTAGCCGTTTAGCGGATAAGCTCGAAGTGAGTTGGCAATTACCTGACGAAGATGTCATGTATGACATGGTCATCACCGCCTTGACCTTACAGAGCGTGCTAGAAAAAATGCTGCTGAATGTGGTGGAGATGACCACTGAAACCATTTATATCAATATTAAAGTCACTTGGCAGCAGCATCGGGTTGCAATTATGATTAGTGTCGAGCTTCCTAAAAAAACGTTCATTATTGATCATGATTTACGTCAACACATGAATTTTTATATTCAAGCAGACCGTTTACGGGCTTATTTTGGTCAAAATGCAGATATTAAAAATACCGTTACCAGTAGCCAGATTATTACTGTCATCGACTATCCTCTTCAAGATGTTAGTTTATGACCGCTTTTTTTGAGGCATAATTTTTTATTTTATTGTTAAATCAATAGGTTTGGCATAGTTATTGCGCCATTTTCTATAGCTAACAAGTTGTTTTACTTTGTATTTAGCCATGATTCACCATGAAAAGTATTATCGATAAATGAGCCGCAATAAAATTCAATTCAGAATAGTGGCTCACATGAAATCTGTTAATAGTTGGGCAATATTGGCGGCTATCAGCGTTAATATAGTCAGCTATTGTTCTATGAAATAATTAAATGTTTTTATGCTAAGTGATTGGTAATGAGTGCTAATATGTTTGTAAGGCCATTGAAAAAAAACCTAAGTTTATCCTGGGATGGGAGTTTGCATGCGTATCGTAGTTTGTGATGATGAGCCACTAGCACGTGAGCGTTTGGTTAGAATTGTACAGGAGTCAGGTCATCAAGTAGTTGCCCAAGCAACCACGGGTGCAGCAGCTATTATCGCGGTCAAAACTCAGCAGCCAGATATTATATTATTAGATATTCGTATGCCTGAGATGGATGGGGTGCACTGCGCTCAAGAGCTTGCTAAGCTTGAGCATCCGCCCGCTATTATATTTGTCACCGCTTACGACCATTATGCCATTGCCGCGCTAAAAGCCAATGCGATTGGCTATTTATTAAAGCCGGCCAATAAAGATGAGTTGCTAGAGTCACTAGATAAAGCGAAAAATTTAAACGCGGCGCAGTTAAATGAGATTCGTAAACTTGAAGACCCAACAGCGCGGCCAGTACGTGAGCATATCGCTGCTCGTACCCACCGAGGTGTTGAGCTCATTAAACTCAAAGATATCTACTATTTTACAGCCGATCAAAAGTACGTCAAAGTCCGTCATAAAGATGGCATTGTACTGATTGATGAAACGTTAAAAGAGCTTGAGCAAGAGTTTGACGATCGGCTCTTTCGGGTGCACCGCAATGGCATCATCAATCTTAGCTTTTTGGACTTTTTAGAAACGTTGGATGCAGGACAATATCAGATACGCTTTAAAGGCATTGATGAGACGCTAGCAGTTAGCCGTCGTCACTTACCAGCGTTGCGTGACAAGATTCAAAGCATGTAACTTACTGTTTTAATAGTGAAATAATCATCCCATATCATCAAACCCTTATTTATGCTTAAATAGGGGTATTTTTTTGCGTCAGCATTGACTATATATGGTTTATATTGCCCATTTTTTGTGGAAAATTTGCAGTATTGCTTAATACTGACATGCATAGTACTGACGTGAACAGTATCGAATTTATTGAGGCCCTTTATGAGCAATCCGCAGCAATCTGCTTTGACTACCTTGAACATCGCCACGCGTCAGAGCCCTTTGGCACTATGGCAAGCTGAGCATATCCGTGCTCGTTTGCTAGAGCTGTATCCTGAGATGACGATTAACTTGCTAAAAATTGTCACTAAGGGTGACAAGATTTTGGACACCCCGTTGGCTAAAATTGGCGGTAAAGGTTTGTTTGTCAAAGAGCTTGAGCAAGCGCTATATGACAAACAAGCGGACATCGCGGTGCATTCATTAAAGGACGTGCCGATGCAGCTTCCAGAAGGCTTGATGCTGGGTGTCTATTGCAAACGCGCCTCACCGACTGATGCTTTTGTGTCTAACACCTATAATAGTATTGATGAATTGCCACAAGGGGCAGTCGTTGGCACGTCAAGTTTGCGTCGTCAGTGTCAGCTTAAAGCCTATCGCCCAGACCTACAAATCAAAACCTTACGCGGTAACGTCGGTACACGTCTGGGCAAGCTAGATGCTGGCGAGTATGATGCAATTATTTTAGCGACCAGTGGCTTGCAGCGTATCGAGCTGGATGAGCGTATACGCGGCGAGCTTGATATCAATGCTTGCTTGCCTGCGGTTGGTCAAGGCGCCTTGGCGATCGAATGCCGTGAAGGTGATGATGAGGTGTTAAAATTATTGGCACCACTGAATGACGATAAAGCCCGTATTCGCCTTATTGCTGAGCGCGCGCTAAACCGTCACTTAGAGGGTGGCTGCCAAGTACCCATTGCTGCTTATGCCGTGCTACAAATGGCTGATGAAACAAGCAGCAATAATGATGATAACGGCGACAATGGCAATAACGACAACGGCAATGTGTTGTGGCTACGTGGTCGAGTGGGTCAAGCTGATGGCAGCGCGCTGCTAAAAGCAGAAAAACGCGTCACGTTGATCGGCACACAAGCCGAGCAAGAAGTACAGGCCAATCAGCTCGGTATTGATGTTGCCAATATACTGCTTGCCGATGGCGCGGGTGATATCTTATCCGCGATTTATCATCCTGAATAACACGCCAGTATTTTGATTATCTTAGTCATAGCCCCAGTATTATTGATGCTAGGGCTATCGTTAAGCCAATTCTATCAGTCTTTTGTCATGGTACGTCTATGTCATCAACATTAAATCATGCCCAGCTTATTGCTAACAGTCAATCAAATAATGAGTCATCACGCAAGCAAGTAGTCATCAATACTCGCCCAGTAGAGCGTGCCGCTGCATTGACGGATCATCTACAAGCAGCAGGGCTGACGGTGGTAGAGATACCGATGTTGACGTTACAACCGCGCCCAACAATTGAGCAAGACATGACACTAATGCGCCAGTGGCTAGCAGGCGATTATAAGGCGCTTGTGATTGTTAGCCCAACGGCGGCTGCTTCAGGACTGGCTGTTTGGCAAGCGCTTGAAGATGAGCGTCAAGCTCAAAACCATGACGATGATAATAATAATGAGCGAAAAGATATAGCAATTAATGCTCTGCAAGCCCCGAGCTACTTGATTGCCGTGGGTGAAGCGACCGCGTCGGTATTAAATAATGCCAAAATAGAGGCATCGAATTATCAAGTGCTTCAGCCTCACATTGCCAATAACGAAGGTATGCTAGCGATGCCTGAAATTGAACGTTTGCAAGCAGGTGACAAGTTGCTCGTGTGGCGCGGATTGGGTGGTAGGCGATTATTGGTCGATACGTTGCTGGCACGCGGTGTGCATATCGATAGCATTGCTTGGTATGAGCGCATAATGCCAGTCGAGGCGATGGATCAATACGAGCAGTGGCTACAAGGGGTTTTAGCTCGCAATGGTATGCAAGATACATCAGCTAGTCAGCCAAAGCCAATCGTTGTCGTCAGTAGCGGTACAGCCTTTGAGCATTGGGAAAGCATCGTTCGGGCGGTAGCAGAAAAGGCATTAAATCAAGAAACAGCCAGAGAAAATCCCGCTATTTTGCCTTATAAATTGTCAGACTTTTCTTATGTGGTGTTGGGTGAGCGTTTAGCCAATATGGTCGCTGAGCAGCAATTAAGTTATTGGCGTGTGGAAGATTTGGCGCCAGAAACCATTCTCGCTGCTATCCATGCTAAAGCCTGTTAAATATATAAATGTACCAACCGATGACCTGTCCTTATCTATTATGTTTCACTTTTTATTTATTTGCTTTAAACCTGTTTTAACCAAAATAACGGTGCTGCCTTATGTCAATCAATTCTGAATCGTTATCTCAGGAACCTTCTGCTACTCAGCAGCGCCGACAAGCAAATGTGTTTTTGTTGCGCCTGCAGTGGCTGATTATCTTGTTGCTTATCGCCGCCCTATTGTGGCTCTACATCAGCCAGCAGCGTTTCCAGCATAGTGTTAATGAGCGTTTGCAAAGCAACGAGCAAGTCGTCAGCCGTCTGAATGAGATGGATGACCGTCTATTTGCGATGAGTCAGCAGACGTTGCCAGAGCCTCGATCTGCCGCCAGTAGCCAAGCGCAAAATCAGTTAGATTTATTGCGTATTCAGATACAAGCCGCTGATAGATTATTGGCAGACAATAACGACAGTGCGGCGATTGATTTGTTGCGTGGTCTACATTGGCAGCTTTCGCAAAGCAGCAATGAGATTGCTCCAGCGCTAACGGTTGTGATCAAACAAAGCTTGATGAAAGACATCGAACGTTTGCAGGCAAGCAGCACTCAGCCCAGTCCTTGGCAGCTACAAAACCTCGCCATCCAAAATATTCAAGAGTTTTTGCACAGCTATGAGCGTGTGAGTAGCGAGGCGACACCGCACAATAGCACCGATAGTAATATGAGCCTCTCGCGCAAACAACTGACCATTCACGAAGTGATTATGACCTTGAATCTGGCCAGTCAAGCCAGCAATATGCGCGAACAAGAGCAGCTGGTTGGTTATCTGCGTCAAGCACGAAATCAACTAAAAACCTTGGTGCCGAAGTCTGCTATTCCTGAAGAGTCAGCGCCAAAGGCAGCCATGACTAATACTGAAAACGCCTCTGATGCAGCGTCCGCAAGCAAAAAACAAACCTCTACAGACAAGAACCTACAAACCAGATCATCTCCTACAAATATTGTAGAAGTCATAGATTGGTTAGATAAATTGATTGCCAATGCACCGAAACCAACGCCATTGTTGACCACTCAGATTTTGGATAAATCTCAGCGTTAGTGGTTCAGTGGATGTTGATTGATAGATTTATGAATATAAAAATAAGAGAAATGACGTTATGGACAGTTTGAATCAAGCAGCACATGTAGCCTCTAATATCGCAGATAATCATCCTGACGAATTGTCTCATTATCCCATTATTCATCACCAGCCCATTCACTGGGGCGAGATGGATGCGTTTAACCATTTAAATAATGTGATTTATTACCGTTACGCTGAATCAGCACGAATTGGCTATTTGCAGGCGCTAGGTATGTTTGATGGTAATATGGTGACGGTATTGGCACAATCAAGCTGCCAGTATTTACGCCCAGTGACTTATCCTGATACTTTGCTATTAGGAGTGCGCTGTCAGCGCTTGGGCAATACGAGTATCGTGATGGAATACAGCTATTATAGCACCGCGCAAGCAGCCATCGTCGCGACGGCTGAGGCAGTCGTGGTACGGCTCGATAGTGAGGGAAAGCGTAAGTTAGCTTGGACAGAGGAAGAGCGCGCTCGGCTATTGGCATTAGAAGCAAAAGTTGGTCATATACCGAAGCTTTAGTACTGAATATTAAATAAGTGAAAAAAGGGCACGCTAACGTTACGTTAGCGTGCCCTTTTGCTATTTGACTGGTATCTAATCAGCCAGCCAGCCAGCCAGCCAGCCAGCCAGCCAGTCAATCAATCAGTCAATCAGTCAATCAGTCAATCAGTCAATCAGTCAATCAATCAGTCAATCAATCAGTCAATCAAACATTAATCTTGCTTTGGCGCATGTACGAAATCGATGACGTTCAAGTCAAAGCCCGATAATGCGTAAAACTTCATGGGTGATGATAATAAACGCATATCACGAACGCCTAAATGACGCAAAATCTGTGCGCCAACACCAATGCTGCGGTACGGCTGCTGAGTAATGGTCGATTGCGATTCATTGTCTGCCGCTTTGTCTAACGCCTCTCCTAAATCTATTGGCTGATTGCTACCAATCCAAACTAATACGCCGCGATCTGAGTTGCTTATTTCCTCCAGCGCTGAGCGTACGCTCCAGCCACTACGACCCGTCATATCATTTTTGGCAGCAAACAAGTCGCGTAGTGGGTGAAAACCATGGACACGGACGGTGCTGACGCCTTCGCTCACATTACCTTTTACCAAAGCCAAATGCGTTTCATCAGCGCCAAATTCGCGGAAGCGATGTAGCGTAAAGGTGCCGTATTCCGTTTCAAAAGGACGCGACTCAATTTCTTCTACCGTTTGCTCGTTCGCGATGCGGTAGTTGATGAGGTCAGCAATTGTACCCATCTTGATGCCATGCTCTTCGGCAAATATCTCAAGGTCATCACGGCGCGCCATCGTACCATCAGCATTGATGATTTCGACAATCACTGCTGCGGGCTCAAGCCCTGCTAGGCGTGCTAAATCACAACCAGCTTCGGTATGCCCAGCGCGATGCAAGACGCCACCATTTTGAGCCATGATTGGGAAGATATGTCCAGGCTGGACGATATCTTCAGGTTTTGCTGAAGAAGAAACCGCGGCTTGAATCGTACGAGCGCGATCAGCAGCAGAGATACCTGTCGTAACGCCTTCAGCGGCTTCGATAGAAACCGTAAAGTTGGTACTAAATTTTGCCTCGTTACGATCAGACATCAGCGGCAACGCCAACTGTTGGCAGCGTGCTTGTGACAAGGTCAAGCAGACCAAACCACGTGCATGAGTAATCATAAAGTTAATATCTTCAGGGCGCACATGGGTCGCTGCCATGATGATATCACCTTCATTTTCACGATCTTCATCATCCATTAAGATGACCATCTTGCCAGCACGAATGTCTTCGATAATCTCAGGAATCGTATTTAAACTCATAGTAAGTCTCAATATTTTATTATTTATAGATAGGTGTGATGTGGAATATAAAGCATTATCTGTCTATTGTAACAGTAGATGCTACAGAGCGCTGTTGCGGTTAGGCAAAGTGCATTGGATCAAATTGATCCACTGTAGACGTTACTTAATCATTGCTCATATATCAATATGAGGACATTTTAACGCTTTTCAGCCCACTGTGCTGATTCATCTCGAAACTATATGGACCAGTCTGTCAAATATAGTGATAAGTATTATTAATGGTAAAGCCGATTCACGTATTCAATGACATAGTAAGCAAAGGGATAACCGCCCATGTGAGCCATCAGTCATTACTGGCTGCTTGGCTTTTTAGCCAATCCATAAACTGTTTACTGTGTTGCTCGCGCTGGTTGTCAGCAAATTCATAAAAGCTGCTACCAACTAAATTGTCTGGTAAATAAGACTGCGGATAATAGTGATTGGGATAATCGTGTGGATAGGCGTAACCTTGACCATAGCCTTGATTACGCATCAGTTTAGTCACGCCATTGCGCAGGTGTAGCGGCACAGGAGAGGCATCTTTTTCTGCCAACGCCATCGCAGCGTTGATGGCTTTATAAGTGCTGTTACTTTTGGCACTGGTCGCCAGATAAACCACTACTTGCCCCAAGATAATACGCGATTCTGGCATACCAATTGATTGCACACTACGTAATGCTGCATCGGCAAGCAATAAAGCATTAGGGTTGGCATTACCAATATCTTCACTGGCCAAGATGACCAAACGCCGCGCGATAAAATCAGCAGGCTCACCGCCAACTAACATCCGCGCCATCCAATAAAGCGCAGCATCAGGGTCTGAGCCACGTACGGACTTTATCATCGCCGAGATAATATCGTAATGCTGCTCGCCATCTTTGTCATAGCGAACTAGAGCTGTTTGGGCGACACGAGCGACCAATTCATCGTTAATGACGAGGGGTGATTGCTTAGTGTCCGCCGTTTGAATAGCCAGCTCTAATAAATTCAGCGCCTTTCTAGCATCGCCATGCGCCAGTTGGCTGATAGTGTCCTGTGCTTGTAAATCAACCGTCAAATTTTTCAGCACTGAATCTTCTGAAATTGCCCTTTGCAATACCGCACTGATTTGTTCAGGCGTCAGTGGCTCTAAACGATACACTTGGCAACGTGATAGCAGCGCATTATTGATGCTAAAGGACGGGTTTTCAGTTGTCGCACCAATCAAGGTAATATCACCAGATTCGACCGCGCCCAGTAAGGCATCCTGCTGAGCCTTGTTAAAGCGGTGTATCTCATCGATAAACACCACTGGCGATTCAAATGCCAATGAGTTCTTATTGTCTAACACTTCTCGCAGCTGTTTGACCCCAGTATTCAAGGCAGACAAGGCATGAAAAGGTCTGCCAACAGCATCAGCCAGCAGCATGGCAATAGTCGTTTTGCCGATGCCAGCTTCACCATGCAAAATAATCGATGGCAGATGCCCTTGTTCGACCAAACGCCGCAAGGGCGCACCTGCCGCTAGTAGATGTTCCTGACCAATGATTGCATCAAGTGTCGTTGGGCGCATACGCTGGGCAAGGGGTGTATCGGCATGAAAATTAGGCGGCATAGAAATCTCTATTATCAATTTAAACAGCTATCAATTAGTTCATAACGACAGTGATTAATGGGTTTTTATTGCTGCATCTAAATGACTACATCCTAGATTACATTCATCATTTGTATGGAAAAATATTATATCTGTCTGTTTGGCATGATTTTCGCACTAATGAATATTAGACATGAGTAGTAAAAGTAGGCTAATTTATAAAGATGCTATTTAGTATGTGTCTTGGTATGTGTCATACACGATAGGCTAACGCAGATTTACGTTAATAAAAGTCAATCAAGTGTACAGCTTATGTCCCAAATACTTTGATTTTTATGCTTTTATCCCTATTAACGGTTCAACAGCATTGATAGATCGCAGATATCACGCGCGATTTACGACCTATCATTTGTGATCATCCATTCATTAGGCATAAGGTATTACCGTCATGATGTCTCCGCCGATATTGCAGTGTTTGTTTGCTCGCTATTTATATCGCAGTGCCAAGCAGCAATCACGTTTGCTTACTACAGGTGAGATAGCGCTGGCGCGGTCAGTATTTGGCGACAGTATCAATCTCGATGAGGTTCAGCTCAAGACTGCTTGGTGGGTGTTGAAAAATTATGCCGTTAGTCCTAATGGCAATATTTATTTTAACCCAGCAGATTGGATAATAGATTTTAGCGATGCTTCATTGAGTAAAAAAAGCTGGCTGATACATGAATTGACCCATGTATGGCAACTACAGCAAGGCTTAAAAGTGGTGCGCGGTGCACTTATTGATCGCCGTTATGATTATGTGCTCAAGACAGGCAAATCCTTCTTTAACTACGGTATCGAACAGCAGGCGCGTATGGTTCAGGATTATTTTATTCGTCGTCAGCGTGGACAAGACTGTCAAGCATTAGAAACTTGTATTCCATTTTTAATCGTAAAGTCTGACGACAATATGAAGTGATATCCATTGGCAATGGATTGCCATGACGACTTTGGTTTTTACTATTTTGCCTTAACAAGGACACGTACCCTTATGTTTAAATTTTTGCTAAAAAAGCCTAATTATAAAATGAATAAAGGTGTGGTTGATGATTCTATCAATCAAAACAACACCCTTTTACAGCACTCGTCAACCTTGCTTGCGGCAACACTCAGCGGCGTATTGCTGTTAAGTGGTTGTCAGCAGCAAGCAGAGACTCAACCGGCGCCAGAAGACAGTCAGAGCGTTGAAAAAACGAGCACTAAAGACAGTCAACCTATGCGCCCAAGTGATTCTGCTGCTGCCCGTATAAAGCAGTTTCAGCCTATATATATCGCGCAAGCACAAAGGCTACAGCGTCGTTTACAAGCAGAGTATGAATCCCTACAAGCCGCTGATAGCTTAGATAGTGAGGATTCATTGCTGATAAATGATGATACTGCTAGCGATACTAATACTGATAACGTGATGGAGAATAACAGCGATACAGCTGATAGCAACACACCATCTGCTGAAATCACAGATGATGAAGTGGATATCCCCGCTGAGGCTGATATCAATACCAGTACGGAAGTTGGCGAGCGTGATTTGACGGTGTTAAAGCGCATTAGCCTTGAGCCGCGTAAGCCTGTCATGCTAACAGAAGATCAAATCATCGAAGGCTACCAGCAAGCGATGGAAGCGCTTTATCAGCCTGTGACGACGCCTCTTAGCGCAGAAGATGTTGATACGTTAATCAATATCGCGACATTGGCTCCACAGTTATTTGAGCATGCAGAAATTGCTGGCAGGCTCAGTGCCAAGAGCCCAGCATTAGCGCGTTTGATTATTCAGCATCAGGTTTGGGAGCAGATAGAAGCGCAGCAAGTGATTGATATGCAGCAGATGAAACTGAATCAACAAAAAGAGTTTGAGACGCTTATGACTAAGTTTAATGACACCATTAAAGGTTATGATGAGCAAATTGCCAAATATGAGCAAACACTAAAAGAATTCCAGTAGCCGCAATTCTGTCACTCAACCAGTTATTCATTCAGTAACGGATAGGGTTTCTATAAAATGTAATGTGGCTAACCGTATCAAATGAGACAGTAAGAACCATAAAAAATCCCGCACGATGGCGGGATTTTTTATGGTTCTAAAAACTAAAATATAAGTGACTATTTACGGTCTTCAACTTTAACGAAGTCGCGATGCGTTTCACCCGTGTATAATTGACGTGGACGACCGATTTTGAACGGTGTGCTGTGCATCTCTAACCAATGGCTGATCCAACCAGAGGTACGAGCCAATGAGAAGATTACGGTAAACATTGACGTTGGGATACCGATGGCTTTAAGGATAATGCCCGAGTAAAAATCAACGTTTGGATACAAGTTACGCTCAACGAAGAACGGGTCTTCTAAAGCGATTTTCTCAAGTGCCATGGCAAGCTCAAGCTTAGGATCATTGATGCCCAATGCGCCCAATACTTCGTCACAAGTTTCTTTCATCACTTGTGCGCGTGGATCAAAGTTTTTATAAACGCGATGACCAAAGCCCATCAGTTTCACTTCACGGCTCTTCACTTTTTCCATGAACTCAGGCACATTTTCAACTGAACCGATCTCATCTAACATCTCAAGCACGGCTTCGTTCGCGCCGCCATGTGATGGTCCCCAAAGGGCAGCGATACCAGCAGCGATACACGCATAAGGGTTGGCGCCAGTAGAACCAGCTAGACGTACCGTAGACGTTGACGCGTTTTGCTCGTGGTCAGCATGCAAAGTAAAGATTTTGTCCATGGCGCGAGTGATGACGTCATTGGTTTTATAATCAACATCAGCAGGCGTGGCAAACATCATGTATAAGAAGTTTTCAGCATAGCTAAAGTCATTGCGTGGGTACATGAACGGTTCGCCTTGCGAGTATTTATAACTCATCGCAGCAAGCGTTGGCATTTTAGCGATTAGACGGATAGCCGTGATTTCACGATGCTCTTCGTTACTGACGTCTAATGCTTCATGATAAAACGCGGATAAAGCACCAACGACACCAACCATAATGGCCATTGGATGTGCGTCACGGCGGAAGCCTTCAAAGAACTTGCGCAACTGATCATGAACACCCGTATGCTTACGGATTTTTTCAAAGAAATCTGCTTTTTGCTCAGCGTTCGGCAAGTCGCCATGAATCAAGGCATAAGCCACTTCTAAATATTCAGCATTGTTTGCCAATTGATCGATAGGGTAGCCGCGGTGTAGTAGCTCACCTTTACCGCCATCAATATAAGTAATCTTTGATTCAACAGGGGCGGTTACTTTAAAACCAGGGTCATAAGACCAAAATCCTGATTCTTGTAGAGCAGCAATATCTAGAACTGGACGCCCTAAAGTACCTTCGATAATAGGAAACTCGTATTCTTTACCATTGACGGTTAGTTTGGCATTAGTGTCAGCCATAAATTGCTCTCCATTGGTTTTAGCTTGTTAGAATAAAATTACGACAGACGCACACCCTCGGTCTATCGTTAGTCAAATCATAAAAATGCATTTAACTCATTTAATACGCAGGGTATATTAGCAGTAATTACTTATGATTTGAAAAGACTTTTACCATCAATAGCACCAATTGGCACGGTTTAGTCGTGTTTATTCACTGTAATTTTTGTATCAAAATATGTCTGATTGGTTATTTTGCTTAGAAAGCTTGTTTTTATGACAGTAAGTACAGCTACATTATCCGCATAATTTTTAAAGAATTTTACGATAATAATGTAGCAGGTTTGATTAATATTCGGGTTAAAAACAGACAGAGTATGCGTATTAGACGAATTGAATTTGGCGTAAATTCCCTCAAAATTGAGCAATTTTGGCAAATACGTATGACCGCTGTCTATTTATTTGTTAACCCAGCGTTTGCCTTTTACTACTTAGGGGATAAATTTGTAATTATCGCCCAGTCATTTTATAATTGTAGGAACTTAACTGGCACTCGCTTTGTGCGAATTGATAAGTGGTCATGATGTAGTGTCGTTTTTCTATTCATACTCGGTTATGGCTGAGTAGCACCAGAGCAACGACGCACTAGCGTTTTGATAGACAATATCTGTAATCCAGGGTTTGAATGCTTTTGTTAACTGTTCTATTTTTAAGTCATTAGTAAAAGGGCTGTATCGATGACGGAGTAGCGTTGTTTTTATTGATATGACCAGTAAAACTAGACTAGTTAATCGATCTTACTCATGTTTATTTTCTTTGTTGTATAATAGACGGGTTGTTTTATAGACCTGTCGATTTGACGAGCGATATTAAACAGTTTATCAATACCTTGTACCCCACGATCCTTTCTTCATATTTAGCGCAAACTAAACGAAGTCAGCTAGCTCTTCCTTACTTTATTCGTCTCGTGTGTTGCTCAATGCTTAATCGACATCAGTGATATCAAGCGTTGATAGCAGATACAGGAGTATAACCGCAAAAAGGATGCCCGCTGTGAAAAGCAACCGACCTATTGATCTGCCTTTAAGCCAAGTGATTAGCGTTAATCGCTCACCGATTGCGATCGCCTCTATCTTGCATCGTATCTCTGGCATTATTTTATTTTTATTGATTCCTGTCATGCTGTGGTTACTACAGAACTCATTGGCTTCGGCTGAGAGCTTTGAAACCGTATTTGACAACGTACTTGTGCGCTTTTTAGCATGGATATTTGTTGCTGCGATTGCTTATCACTTTGTGATGGGCATCAAACACTTATTCGCTGATATGGGCATGAACGAAGAGCTAAAATCTGGCCGCACTGCGTCTATGGTTAGTTTTGTGATTGCAGCGATTCTAATTGTCGCGTCATTTGTATGGGTGATGTTCTAATGATAAAAAATGATTCAGGAATCAAAAGTGCGACTGGTCTGACAGGTTCAGGCTCACGCGATTGGATTATCCAGCGTATTAGCGCTGTCGTTTTAGCCGTTTATAGTGTGGTATTGCTGGGCTTCTTTTTGACGCACGGCGATGTTACTTATCTTGAATGGTCATCGTTCATGACCAGTTTACCTATGCGTCTATTTAGCTTGGTGGCGGTACTTGCCCTAGCTGGTCATGCTTGGGTTGGTATGTGGACGGTTTTCACTGACTATATTACCACGGGCAAATTGGGCTCAAGCGCAGCAGGTCTACGCTTAGTGCTACAGTCATTGATGATTATCGCTATTTTAGTGTTTCTATTTTGGGGCATTATGATTTTTTGGGGTACTGGTTTCGGTGTGGTTGCTGTTTAACGATAGCCAATCCCCTATAATCTGGATACGGTGGCAGGCTCGCCTAGTCTACTATTTGTAGTTCTGGTGACTCGCCTTCCTTGTATCCATATTATATTGAACAGACTATGTATTGATAATATTTATTTATCTGTAACTTGATTTATCTATAAACAATAACGGACGCGACTAGCAAATGTCAAAGTCATCCGTTAGTAGCCAAAAATAGTCATAGCCAATCATAGCGTTGGACATCATTGACTTAGTCAGTCACTTATATAATAGGTGCGCTATGGTTTAGTCAGTGAGCGAACCCAATATAACGATAGATATGCAAATTAGGTGGTTAAAAGTTGTGAGCGTCATCCACTTTGATCATTGCAAATAGTGGCAAGACAATAAAGTGTTTTGTCCAGCAATAGGATGATTTTGAGACAGCCTTTTTATTTACTTCTAAGCATTAATAGGCATTAGGAAAACCGTAATGGCAACTAGACAAGATAATACCATTAGTAATATTAAGACGCTAAACTACGATGCAGTCATCGTGGGCGGCGGCGGCTCAGGTATGCGTGCTTCACTACATTTGGCAGAAGCAGGCATGAAAGTTGCCGTTTTGACCAAAGTGTTCCCAACCCGTTCGCACACGGTTGCGGCTCAGGGCGGTATCGGCGCAAGTTTGGGCAACATGAGCAACGATAACTGGCATTTCCACTTTTATGACACCGTTAAAGGGTCAGATTGGTTAGGTGACCAAGACGCGATTGAATACATGTGCCGTGAAGCGCCTAAAGTAGTCTATGAGCTTGAGCACATGGGCATGCCGTTTGACCGTAACGAAGATGGCACGATTTATCAGCGCCCATTCGGTGGTCATACCTCAAACTATGGCGAAAAAGCCGTACAACGTGCGTGTGCTGCGGCTGACCGTACGGGTCACGCGCTATTACATACGTTATATCAGAAGAATTTGCAGCAAGGCACAGAGTTCTTTATCGAGTGGATTGCGCTTGATTTGATCAAAGACGAAGCGGGTAATATCAACGGTGTTATCGCGCTTGAGCAAGAAACAGGTACGGTTGCTGTATTCCAATCACCAATTACTGTCCTAGCGACAGGTGGTGCAGGTCGTATCTTTGCTGCTTCTACTAACGCTTATATCAATACTGGTGACGGTATTGGTATGGCTGTTCGTGCTGGTATTCCATTACAAGACATGGAGTTTTGGCAGTTCCACCCAACGGGCGTTCATGGTGCAGGCGTATTGTTAACTGAAGGTTGCCGCGGTGAAGGCGCTATCTTACGTAATAAAGATGGCGAAGCGTTCATGGAGCGCTATGCGCCAACCGTGAAAGACTTGGCACCACGTGATTTGGTTTCTCGTTCTATGGATCAAGAGATCAAAGAAGGTCGCGGCTGTGGTCCAAACGCTGACCATATCGTAATGGATATGACCCATTTGGGTGTAGAAACCATCATGAAGCGTTTGCCATCGGTATTTGAGATTGGTAAAAACTTCGCTAACGTTGATATCACCAAAGAGCCAATTCCCGTTATTCCAACCATTCACTATATGATGGGCGGTATTCCAACCACTATTCATGGTCAAGTCATTAAGCCTGATCTAGAAGCAGGTACGGATGAAGACGGTCTATATGCAAAAGGCAACGTGGTTAAAGGTCTTTATGCTATCGGTGAATGTGCTTGTGTCAGTGTTCATGGTGCCAACCGTTTAGGTACTAACTCTTTGCTTGATCTATTGGTATTTGGTCGTGCTGCTGGTAAGCATATCGTTGATGAATTTCATCATGCCGATCATAACTATAAGCCTCTAGATCCACGCGTGCTAGATTATACGGTCGGTCGTTTAGACAAGCTGCAACAGTCGACTGAAGGCTACAATGCCCAAGACGTGGCTGACGAGATTCGTGCAACCATGCAAGCGCATGCGAGTGTGTTCCGCACGCAAGCGATGATGGACGAAGGCGTTGAGAAGATTTTAGCGCTTGGTGACAAGATTGAAAAAATCCATTTGGCCGATAAATCACAAGTATTTAACACAGCGCGCATTGAAGCATTTGAAGTGGCAAACTTGTATGAAGTGGCCAAAGCGACGATGGTATCAGCGGCAATGCGTCACGAAAGCCGCGGTGCTCATAGTGTGTCTGACTATGACCGTCCAGAAGATGATGATTACGCACCAAATGGCCGTAATGACCACGAGTGGATGAAGCATACCTTATGGTATTCTGAAGGCAATCGCATCATTTATAAGCCAGTTCGTAAAGTACCACTAACGGTTGATTATATCGAACCGAAAGTTCGCGTCTACTAATTTTAGACTGCGCAATTTAGCGATACGAACAGCGTAAACGTTTTATTTTTTATTCATTTATTTATTAAAAGGTGACCGCCAGCTACATGCTCATACCAGCGTGACAATATGATTAGTTGATATTTGATAATTACTGTCAATATGGGCTAATCAATAGCGCTGATGTGCTGCAATCTTTGTATGCCCGCCATCACCTACGTGTGGAGTTTAGCATTATGAGCCGAGGTACTCGCACCATCGAAATCTATCGCTACGATCCTGATCTGGACGCAGCGCCGCGCATGCAAACGTATACGATTGAGTTGCTAGACTCAGATCGTATGTTGCTTGACGTGTTATTACGCCTAAAAAAGGAAGACGAAACACTGACCTTCCGTCGCTCTTGCCGTGAAGGTATTTGTGGCTCTGATGGCATGAATATCAATGGCAAAAATGGTCTAGCGTGTCTCATTAACATGAACACTCTGCCAGAAAAAGTCACGGTACGTCCATTACCTGGTTTACCAGTTGTTCGAGATTTGGTCGTCGATATGAACCAATTCTATGAGCAATACGAAAAAGTACATCCTTACTTAATCAATGACCAGCCAGCACCGCCGACAGAGCGTCTGCAATCACCTGAGCAACGCGAAAAGCTAAACGGTCTGTACGAATGTATTCTATGCGCGTGCTGTTCAACCAGCTGCCCATCGTTCTGGTGGAACCCTGATAAATTCTTAGGTCCATCAGCGCTATTGCATGCTTATCGCTTTGTGGCTGATAGCCGTGATAGTGATACGCAAGCACGTTTGGCGCGTCTAGATGATCCATTTAGCCTATTCCGTTGCCGCGGTATCATGAACTGTGTGTCAGTTTGTCCAAAAGGCTTAAACCCAACCAAAGCGATTGGTCATTTACGTAATATGCTCATTGACCAAGCGGGTTAATCGTTTATAATTGCCTAGTTTTTTTGCAGATATCGTACGAAGAACACCACCTAATCATTAGGTGGTGTTTTTTATGAGCAAGCTCTCTGAGATGGTTTGATTCTTTTTCAGTGCCAGACAGTTCTTAGAGAGACAATTATATGGCATGGTTAAAGGTAGTACTGGGCTAACATAACAATACGTTGGTTGTATGTAAGAAGACATGATATATGCGTCAGCAATCTATATAATTGGTGTTAGAAAAAAGTATTCACCAAGAGATATTAACCACGTTAAATGTTAGAATAGTGCATCATTGTAATGATAAGGCATTTTAATGACTAAATTTTAGTCGTTAGCAGTTATGTTTTACTGATAAATAGATGTCTAAGGCACGCAGTAAACTGAAATAATGTACCTAAAATGATAGTAGATATTCATTACCTAAATAGTTATTATTGAACAAACAAACTATGGCGCAAAATGCTGTCATGCTATTCTATACAGCAATGTATGTTTGCCTCAAAAGCAATGATAGCTCGGAAGTAACCATACGATTCAGCGAGAGTAGCCAAGTGAGAGGCTAGCTGAACGATTCATTGGATGTTTATCTTCAATGAATCGGTTATGACTAATTGCAGTATATATAAATTAATGTTTTGAAACGAGTCAGATAAGAAAACTGGACGTTCACAAATAATTGTATTTTTAATAATAGGTATTGCAATGACACTTATTATCACTATTTAGCATCATTGTCTGTCATAAGCAAAATGACAGACAAATGTACTACTCTTTTATAGTGATGACTGTGGTTTTATAAAACAGTACTGAATAGAAGACGATTGAGTTTTTATAGCATCAAGTATGTATATATCTAACATACGACAGATTACACAATAATAAGCACGATTCCATTCATTTATCTATCAAATAGACGATTATTATGAATAGTATAACTAAAGAAGCCGCAAGCCTAGGACATACAGAACTGGCTGCTGACAACGCCAGCTATATAGAAGCTCTTTATGAGCAATACCTAAACGACCCTGATAGCGTCGATACCGATTGGCAAACGTATTTTGAACAATATAAATCGCCAAACGATGCACAGCACAACGCTATTAAGGAACAGTTTTTGTTGCTTGCCCGCAACCAAACGGCTAACAAAGCTAGCACTCAAGCGCCTGATGCAAATACAGGCAATTTAACTGACTGTGCTAACCCTAAGCAAATGGGTGTACAGCAGCTAATTTCAGCTTACCGCCGCCGTGGTCATCGCCGCGCCAAGCTTGATCCGTTAAATTTACATCCACGTGCAGAAGTGGAAGATTTGACCCTTGCTTATCACAACCTTTCAGAAGCTGACCTTGATACGGTATTTCCTACCAACGATTTAAATATTGGTAAAGATGAAGCGCCATTGCGTGAAATCATCGAAATTATGGAGCGTGTTTACTGCCGTCACATTGGTGCTGAATACATGCACGTTACCACCAGTACTGAAAAACGCTGGATGGAAAAGTATCTAGAATCCAACTTAGGTTACATCAAGTTTGATAAAGAAAAACGCTTATCTATTCTTGAGCGCTTAACAGCAGCTGAAGGTCTAGAAAAATACTTAGCACGTAAATATACGGGCGTTAAGCGTTTCGGACTAGAGGGCGGCGAAAGCTTTATCCCTGCTATCAATGAAATCATCCAACGTGCAGGCGGTTATGGCACTAAAGAGATGGTTATCGGTATGGCTCACCGTGGACGCCTAAACCTACTGGTCAATATCTTAGGTAAAAACCCTGCGGACTTGTTTGACGAGTTTGATGGCAAAGTACAGCCAGAAAAAGGCTCAGGTGACGTTAAATACCATAATGGTTTTTCATCGAATGTGATGACGCCAGGCGGTGAAGCGCATTTGGCTTTAGCATTTAACCCGTCACATCTTGAGATTGTCGCGCCGGTATTGCAAGGTTCTGTACGCGCCCGTCAAGTTCGCCGCAACGATCAGCCACAACTGGATAACAAAGGTGGCAATTCAGTATTGCCAATCGTTATTCATGGTGATGCTGCGTTTGCTGGTCAAGGCGTGGTTCAAGAAACGTTCCAAATGTCACAAACCCGTGCTTATACCACTGGTGGTACAGTACATATTGTGATCAATAACCAAGTCGGTTTCACGACAAGTCGTCAAGAAGACGTGCGTTCAACTGAGTACTGTACTGATGTCGCAAAAATGGTACACGCACCTATTCTACATGTAAACGGTGATGATCCTGAGTCGGTCGTATTTGCCGCACAGTTAGCATTAGATTATCGTCATGAGTTTGATAAAGACATCATTATCGATCTGTTCTGCTATCGCCGCAACGGTCACAATGAAGCCGATGAGCCGTCAGCGACTCAGCCTCTTATGTATGCAGTTATTAAGAAGCTACCAACGACTCGTACGATTTATGCACAAAAACTCATCGAAGAGGGTGTGTTAAATGCTGAACAAGAAAAACAGTATGAAGATGACTATCGTGAATCTTTAGACCGTGGTGACTATGTTGCAAACTCATTGGTTCAAGAACCTAACGAGCAGCTATTTGTAGATTGGAAACCTTATTTAGGTCACGAATTGGTGGATGATTGGGATACCAGTGTCGACATCGAGGTTCTAAAAGGTTATGGACGTCGTATGGCGGAAATGCCAGAAGGCTACAAGTTACAACGCCAAGTACAAAAAGTGGTTGAGCAGCGCTTGGCCATGCAAACGGGTGAAGAGCCTCTTAATTGGGGTGCAGCTGAAACATTGGCATACGCATCACTAGTCGATAATGATAAAGTATTGGTACGTATTACTGGTGAAGATGTGGGTCGCGGTACTTTCTCACATCGTCATAGCGAAATCTACAATATCAATGATGGCAGCATGTATGTGCCATTGGCTCATATAAGTGAAAACCAAGCCCGTTTTGCCACTTATAACTCATTGTTATCAGAAGAAGCGGTACTAGCCTTTGAATATGGTTATGCAACGACAGTACCAAATGCCTTGATCGTTTGGGAAGCGCAGTTTGGTGACTTCGTCAATGGCGCACAGGTGGTGATTGACCAGTTTATCTCAAGTGGTGAAACCAAATGGCAGCGCGTTTGTGGTCTAACTATGTTGTTACCACACGGTTTTGAAGGTCAAGGTCCTGAGCATTCATCTGCACGTCTTGAGCGTTTCTTACAGCTATGTGCTGAAGACAACATGCAAGTGATTACGCCAACGACACCTGCACAGATCTATCATGCGCTACGTCGTCAAGCGGTTCGCCCAATTCGCAAGCCATTGATTGTCATGTCACCGAAGAGCTTACTACGTCATAAGCTAGCAACCTCTAATCTTGAAGAGCTGGCGAATGGTAAGTTTGAAACCGTATTACCAGAGATGGACAATCAAAACGTAGACAAAGTCACTCGTATGGTGCTTTGTGGTGGTAAGGTTTATTACGATTTGCTTGAGCAGCGCCGTGCCTTAGGTCTAGATCATGTTGCTATTGTTCGTATCGAACAGCTCTACCCATTACCAGAGCAGCGTTTGATGGCTGAGATTGAAAAATACAGCAACTTGGCTGAGATCGTTTGGACGCAAGAAGAGCCGCTTAACCAAGGTGCTTGGTATTATTTAGCACCGCATATGTTCCGTATCGTCGTACCACACCCAACCAAGGCGAAAGTCATGGAGCCAGTGGCACGTCCTGCGAGTGCAGCACCTGCAACAGGTTCACCAAAACTGCATGCTCAGCAGCAGCAAGCGTTAATCGCTGGTGGTCTTGGTATCAGTGTCGATGAGTTGGCTAAATAACAGATTATTGAAGATAAATGAATCAGGCGATAACAGTCAGTATGTTGTAATAAAATCTAGATAATCTTATTTAAGATGGCTATCCAAGATGGCACTGACTGCCTATCACGACTTAATAACAAATATGAATATCCCAATCTAAGGAGTATATCGATGGCTGATATCAAAGCCCCCGTTTTTCCAGAATCAGTTGCCGACGGTACTATCGTTGAGTGGCATGTCACTGAAGGTCAGCAAGTGAATCGTGATGACCTATTGGCTGAAATCGAAACTGATAAAGTCGTATTAGAAGTTGTGGCGCCTGATAACGGCGTTGTGACCAAAATTGTTAAGCAGGTTGATGATACCGTGTTGTCTGACGAGGTCATCGGTCAGTTTGAAGCTGGTGCCAGCGCCAGTGCAGATAGTGCTCCTGCGGTAGATCCAGATCAGCCAGCAGCGCCAGTACAAGCCAAGCAAGCAGCAGATGGTGGCGAGCCTGTACAAGCAACAGATAAAAAAGACGAAGCGGATCATAAAGATCAAAGCCCAGCAGTTCGTAAAGCAGCTAAAGAGTCTGGCGTAGATCCTAAAGAAGTGGAAGGTAGTGGTCGCGGTGGTCGTGTCACCAAAACAGATATGGCTAACCCAACATTGAAAGCAGATAGCAGCATTAAGTCTGACAGCGGCCGTCCAGTGGCTGAATCAATGGGTGAGCGTACTGAGAAACGCGTGCCAATGACACGTCTTCGTAAGACAGTCGCAAATCGTTTGCTAGCAGCTTCACAAGAAACAGCGATGTTAACGACGTTCAACGAAGTTAATATGAAGCCGTTGATGGACATGCGTGCTAAGTATAAAGACCAGTTTGAGAAGCGTCATGGCGTACGTCTGGGCTTCATGTCATTGTTCGTTAAAGCAGCTACAGAAGCACTTAAACGCTTCCCAGCAGTAAACGCTTCACTAGACGGTGATGACATTGTCTATCATGGTTTCTATGATATCGGTGTTGCCGTATCCTCTGATCGCGGTCTGGTCGTTCCAGTATTACGTGATACCGATCGCATGAGCATGGCGGATGTTGAAAGCCGTATCCGTGAGCTTGGTGGCTTAGCTCAAAAGGGAAAACTTGGTCTAGATGACATGACTGGTGGTACTTTCACGATTTCAAATGGTGGTGTATTTGGCTCATTGATGTCAACGCCTATTTTGAACCCACCACAAACGGCTATTCTAGGTATGCATGCTATCAATGACCGTCCTATGGCTGTTGATGGTAAAGTTGAAATTCTACCGATGATGTACCTTGCATTGTCTTATGATCATCGTATGATTGATGGTAAAGAAGCGGTACAGTTCTTAGTAACCATCAAAGAATTGGTTGAAGATCCAGCCATGTTGCTACTAGACTTGTAAGCTTTTAAGCTTGTATTGGCAACCGCCGATACAAGCTTTTTAACTTTAGTCTAAACAGTGGTGCTAGTTGTTTATTAATAAATAAGAATGTTTCGCTGACATGGTGTATTTACCATAAAGTAGAAGCATGCTGAGTAAAAACATCGCTTATATATTAACGAGACAATCCTCAGTTTAAACGATATTTACAATTAGAACGATAATTAGAAATAGGAACGTACTATGAAAGACAATTATGATTTAGTCGTCATCGGCGGCGGTCCTGGTGGTTATGAAGCCGCTATCCGTGCAGGTCAGTTAGGTATGAGCGTTGCTTGTATCGAAAAGCGTGTTTATAAAGGTGAGCCAGCACTTGGCGGCACTTGCTTAAACGTTGGTTGCATCCCATCAAAAGCATTACTTGATAGCTCGCATCGTTATGAAGCGACTAAGCATGATCTTGCTGAACATGGTATCAGCACTGGTGACGTTGCCATCGATGTTGAGCAAATGATTGCGCGCAAAGAAGGTATCGTTAAGCAATTGACGGGCGGCGTTGCTGCACTATTAAAAGGCAATGGCGTTGACTGGCTACAAGGCTGGGGTACGTTGGTTGACGGCAAAGGCGCTGATAAGCAAGTTAAATTTACCGCCCTTGCTGATGAAGCAGAAACGACTATCACTGCTAAGAACGTGATTCTTGCGGCAGGGTCTGTGCCGATCGATATCCCAGTGGCTAAAACTGATGGCGATCGTATTGTTGACTCTACTGGTGCCCTTGATTTCACCGAAGTTCCTAAGCGTCTAGGCGTGATTGGTGCCGGTGTTATCGGTCTTGAGCTTGGTTCAGTATGGCGTCGCCTAGGTGCTGAAGTGGTTGTTTATGAAGCATTGCCAAGTTTCTTAGCAGCCGCCGATAAAGACATCGCTAAAGAAGCGGGCAAAATATTGAAGAAGCAAGGTCTTGATATCCGTGTTGATACCAAAGTAACCAATGCTGAAGTACAAGGTGACCAAGTTGTTGTCACTAGCGAAAGCAAAGGCGAGTCATCTGAAGAAAGCTTTGACAAACTCATCGTTTGTGTTGGTCGCCGTGCTTACTCTGAAAAACTATTGGGCGAAGACAGTGGTATTACATTGACTGAACGTGGTCTTATCGACGTCAACGATCAGTGCAAAACCAATCTTGATGGCGTATATGCTATCGGTGATTTGGTTCGTGGTCCAATGCTTGCGCATAAAGCGATGGAAGAAGGCATGATGGCCGTTGAGCGCATTCATGGCGAAAAAGCCCAAGTTAATTATGACACGATCATTAACGTCATCTATACCCATCCAGAAATCGCATGGGTTGGTTTGACTGAGCAAGAAGCTGAAGCCGCTGGTTTTGAGGTCAAAACAGGTTCATTCAACCTAGCAGCGAACGGTCGTGCATTGGCTCAAAGCGAAGCAGAAGGCTCTATCAAAGTCGTGGCTGATGCTAAAACAGATCGCCTATTAGGTATGCATGCTATCTCTGCTGGTGCTGGTGATATCGTCCATCAAGGTATGATTGCGATGGAATTTGTCTCTAGTATCGAAGATTTGCAATTGATGACTTTTGCTCATCCAACCATTTCAGAAGCCGTGCATGAAGCTGCTCTGTCTGCTGATGGCCGTGCTATTCACGCCATTCAGCGTAAAAAGCGTAAAAAATAAGTAGTTAGTTTGATAAGTACCGACTTATAACCTGATCGTGGTGGGGTTGTTATGGCTTTCACCACGATCATAAGTGCGCCATATATATGTCCAACATGTATATATGCGAACTTGTTTTCACTTTTTATTAATTGTAAAAAATAAAGGATACAATCAATGAATTTACATGAGTATCAAGCAAAAGAGCTATTAAAAAGCTACGGTTTGCCGATTCAAGAAGGCATCATTGCCTATAACGGCGACGAAGCTGCTGCTGCTTTTGATAAAACGCCAACTGACATTGCGGTTATCAAAGCGCAAGTACATGCTGGTGGTCGCGGTAAAGCGGGTGGTGTAAAGCTGGTTAAGACTCGTGAAGAAGCCAAGCAAGTTGCTGAAGAGCTCATCGGTACCAATTTGGTTACTTTCCAAACTGACGCTGATGGCCAACCAGTTAACTTTGTATTGGTTGCAGAAGATATGTATCCAGTACAAACTGAGCTATATCTTGGTGCAGTTGTTGACCGTTCTACGCGTCGCGTAACGTTCATGGCATCAACTGAAGGCGGTGTTGATATTGAAGAAGTTGCACACAACACACCAGAAAAAATCTTTAAAGTACATGTTGATCCTTTAGTTGGTCTAATGCCTTTCCAAGCGCGTGATGTTGCGTTCAAATTAGGCTTAGAAGGCAAGCAAATCAACCAGTTCGTTAAATTAATGACGGGCGCTTATCAAGCATTTGTTGAAAACGACTTTGCCCTAATGGAAATCAACCCATTAGCCGTTCGTGAAAATGGCGAAATCGTTTGTGTTGACGGCAAAATCGGTATCGATTCAAACGCACTATACCGTCTACCTAAAATTGCAGCACTACAAGATAAGACACAAGAAAATGAGCGTGAGCTTAAAGCAGCTGAGTTTGACCTAAACTATGTTGCTCTAGAAGGCAATATTGGTTGTATGGTTAACGGTGCTGGTCTTGCTATGGCGACCATGGATATCATCAAATTGTACGGCGGCAAGCCTGCTAACTTCTTGGACGTTGGCGGCGGCGCAACTAAAGATCGCGTTGTTGAAGCATTCAAGATCATTCTTGAAGACAGCAGTGTTGAAGGCGTTCTAATCAACATCTTCGGCGGTATCGTACGTTGTGACATGATTGCAGAAGCGATTATCGCTGCTATCAAAGAAGTTGACGTAAAAGTACCTGTTGTTGTACGTCTAGAGGGTAACAACGCTGAAAAAGGCGCGCAAATCCTAGAAGAGTCTGGTCTGAAATTGATCTCAGCCCAAGGCCTAGCAGATGCGGCTCAAAAAATTGTCGATGCTGTTAAAGCTTAATATGTTTGGGACATAGTCCTTTAAATATATGCGCTTAAGCATAGTAGTCAACGCGTAATAGCCGCTTTTTGGTATAAATTTATCATTAATATTTAATGGATAACACACCATCAGGTGGCTATTGCAAGACAACCGAATACAAGGAATAAATAATGAGTGTATTAATCGATAAAGATACCAAAGTATTGGTACAAGGTTTTACTGGTAAAAATGGTACGTTCCACTCTGAGCAAGCGATCGAATACGGTACTAAAGTTGTCGGCGGCGTAACCCCAGGTAAAGGCGGTCAAACGCATTTAGGCCTACCAGTATTCAACACGATGGCAGAAGCTATGGAAGCCACCCAAGCTGACGCTTCTGTTATCTATGTACCAGCACCATTTGTACTAGATTCTATCGTTGAAGCGGTAGATGCTGGTGTTAAATTGATTATCGTTATTACTGAAGGCGTGCCTACTTTAGACATGCTAAAAGCAAAACGTTATATCGAAGAAGCTGAAGGCGTACGCATGGTTGGTCCTAACTGCCCAGGTGTTATCACGCCAGGTCAGTGCAAAATTGGTATCATGCCAGGTCATATCCATTTGCCAGGTAAAGTGGGTATCATCTCACGCTCTGGTACATTGACTTATGAAGCCGTTGCTCAAACCACTAAACTCGGTTTTGGTCAGTCAACTTGTATCGGTATCGGTGGCGATCCTATCCCTGGTATGAACCAAATTGACGCACTGAAACTGTTCCAAGAAGATCCACAAACTGAAGCGATTATCCTAATCGGTGAGATCGGCGGTACTGCTGAAGAAGAAGCTGCTGCTTATATCAAAGACCATGTAACTAAGCCAGTTGTTGGTTATATCGCTGGTGTTACTGCTCCAGAAGGCAAGCGTATGGGTCATGCTGGCGCGATCATCTCTGGTGGTCAAGGTACTGCTGAAGAAAAATTCAAAGCGTTTGAAGATGCTGGCATCGCGTATACGCGTGACCCATCTAAGCTTGGCGAGAAGCTAAAAGAAGTTACCGGTTGGTAAGATAGGCATAAGTCTACAGTTTAACTACCAAAACTGCATTGCAAATAAAAAAAGACACCCCTACAATGGGGTGTCTTTTTTATCCCGAAAATAAATTTATGAAAAATAAGATATTAGTCACAGGTGGTGCTGGTTATATTGGCACACACACCTGTATCGGACTGCATGAAGCTGGGTATGAGATTGTAGTTTACGACAACTTATCTAATAGTAGTCGTGAAGCAATCAATCGTGTCTCAAATCTCATTGGTCAACCTATTGAGTTTATCGAAGGCGATATTCGCGATGCTGAGTCACTTAGACAAGTGTTTTTATCTCATCAGTTCTTCGGTGTCATTCATTTTGCAGGATTAAAGGCCGTTGGTGAATCTGTCGCCAAGCCACTGCTATATTACAATAACAACGTCAGTGGTACCATTACCTTACTAGAAGTTATGGCAGAGTATGATGTCAAAAACCTTGTTTTTTCTTCCTCTGCGACTGTTTATGGCGACCCTGAAATCCTACCTATCGATGAGAAATCGCCACGTTCTTGCACCAATCCCTATGGTCAAAGCAAACTGGTCGTTGAGTATATTCTAGAAGATTTGGCAGTATCGGATAGCAGTTGGAATTTAATTACACTTAGATATTTTAACCCTATAGGCGCACACCCATCTGGGCAGATTGGTGAAGACCCTAATGATATCCCTAATAATCTGATGCCTTATATCTCGCAAGTTGCAGTCGGTAAACTTGAACAATTAAGTATTTTTGGTAGTGACTATCCTACCGTCGATGGCACTGGCGTACGTGATTTTATTCATGTCACTGATTTAGCACAAGGTCATGTGGCCGCGTTAAGTTATCTAGAACAGCAAGTTGCTCCAGTAGGATTTTTACCGATTAACCTTGGCTCTGGCAAGGGCAGCTCAGTTTTAGAGTTGGTCACTGCTTTTGAGAATGTCACTGGGCAAAAAATTCCTTACCAGTTTACGGACCGCCGTGCAGGTGACATTGCTAGTTGCTATGCCAGTGCGGATAAAGCGAAAGAATTATTAGGCTGGGAAGCCAAGCTGTCTATTACTGAGATGTGTCAAGATACATGGCGTTGGCAGAGCAAGAATCCTAATGGTTATGCGTAGCTCTATATATTATTTCTAATTTCTTAATTTAATGGTTTATCAAGAGGGTCTTATGAGTATTCTTATCCAAACTGGACATCGTTCGTCTTGCTCAGATGTCATTATGCAAAAACTGTATGAGCGCGGATTGGGTCAACCATCTAATAGTTTTACTCATCATATGACCGCACAGCAAGTGGCAGATAAGCTGTATCAGATAGTATCACGTACAGGGATATCAGTCGCTAATAATAAGTTGGCTGATAATGTGATGGTTGATCTGCTATTGTCCAATTTAGATACTCAAAACTGGGGCTGGTCGGCTGAAAATAACCTGTTTGCTATGGATCTTTGGCAGAAGCTAGAGTCAGAAGCTAGGTTTATTTTGGTATTTGATCATCCAAGTTATCTTTTAGACCAATTAATAGACACGGATCTGACTGTAGATACCATCGATCAAGTTATGTCTGAGTGGGTAGATTACCATCAAAAAATGCTTGAAGTACTTGAGGCTCATGAGGAAATAGCCATACTGATCGAAGGCAGCTGTGCAGTTCATAACATTAGCAAGCTAGGAAAGCAAGTCGAGTCTATTTCTAGTGATTTACATTTGAAAAAGCATTGGCAAGTCTTTCAAGATACTACAGATTTAACCTCAAATAATGATACTGACGCTGTTAACCAAAGTAGTGCAGCTATAGATTATATTAATAATGAAATTCTAAAAAAATACCCAGAAATGATCAAGCTGTTTAATACGCTACTTAATAAAGCAGCTATAAAAAGTAGTGAGCCAATCTATAGAACTAAACAGGCTGATTTAACAGAGTTGGTTACTGTCTTAAATACTCTACACGATAAGCAAGAAAAACCCCAGCACTTAGTAGAAAAAGAACTACTTGTAGAGAAATTACATCATATTCAAGTACAGTTAGAAAATCATTTGTCAGTAAATGAAGTATACAAACAGCAGAAAATAAAAGAATGTGGTCTACTTGAAAAAAAATTAGAAGAAGCGGTTTTAGCTCAGCAAGAAGCAGAGAAGCGTGCTACTACCCATCAAAAATCAATTGACAACTACAAATCTAAAGTAGAGCAGCTATCGAAAGATAATCAGAATGCAGCAAATGTTATAGATGGGAAGAGCTTAGCTGAGAGTCTAAAACAAGAAAACGAGATGTTGCTTAAGCAGCTACATCATACTCAAGAAGAGCTAGAGAAGTACTACTTAAAAAGTCAGTCATTATCGCCTTCTAAAGAGGTTACGCAGTCACAAGCAACTATTCAGAAACCCTCTAAGGCACCAGTATATTATGGAGCAGCCGATAGAGTGAAAAATGATCTGCCGTATAGGCTTGGATCAAAGATTGTTAAAGTGAAAAACCCTAAAGATTTAGCGGTGCTTCCTCTAACTTTAGCCAAAGAATACTCTGACTTTCAAAAGAATGGAGGTTTTAAGTATCCAACCCCTGAAATAGAAGATTCTAAAGATATTCAAGAAATGGAAAAAGTGAAAAAACATCTTTCATATCAAATTGGGCAAGCCTTGGTAGAGAGTTTTGAATCCCCTAGAAAAATGTTATTTGCTCCATTAAGTATAGGTAAAAAAATAATCATTTTTAATAAATAACTAAATAATTTTTTAGTAGGAAAGGATATGAGTATAGTAAAAGCTAACCAACTTGTCAGAGAAGGTAAGTTTAAAGAAGCTGAGTCTATGTATAAAAGTCTATACAATAAGACTAAGCTTGAAATGTATAGATTTGGTATGGAGCACTCAAGAAGAAAACAAAAAGAGAACTCCTCCATAAAGTATAATTCTAATCTTAACTCTACTGATGCAGTAAATGAAAAAAGAAGGATTTTATTTATTACAGCAGGCTTGAAAGGCCCAACAGCGGGCGGTGGGATTGCTACATGCTTTCATAGTATGGTTAAAACAATGGGGATGTTGAGCACTACTGAAACAGATGTATTATATATTGCACATCCTTATTATTCTCAAGGAACTTATGAGAGTTGGAAGAATAGTTACAAAGAATATTGCAATGCAAATTTTATTGTAATAAATGTAGATAATAAAAATTATGGTACAAAAGAAATGAAGCGTTCACATGCTATTCTGGAGTACTTGATGGAGAACGAAGGACTATATGATAGAGTTGTATTTCATGATTTTATGGGGCTGGCTTATTATACTGTTTTAGCTAAAAAATTTGGTGTAGGCTTATCAAATACTAAAGTAATAATATCTGGTCATGGCAATCATATGCTATCTAACTTTTTTGGTAAAAAGAAAGTTGATTCTTGGCATACAAAAGCCATTTTATTTATGGAAAGAATGTCATTAAAATATGCTGATGAGGTTACTTCCCCTAGTAGTTTTTACAAAGACTGGCTGTCAGGTAATTTAGAGATAGATAAGAATAAGATTGTAGTTTTACCTAATATAATATATACCAGCGATAGTAAAGAAAAAATAGATGTAACTTTTAAGGATGACACAAAAAAGCTTTTAGTTTTTTATGGAAGAATAGAAAGATTAAAGGGCATTGATTTACTCATTGAAGCAATTAAGAAGTCCAATAGTAAACAAGTAGTACATAATATTTTGATTGCTGGCTTATCTACTAAAATAGATGGTTTAGATGCCAAAGACTATATTGCTAAAGCTCTAACATCGGTGAACTGTGAGGTTCAGTATAAATTTAATTGTCAGCCAACAGAAGTGTTTAACTATATTAAAGAAAACAAAGGAACTTGCATCTTACCAACATTAGGTGAAAATGCTCCTTGTATAGTAGTTGAATGTATTCTTCACGGTGTTCCTTTTCTTGCTTCAGACATTCCAGGTATTAAGGAAATGGTAAGTGATAAGTACCATTCTACCTATTTGTTCCAAACAGGATCTTTGTTAGAACTAACTGAAAAAATACAGCTTGAAACGCCTGCACCTACTGATAGTGTTCTATCATATAATATGCAGCAAAATGAGCTAGTATGGGTGGATTATCTATCACAAAAGAGTAATCAACTGGTGGTTTTACCCTCTAGAATTAAAGATCAGAAAAGACCTCTTATCAGTGTGGTTATTCCAACCTGCGATAGGCCTGAACTACTAGAAGCTGCCGTTGAATCTATTTATAATCAATCATACAGTAATTTTGAAATTATAATAGTGGACGACGCTAGTGTTGATAGTGAATTGAACAGAAGTGTTGCAAGTAAGTATTCTTGTAGTTACGTATATTTGTCAGATAAAAGCTATAAAGGCTTGGCTTGTAACACCGCTGTTGAATATGCTAAAGGAGAGTATATTTGCTTTTTCGATGATGATGACATTGCTCATCCAGATATGCTAGATAGATATGTTGTAGCCTTTAACCGTAGTGATGTAAATATATTATCTGGTTTTTGTGAAGTTTTTGAACATGATACGAGTTATACTTCAACAAGTGAAAATTACTACTCATTAGCCCTAGGAGGTGGTTTAGAAGTAAATCTAAGTATCAATATGTTTGGTAAAGGCAGTTTTATTATTGATACTCAGTTTTTTAAAGAAATTGGTGGTTATGAGGTAGACGAGTCTGCAGTGCCTATGGTGGATTATAGGTTTTATATAAAAGCATCTTTAATGGGCGCTGAGATATCAATTATTCCTCAAGCACAGTATTTTTATCGCAAAAACTCTCCTAAAAGCTTGTATTATTTAAGTGGCAACAATAGGACACAGCAGTTCTTAGCTAAAGCTTCTATTCAAAATATACTAGAGAAAAAACTGGGTAGAGATATAGGTAAAGCTGTAGCGCCAATGATTTGGGATGTCTCATTACCTCATTATAAATAATAAAGAAAATATAGGATTGCTATATAATGAATGATTTATTTTTTGAGCACGTAAATCGAAATAATAGCGAAGGAGAATTTATATTTGTCACTTTTTCAGCTTTTTCTCAATTGAATGCTAACTTTTTTGGTAAGGATTTTTTTTGTTAAGAAAAATATTGAAGCTATATTGATTTCTCAGAAGGATGTTAATCACTGGTGGCATACAGAAGAAATCTTTAAGGTTGCTGATATAGTAAATAAAATAAAGAAACAAAGTGATAAAAAAGTTGTTTTGTATGGTGCTTCTATGGGTGGTTATGCAGCTGTACATTATAGAAATATATTTGATGCAGAGCTATCTATTGCTATTGCACCACAAATATTTATTGATAAGAGTGTTGCCTATTACGAAAATAGATGGCAAAAAGAGCTTGATGCATTACAAGGAAAAATGATTTTTAATGAAGTAGATAATATACGTGAACAGGAAGGAGTAATATATATATTATATGATCCTATACATATAATGGATAATAAACATATTATCAGTTATCAGGATTTAATTGATAATAGCACTGCTAAATTTATCGAAGTTCCATATTCAGGTCATGATTTAGCTCGATTTTTAAATAGTACTGGGGTTTTAAAGAGTATTGTTATTCAAATATATGAAGATGGAAAAATGAGTAATAATCTTCTAAGTAAGTTCTCAGAGCTCTACCTAGACGATCATAAAGCCTTTTTTAATTATTTTCGTAAGGCGAGCCTTTCTTCTGAAAAACAAAATAAATTTCTTCTTGAAACCATGGAAAAACATTTAAAAGATTTAGAGAAAATGGATTTTGAAGCTCTGTATATGGTTGCTGAAACTCTATCAAATTTTGGTAGATATGAAGAAGCAATAAATATTTCTAAAAGGTCTATAGACATATATAAAACTAAAATGCTAAAAGATGCTCCAAGTTATTTATATGGAAAATATGAATTAATACTTAAGAAAAGCAAGAGTGGATTATGAAAATAACTATCGTAGGCACAGGGTATGTCGGTCTATCAAATGCTGTATTACTAGCACAGCAGCACACCGTGATTGCTTTAGATATTGACGAAAATAAAATCAATAAAATCAATCAGCGTCAGTCACCTATCGATGACAAAGAAATAGAGAACTTTTTAGCGCGTAAAGAGCTGGATTTGCATGCAACGATAGACAAGGTGCAGGCTTATATCGATGCGGACTATGTGCTGATAGCCACACCGACCAACTACGATACAGATACCAACTCATTTGATACTAGTAGTGTTGAGACGGTAATTAAAGACGTACTAGCAATTAATGCTGATGCTCTTATCATCATTAAATCTACTATTCCTGTTGGCTTTACCCAAAAAACGAAAAAGAAACTGGGCATTGATAATCTTATCTTTGCTCCTGAGTTTCTACGAGAAGGTAAAGCGCTGTACGATAATCTTTATCCATCACGTATCATCGTTGGTGAACAATCAGAGCGCGCCCAGAGTTTTGCGCAGATGGTGGCAGATTGTGCGGTTAAAGAAAATCCAGCTATTCTATTAACTAATAGTGCGGAGGCAGAAGCCGTCAAGCTATTTGCTAACACTTATCTTGCGCTGCGCGTTTCTTACTTTAACGAGCTTGATACTTATGCCGCTGTTCATGGCCTAGATACTGAGCAGATAATTAAAGGTGTTTGTTTAGACCCACGGGTAGGGGATTTTTATAACAATCCATCCTTTGGCTATGGTGGCTATTGTCTCCCTAAAGACACTCAGCAGCTACTGGCTAATTATGAAAATGTACCGCAGAATTTAATACAAGCAGTGGTTTCATCAAATAATACTCGTAAAGAGTTTATCGCTAATGATATCGTATCGAGTAATCCTAAGATGGTGGGTATTTATCGTCTGATCATGAAAGCAGGATCTGATAATTTCCGTGCATCGGCTATCCAAGGTATCATCAAGCACTTAAAAAGATTGGGTACGACTGTCATTATCTATGAGCCAAAGTCTGATGAAGGTAGCTTTTTAGATTGTGAAATTGTGAATGACTTAGAGGCTTTTAAGAATAGGGCAGATATTATCGTAGCCAATCGACTATCAGAAGAGTTATCAGGTAGCTTAGATAAAGTATATACTCGAGATTTATCTGGTTCAGATTACTAATTAGGTCTCGATTTGAAATACTTTTTTTATGTTAGGAATAAACCGTTTACTCAGGCTTTAGCGGCGTTAAAGCCTAGGCTGCGCTATACTACTGCTAAACGGCGTTGGTATGCAGCACGTTTAGGCTTGTATCATACCGTCTTAGAATATTCATCATGGTTACCAGTAAAGACACCACGCCATAAATTAGTGTTTACCATTGCTAATATTAAGCGTCAGAAATTAACCGACAGTATGGCCAAAAGTCATATAGAGTATATCTTATATCATAAAAGATACCGTCAATTTCATCATGAATTTATTAAAGAGACAATATCTTTCTATCCTGAAGTGATATGTAATTTTTTGAAAGTGCAGAAAGAAAAGGTAGGTACTTTAGATAGAAGCTATTATCAGGGTTTATATATTGCGCTTTTACGACAGTATTACCCACTAGATACTAACATCGATAATTACTTAAATGGTTTTTTATCATACCAAGCAGATGATGAGTATGCAGATAAAAGATGTCTCTACAATAATATAGCACTTCATATGCCACTGGCTAAGCTTGCCAATTTAAATGAAATATTTACTCATCATCAGCTTAGTCAAATAGCACTGTCTGATGAGCAACAGCCTTTTACGGTGACCAATCTACGAGTAATAGAGCAAATAAATAAAGATCAAGACTCTCAAAGTAATAGTAAGCTGCATAAAGTGACCGTTATGATCACTACTTATAATGCCAGCGAAACGATAGATAGCTGTATTCATAGCCTACTACAGCAGACATGGCAAGATTTAGAAATAATAGTGGTTGATGATGCCAGTACCGATGATACCTTACTGCGTTTGCAGCACCTAAGTGCTTACAATACCGCTATAAAAGTTATTTCTCTACCAAAAAATACAGGTACATTTGCTGCCAAAAGCATTGGTGCACAATATGCGACAGGTGAATTTTTAACCTGTCAAGATTCTGATGATTGGGCACATCCACAAAAAATAGCAGAGCAAGTGCGGCCATTGATAGAAGACGCTAGTATCATTGCCACGACATCCCATTGGTTGAGATTAGATTATGATGGCCAATATTATGTACGTCAAATATATCCCTTTCTGCGTCAAAACCCAGCTTCGCCTATGTTTCGTTTGCAAACAGTTAAACAAGAGACTGGTTTGTGGCATATCGTGCGCACAGGGGCTGATAGTGAGTTTTTTGAGCGTTTAAAGCTAGTCTATGGCAGTGAAAGCATCGTAATCGTTAAAAAACCGTTGACCATCGCCAGTCATCGTCCCAACTCCCTAATGACATCCGAGAAATTTGGTATTTATAATCGTACAGCAGCGCTGGCTCGTTTAGACTATTGGGAAGCATGGCGACTATGGCACATAGATACACTTCATCAAAAAGCGTGTTTGGTTATGGCTAGTGTCGAAAAACAAGCAAATGCTCCACAAGCTTTATTTGTTGGAATACCAGATAGCATTCAAGTAGATATGCTGAATTTAAAAGAAAACTTAGCCACACATGAAGTATTAAGTAAGCTTTGAAGTGAACCCTAGACAAGGCTTTTTATAATTGCTAATTATAGATATTAAGTTTATAGGATTATTGAAGTATGAAAAAAATAACTCACGCCGTTATCCCTGTTGCAGGCTTTGGTACTCGTATGTTGCCATTGTCTAAATCTGTGCCAAAAGAGCTATTGCCGCTTGGCAATCGTCCTGCCATTCATTATGTCGTCGAAGAGGCGATTGCTGCTGGTATTAAGCATATTGTCTTGGTTGGTCATGCACAAAAGAGCGCGATTGAAAACTACTTCGATATCAATGCTGAGCTGGACAGTCAGCTCAGAACGAAATGTAAGGAGCAGCTGGCGGACAGCTTAAACTGGCTACCAGATGATGTGACGGTTTCGATGATACGTCAGGGTAAGGCGTTGGGCTTGGGACACGCGGTACTCGCTGCGCGCCCGATTATCGGTGAGCATGATTTTGCCGTATTATTGCCCGATGTTGTGCTTGATCCTTTTACGGGCGATATGGCTGCTGATAACTTAGCCTTTATGATTGATGCTTTTGCTGAAGACAACCATTCACAGATATTGGTGGATAAAGTCGCTGATGAAGATGTGCATAAGTATGGTATTGCCAAATTGAATGAAGCGTTTAGTGAAGTGAATAGGGAAGATGATAAAGCAAATATAAATGCCAGCTTTAAAGTCGCGGGATTTATAGAAAAGCCCAACTTAGCCGATGCTCCTTCGAAATTAGCAGTTGTTGGTCGTTATGTCTTTAGCAATCATATCTTTGATTATTTGGCCAATACCAAAGCCTCGGTCGGTGGTGAAATTCAGCTGACCGATGCGATTGATGCGTTGATTAGCGAATACGGCGTGAATGTCACGACCATGCGCGGCTACAGCTATGATGCAGGCGATATGCGCTCATATATGCAAGCATTTATCTATTTTGCTGAGCAGCAATTAGCAGAAGATGAGTAGCTGATGGCTGAGATGAAGGGCAATAGCGCTTATAACAGTGCTCGAAACTCGACATACTGGCAGCAACTACAAACGCTAGCAAAGCAGCCATGGTCACTGGCAGCTTTGTTTGCACAAGATGACAGTCGTGCAACGCGCTTTAGCATGCAAGCTGGCGCGCTATATATGGACTATAGCAAGCAATGTATTGACGAGCAGGTACTGGCAAATCTGTTGCAGCTAGCAGAAAGCTGTGAATTGTCCACAAGGATTGATGCACTTATGCAAGGCGCGATGGTCAATACCAGTGAAGCGCGTGCTGCCTTGCATACAGCACTACGATTGCCAGAGTCTGCCAAACTAGACGTTGATAGGCAAAATGTCGTCGCTGATGTGCATGATAGTCTGTCGCAAGTAGCACGTTTATCTGAACGTGTCCGTAGTGGTACATGGCGCGGGTTTTCTGGTCAAGCTATTACGGATGTGGTTAATATTGGCGTTGGTGGCTCTGATCTTGGCCCGCTTATGGCGACTACCGCGCTGGATGAGTGGGCAGATACTGAAATTGAAGTACATTTCGTCTCTAATATGGACGGTACTCAGCTTGATAACTTGCTGAAGCACCTCAATCCTGAGACCACCTTGTTTATTATCTCATCCAAATCTTTTGGTACGGTGGATACCTTATCCAATGCAAAGACGGCCTTGTCATGGTTGCTTGCCACTGCCAAGCTGCGTGCAGGTACTGAAGACAGTGTGCTACGCCGCCACTTTATTGGTATCTCCGCTAACAGCGAAAAAATGAGTGAGTGGGGTATTCATCCTGAGCATCAGCTGCAACTTTGGGAATGGGTTGGCGGTCGATTCTCTTTATGGTCGGCGATAGGACTGGCCATTGCCATTCGTATTGGTATGGCTGGGTTTAAAGAGTTATTAGCTGGTGCGCATAGTATGGATGAGCACTTTGCGCAGACGGATTTTGCAGAGAACCTACCCGTATTATTGGGGCTACTTGCAGTTTGGAACAGTACATTTTTACAGGTAAATGCTCATACCGTATTGCCCTATGATGGTCGTCTCAACTATTTACCAAGCTACTTAACCCAGCTTGAGATGGAGAGTAATGGTAAGTCGGTCACCCAACACGGTGATCATATTGATTATGATACTTGCCCGATTTTATGGGGCGAGATTGGCTCTAACGCGCAGCATGCCTTTTATCAGTTGCTACATCAAGGCACACAGCAGGTGTCTTGTGACTTTATTGCTTGTGTGCGCCGTTATAGTGGTCAATCGCAAAACACGCCATTACAGCAGCAGCATGAGCTGTCTTTAGCCAATTGCTTGGCGCAAAGTCGAGTACTGGCTTTTGGTAATGCCGCGCTCCAAGAGTCTGAGGTTCAAGTGGCTTCTGCTGCGGACAAGTATAAATATTACCGTGGCAATCAGCCGTCAACTACATTGCTGATCGATGAGCTGACGCCGCACAGTTTGGGCGCACTGATTGCGCTTTATGAACATAAAGTCTATGTCATGGCCAGCATTTGGGATATTAACCCGTTTGATCAATGGGGCGTCGAGATGGGTAAGCAAATGGCGGAGTCCGTACATCAAGCCATGCAGCAAGCAGGTGAGGGTCAGTTTGACAGCTCTACTAACCAGCTCTTAAAACATATTCAGCAGCTGTCTTGATCGTTTTGCTATAGTCGGTTCAATATAATTTGGATACAAGGAAGGCGAGCGAAAGTACTACAAATAGTAGACTAAGCGAGCCTGACACCGTATCTGATTTATATAGGATTGACTATACTAAGTCGATAATCATTAAAGGTGAACGCATGAGCGCTGTTTCTATAAATGACAATACACCTAAATATACGCATGAATCTAAATCACAAAGCACTGCAAGCAAGCAAGTTTGTGTGCTTATTGGTCATAGCATTGAGGCCATTACTAGCGCCGTGGTGCTGGCAAGTCTCGGTCAGCGCGTGCATTTTTATGCAGATATTGAGCTATTGACGCAGCAAATACAACAATACGGCTTTGAGCATCATTTACAAGCACTGTGGCAGATGTACGAGCAGCAGCAGGTTATTATCAGTACAGCATTACCAGCTAGCGCTGACACGTTAATACAATATTATGAAACGACAAATTTTAGTGACAGTCGTCACATCAATGAGAGCAATGAGATTAGTAAGATTGACGACCAAAGCACCGTTGCGCTGTATTGGTTATTTTTAGACAGTATCAAGCCAGTATGGGCAGAAGCCAGCTGGATTACTGCCTTCAACCATAGTCATCAGCAATCGCTACCCGTGATTATAAGTGGCATTGAGAAACTAGGGGTGGTCTCAGCACTGGCGCAAAATTTGCAGCGCGCGTGGGTCTACTATGTGCCGTTTGTATTCTTGCAAGACGGTGATGCTTATAGCTCAATGTTAAATCCCTCACTGTGGTTGCTTGGTGAAAAAACAGCCAATAGTAGCCAGCATCTAGAAGTATTGAAGCCGTTAATGCAGCATGCGCGTGCCGCTCATCACGCTGATATCGCAACGATAGAGTTTGCCCGTAGCAGTATCATGGCGATGCTGGCGACGCGAGTGAGTTTTATGAATGAGATGTCACGCTTGGCGGACAGTCAACAGGTAGATATCAAGCAAGTCAGTCGTATCATGGGGCTAGACGCGCGGGTCGGCAGCAGTTATCTGCAAGCAGGCTGGGGCTTTGGTGGTAACACACTACCGACCGAGCTGGCTAAATTACAACAGTCCAGCCAAACGCACAGTTTAGAGATGCCGCTGTTGCAGTCAGTCATGCACATCAACGAAGATCAAAAAGAGCTGATATTCCGTAAATTCTGGCAATATTTTGATGGATTTATTGACAATAAAACGGTGATGATTTGGGGCGGTAGTTATAAATCAGGCTCAGGACGTACCGCAGGCTCAGCCATACATCCATTGCTAGCGTTATTATGGTCTTATAATATTCGTACTTTGGTGTATAGCGATAAAGCACAAGATGAACTTGCCATGCTTTATCAGCAGCAATCATTACTGCAATTGATTAATAATCCTTATCAGCAGCTAAGTGCCGCACAGGCGATTTTTATTATTAGTTGGTCGCCACAAGATCAACTAGATATTGCCAAGCTTAATCAACACGCGATGCCAGTATTTGATGCGCAAAATGCACTGACACGATTGCAGATCGATAGTCTGGTAGGTGACTATATGGGCATTGGTCGGTCTAAATAGCTTTATTTCAGTTTTTCTGTCATCAAAAAAGCTCGTTGATAATTATCAGCGAGCTTTTTTGATTTTTAGTCGAAATCACCCATATTAAATCGTATTCGTTTACGCTGGTACAGCACCTTGTGTCGCTAGCCACTGTTGAATCTCTTTAACTTTAATAGCTAACAATTCTTCATTGCCACGACTTTCAATGTTTAATCTAATAAGTGGCTCGGTATTTGAGGTACGCAGATTAAAGCGCCACTCGCCGAAGTTAAGGCTTAAGCCATCAAGGGTTGATTTGGTCGGATTTTCGCTGCTAAATTTTTCCTCAATAGCGCTAATAATCGTTGGAGCATCATGAGTGGTGAGACGAAAATTAAGCTCGCCTGAGCTAGGATATGCTTGAATATAGCCAGTGACCAATTCCGATAGGGTTTTACCAGTGATAGATAACAATTCAATGGTTAACAACCATGGAATCATGCCGCTATCGCAATAGAAAAAGTCACGGAAATAGTGGTGTGCAGACATCTCGCCGCCATAAACCGCGCCAGACTCGCGCATGACCTGTTTGATAAATGAGTGCCCAGACTTACTGATGACAGCCTTACCGTCATGCTCTTTAATCACCGCTTCAGTATTGTAAATGACACGTGGATCGTAGACGATTGATTCATTTTGGTACTTATTCAAAAATGCTTGAGCGAGCATCCCAACGATATAGCTACCATCAATAAATTCACCATGTTCATCGAATAAAAAGCAGCGGTCAAAGTCGCCATCAAAGGCAATGCCAAGGTCGGCTTTGTTTTCCAAAACAGCTTGTTGAGTCGCCACTCTATTGGCTTCAATCATAGGGTTGGGGATGCCATTAGGGAAGCTACCATCCGGCGTATGATGCAGTTTAATCACTTCAATTGGCGCACCAGCTTGTGCAAGCTTTTCAATCAACAAATCAACCACAGGCCCTGCACTGCCATTGCCTGAGTTAATCACTAATTTGAGGGGTTTGAGCTTATCGGTATCGATAAAAGTCATGACATGATTGATATAAGCGCTTTTATCAGTTAATAATTGCAGTTTTCCTAGAGTATTAGTAGCGGTAAATTTCCCAGACTCTGCCAATGCTTGAATCTCTGCCAAACCATCATCAGCACTGATTGGCTTTGAGTGCTCCTTAACCAGTTTTAAGCCGTTATAGTTAATAGGGTTATGACTGGCTGTGACCTCAATACCACCCAAAGCCTGATAGTAACTGGTAGCAAAATACACTTCTTCTGTACCGCTCATGCCCAAGTCAATCACGTCGACACCTGCATCAACGATGCCTTTGATAGCGGCTTGTTTTAATTGCTCACTAGAGTGGCGAATATCACTACCAATGACGATAGCTGGTTTTAGGTCTGCTATATCATTGGTTTGGGTTTGAGCAGATGCCTGATAACGCTGATATAGAATCTGTGCAAAGGCGCGCCCGATGCGATAAGCGATATCTTCATCTAGATTCACGCCAAGTTCGCCGCGTATATCATAAGCTTTAAACGAATTGATGGTGATAGCATTGAATTCCGTGGCTGGCTGATAGCTGGTGGTCGCAGAAGTCGACATAATGATAAAATTCCTTGCACGTGAGCAATGATAAAATAAGAAAGTAGATAGCATAATTATAAGCTAATAAGCGTTCAATGATACACTAACTGCCGAATGAGTTAAGTGAGTGTCAATAATTTTGACTCAAATTTGTAGCGATTCATGACTAAGCTGCACGCTATACTAAACAATAAAATGGCAACTTCTGTATTACGTAAAGCTAGCAAACAGCACAATAGACAAAAAAATAAGAGCATTCCTTATGAGTATTTTAGACAATAAAGTAACAGTGCCCGCGCCAGTGCAAGGGACGCCAACTGCTAGCGGTGAATTAGACGATTTATTGGCTTTGATGGCACGGCTACGTGTTGATTGTCCGTGGGATAAAAAACAAAGCAATCATAGTTTAATTCCTTATGCTATCGAAGAAGCCTATGAGTTGGGAGAAGCGGTACAAGATAATGACGATGAGGATATCAAAGGCGAGCTTGGCGATGTGCTGCTGCAAGTCGTTTTTCATTGTCAGATGTATGCCGAGCAAGGTCGCTTTGATATGAGCGATGTTATCACCACTTTACAAGAAAAGCTCATTCGTCGTCATCCGCATGTGTTTGAGGCTGAAACCCTTGAAGATGACGCGGCAGTAAAAGCTCGTTGGGATGAGATCAAAGCAGAAGAGCAGCAAGCGCGCGAGGCACGAGGCAAACCAAAACGTCGTCTAGACAATACCAAGGCGGGCAGTGCGCTCATGCAAGCGCAAGATGTACAAAAACAGGCGTCAAAGTTAGGGTTTGACTGGGAAGGCGTTAGCGGTGCTTTTGATAAGCTAGATGAAGAGATTACCGAGTTAAAGGCTGAATTGATAGATAAATCAAAAGATGCTGCTGAATATGACATAAGCAAAGCCAATATCAGAGAGATTGAAAAGGAGCTGGGTGATTGTATGTTTGCGCTCGTCAATGTCGCCCGTAAACTTAACCTTGATGCAGAAGCAGCCACCTTAACGTGTGTGCATAAATTTAAATCACGTTTTGGCTATATTGAAGAGCAATTAGCGGTAAGTGGTAAGCGTTTAGAAGACAGCGATATAACAGAGATGGATGCACTATGGGAAGCGGCGAAACAACATGAACGTTTATCATAAGATCTCGTTTGTTAGCTTAGTCAATACGGCTGTTTTCAGTCTAGTATTGGCGGTTCTCATCTTGAACAGTGTTCAAGCTGCGCCTTGTTTTGATAATCCTCAGCGTGCCTACGATTATCTATTGGCGCAAGAAAGTGCCAAAACACAGGCACGTGATCAAGCCACTGTGAATATCAATCGAGCCAGTGAAGGCGAGCTGGTTTCGCTAAATGGTATCGGTAGCAGTAAAGCCCAAGCGATTATTCTATATCGTGAGATGTTTGGTAGTTTTAAGACCGTTGATGAGTTAGCAAAGGTCAAGGGTATTGGCGCAAAAACGGTTGAGAAAAATCGAGGACGTTTACGCGTACAAGATTAAGGGCCGTATTTTGCTTTAATTAACCCCAATATTGACAAAATAGCACGTAAGTAAATGTCATAACACACCTACTACGCGCAAAATTTGTTAAACTAGCGGGTACATCCGCCTGATAAACGCTGTGTTATTCAGGGGTGGTTAAAGAATACCGGCGAGGAGTAGATGCATGGCCGAGCGTGCCGCCAAGCAGTTAGAACTGAACAAATCTGAATTACCCAATTCCATTACTGAAGTCATTGCCACATTGACCCGAGCTGGGTTTGACGCCTATATCGTTGGTGGTGGTGTGCGTGATACCTTATTGGGTCTGCGTCCAAAAGACTTTGACGCTGTCACTGATGCCAAGCCGCATGAGATCAAAGACGTCTTTGGCAAGCGCTGCCGCATTATCGGTCGCCGCTTTCAGTTGGCGCACGTGTATTCAGGCCGTGAGTTGATTGAGGTCGCTACTTTCCGTGGTCCACCAACCAATGATGCTAATACCAATCAAGACGGTATGATTCTGCGTGATAATGTTTGGGGCGATATCAAACAAGACTTCTCTCGTCGTGATTTCTCTATTAATGCGCTTTATTATCAGCCGCTCAAAGGGGTGGTTCATGATTTTTGCGGTGCCCTTGAAGATATTGATAATAAAATCATTCGGCTGTTGGGTCATGCGCCAGTGCGTATCGAAGAAGATCCAGTGCGTTTGTTGCGTGCTTTACGCTTCAAAGCCAAGCTCGGTTTTGAGTTTGATGACGAGTTAGCCGATCAGTTTCATGATGGCAACTGGGCATTGCTTGAGCAAATATCACCGCATCGCCTCTATGATGAAACCCAGAAGATGTTTACTGGTGGTTATTTAGTGCCATTATTGCCGCTATTGTTTGAGTCGGGGGCGATTGATAGCTTAATTATCTATCCACCGTCTGAGCCAAGTGCACTGGTCAATCAAGTCGCTATTAATACCGACAAACGTATTGCTGCGGGCAAAAGTATCAATCCCGCGTTCTTTTATGCCGCGCTATTATGGGAAAACTATCTGCATCAATTGGCAAAGGCTAAGAAGCGCAATATGCCGTTTGCTGAAGCGCAAATGCATGCAGCTGGTAAAGTGATTGATCGTCAACGTATCAAAACGGCGATTCCTAAATTTGCAGAGCAGTTTATCCGTGATATCTGGATATTGCAGCCAAGACTTGCAGCCCCGCGTAGTAAACAAATCGTTCAACTCTCTGAGCATCCACGCTTCCGTGCGGGTTTTGACTTTTTGTTGTTGCGTGAGCAATGCGGTGATGCTGAGCATCCGTTATCAGAGTCTACTAATGGTATGGGCGATTGGTGGCAAACCTATCAAACATTGTCTGAACGAGAGCAGCAGCAAGCCATTGACGATTTTGATGAAAACATTCGTCGCGGTGCCTATAAACAAGCGCAGCGTGGTCGTGGGCGCAATCGTCAAAAGCCAGAGTCAAATAGCGTCGATCACTCAATATCTCATCAAAACAATACCAAGCATAGCAAAGCCAATGATACAGCTGAGCAGGGTAGGAATGATCAGAATATGGTAAATGACCCGTCAAATATTCCAGCACGCCGTCGCCGCGCTGCCAGTCAATCTGCCTCTGTTAAGCAATCTGGTGGCAATAAAAACAAGCATTATGAGTCGCAGCAAGTAAGTCAAGATAGTGATGAGCTTGCTCAGTTACGACAGCTATCCCTTGCTAATAATAGCAACCAAGCGGCAAATAAACGTCATCATTCCAAGCCTGCACCACTATTTGTAATCGAGCACGAAAAAGTTGTGCCGCCATTACAGAAGCAGCTATCAAATGGCGATAAGCCTGATAGTCGTCAAGAGGCTGTCCAGAAAAAACCTGCTCATAAGAGTGCATTGGCAGAGAAAGCGCTAAAAAATCAGGATGCCAGTTCTGATGCTAACTCTTATAGTAAAGCTGATAATAAGCCTGATCTCTCAAATCAAGCTCAGCAGCCCAAAGCAATACAGTCAGAGGATACGTCTTCATCTGTGGCTCGTTCGGTAGCAAGATCGCCTGCGTTAGTCAGTATGAATAATGAGCCGATACCGCATAAGCGTCGCCGTCGTCAGCCAAGTGTAGATAGTATAAATCTTGCTAATAGCACAGAGACGCCAGTAACGGTTAACAACAACGATAAAGCTGCAGCAAAGTATGCAAAAAAAGCACCTAAGCCAGCAGCCCAGCCTACTGATAAAGTAGATATTCCGGCTAAAAAAACGGCTGAGCGTAAAAAAGTGGCTAAGGTTGCGACACCTGCAAGTGCAAAAAAACCAGCCAAAACGACAGAAGCAAAGTCTGCTAACGGCAATGCTGGTACGAGTAGTGTGAATGACAATAAAGGCCCTGTACCATCGAAACGTCGCCGTCGCCAGCCTAGTACCAACAATGTCTAACATTACTGACGATGCGGGCAACGCTAATTGGGTAACCTGCTATGTAGGTTTGGGTAGCAATTTGTCTAACGAGTTGGGTTCACCGGTAGAGCATTTGCAGCAGGCAATCGCAGCGATGCAAGAGCATAAGCAAATACGCGCGGTTCGTGTTTCTTCATTTTACGCTTCAGCACCTATGGGGCCGCAAGATCAGCCTGACTTTGTTAATGCCGTCGCTGAGTTTGAGACGATACTGCCGCCTTTAGATTTGCTTAGCTACTGCCAACAGTTAGAAGAGCAGGCTAAGCGCGCACGAATACGGCGTTGGGGTGAGCGTAGTTTGGATGTTGATATTTTGTTATACGGTGCAGCGCAAATCACTGAGCCGCAGTTGACCGTACCGCACGCTGGATTGTTTGAGCGTAATTTTGTTTTGTTACCGCTGCGAGAGTTAGCACCAGCGCTTATCATTGCTAGTAAATCAATAGATGATTATCCGCCTAGCAAAGATTGGACAGGCTTAAAACTGCTATAACCAATCTACTATAAAACAGTGACAGCGTTAACCTGTTTTAAGTTGAATCAACCATACCAAACGATTGCTAAGTGTTTTGATTACAATCAGAATAATGGCTAGAAACAGTTAAAAGCACTACAGGTTAATCGAGGATCATATGACGACGTTATCTACTTTAAAAAAATTTAAAAAAGACGGTACCAAGTTCACTTGCTTAACGTGCTATGACTCGATGTTTGCACGCATGATGGAAAAAGCAGAGATTGATACCATTTTAATCGGTGACAGTTTGGGCATGGTGGTGCAAGGTCATGACTCAACGTTACCCGTGACTGTCAATGACATGGCTTATCATACAGCCAATATTGCACGTAGCAATCAACACGCGCTGATATTGGCTGACCTACCATTTATGAGCTATGTCACCCTACCAGAAGCGGTTGCCAATAGTCGCCAGCTGATGCAGGCGGGCGCGCATGTGATTAAAATTGAAGGCGGTAGTGAGCTTTGCGATTTAATCACAACTTTGGCGCAAGCAGGGACGCCTACTTGTGTGCATTTAGGATTAACACCGCAATCAGTCAATGTGTTTGGTGGTTATAAAATCCAAGGTCGTGGTGACGAAGCGGCTGATAAATTGCTTGCTGATGCGAAAGCAGTCGTTGCGGCAGGTGCTGCGCTGCTAGTGTTAGAATGCGTACCTGCTGAGCTTGCAAAAGCAGTGACGGAAGCCGTCGCAGTGCCAGTTATTGGGATTGGTGCTGGTGCGGATACGGATGGTCAAGTGTTGGTCATGCATGACATGCTAGGTATGGCACACGGCCGTGTCCCGCGCTTTATTCATGACTTTTTGACCGATGAACGTAATAGCGCGCACAGTATCGAAGGCGCATTTGCCCTTTACCAGCAGTCAGTACGTGAAGGCAGTTTTCCAACCGAGCAGCACCAGTTTAGCTAACATTTTAGTTTTTACGATTATCAGTAGAAGAATAGTTAACCATGCCAATCATTCATCATCATATCTCCGCATTGCGTACAGCTTTACAGTCTTATCGTGGACAAAAAAATGACAATCAAGATGGCCCACAGCGCATCGCTTTAGTGCCAACGATGGGCAATCTGCATGCTGGCCATCTTGAATTAGTAAAAATAGCCAAGCAACATGCTGATATCGTGGTGGTTAGTATTTTTGTCAACCCTACTCAATTTGGCGCGGGAGAGGATTTTGATAGTTATCCTCGCACGCTTGATGAGGATGTCGCTAAGCTAGCAACGGTCGATACTGATTATGTGTTTGCGCCCAGTATTGAAGAGATGTACCCTGTCTTACCGCCGCCGACTTCCGTTCTTGCAGGTGCTATTACCACTCAATTATGTGGTCAATCACGCCCTGGGCATTTTGACGGTGTTGGTATTGTCGTCTCTAAACTGTTCAATATCGTACAACCGGATATGGCTGTTTTTGGACAAAAAGATTATCAGCAATTAGCGATTATTAAGCAATTGGTACGTGATTTAAGTTATCCCATTGAAATTATAGGGGCACCTATTGTCCGCGCTGCAGATGGTTTGGCACTCTCATCGCGTAACCAATATTTAAGTGCTACTGAACGTGAGGTAGCACCTGTTATCCATCAAGCGCTACAATATTTAGCAAAGCAGTTAGAAAAAGGCGAACAGAGCCAACAAGCTGTTCAGTCGTTGCTAGCAGAAACGCATCAGCGTATTACGGATGCTGGCTTCATTATTGATTATTTAGACATTAAAACCGATATGCTAGAGTCACTCACTAATGATACTTTAACTTTTAATGTAGAAAACAAGAATTTGATGATTCTAGTCGCTGCTTGGCTAGGACGTGCACGTTTGTTAGACAATCAATTGGTGACGGTGGATCAATCGTTGTGACATAGTAATTTGCAGGATGCAATGGACTAGAATGGGTGAATCATGGATGTGAGTCAGGGTGAAAATAACAGTCAATCTGAGCAGGCAGCGTGTAAAATAGCAACCGACAAGCTCAGTATCCTAGTGGTATCAGGGCGTTCAGGCTCAGGTAAAACCTCAGTATTAAATATCTTAGAAGATTTAGGATATTATCCTATTGATAACTTACCGTTATCCTTATTGCCGGATGCTGCGCATAAATTGGTCAATGAAAGTGGGATTCGTCGTATTGCGCTTGGTGTTGATATTCGAACACCGCGAGCGGATCTATCCAACTTTGCAGAGATGCATGCATCCCTAAAAAAAACATACGGGGCGCATGCGGTCAAAGTGGTGTATGTGACCGCGCAAGAAAGCACTTTGATAGCACGTTTTAATGCGACACGCCGCGTACATCCGCTGATGTCGCAGGATATCGATAGTGACAATGCCAAGCACATTGCTTTTAATCTACCTGCCGCGATTAAAAAAGAAGTGGAGCTGTTAGAGCCTATCGCAGGTCATGCCGATATCAGAATTGATACCAGCAATTTGAATATTCATCAATTGAAAGACAGCTTGCGTGAACATGTCGGCGTGGACAATCAGATTGTGATTAATCTGCTGTCTTTTGGCTTTAAATATGGCAGTCCTATTGATGCAGATTTTGTCTTTGATGTGAGGATTTTGCCGAATCCGCATTGGAACCCTGAATTGCGTACTTCGACAGGTCTAGACATGGAAGTTGCTGCATTCTTTGCCGACTATCCAGAAGTGGCTGAGATGACTGATGATATAGATAAGTTTTTAACCCGTTGGTTGCCCGAATTTTTACACAATAACCGCCATACAGTGACAGTGGCTATTGGCTGTACTGGTGGTAAGCATCGTTCAGTATTCATCACCGATAATTTACAACGTCGTCTTGCCGATGTTATGCCGCAAAGTATAAAAGTGCTGGCGAAACATCGTGAAAAAAATCGTTGGTAGTTATTGGTAAACATCAGGGCATGTCTTAATTTTTATGACTATTTTTAAAATGAGGACACGCCCTTATTAATTTTATTACTTATTATTTTGGAAAGCTTTTATGATTGACTGGAAAGAACAGGATATGCGCGTTTCGCGCACTGAACTCAAAAAAGCCCATGAGCGTTTGCAGAAGTTGTCGATACCACTTGCCAGCTTATCGAAAAAGCAGCTCAAAAATCTGCCAGCCAGTGACTATTTTATGGCAGAACTCATGGCATTGGCCGATATCACTAGTGCTAATGCTCGTATTCGCCAAACCAAGCGCGTTGGTAAGCTCATTAGTGAAGAAAACCGCCACGAATTGGTAAAAGCATTATTTGATGCGTTTTTCCCTAAAGAACAGGTCTCAAAAATAGAAAGTTGGTTTGAGCGTTTAAATATTAATGATGAAGGGACGCTTAAGCAGTTCGTTAAACAATACCAAGCATCTGAACAAAATAGTATGTATCAATTACTGTTATGGATTGAATACGCCAAACATACCCAAGATGATGAGCTGATGGCAGAGTCTAAAGCAGACTTAGCCAGTTATATTCGTGAAGTCGCTATTTTGTCGCAATTGAAAAAAGAAAAATAATAAGATGATAGCGACTAAATAGCTTTGACCACTATTTATACAATATCTCCACTTATAAACTAAAGTAGTCTGCAAATGCAAAAAGCCAATCATCAAGTGATTGGCTTTTTTATGGGTAAGAGCATTTAGGTACAAATGACACTTATAGATAAATGCTAGTCCCTAATTTATAACGGTACCTAATTTATATTAGTACTTAACTTATTTCTTTTCAGCACGCACTTTGTCAACCAAATAGTCAACGACTTTAGGTACAGTAGCGCTTTCACCAGTGACAACGTATTTGCCTTGTACGACGACTGCTGGCACACCAGAGAGCTGATAACGCTTAGCGCCTGCTTGTGAACGACCAATTTTCGTCCCAACGGCGAATGAATTATAAAGGCTATTGAATTTCTTCTCATTAACGCCTTTCGATGCATACCATTTGCTTAATGATGATTGGTCAAAGATTTTCTTACCATCTTTGTGAATGGCATCAAATAGCGCGTCATGGGTCTTGTCTTCAAACCCTAGCAGCTGAGCGGCATAGAAACCACGAGCGTTGGCTTCCCAGACAGGGTTAAGCGCTGCTGGCGTTTTGAAAAAGGCAACGTCTTTGTCTTTGTTTTTAGCCCATTTTTCCATATGCGGGTTAAGAACGTTACAATGCGGGCAACCATACCAAAAAAACTCACGAACAATGATAGCATCACCGCTGATTTTTTCTGGATTGTCTAGCACGCGATAGTCTTTTCCGGCGACATAGTCGGCAGCTTGTGCGCCCATAGTGGCAAGTCCAATGGCCATGGCCAGACCAGTCAGTGTGATGACACGTTTCATACTTTATCCTTGAGGTGTGAAAACTTAGGGTTTGTTGAGGTGTTTTAGTATCGTATGGTTTTGGGTATAGCGCACAGGTTTTTAAAGTGCCCAAACGAGACAGTGTCGAGTATAATCGAACTATAGTGACGTATCGACTATAATAACGTAAAACATGGTCGCTTGTGAATCCGATTCTTAACTAATGGTTGTAAAGCTGTGAGCCATTATTTAAGGCTTATTTCACCGCATTTTTTGGAATTTTTTTAGCGTTTTATTATTTAGGTTTGAAGCTGTTTGAAGCATCTATCCTCTAAAAAAACGGTACAGAAAGTATGAACGTTTGCTAAGAGCATTCACAATCGGTGACGATGTACTCACGACAAAGCTGCCGCTCTCATGCTAATATTAGGCACATAATTGTGCACTGTATATGATTACAACGATAATGACAATAAAGGAAAAATGCAATGAGCTCAGCTCTATCTTCCTCGCCTTCTTTGAATGAGCAAGCAAACAGCGGTCTTGATGATACAACGGCTACCGCCATTAATGTAGATCCTAGCGAAGTCGACAAGTTTAATAAGTTGGCAAGCGAATGGTGGAGTAAGACGGGTGCATTTGCGACCTTGCATGAAATAAATCCACTGCGTCTAAATTGGATAGAAGAAAACGTCAAGCGCAGTTATCAAAATGACAGTGCTGATACAGATATTCATAAAACGGCTGAAACCGGCTTGGCTGGAAAAAAAGTGCTCGATGTCGGCTGTGGCGGCGGTATATTGTCAGAGTCTATGGCACGTCGCGGTGCGGATGTGACAGGGATTGATTTGGGTACCGAAAACCTAAAAGCGGCAGCGCTGCATGCAGAGCAAAGCGCTTTACATGAGACGCTGCGCTATCAGCATATCCCAGTAGAAGAATTGGCCAAAACTCATGCAGGTCAGTTTGATGTAGTGACTTGTATGGAGATGCTCGAACATGTGCCTGACCCCAGCTCGATTGTGCAGGCGTGTTTTGAGTTATTGGCACCAGGCGGTGTTTGCGTGCTATCGACGATCAATCGAAACCCTAAATCATATCTATTTGCCATCGTTGGGGCAGAGTATGTATTGCGCTTGCTCGATCGCGGTACTCATGACTATGCCAAATTTATCACGCCAGCTGAGCTAGACAAAATGGTAATTGATGCGGGATTCACACGTCAAGATATCATTGGCTTGCATTATAATCCGCTGACCAAGCGCTATTGGCTAGCTCAAAATGTCGATGTCAATTACATGATGGCAGTACACAAGCCACTGGCTTAAGCTGAATGCCGTATTTGGTTGTTTTCATGCCATACTATTTCACTCAACACCTTATCTATATTAAGAGCATTCACTATGAGCCAATTTGTAAAAGCGGTTTTATTTGATCTCGATGGGACATTAATCGATACGGCTGCTGATTTTGTCCGTATTATCGGTAAAATGAGCCGCGAAAATGATTGGCAAGCACCGCCTGAAACAGAAATTCGCGAGCAAGTTTCTGCTGGTGCCTCAGCGATGGTACAGTTGATGCTACGTCATAACGATCAAATTGAGGTTAGCGAAGAAGCTTTGCAGGAGTTTCGCCAACAGTTTTTAGATGATTATGAAGCTGAGATATGCGTCGATAGTTGTGTGTTCGCTGAATTAGAAGACGTGTTGACTGCTCTTGAAGAAAAAGGGGTGCCATGGGGTATTGTGACCAACAAGCCGCGTTATCTGGCAGAAAAATTACTAGAAAAGATGCAGTTAGACGGGCGCTGTTCTGCTTTGGTCTGTCCTGATGATGTGTCTCGCTCAAAACCCGATCCAGAGCCTATGTATGCGGCGTTAGAGAAGCTTGGTATCCCTCGCGGCGCCGCTGAAAGCGTGATTTATGTTGGCGATCATATCCGTGATATCGAAGCTGGTAATGCCGCTGGCATGCCGACGATTCTAGCTGCTTATGGTTATATTCCGCCTGAAGATCAAAAAAACCTAAAGAAATGGGGCGCAGATTATATTACTGATACGCCTGAGCAATTAAACAAACTGTTGCTTTCTTCTGGTAAATTTGACTATTTATAAATCAAATTATAAATCGAGTCCGCCACACTCTATGTTTTTAAAGAAATACGATAAATACTTAGCATCCCAACTATTAAACGATAAGCAGTGAGCAATGCCATGAGTGACAATATTAACCAGTCAGCTAGTCAGCAAGACCACCAAAAAACCGTTCAAAGTCTAACTCAACCTTTAACTCATAACGATATTCGCAACTTTGTACCATCTGATAATTGTTTAGACGGTAAGACTATTTTGGTCACAGGTGCAGGTGATGGTATCGGCCGCGTTGCCGCGCTGACTTATGCTCGCTATGGAGCGACAGTCCTGTTATTGGGACGTACCAGCAGCAAGCTTGAATATGTTTATGATGAGATTGAAAGTCTTGGCGGCAAACAGCCTGCCATGCTACCGATGAATCTAGAAGGGGCAACCTATGCTGAGATGCAGCAGTTAGAGGGGTTGATTAATAAAGAAGTCGGTCAGCTCGATGGTATCTTGCACAATGCGGGCATGCTTGGGCAGCTAACCCCACTTGAGATGTATGACGTCGATACTTTTGCACAAGTTATGAAGGTGAACTTTACCTCGACGTTTATGCTCACCCAAGCACTGCTACCACTACTTAAAGATGCTGAGAATGGTTCTATTGTTTTCACCTCTAGCACGGTCGGTACACATCCTCGCGCGTTCTGGGGTGCTTATGCGCTGTCCAAGCAAGCCGTAGAAGGTATGAGTGATATCTTTACCCAAGAGACGCAGAATACGACTAATTTACGTTTTAACTGTGTCAATCCTGGTGGCACTCGTACCAATATGCGCGCCCATGCTTATCCAGGAGAGAGTCCTATGAGCTTAAAAACGCCTGAAGATATCATGGCAGGCTATGTTTGTCTGATGAGTGATGCCAGTATCGGGGTACGCGGGCAAGTGGTCGAGCTATAGCCAAAAGATTAGTCATGTGATTTTTTGCTAGGAAATGTCATTACTTAGCGCATTTATTCGCATACTTTCAGATTGAGGCATGCTCTAGTAGGTTGCAATTAATTATAAACAACCCCATCTATTTGTTATTAAAGCGATTTGTAATATCTGATTATCGTAAATAGGATAGAATTATGGCAGGTGGTTGGTCAAGAGATGGTGCTGAGCATGAGCAAATGGATGCAACGGTAAATGATGCATTAGAGCGGGCAAGACGTGCGTTGCCAACTGGCATCAGTGCCGAGATGTGTGATGAATGCGGCAAGCCTATTCCAGAAGCACGGCGGTTAGCAGTGCCTGGTATTCAGCATTGCGTCAGCTGTCAGACAGAACTTGAACAAGAGGCGAGAGCCGCTGAGTTGTTCAACCGGCGCGGTAGCAAAGACAGTCAATTACGTTAAAAAAGAAAAAGGGCAGATATTGCTATATAAAACAGCAATGTCTGCCCTTTTTTTTGTCTATTACTATATAACCAGTGCCATTAGTTCACGATCGCAGGCATCCCAATCGATAAAAGGCAGTGTCTCTATAGAAGACAAAAATGCTGTCCTATCTTTTTCTTCTGAGCGGTCGCTTTCTACCGTGGCCTCGTTGTCGTTACTAGTGTGTGCATCCAACTGCAAGATAATCTCTAGCCTACTATCAACTTGTGCGCTGACCGTACTGGTGGTTAAGCTGTCAGGAGTAAAATTGATTTGTAGCCAGCCGTCAGAGGTATGTACTACACCTTTGATACGTTGCCAGTTTGGCAGGTTTAATAACCAATTCTGTAAATTATCTGCTTTTAATATGTATTCTGCTGGTAGCCGCCAACCTGCCAGTAGGATATCTTGCTGTTTCTCATGATAACGGTAAGGTAGCTCAATATCTGTGTCGGTCTGCGCATCATCTCTATCTGTAAAAGCGTTGGATGACAAGGCGGTCGATAGTGCATTACTCTGCGGTTGCAAATTAATAATCGATTTTTGAGCGTGAACGATATTGACTGTGCGTTGTTTCGAGATAACCTGACTGGGCTTGGTTAGCTGAGTGTTCAGCTCTGACATGCTTGATTCTGATAGATAGGCATGGGATAGGTTTGCAATATCAGGCGTGGTTTGTGAAAATGCTGCCCAAATAATTTTTACCTGTGCATTTAGCTTGGCTATCCATTGTTGCAGTGCTTGTTTTTCGCTATCGCTTAATTGAGCATAGCGATTAATGACCAACACATCGGCATCACGGACATGCGCTTGAAAACCGTCATGATTACGATATTTGTCTTGCTGCCATTGCAGGCCACTCAGCACCGTTATTACTGCCTGCATATTGAGCGCTGTTTGCCAATGCGGTGCACTGAGCTGCATGATAAGCTCACGTGGATGAGCAAGCCCTGTAGGCTCAATGAGCAACCGCTGTGGATTATGCTCACTAAGTAGCCGACTGATAGCAATTTGTAATGGCAGCTGACTGGTACAACAAATACAGCCACCACTGACCTCTCGTATCGCAATATTATCTTGCTCAGCCATACTATCTTGTGAGCTTGCCAACAGCGCACCATCAATACCGATACGACCAAATTCATTAATCAGTAATGCCCAGCGCTCATCGGCAGGTTTAATAGCAAGCAGCTGATTAATTACTGTGGTTTTGCCAGCACCCAAAAACCCTGTCACCAAGGTGCAGGGTATGTTTTTAAAAATAATAGATGGTTTCAAAATGGTCTCAAAGATGCGCCTCATCTGCTAGCAAACGTAAACGATGCTAACAGAAAACGAGGCTAAGAAAATGTGTTAAGTAACTGTTTTAATTGATTATCTCAAACAAACGTATTAAGTGAATATATAAAGCAAAGACTATTCACTTTTAACGGTTTCTACTTCGGCTTCGTCAGGAACGAATACGTAGCCTACACCCCAAACGGTTTGGATGTAACGTGCTTGTGACGGATTGTCTTCAATCAAACGACGCAAACGTGACACCTGTACGTCGATAGAACGCTCCATCGCACCCCATTCACGACCACGCGCAAGGTTCATCAGTTTGTCACGGGTTAATGGCTCACGTGGATGCTGCACTAAAGCCTTTAATACTGAAAACTCACCTGTCGTTAAGGTAACAACATTACCATCGCGCTTGAGTGTACGAGTCGATAAATCAAGCGTCCACGGTCCAAACTCAACCACTTCAAGCTGATGGCTTGGTGCACCAGGCAGCTCGCGATTTTGACGACGCAGTACAGCTTTGATACGAGCCAACAACTCTTTTGGGTTAAATGGTTTTGGCAGATAGTCATCCGCGCCTGCTTCAAGACCAGCGATACGATCGGCATCACCCCCTTTGGCGGTAAGCATAATGATAGGAATGTCACCATTGTCTTCGCGTAGACGCTTACAAATACTGATGCCATCTTCGCCTGGTAGCATCAAATCAAGTACTACCAAGGAGAACAGTTCACGCTGCATCAATTTATCCATCTGACTGCCATCATGAGCTGTACGGACGACAAAACCATCGTCTTCCAGAAAGCGCTGTAATAAAGAGCGCAAGCGTGCATCATCATCGACGACTAAAATTCGTTGAGTTAAGGTATCAGGGCTGTTATTTTCAGACATACAGGCATCCTCTTATAAAAATTATTATTAGTAGAAATTATCGTTAACAGTCAAGGCTAAAGGTTATATAGTTAAAATGATATAAAAAAAATACGGTGTCAGGCTCGTTGAGTCTACTATTTATAGTATTTTAACGTGCTTTCCTCGCTAAATTATCTTGAATCGACTATACAAAAAACCTGAGCAAAAAAACTGTCTTTATTCAATGAGTGGTCAAAAGTAAAGGTCCGTCTCAATCCATCATAAATTTGAATACTATTGTTCAATGCGTCAGCGCGTACCAATATTTGCGCCTTGGATACTTTAGTGTATAAGATTGCACCACTAATTGCATCACCCATCAGGATAAATGCTGTATGCGTTTGTTTAACAAAGCGACAGAACCTATGATATGAGACGATTTTCGCCGTAAAACTAGCGATAAATAACGAAAAGATAAAAAGGATTTTTATTCATGCAGCTTTTGCTATAATGCAAAACTACATTTCTCAACGATTGATACGTCTATGAGTAGCACTGATACCTTAACGCCATCTCAAACCTCGACAAATGCACAGGTTTTGGATGCAACCACACACGCGAATATTCACGACAAGCTTGCTCGCGCGCTTGGCATTAAGACTGCTCAAGTCAATGCGTTTGTCAAACTTTACGATGAAGGCGCGACCGTTCCATTTATTGCCCGTTACCGTAAAGAAAAGACGCAGAATCTTGACGATGCGCAATTGCGTGCGCTTGAGAAGTCTCTTAATTATGAGCGTGACATGGCCACCCGTCGCCTCAAAATTACCGAGCTGCTCAGCACGCAGGGCAATTTGACTGACGAGCTACAGACGCGTATCGATAATGCGACGTCGAAACTTGAGCTTGAAGACATCTACTTGCCATACCGCCCGCGTCGCCGCTCTCCTGCCGCCAAAGCACGTGCTGCTGGTCTTGATGTGGCAGCGCAAGCCGTCTTGACGCAAGAAGTCACGCCAACTGACGCATTAGCAGGCTATCAAGTACAATCTAGCATTACCGATGATAGTGGTAATGAGATTGAGGTTGATTTTAGCGATATCACCAAGCAATTGGCGGGCGTACAAGCCATCATCGTTGATGAATGGACGCAGGCTTTGGCTTTGCTAGACAACTTGCGCAGTGGCTTTGCCAAGACGGCGAGTATCGTATCTGCCGTTGCCAGTGAAGAAAAACGCGAAGTCGGCGAGAAGTTTAAAGATTACTTCGAGCATAGCGAAAGTCTTGCGCGTCTGCCGAATCATCGTTTATTAGCGATGCTACGTGGTCGTCAAGAAAACGTCTTAGGCCTCAAAATAGAAGGCGAAGACGCACCCTTTATCGAAAAAATTATTAAGTATTTTAACGTTGATACAAAAGCTCCAGCCGAGCGTCAAGAATTTTTGACAGAAGCGGCGACGAGTTTGTGGAAAGACAAATGGCGTCCGCATATTGAACACCGTTTATTGACAGAAAAACGTCTGACCGCTGAAGCTGACGCGATTGACGTGTTTGCTAATAATTTACAGCACTTATTAATGTCAGCGCCTGCCGGTCGCAAAGTAATTTTAGGCGTTGATCCTGGCATTCGTCATGGCGTAAAAATGGCCATCGTCGATGCTCAAGGTCACGTCATGTTAGACAGTGAAGACAAGCCTGTCGTCGCCACAGTTTATCCATTTGCCCCTGATAATAAAATGGATGAAGCCAAAAAAGTCATCGATGAATTATTAAGTACTTACAACGTTGATTTAGTGGCTATCGGTAATGGTACAGCGAGCCGCGAAACAGATGCGATGATTAAAGAGATTTTGACTGCCAACTCTGAGTTACAAGCCAAATCAGTTATCGTCAATGAATCTGGTGCTTCTGTTTATTCAGCCAGTGAGCTTGCTAGTGACGAGCTTGGTAACTTAGACGTTTCGGTACGCGGTGCGGTTTCTATCGCCCGTCGCTTGCAAGACCCTTTATCAGAATTGGTCAAGGTTGATCCAAAAGCGATTGGCGTTGGTCAATATCAGCATGATGTTAACCAAACCCAGCTGGCAGATAGTCTTGATAAAGTTACGCAAGATAGCGTAAATGCGGTTGGCGTTGATGTAAATACCGCAAGCCCTGCTATCTTGGCACATATCGCTGGTTTGAATAAAAACGTCGCGCAGCAAATCGTGACCTATCGTAAAGAGCATGGTGCTTTTGACAGTCGTGAATCATTGAAAAATGTCCCACGCTTAGGCGCTAAGACCTTTGAGCAAGCAGCAGGCTTCTTGCGTATCCATGGTGGTAGTAATCCCCTTGATGCCACTGGTGTGCATCCAGAAAGCTATGCGCTGGTCGATAGCTTATTGGCACAAACTGGTAAAGCATTGCCAGAAGTCATCGGCAATGACGGCGTACTAAATACGATAGATACCACTGCATTGGCTGATAATGATGACAATATTAGTGTAACTGCTATCATCGAGGAGCTAGTCAAACCAGCACGCGACCCACGTCCTGAATTTAAGACGGCTAACTTCCGGGAAGATGTGAACAGCATTAAAGATTTGAGCGAAGACATGACATTAGAAGGAGTTGTTACGAACGTGACTGCCTTTGGTTGCTTCATCGATGTTGGCGTGCATCAAGATGGTCTGGTTCATATCTCGCAAATGGCCAATGACTTTGTCGCAGACCCGATGAACCGCGTCAAGCCCGGTGATATCGTCTCGGTCCGTGTCATCTCTATTGACGAAAAACGCGGTCGTATTGGTTTTAGTATGAAACCTGAAGCTGAAAAACCTGCACGTCCAGCAGCGAAACCTGCAACGACAAATGTTACTAATAATGATGAGAATACCAGTCGTCCGCGCAGCAATCGTCCAGCTGGCGATAAGCGTCCGTCTAAGCCTAAGCGTCAACCTAGTAGCAGCAATAATAGCGACAGTCGCAGCAAGGCGCCTCGTGCAGAAAAAGCAGAAGCGCCTAGCAAAATGGGTACGCTTGGGGCGCTGTTACAGGAAGCTGGTGTGGCTAAAACCAAAAAATAGTTAATGTTAATAGTGATAAAAAAGGCAGCCATTAGGCTGCCTTTTTTATGGAATGTATCTAAAGATAGAAATTGTTAATGAACACTAATAACTACTCAAAACCTAACTCGCTCAATAACCTCTTTTCAATGATTTCAGTTAACAGCGGGGTTCATATCGTACTTTATTTCGTATTCTATAATTCTTCTGTGGCTTCTTCAGCTTCTTGTAATTCTTCTTGTGTATCTAACGAGTCTTCTTCTTGCATCGCTTCTTCAGAATCTTGAATCAGCTCTTGTTCGGCAGCCATTGCTTCTTGCTTAGCTTGAAGCTCAGTAGTCATCGGCTGTTGCTCAGCACTGTTGTTAACGCTTGCTCTTGAGATAATCTGTGTCTCACTAATCTGAAATGGGCTAGACTGATTGTCTGTTGAAGCATTATTTGTATTGTCACCTTCCATCTCAAGTGTGGTGGCGGTAGCCGCTGCTTGCACATCTACTGCCGCAGTATCAGCAGGTGCTGCCATAGCCAAACTTGGGATAGTGAGCGCAGCGCCGATCAGTAGCGATAAAGATAGAGTACTTTTTTTCATTAATCAATTCCTTAATTTACAATCTTATAATGTCAGCTTAAAAAATTTCAAACTTGACGCTTATGTTGCTAACTGCTGTATACAGCAATCGCATATCACACATTCATTTAGTAATTCAAATATATATATTTAATATATCTAACATTTAATTGATAGACAAAATAAAATCATGATAACCATTAAGAGACTATCATGATGGATTTGGATAAAGAGCTTTATAAGCTGACCTAAATCAGTGATAAAAATCTAAAAGGGAGAATACCAATTAAACAAGCGTTAGTTCAGTAGTCCATAGATTAAAATTCTAACAGACGGATGTTAGCAGGTGACTTTGTGCAACTATTGTATGGTTATTGTCAGATAGGAAAATAGCATTGTTTTCTACTTTCCTATCTCTAATTCTTATAACAATGATGTCTCAACGAATCTTGTTCGTTTATATTTCATTAGAGTCTTATTCAATAACAATATACTTGCCAGTGTTTGGATCAACGACGCGTTGTTGAGTGCTGCTACTAGGAACACGAATGACTGGGAAGGTTTGATTGATTTCAGTATTGTCGATGACATCCGCATCTGCTTCTTCACCAACGATTACAGTACGGTTAGCCTCGTCTTCGATAGCAATGGCTGTACCTGACGCTGTGTTTACTCGCTTGATTTGATCTTTCGGTACGATGATGACTTCTTTGACACTATATTTAGTAGGGCGGATAACACGTGTGGTTTCAACGATGACAGGCTCTACACGTCGATCTTCGATAATCGCGAGTTGTGCTTCTGGTGCTGTAGCTTCTTTTGTTTCGCTCATAATAGGCGTTGGAAACTTGGCACCAAAGTGGTTATCGCACTGCTGCATGCTTAAACGTACTGGATTACCAGCTTTATCCATATAGACGTTGACAGGCATATCAGCGGCAATAGGGACGTATTTCCCAACCAATGCGCCTGACACACCGTAGCGACCATTTGACTGCCCAACCCCTAAATCACAAGCACCTGCTGAGTAATCACTGGCTGTTAAGTTGTTTGCATTGACCACTGTTTGAGGAATCATTACTTCAGACAAACGCATTTTTTTGACAGTCGCTTCACCTGCTTGGCGCTTTGGGTTTTGATAAGTATAAGGGGTATAAAATTTGGCCGAACCATCTTTGACAGCGGTGACACACTCCTCATAACTGTCATAGCCAACATTGCCGTGGTTATCGGTAGTCATAGCGGCGTTAGCAGAGCTTGCAAACATAGCAAGACTGGATGTTATCACAGCAGCGGTTAATATATTCATTTTCATTGTTGTTTCCTTTTAATTAGATTGAGGTCTATTGATTTATTCCAAATTTATGATAAATAAGTAAAACTTAATTTTTATTAATATGATTTTTATTGCACTAGAAAATTACTCTGACGCGCTTAAAGCCTAAATGAAATGTTAATGAGCCAATTATTCCTCTCGAAGCTGCTATGCAATATTGGATAAAAAAATATGAGGTAAAAAACTGCCTAACTTTTTTTATCCTACGTCATTCACTGCAATATGGCTGTGACATTACTCTAGAAATGTGTAGCTTAATGTATTAAAAAGGCAAGAAGTGCCAATATCATTTACCAAAGAATCACGTTATTATTATTTATTAACAATCGCTCAAAAGATTGCAATCTGAATAATGAGAAAAAATAGGCAATAAAAAACCGTATCTCGTTGCTAAGATACGGTCATTATTTAGATATTAAGAAGTAGATTGCTTCGATTTATATATGGGTAATCTTACGAATCGACAACTTCAAAACTAAGACCCGCATGCTCTTCTAAACGCGCTAGTAGATGATTACCCATGGCAGAGGCTGGCGTCCAAAAACCACCACCAACTTCTTCTTTGCTGATATCTTGTGCTAAGCATAACGCTGCTTGCGCTAGCATACGCGAGGTACTGCCGTAACCTGGATCTTTGTCACCCGTTACTTTCGTATTGATGGTGTCTTTATTAGCTGTTTCTCCAAAGAGGCGAATGTCAAAGTAGCCGTTTGCTTGCTCTTCTGCAGACGGACCAGAACCTGACTTGGGTAGCACGTGCTTAGCTAATAATTCACGGCTCGGTTTGACCATCATAGCAGTGGCAAATCCAAACAAGCCGGCGCTCATTGCATAGCTTGATAATTGACCTTTCACACCATCTTGCATCCACATTGCTTCGTCATATTTAAAGTCACGACCATATTCATAGCCAAGCAATTGGTTGGTGCGATGCACGATACGGGTATTGATACTGGCCATGACAAAAGGCGCAAGCCAGCGTTTGTGCTCACTATCGTATTCTGGCTTACTGACATTAACTTGGCGCACGTTTGGCGCATCTTTATCATCGTTGAGTAGATAAGGATTTGCTACCTGCTTACGACGTGACTTGTCCTTTCCAACTTCTTCAAAAATAGTCGCCATCGAGGCAATGGTGCCACCCGATAGACCGCCTTTCGCCGCTTTGACACGCATATGAATCACATCACAAGCGCGACCAAATTTTTCTTCTGCTTGGATTTGGGTAAAGTAGACGCCCAAATCCGATGGAATCGAATCAAAGCCACATGAGTTGACAATACGAGCGCCGCTTTGCTTTGCCGCGTCCTGATACTTGTCCATCATATCTTTGATAAAGATAGCTTCACCAGTGAGGTCGACATAATCTGTCCCATGAGTGGTACAAGATTTGATCAACGGCTCACCGTATTTGAGATAAGGGCCGACGGTTGAAATGATGACTTGGGTTTGTTTGGTCATCTCATCAAGGCTGTCCGCATCGTCACTATTAGCAAGAATAATATCGACGGTGCTGCCAAGTTTAGATTGCAATTCGTTCAGTTTTGCTTCATCACGCCCAGCAATCGCCCACGTGACATCGGCGCCATCTTTGTCTTTAGTATTAGATAAAAACTCTGTTAAATAGTGTGCTGTGATTTGACCAACAAAGCTGGTTGCACCATATAAGACGACCGCGTAAGGACGATTTTCATCGTTGTTCTGTCGTGGATTGTTTGCAGTATCCGTATTGGTATCCATATTTATTATCCTTAATAGATGTTTTGATGAGTCGTGTGACGTTTAAAATTTGTTGCCATTTAACAGTCAGAGTTTGAGGTCTGATTTTTTGATAGCAATCAGGCAGATATATTAAAGTATTTTTGACCAGTAAAAATGACTTGTAAGTTACTGTTTATAGCAGATTATATGATGGAAATGTTGACGGCTAAGTAATAACTAACCATCTATACACATAACTCCCATAAAGAGATGAAAAAAAGGTTCGATGTTAAGATTTGCTACAAAGGTTACATAACCTACCGATATCATTACCAAAATGAACGTTTTCTAAAGATAAATATTGCTAATCTATGGTCGTAAGCAGTAATAATGGTGAAAAACTAATAAGTATTAAAAAAACAAAAAGGAACCTTAGAGAGAGCAAGGCAGTCATTAATAATAGTAATTATTTCTTATTAATAATTGTCCATTGCATCAACCTAAATATCTGGTTTTCTAATAATAATTTTTAAGGAGAAGGTTATGTTTCGCTGGGCTATTATTTTTGCCGTGATCGCACTGTTAGCAAGTTTATTGGGTTTTGGCGGTGTCGCAGGATTGTCTGCTAATTTGGCATATATTTTCTTAGCAGTCGCTGTCATTCTATTTATTGTGGCATTTGTAAGCCGCAAGATGTAATTAATACCTGTAAATTGTTAAATAAAAAAAGTCCTCAATTGAGGACTTTTTTTGGTATTTAATAATGTATTTACTAATAAAGGATTTTTATAAACATTATAAAAACAAACACATCACTATAAACGTTTCGGCTGGACTATGTGTTCCATCCGTTTCGCCAGACGAATATCATGGCTGGTAATACCGCCGGTATCGCCAGTAGTCAAGCGCACCTCTACCACGTTATACGTGTTGCGCCATTCGGGATGATGCTCGAGCGCTTCGGCATGGAACGCTGCTTGATTCATAAAGCTTATGGCTTCGATGAAATCGCTAAAGTGATATGTTTTTACGATAGCATTGCCCTCGCGCTGCCAACCGGGCAATTCCTCTAGCTGCAAATTTACTTGCTTATCAGATAAACTACTCATATTAATCACCTTTATTATTAGTTTGGTTTGGTTTGGTTTGGTTTGGTTTGGTTTATTAAAAACTATATCAGGCACTACATTGTAGCTGTCAAAGCTATTTTACGAAACTTCAATCCTCTTTTTCAGCTATATCATTGACGCTATTACATCACTGTAAAGACCTTTTATTCTATCGGCATTATAGGTCAGAAAACCCGCCTATATTTGCTATCTTGCCATATATTCAAAGATAAATATACGAGGGCAGATAGCAAATAAATAGGAGGGTAGTAGCGTATTAACGCTTCAATTTTATTAGCCAAGTTGAACCATAATAAATGCTTAAAACCTTTCTAAAGAAACTATGACGCTTACTAGCATACTGCATTTTCTATGGCTTATTGCTAAAGAGTGGACTATAGCAAGTCTTGGTAATCAGGATGTTTGCTGATATATGACGAGACAAATGAGCACTGTGGTATCACTTTTTTATTCTGTTCACGAGCATAGTTGAGGGCATGCTTGACCAATGCTGAGCCAATACCGCGCCCGCCTAGCTCCTGAGGTACGATAGTATGATCATAAACTAATGTATCGTCACGCTCTTGATAGCTAATATAGCCAGTATGACCGTCAATAGAGGTCTCAAAGCGTTTAGCCTGTTCATCATGGGTGATGGTTAGGTTTTGTTCAGAGTCTTGATTTTTCATGGATATTCTCCGTTATTATTGATTGTTATCATTAAATATTATTGGTTTTTTTTAGTATGGATCAAGCGTATTTTTAAATGAAAAAAGCTTGAATGACCGAATAGATTATTCACTAAAGTATGAGTCCCTTCGATTCACATTTATAGTTCTTTAGCGTAAGAGTCGATAGAGTAAATGTTAAGACTAAAGGGGTCGACCAGTGGTCTCCATATGAGCTGCACATCAAGCATAAAATAAGGCTTGGCGCATGACAGGGGGAAGATATTTACCTAATCCACGTATAGCGGGCAGCTCTTTTGGTCTTTCTGTTACGGCATGATTTGTTTCAAGGATTGACGTAGTTTGTGAATGTAAATAAGACTGCCATTCTTCAGCACTTGGCTTGCTAAAGTGGCGGATACGTCCCAGCATTTGCCGGAATTGTGTACCAAAACGTCCAGTATTATAGGGTAGATTGTACTTGCGGCATATTGCCTGTAATTGTGGTGCGATACGAGCATAGTGACTGGCTGGCATGTCAGGGAAGATATGGTGCTCGATTTGATGCGATAAATTTCCCGTCAAAATATGAAACAGCTTACCGCCTTGAATATTGCTGGAGCCCAGAATTTGACGCACATACCAGTCACCTTTAGTCTCATCGGCATCGAGATGGCTATAGATATGGGCTTGTTCGGTAAAGTGTCCACAGAATATCACCGCCCATGTCCACAGATTACGAGCGATATTGGCAGTAACATTACCGCTCAGTGTGGTCATAGCACTACCTCGACCTAATGTTCGCCCTGCTAACGTGGGTAGTACAATATGATCTTTGCCCACTTGCCGGGCGATTTTGGCAAATAATGCGCGAGATTTCTGTTGCATGGTTTGGTGTCGATCAGGGGAGTCCGCGTATTCGTCGACACTGATTTGAATATCATGAAAGGCGACCGCCCACTCAAAACCTAGAGCCAATATCGCTGTTTTAAACATATTATGGCGGTCGCTTGGCGTCCAAGGTTGCTCATCAGTCACGCGAATTAAGTGATAGCCAACATCATGGTCACGACCAACGATATTGGTAAAAGTATGATGCAAGTAATTATGAGAGTGTTGCCACAATGGGGCAGGACAGACAATATCCCAATCAAACTTTTGGCTATTGAGATACGGGTGCTGCATCCAGTCATACTGACCATGCATGACATTATGCCCAAGTTCCATATTGTTTAGAATTTTGCTGAGACTCAGTAGTGAGGTACCCAATAACCAAGTCGCGACAATTTTACGTTTTGACTGCAGGCATCCAGCCGCTGCCAGTAAGCCACGCGCTGTCATTTCACTATAGACTACCGCGGCATACACTCGTTTAATGTATCGTGCGTCATCACTACCTAACGAATCCATCACGCTTCGGTAAAGCACATTTAATTCATGAGCGAGGGCATCAGATTGCGCCTTTGGTAAGGGCGCTCCTGTCAACGTTGGGTAGCGAGTCAACTGCTTTGCTTTCTGCTGTTTTGCATCAGTTAGTGGGGTCAAAACGGGTACAGCAGATTGTGCCATAGTGACGGGTGGTAGCAAGCGCATAAATAATCCTTAACCGAAATGGTACGGAGAGTCGGTACTGGGTTCGGTTCAATAAGTTGTTTGAGTTTTTTACCGTAGGCTATAAGGTAACAGCAGGCTGTGTTTTTATCTTATGAGCCGTTATGAGCATTTATTTTTATCACCGTGTTGCTAAATATCTAGCACCACATCAGTCATGGCAATGTTGATGCAAGTTTGAATAGATTCATAACCATCACTGCTTATTTTTCCTGTGTGAATATTTTTGACCACACCGCTGACTTTATTGCAGCGACACAACTGGCAGATACCTTGTCTACAACCATGCGCTAAGCGAATTCCTGCGTCCTCTGCGGCATTCAATAATGTCGTGCTACTATCAAACTGCCGTTGCCTCGCCCGTAAATAAACAGTATGTTGTGCTGTATATTTCTTTCTATCGAGCGCCTGTTTGTTATCAAAATTGAAATCAGGCAGCGCATGACCAAAGTTTTCTACAATGATATTATCGCGCAGGTTTTTATTGTGCGGTAAGGTTACCTTCGCCGCTGCTTTATATAAGCCAGTCAACAGAGCCTGTGACCCGCATGCAAATATTTGCGTATCTGCCAGCGGTAAGTTCAATGCCAACAAACTGTCTACGCTCAAGTGTCGCTTGCCAGCCAAATAAGTATCAGATTTCTCGGTATTGACCAGATGATAGGTGAAAGCTGGATACGCTGTGCTCAGTTGTTGCCATTGGTTTTTGAACGCGAGCATTTCAGTGCGACTGTAATATAGCAACGTCACCTGATGTCCGTTGTCCAGTGCTTGCGTGATGAGCCCTAACATGGGCGTAATACCGCTGCCACCCGCGATAAATAATAAAGAAGTAGGCTTTTCGGCAGCTGATTTTGTCTGTACCTTTATAGATGATTGTGCCAAAGTGAAAGAGCCACTGGGGACACTACTGTTGATGACACTGCCAAGTGCCATATGTTTGGTTAAATAATCCGAAACCAAGCCTTGTGGCTTAATAGCAATAGTAACCGCAAGATAAGGGGGTTGCTTTTTGCTATCGCCACTATTAATACTGTTGCCAGTAGTAACGTCGTGCCACCAGAGCGGTTGGTGCGCCAAACCTAATAATGAATAGCTGCGCTGATGATACACACCTTCAATAAGAAGGCTTAAGTTAAGATGTTGACCACCCTGCCAACCACGTTGCGGACTCACTAATTGCCGTCGAAAAGCATGATTGGTCTCAAATCTGAGCGCTATTAAGTCATCGCTAAGGGTATACCGCGCAACAAGTCGCAGCTTTGGGACAGTGAAAGACCAAAACGGCTGTAAGTGTGATCCAATAAAATCGATAAATGCATGTTGAATCATTTCAGGACGATAGCCGTTGGTCATATTATCAGTACCTTTGTTAATACTATCAAAATGATTGACGTCATAAATAGTGTGTTCACCTGTGCACCAATTTAGCGGATATCACTTAGGTCAGGTCGAGTGAATCTGTTAAGTTATCCTAACATGCTAACGGCTATTGATTAAATTTGCGAAAGTTTTGATGCTATTTTTTGTGGTCTTTATAAAACAGTTATAAGTCAGAATGTTAAGCGAAACGGTTCGATAGTAGGTTTCGTTACCGCTTTTAGCTAGAAAGCTGAGCACTCTGTGACAAAAGCCGTAAAACAATCGTTAAAACAATCTGTTGGCTTGCAGGGTATGCGCCACAATGCGATAATGGCTTATAATTTGTAACCCTGATTTTGAGGTGCAGCACGCTTGGCATCATTGCTAAGTATGATTCGCTTGCCTCTTTTATGCAGTCTATCGGAGTGTTAATGGCTCAATATATTTACACGATGAACAACGTGTCAAAACTTGTTCCGCCTAAGCGTGAAATTTTAAAAAATATTAACTTATCATTTTTCCCAGGTGCCAAAATCGGTGTCCTAGGTATCAATGGTTCAGGTAAATCAACCTTGCTACGCATTATGGCGGGTGTGGATACTGAATTTAGTGGTGAAGCACGCGCGCAAACTGGCACCAAAATTGGTTATTTGCCGCAGGAACCACAGCTTGACGACAGCAAAGACGTACGTGGTAACGTCGAAGACGGTATGCGTGAAGCCTTAGATGCGCTCGCACGTTTAGATGCTATTTATGCAGAATACGCTGAACCTGATGCTGACTTTGATAAGCTTGCTGAAGAACAAGGCAAGATGGAAGACATCATTCAAGCGTGGGATGCCCATAACTTAAATACCCAGCTTGAAAAAGCCGCCGATGCCCTACGTCTGCCACCTTGGGATGCGGATGTGAGTAAGCTGTCTGGTGGTGAAAAACGCCGTGTGGCACTATGCCGTTTGCTATTGTCACGCCCTGATATGCTGTTACTTGACGAACCAACCAACCATTTGGACGCTGAGTCCGTAGCATGGTTAGAGCAGTTCTTGCAGAACTACAGCGGTACAATCGTTGCCATTACCCATGATAGGTATTTCCTAGACAACGTTGCTCAGTGGATTTTGGAGCTAGATCGTGGCCATGGTTATCCGTATGAAGGCAACTATACAGAGTGGCTCGAACAAAAGAACACCCGTTTAGAGCAGCAGAATAAGCAAGAAGAATCATTTGCTAAAGCGCTGAAAAAAGAGCTTGATTGGATTCGTAAAAACCAAAAAGGTCAACAAGCCAAGTCTAAATCTCGTGTACAGCGCTTTGAAGAGTTGAACTCAACAGAGTTCCAGCAGCGCAATGAGACAGCTGAAATTTATATTCCGCCTGGTCCACGTTTAGGTAATAAAGTCATTGAAGTGAATAACATCTCCAAATCATTTGGTGATCGTCTGCTTTATGAAAACTTAAGCTTTAACGTGCCAGCTGGTGCTATTGTCGGTATCATCGGTCCAAACGGTGCGGGTAAAACTACACTGTTTAACATGATTACTGAGCGTGATACGCCAGATACGGGTTCAGTCGATTTGGGCGAAAGTGTCAAAGTCGCTTATGTTGGTCAGGTACGTGATAACTTAGATGACAGCAAAACCGTTTGGGAAGAAGTGTCTGACGGTCTTGATATTATTACGGTTGGCGATTACACCACGCCAAGTCGTGCTTATATCGGTCGCTTTAACTTCAAAGGCTCAGATCAGCAAAAGCACGTCGGTCAATTGTCTGGCGGTGAGCGTAACCGCTTGCAGCTTGCTAAGACATTGAAGCAGGGCGCGAACGTATTGCTCCTTGATGAACCGTCAAACGATTTGGACATTGAAACCTTACGTGCGCTAGAAGATGCGATCCAGGTCTTCCCAGGTACGGTCATGGTCGTCTCGCATGATCGCTGGTTCCTTGACCGTATCGCCACTCATATCTTGGCGTTCGAAGATGAAGGCCCAGTTTGGTTCGATGGTAACTATTCTGAGTTTGAAACGTATCGCAAAAAGACGATGGGTGATGCTGCCACTCCTAAGCGTATGAAATATAAAAAGATTTCGACCTAGGACTGTTATTTAAAAAGTAGTTGTTAAAAAAAAACTATTTAGAAATTTCAAATTTAAAGATAAAAAAAGACCTCTAATCAATTAGAGGTCTTTTTTTGCTCGATATATTTAGTTTAGCTCATTAAATATTGTAGCTGTTTACAAATTAACGCTTACGGCCAAATTTACGCTGCTTTTTATTACTAATCTCAGTAATCGCATGAGTAATTTCTTCTTCATCTAAGCTGGCGACTTGCTGCAAAATCTGCATCATGTCAGGCGTTAGCACGTACTTAGCATGACGAGCAATATCATTGATACGATGATCGAAGGTCAATACGCCAGTTTCATCATCTTTTTGCAAGTAATCAAGACGAGTCAAGGCACTGATGAAGCTGGTGAATAAGGCGCGGTCAAAGAAATCAGGAATATCATCTGCATATAGTACAGATAAGCGCTGACCCAGCAGATGACACAGATCAACGACTTCGCTTTCGGTTAGATTGCCTGAGCCTTGCTGGGCGAGTAGGGCAAGCGTCATAAAGTAACGCTCAAGGCTCTGTCCGACAGGCGTAGCTAGCACTTGCAGCTGCTGATAGCATTTGCTGTTTGACTCAGGGACGCTAAGTACGCCATCGCTCAATTCTACAATCAGACCATGCGAGAGTAAGCTGTCGACTTTTTTGTTCAAAGTATCAGCCAAGCCATGTGCTGGGTAATATAAGAACAGCTCGCTTTGTAAAAATGGATAGAGTTGCTTAGCAATATTGTCCAAACGACTGCGTTCGATACGACCGTTACGCGCCACTAAGGCGGCTAAAAAAGACAGTAGAATAAAGACATGAAGGATGTTATTACGGAAATAACTGAGCAATGCCGCTTGCTTGCCGGCAATCTGAATGATGTCGCCTAAGATATGCGGCGTACGTTCAATAAGCTTTAGCTTGATACCATAATCAATGATTTGCTGCGGACTCATATCTGTAATGACGGTATCATCTGAGTAGGACAACTGCTGAGCAAGACCTTGATAGAGGGCAATTTGCTCACGGCAGATTTCTTCATCTAAAGCCGCTTTAGGCGCTGATAATAATACCAATGATAATAACGAAACGGGCGTCACAACCGCCGCCTTATTGATGTGCTGCATGATTTTGACGCCGATGTTATCGACCATCGCGCTGGCTTTATCATCGAGCGGGGTATCGGTGCGATCCGTTGGCAAGCTATTGGCTGGCACATCGAATTTTGTCATAAAGTCGCTAAGATGCAGCGGTGTGCCAAAGCTTAGATGTACATTACCAAAGATACGCTCAATTTTACGACCAACCTTGAGTAAGCCTAGTAAAGATTCAGATTCTTTTGGCTTGCCTTTTAACTCACCAACATAGGTGCCACCTTCCATAATACGCTCATAACCGATATAAGTCGGAATGAAAACCACTGGCTTCTCAGAATGACGTAATTGACTGTGCACTGTCATTGCTAGCATGCCCATCTTCGGTGGTAATAAACGTCCTGAACGCGAGCGACCACCCTCGATAAAGTATTCAATCGGTGTGTTACGCGTAATAAGGGTGTGCATATATTCGCGGAGGACGGCAGTATAAAGTGCATTGCCACGAAAGCTACGACGTATATAAAAGGCAACCGCGCCGCGTAATAATGGACCTAATACGGGTACATCTAGGTTGTCACCAGCAGCGACATAAGGAATGCTCAGACCACGCTTGTAGATGACATAAGATAGCAATAGGTAATCGACATGGCTACGATGACAAGGCACATAAACCAGCTCATAGTCAGTCGCAAGCTCACGTACGCGCTCGAAATGATGGACTTCTACGCCATCATAGAGTTGCGTCCATAACCACGTTAAAAACTTATAAAAACCGCGCACGATGGAATGTGAATAGTCATTGACCATCTCATTGGCATAACCTTTAGCCAAGACACGGGCTTCACGTACACTGATACCAGATTCTACTGCTTCTGCCTCTATCGCATGTTTGATAGCTGGTGAATACACCAGCTTATCTACCAAATTACGCCTGTCTGATAAATCAGGACCGAGCATACTGGCACGCTGCTTGTCTAAATAAACCGTAAGCCGCTGCTGTAGCATACGTACCAGTTCACGATTGCTGTCAGCGGTCGCTACCAAAGCATAGTTTGGTGCTTCGTCGGCATCGCCCATGCTACTGGTGATGTCTAAATGGCTGTCTTTTGCAGAATTTTCTTTTACATCACCTTCTTTTATAGAGTTCTCTTTTGAATCAACGGCTAGTGAATCAAAAATAGAAAACCCTTCTTCATCGCCTTTAAGGCTATCATTGATAAGGGTACGTAGATCTTGAGGTGGATGGAACTGTACAAAGGTGTCACGTCCCATTACCCCGATATTAAAGAGCTGCTTGGTGATGCTAGGGTCTTGCCAGTTGTCAGCGGTCAGCAGCTTAAACAGTGAATCCTCTTTTTCTGGGGCGCGTCCCCATAAAATAGAGACGGGCACCAAACGTACTTTTAGCTCTGGATGTTGCAAAACAGCAGACACCAAACGTGACAGGCGCGGCGATAGCTGACTGTCTTTAGCGCTTGGATGGTTCAAAAATATGATGGCTGCGTTTTCTTTGATATTATGGGCGGCATCATGTACCCCAACCAATGCTGGTGGTAGGTTGTGCTCTTGCGTCTGCAGGTCAATCAAAATACTGTTGGAACGCGAATAATCTTGCAACACATAAAATCTTAGCGTTTGATCGTCTGTATCGAAATCAGGCAATTCACCCAATAACTTAGGTTTAACAGCGACATCGAGTAGCTGCCCCGATAGCTTGCGATAAATTTGATTAATCGGCGCATTGGAATAAGGCTTGGGGGCAATTGGATTGACGTCAGTATTAGAAGCGCTGTCGGTTGTGACTGGCGCTTTAAAAATCCGTTTTTTTAAGAACTTCGGTATCATAATCAGTATCAAAAATAGTCAAATATGTTGCGCTTATGATGCCATAAAAGCCATCGAAGCGATATATAGTGTCTGTATATACTGCTAATATTAATACGGTCTGGTTACTATATAGTGAGTTAAGTCGCTCTTAATAAGCTCAAATAATTGAAAGTTAATGTATTTAGCGCAATAATAGTTCGGCGACAACCAAGAGTCACTATAGAGTAATTATGTTTAAATCTACCCATTAATATCATTGATATAAGCTGAAATATTATGACACCAGCGATTAATCTTGCCAAACAACGCGCTCTGAACTATCAATTACACGACTATGTCCATGACAGTAATGCCGCCTCTTTTGGCTTAGAGGCGGCAGAAAAGCTAGGCGTGGATGTGTCACAAGTGTTCAAAACCTTGGTGGTGTCGACAGAGACTGGTGCGCTTGCCGTTGCTATCTTACCCGTAGATAAAACGTTAAACTTTAAAAAAACGGCTAAGGCGCTATCTTCAAATAAATTGCTGACCTGCAAAAAAGTGCAAATGGCGGATCCTAAGCAGGTAGAGCGTAGTACGGGCTATGTGCTAGGCGGCGTCAGCCCATTGGGACAAAAAAAGCGCTTGCCGACTATCATAGACAGCTCGGCTGCAGAGCAGACAACGATTTATGTCAGCGGTGGTCGCCGTGGTTTAGAAATTGAGCTGCCACCAGCACAATTAGCTGAGACCCTTGCTGCTTGCTTTAGTACTATTATTGATGACTAAAAAGTTACTGATGACTAAAAATCGTTGCCGCTAACGGGTTGTTTAATCAAGTCTGAAACGATGGCTAATATTTTATCCCCTCACTCATATTTTATAAGGACATATTCATGCCACATCTAACCATTCAAATGACGCCAAATGTCAGTATTGCTCATGAAGAATCATTGCTTAAAGCGTTAAATAAAGCATTATGGGACAGTGGGCACTTTGGCAAGCCGACTGATATTAAAGCACGGATCGTACCTATTGAGACATTTTTGGTAGGCGTTGAAGATGATGAGCAGGTGTATGGCTTTATTTATGCGCATCTAAAACTAATAACTGGTCGTGACATGGTTATTCGTAATCAGCTAGCAGGGCTGCTGGTGACGACGATAGAGCAGGCGATAGGCGCAGAGCAATCAGGGCGAGCAGCCTTACAGATATGTGTGGAAGTTGAAGAAATTAGCGCGGTATATCATAAAAAAATGCTGGGTAGCTAAAGCTAAAATGCTGATATCGTCCGAAACGACGATTCATCAATCGTTATAAGTACTCACATAGCGATTTACTGGCATACGTGGGTAATATCATTACCTCAACCTTATAACCAGCCGTTTTACCTTCAGTCGCCATCAGATTGCGGGCAATACGTAAGCGATATTCTCCGGTTGTGGGTAGGCAGCCTTGATACACGATACCGCCTTTGCTGCCATCTTGCGTACCGTTTGGCATATGTAATACGCCGACATTGGCTGTCTCAGGCGTACCAGTAAGTGGCGAAATATTAATAATCGCATATTGCCAGCTGGTGGCATCAAAGCGATACCAGCGCTCATCTTCATTGGGGCTTAATTTGCCAGTGACCGTACTACTGATCGCGCCTTGGGCAAATTTAATAGGAATGTCAGGGTTTTTAGCCAGCTCCGTAGCACTAGTTGCGCTAAAACTGATCAGTGCCGTACTGAGCAGTAGCACTCGTATAAATGATGAGGCTAAAGAAGTTTTTTGATGATCACTGGGTAACATGATTGGCTCCTAAAATGGCCATTTATCTATAATGAGTTACTCATTAACCCTCATCTATGATGTATATTTATTATCGATAGGCTTTAATGAGAACGGCTGTACTTTTAGTTAAGCATAAAAAAGCGCCTACATGCTAGGCGCTTTTCTTATTAATTACTGCTTAATTGTGATGCTATCTTAGTCTAAAAAACTTAGTCTAGAAAAGCAAAGTTCTCAATCTTCATTGCTGTCATGCTGTCACTTGGTGCAACCATGGCTTCGGCATGCCCCGAGGTACGTGGTAATAACTTATCAAAGTAGAATTCAGCCGTTTGGATCTTAGCTTTGTAGAATTCTGGGGATTCAGTGCCGCCGTTTTCTAGCTTGTCATAAGCGACCGCTGCCATACGCGCCCAATGATAACCCATCATCACATAGCCTGAGTACATCAAGAAATCGTCTGATGCAGCAGAGATGATTTCACGATCTTTACGTGCCATTAGCATCAAGCGGACAGTCAATGTATTCCACTCAGCACATAGCTTGGTGAGCGCCCAAACGAATTTACGCATGTCTTTGTCAAGTGCATATTCGCCACACCATTTCATGATGCTTGAGGTGTAATCACGGATGATTTTTCCTTTAGACTGCAAGATCACTTTACGACCGAGTAAATCCAATGCTTGAATACCAGTTGTACCTTCGTACATGGTGGCGATACGAGCATCACGAGCGATTAGCTCCATGCCCCATTCTTTGATATAACCATGACCGCCATAGACTTGCTGACCGTGTTTGGCCGCTTCGATACCTAGCTCAGTTAAGAAGCCTTTTAGGATTGGTGTGTAGAAACCCAATTTGTCATCCCATTTTTCAAACTCTTCATCATCACCATTGATGATACCCTGTGCCATTTTATCGGCATAGCGCGCAGAATGATAAATCATCGAGCGACCGCCTTCGGCAAAGGCTTTTTGGGTCAATAGCATACGACGTACGTCAGCATGGTTGATGATGGCATCAGCAACTTTTTCAGGCTCTTTTGTGCCTGATAAGGTGCGCATAGAACGGCGATCTTTTGCATACGGCAGCGCGTTTTGGAATGACAATTCAGTATGCGCCAAACCTTGGATACCAGTACCAATACGGGCTGTGTTCATAAAGGTGAACATGGCTTTTAGACCTTTGTTCGGTTCACCAATTAAGTAACCAACGGCATCATCAAAGTTCAACACACAAGTAGCCGATGAGCTAATGCCCATTTTGTGTTCGATCGATCCACAAGTCACGCCATTACGCTCGCCAATTTCACCTTCAGTAGTTGGCAAGAATTTCGGTACGATAAATAATGAGATACCGCGTGTGCCTTCTGGTGCATTTGGCAAACGTGCTAAAACAATATGAACGATGTTTTCCGTTAAATCATGCTCACCACTTGAGATGAAAATCTTAGTACCGCTAAGCTTATAAGAGCCGTCATCTTGTGGAATGGCTTTAGACTTAACTTGACCCAAATCCGTACCACATTGTGGTTCAGTCAAGCACATGGTACCAGCCCAAGAGCCTTCGACCAATTTATGCAAGTAGGTTTCTTTTTGCTCATCGGTACCATATTGCATAATGGTATTGATACAGCCAGTTGATAGACCAGGATACATTGCCCATGGCCAGTTCGCCGTACCGATCATTTCAGCTTTAATTAAGTTCAATGAGGTCGGTAAGTTCATACCGCCGTACTCTTCAGGGTAAGAAATACCTTGCCAGCCGCCTTCTACAAATTGATCATAAGCTTCTTTAAAGCCTTTAGGGGTTGTGACAACCCCATTCTCAAAATGACAACCTTCAGCATCTGCTGGTTGATATAAAGGCGCTAAGACATTTTCAGCAAAATCTGCCATCCCTTGAAGAATCATATCAACGGTTTCAGGATCGGCATTTTCGCCATTGTCCAAATCTTTATAATGAGTTTGAAAGTCGAAAACATCATTTATTAAAAACTTGATATCACGTAAAGGTGCTTTGTAAGTTAACATAGTCGCTCTCTTTAGTTATTCGCTATCATAAATGGCTAGCTCGGTATTTGAGCCACGTTTCATGTAAAAGGGTGTTTAATCATTTGGGGTAAGAATAGACGATATCACGGCTCATCATTCAGATTTATCAAAAACAGCTCATCCATTTTGATTGCCGTTAAGGCATCCTTGATAAAAAACAGCTGTCGTGGCGTTACTGTCAGTATAAATCTTCTATAGCGACAAATATATAACTAATAACTAATATTCATAATTAATATTTTAAATCAAAACATTAATTTATGTATTGATGGGTTCGATTTTTATTAGTGTCTGTGGTTAAGTAGCTATCTATGATAGATGTGGCCGTATCAGAAAAACATTTTTTAACTGCATTTACGATATAAGGAAAGCCAATTATGAGCGCATCCAAGCGTGAGGCAACGCGAGCATCTTGGCTGACAGCGTTATTTGCTCGCATAAAGGCTTTAATTGATGGCGAGCTGGTGCATTTGCTGACAGTGAACCGTAGTAAGAGACCGTGGCATATGCCGATTATCGCGGCGATTGCCATCAGTTTCCCTGTGTTTGTGGGCGCTTATTTTGATGCTTTATCGTCAGGTATCAAAGCGTCTTTGGGGGCGATGGTTATTTTGAATATACCGTTAGTGGGCAAGCTGCCGTATCGATTGGTGACGGTGATGGCTTGGGGTTTTGCCATGTCGCTGTGCTTTGCGCTCGGTCTAATTGCTCAGCAAGTCCCGCTATTAAAACTGCCAATATTTACGCTAATGGCGTTTGGTATTGTGATTTTTGGACGTTATTATCGTCAGCCACCGCCAGCGGGACTGTTTGTGATGATGGTAGGTGCTATTGCGCTATTTATACCGCTACCTTTGGAAGACATTTTGCCTGCAACTGGACTGGTGATGCTTGGCAGTGGCTTTGCTTTAGTGATGGCATTGCTGTATTCGTTGTTTTTATTAGCAACGCGCCCAGCGACGCCGACGCCTACTTATAGCTACGAGCCAGATACCATTACTGAAAGTGTGATTGTCGCCGGTTTTGTCAGTTTAGCCTTGCTCATCGCCGTCACTTTACAGCTGTCCAACCCCTATTGGGCAGCAGTTAGTTGCTTTTTGATTATCCAAGGTATTCATTTGCGCACCATGTGGATTAAGCAAATACATCGTTTACTTGGTACAGTATTGGGTGTGGTTTTGGCGAGTTGGATGTTGTCTTGGGGATTATCAATATGGGGGGTGGCACTGGCGATACTGACGATGATGCTTTGTATCGAAACGTTAGTGGATCGACATTATGGTTTGGCAGTCATATTTATCACGCCGCTGACGATATTTATTGCAGAATACGGCAGTGGCCTACCATTTTCTGAGTCCGCCTATCAAGAAGTGATTCGCACACGCCTTTTTGATACTGTGATTGGCTGCTTGGTGGGTCTGAGCGGCGGAGTAGTGATGCATTCAACCAACTTACGCATACCACTACGGCGTATCGAAAACTGGCTGCTGGCGCGCTTTGGCTAATTGATGAGTGTCAAACCACCAGTACATTTGAAATCAAGTATTAATCAAAGTCGCATGAGCTGAGTTCATGCGACTTTTTTTATGTCAATTTTCGATTAACGACTGTGTAGCGTTTCAGTCGCTTGCACAACATCGATCGTATGACACGTCCAACGCGCAAAACTTAGCGCTGCTTGCCCGATGAGCATGCCATAGCCATCAGAAATCTGCGCGCCACGTGCAGAAAAATGCTGCAAAAATGGCAGCGGGCGTCCGTACATCATGTCATAAGCGTAGTCACCGTTTAGCGTGTCGCTTAGTGGTAGCGTATCTGCTGATAAACCAATAGAAGTCGCATTGATGATAATATCAAACGGTCCATTTAATTCAGTCGTGCGACAAGTTTCAATCTGCTGCTCATGAATAGCAGCGCTTGCCGCGCTAAGCTCAGTGACTAACTCTGTTGCCTTGCTCAGCGTGCGATTGGCAATCGTAAGATGTGCGATACCAGCTTCAATTAATGGCAATATCACTCCACGTGCTGCGCCGCCTGCACCAATGAGTGCCACACGTGCACCACTCAATGGCCAATCCAAACTTAAGATGTGATTGACCAGTCCTTGTCCGTCGGTATTATCGCCATACAATGCCTCGGTGATTGGCACGCCACTTTTTAACAGCGCTTTATTTAGTAACAGCGTATTGACTGCGCCTGCAACTTTGGCATGCTCTGATAAACCACCGCGCGCCGCGCAGCAGTCATAAGCGATTTGTTTAAAAGGTACAGTCACGTTGGCTCCAACCCCGCCGCCCTGAAAAAACGCCTCAAGCACCGCGGTAAAACTGGCTGCATCATCGGGGCAATATTGGCGTTGATAGCTAATCTCAATGCCCGTCTGCGCTGCAAATAACTTATGAATTTCAGGGGATTTGCTGTGGGCAATGGGATTGCCGATAACGATAAAATGCTGGGTCATAATAGGTCTGCTTGCGGTAAGAGGCAAAAATTGATCAGTAGAAGGGCATTGATATACAATCATCATAAGGGATAATGCGATATTTGACAAATCAGTGGTCTAACCAGTAAACACTTTAATAGGTAGGTTTTTTGACAGGTTAGGTCTTTAACAAATCTGTACTGTCTGGGAGCGTTATCCGTAACGTAAAGGGTGGTCAAGTGTTAAGCAGTTGGGTAAACTAGAGAGCATGAAATTTTTATATTGATATTTTGGCAGTTGCATAACTATCAGTAACTGAACTGTCAAAAATTAAGTCATAGGAAACTGACATAACAAACTGAGTCATAAAATACCAGGTATAAGAACGCTTATTTATAAAATATAATGTCCATTATCAGCGGCCTATCTGCCTGCTCGTTAATACTATTTTGAGAATCATCTAAAAGTGTGAGTAAATTGCCCATGTGGAATAATAGCCTACAGACCCTCTTAGTCGGTACGATAATGGCAGTCGGTGTGTCGCTCAGTGGTTGTGATAGCAGTAAAGACGACGCCCAAAACCAAGATGCCGATATGAGCGAGCAAACCGTCGCTGACGATGCGCTAGTACAGGACAATGCTACGCCGAACGCCGATTTAGACGGCGCTACTGCTCAGCAAGGTACACAAGTGAAATATGACGTTGCAGGATGGGGCACTAAAAATGTAGCGTCACTGAACGTCGATAATTTAGATGAGATCAAAGCGACTTTTGGCAAGGTCATGAGCACTGATGAGAACAGCCTCGACTATGCCAGTAATCCAGCCGCAAAATATCGCTTTATGGATACCGATGCGCCGTATTTGGATCTGATTGATTCTGAAAAGTATCTCGAACTGGGCTGGTACTTTGCCAATCCTACTGACTCTGATAAAGAAAAAGAGATAAGTCAAAACCATGCCGAAAAAGCGCATAAGCTTGCCCGCCAACTGATGGGTGATGAGGGCGGACAACTGATTTCTGATATGCTTAATGGTCAAATTATCAAAAATAAAGTCATCGGTGGTCAAAAAATAGAACTGGCAAAATGTGAGTTCTACAGTTGTATGCTGGTCATCAATAAATCTGCTGCCCAAACAGATAAGAAGTAAGCTGTGCTAGCTATCATGCCGCTCAATAATTGGCTATGCATACATCCATCAAGTGCTACGACGTATAGCTCAGAAACAGTATCGCTAGACAATCGTGGGTTGGCATATGGCGATGGTTTTTTTACCACGATGGGGGTCATCGATGGGCAGATACTGTGGTTGGCTTATCATCAGCAGCGCCTTATTTCCCATGCTGAAGCTTTACAACTTGAATTAGACAGTTATTCTGTCATGGCTTTATTGCAGACGCATGCCGAGCAACTACAACAAGGCATGCTGAAACTGATGGTGACTCGCGCCGCGCAAGATGTCCGTGGTTATGACTATGTGCCAACCGCATCTGGTAGCGCTTGTGAGATTTGGCTAAAATCCTCTGTGATGACCGTCACTACGACTGAGCAATTACGCTTGCCTGATGGATGCTTAATCCCGATGCAGCCTATCAGTTCTGCCATTTGCCTATCTTCGCAGCTTGCCTGCTTACCGCCACCATTAGCCGGACTCAAAAGCCTCAATCGCCTCGACAATGTGCTGGCAAGTGGTGAGCTGCAAGCTATCAAAGCCAAAGTATTGGAAGACAATATTAAATCAAGCATCAGTGAGGGGTTGCTACGAGATATGAGTGGTCGTTGGGTTGAAGGTACGATGAGTAACGTCTTCTATCAGTTGTCACACTCGCCTTTATCAACACTATCATCAGAAAAAACGTCATCAGAAAAATTGTCTACGCTAGCGCTTTATGAAGACAATACAAACTATCTAACCACTGGTCAATGGTATACACCATCCATGGCGAAATCTGGCGTCGCTGGCGTGATGCGGCAAGTCATTATCGATGCTTTGTCTGGTACGGAGCAGCCCGTCATTGTCAGGTCTTTGCAAGAGGAAGATCTACCGCATTTAAGCAAGCTGTTCTTTTGTAATGCACTACGAGGCATTATTTCAATGAGTAGCCTGACGTTATTATCGGGTGAAATGGTGAGATTTTAAGCGATTCTAATCGTATTTAAAAATATTAAACTTGGTATCAATAAAGTCATCTTGGTACAAAATAACTTCCTCATTGCGATACATATCTCGCACTTTTAATAGTGCTTCTTGCTCGTTCTCTGCGTTAACCTCCACTATATTATTCAACGTCTCGACAATCTCTATCTGAAAGGCTCTTTTCAGTTTTTTATCTACTTTCATCATTACTATTCCCGATATATGCTTATCAAAATTTCTTGAGTATTTATATATTCTAGGTTAGTAAAGGCGCTTAAAAAGAAGTGATCGTCTTTTGTTACGTAGACTTGTGCGATAAGGAAAATCGATCAATGATAGTGTTTTGATAAGGAGAGATATCCATGGACTACATCTACGAAGATGAACGAATACCTTTACAAATCCGTCGACTATTAATTTTTGATGAGATTTGCAAATTAGCAAAAAAACAACCTGATGAAATTATTCACTTATCAAGATTCACTAAATTATCGCTCGGTGTTATGTATTTGAAAGACTTTAAAAAGTTTATTGCGTTTGGCGGTGTGTTTGAGTACGCAGAAACAAGAGAAGAAGTTATCGAGCAACGTATTAGAGTCTTTCCTAACGACGAACCAGTCACACGTGCGCTGACAGTCAACTTAAAACAGTTTACTCAGCCCGCGCGCACAGCTATCCAGCTGGTCTGGTATTGGAATAAATATGTTAAAAATAGAATGCACGCTTACGTCGATTATCGTGAAGAGCACTTTTTTAAAATCAATGATGAAATTGATGGAGAGTATCCATCGCATAAGTGTCATGGCCGTTTAGTTGCAACGGCACGTTTACCTTTATGGGACGATAGAGATGATTTAATTGCAGACGTGTACCGTGATAATGAGGGAAAACCAAGGCCTGAGCGATTCAATGAGAAACGTTTAATATAGTTTTTGATATTGCCCACGACCAGTAAATCCAATAATGCCTTTATCTCGCAACACTTGTAATTGCTGACGGATTTTATCTTTAATGTGATTATTTTCAGGATGTTTACGCTGTAATTCATCAGCAAAAGCATAAACCTGATTGAGAGAAAAATTAACGTTCAGTTTATCAATACATTGCCAAACATCTAACGTCCAACCACGTGAGGTCGTAGATTGCTCGCGTAAAAACAAGGTTTTTTGAAATTGCTCGGTGACATTATCGCGTGGTATGACTTGCTGGTCTTTGACCAAAAATACTTTGCCTGATTCTGGCACTTGTCGTAAATCAATATTGCAACCAACCCAACCGGCACGTTTAGCAGTGACTGATAAAGGCTTACGTTTGACAATCATATCAGGCTTAAAAAAATGCTTAGGAATAATCAGGAAGTTGTTAACGCTATATTCTTGAGAATAGGTTAAAAAGAAAAAGTTAGGATTATTGTCGCTACTGATACGCTCAATCATGGTGTCATAAGCGCCGTCATTGATAATGTTGCTTAACTTTGCTTGCTTACTTTTTAGCTCATATTGCTCATTACAATTTGCACAATAAAAGTCAGCGACAGGCTGATTGTTAGTAAATTCCGCCAATGGTTCAGCATCGCAATTAGGGCAGTAACTTTGCTTAGCAACCCAATCTTCACTGAGTACTCTAATGATTTGACTAGGCGACTTGTAATTTTTGGCAAGGTTTTGATTAAAATGTAGGTTCATAACCAGTTTTCGTTATTAGAGAAAAGGAAAAATACCAAAAGAAGGTAGAAATATTAGCCCATATCAGCAGGCGTAAATACCAAGATAATTCATAAGCTAAGCAAATACCATTGAAAATCGCACGGTTCAGTGCTAAATTCTAGCAAACTTCTGCCTCGCGAGTTGCCATGAGCAAGCCTACATCTGAAACGCCTCCTGAACGCCCTAATGAAACGCCATCGAATAAACCAGATAGCAGTGTTGAGGAGCGTGTCGATACCACACTACCGGACACGCAACCAGCAGTTGATGGGGTAGAGGAAACGCCAGCGACAGATGTGTCACTCATCAGTGGAGCGGCTAAGCCACGCGAATATAAAGCCGATAATCAATCGTTCTTTATGCAGCGTGGTTATCAAGTGTTGCTAGTGTTGGGGCTTATCGCTGCGTTTTTCTTAGTGATGGTCTATCAGACATTGTTTGGGCGGATTGAGCAGCCAAAGCAAATGGTCACCATTGAGCAGGGTCAGAGCTATTACGGCTTACTGCCGCAGTGGCAACAGCAAATCCCGCTGTTTTCTGCCACGATTGCCAAGCTCTATATGAAAACACAAGTCGATGGCCCCTTACATGCTGGTATTTATCAATTACCAGAAAACCCTACCTTTGCTGAAACGCTACATATACTTGGGCAAGGGGTAAAAGCATCGATGGTAAAAGTGCAAATCATCGAAGGCAAAACCTCTAAAGATTTGTATCAGACGTTACGGGATAATAAAGGCATCAAAAAAGAGGTGCTGACCGACGATAGTGGCAATGATAGAGACAATGCTGGTATTGCTCAAGCGTTGGATTTGGTCGGTATATTGCCAAATGAAGTGATCAATAGTAACGACCCTATCGTCAATCACAATCTTGAAGGCTGGTTTGCCCCTGACACTTATTATTATGGGGAAGGTAGCACTGATAAGCAGGTACTGACCGATTTATATAAGCGTCAACAGCAAGTATTGACTGAAGCGTGGGAAAATCGTGCGCCCAATTTACCTTATAAGACGCCTTATGAGGCGTTAGTGATGGCCTCTATCATCGAAAAAGAAACCAGTGTGGCAGAAGAGCGTCCTTTGGTCTCTGCGGTGTTTAGAAATCGCTTAGATAAAGGCATGCGAATGCAGACCGATCCGACCATCATCTATGGTATGGGCAGTCGCTATGAAGGTAACATTCGCCGTAAAGACATTGATGAAAAAACGTCTTATAACACTTATCAAATTGACGGCCTACCGCCAACACCTATCGCGCTACCATCGGCTGCCTCTATCGAAGCGACCTTGCATCCAGCAGATAGTGACGCATTGTACTTTGTAGCGACGGGTAATGGCGGGCACAAATTTACTAATAGCTTGGCGGCGCACAATCAAGCGGTAAAAGAATATCTCGGCGTCATGCGTGAGAAAAAATCACAAACCCCGCCGCAGTAATTCAATCCTCTATCTTTTCTCAAAACCTATCGTGAACTGAGCGTTATGCAACTGTCTACATAACGACATAACGCTCATCAATGACATAAGGTCATATCATGTCAGCACCTATACAAAACCATGTATCTCAAACAGTCCAGTTGAGAGCAAAGCAGCCCAAAACAAGTCAGCCCAAAGCAAGCAATGACATCAATGATATCGCACTCAATCAAGGGCGCTTTATCAGTTTTGAAGGTACTGAGGGCGTAGGCAAAACGACTGCCATTGAGCAGCTGTGCACACGCTTAGACGATAGTAATATTGCGTATCTGCGTACCCGTGAGCCGGGTGGTAGCCCGTTTGCAGAACGTTTGCGCGCTATATTATTGGACCCTGCGACCGACATCAATGATGATACAGAGCTATTGCTACTATTTGCGGCGCGCTGCGACCATATGCAGCAGGTGATTCTGCCAGCGCTACAACGTGGGACGTGGGTAATATGCGATCGTTTTACCGATTCTACCATTGCTTATCAGGGCTTTGGGCGCGCACATGGCGATGCGGTGGTACGAGCCAAAATTGAATCACTTATCGAGCAGTTTGTGCCGCAACTACCTGAGCTGACATTGTGGCTGGATTTGCCCGTATTAGAAGGCATGGCACGCGCTAATAAACGTAGCGCCGCTGATAGATTTGAGCAGCAAGCGACCGAATTTTTTACTTGGGTACATAAAGGCTTTAACACGCTGGCGACTCAGCATCCCGAACGGATACAGCGCATTGACGCATCAGGCACAGCCGATGAGGTGAGCGCGCGAGTATGGCAGGCGGTACAAGGCAGATTTGATGTTTCTTAACGGATTTTATACAGCCATCACCTAGCCAAATAAAAAGCCCCAACATTGCGTTGGGGCTTTTGTGTTTTATAAACTGTTATATTCTATAAAGTATCAAAACAGTCATCAAGATATTGTCAAAACTGTGTTAAAACAAAGCTGTGGCAACGATTATTTATCCTGTTTATTCACAGCTTTATTATCTGAAATTTCTTGAACATTGTCTTTGTTAATGTTGTCTTTAGTAATATCGCCATCAGAGCTTGCATTGGTTGTATTATCTTGACCAGAGTCGGGTAGACGATTTGGATCAAGCGCGCCCTTCTTAGTTTTAGGTGCGTTGCCATTACCATTCGTACTACTATTGTTAGACACCTTATTTTTAGGAATTGCCTTCGAAGTCGCTGTCGAGTTGGCTGATATGACGCCTTTATTAACGACGTCAATAGACTTATCTTTTGACGTTATTACTTTGTCATTCAAGGTGTCTGGCGTGGTTTTAGTTCCAGCACTGCTGCTCGAATGGTTTGATACCTCAGTATCTGCATTTTGCTCAGCGACTCTCTGCTCAGTGATTTTCTGCTCAGCAATTATTTCTTTAGCGCTGTCGCTATCAGTGGCAGTGGATTGTTCTGTTGCATCAACACTATCATCGCTCAGCTCTTTTTCTTTACGCTTTTCAGGTGCTTTTGAGCTGGACTCAAAGTTAGCATCAGCTGCCAGTCGCGCCTGCTCTTGTTTAGGTGTCACGTCGACAGGTTTTGGCTGTACTTCATCTTCCACTACCAGTGAGATGAGCTTGCGATCGCGTGGCACGATGCCATCAAACTTATCGGTAATGACGTGTAGCTTGCCTTCTTTGTCGATTGTATACAGCGGCACGAATTGCTTATTGTCGGCTTTGTATTGCTCAAAGCTGTAGCTGTCGGTGATGTTGGTAATCTTGATACGGGCTTTTTTCGACAGCATGCTGGCAAGTTTGGTATAGGTGACGTCTTTGCCAAACAGCCACTGCGAGTGGAAGTTGCCTTGCTTATCATCGCGCTCGCTTTTGACCTTTTCGTCGCTGAACTTGAGACGGTACAATTTGCGCTCACCAAATTCATGACGATAATGAATCTCAGATAAGGTGTTCATCTCTTTGTCCATACTCATGGCAAACAGCCGACCGATACCGATCAGGTCAAGATGATGATCGGCATGATCAGAGATGGGATTGCCAAAATAAGTACGCAGACCACTCATGCGTGCGCGGGCAATATTGGTATAGTTGTTGTGTGCGACGATGACATCAAAGCCCTGATCTTTTAGAGAAGTTGCTACCAAAAGCGCAATGGGATTTGAGCCGACGATAAGAATACCATTAGTCTCAGGCTCACGGACACCCAGCAAGTTTCCGACTATTTTCGCCCCCAAGCCCTGAATCATAACCGTGCCAATAATGACCATGAATACTAAGGGTACAAGCAGTTCAACACCTTGAATATCATACTCTTGCAGACGAATCGCAAACAACGATGAAATAGCCGCAGCGACGATACCACGTGGCCCAATCCAACTAATCATCAGCTTTTCATTGGTCTTTAAGTTTGAGCCAATAGACGATGCCCAAACGGATAAAGGTCGCGCCACAAACATGACGATAGCAAGTAACACCAGACCTGCGAAACCAACGCTAAGTAAGCTTTCCAGCTCTACACGTGCTGCAAGGATAATAAACAGCACAGAGATAAGAAGGATGGTTAAAGATTCATTGAACTCTAAAATCGTATCGCGTGGGAATTTTGGCCAATTCGCCAATGCCACGCCCAATACGGTGACTGTCAATAGCCCAGACTCATGCTCTAAATGGTTCGATACTGAAAATAACACCAAGACAAAGGCAAGCGTAAAGACATTGCGTAAAAATTCAGGAATCATATGCCGACGCATCAAGAAGGCAAGCAGCCAAGCGCCTGCCATACCCATCGCTGTCGCTAATACCACGATTTTGGCAAACAATAAGATACTGCTGGCTTCGCCGCCTGAGATGATGTATTCATAAACCAAAACCACGGCAATAGCGCCGATTGGGTCAATGATGATACCTTCCCATTTGAGGATATTAGAGATGGTCTTATTGGGACGCACACTACGTAATAGCGGCATAATCACCGTTGGACCCGTGACGCACACGAGCGCACCGAACAGCAAAGCAATCAGTGGATCGACATCGAATAAGAGATAAGTCGATAACGCCACGATAGCAATGGTGATAAGTACACCGACCGACACCAGCATTTGCACCACGGTGCCATGCTGTTTAATCTCGTCAAACTCTAACGTCAGCGAGCCTTCAAATAGGATAATCGCCACGCCCAAAGAGATGAAGGGGAACATCAGCTCTCCCAGCACCAAGTCAGGATCGAAGACTCCCAGCACTGGGCCCACGATAATGCCAATCAGTAATAAAAATAAAATGGACGGTTGCTTTAAATACCAAGCCAACCATTGGGCAGCAATGCCAATCCCAACCACGCCAGATAATAATAGGGCGGTATCCATAAATTGATCCTTTTATAATCTTGTCGTATTTTATAGCTATCAACCGCTTTTTTAGAGTAGCGGCTGCCAGTAGTATAGTAATAAGTTGACGCTACTCGCTATAGAGACACATCTCTATGAAACGTAAGCGACGACAATGGTATCCATCATGAATCACAACATGAGCCAGATATGATATAACTACTATAGAGTAGTAAAGACAAAAGCATTGCTAGAAAAAATCGTCAATCTCATATAAATCGTATATGGCATCACGCTCGCTCAGTCTATTATTGATAGTACTGTCACGCGACTTTTTTTATCCATTTATCTTGAATCGACCATCGCATTATTCTAGTGATGCAAAAGATGAGCAATAAGGGTAATAATAGCCAGCTTTATAAAACAATAGTCAATAATGATTATTTATAGACTTTAGTTTGCTTAAAAAGTTATTTGGCTTGCTATCATAACATGCTTTTATTTCATGCTGAGCAAGGCCGTATATAGCACTATATTAGTAGGCAGTGGTAAAAATATACAATAACTGGGTCAAATAATTGCGCCTTGGGTTATCCTACATGATCGGAATAATGACAAAATAGCACGATGACTTATCATACAGTAGCCGTCTTTATCATGCACCTAGCGAGGATTATCATTGTTTTGGGGTGTTTATATAAGGAAAGGCGAATGGTTGATGGCATAAGGGTATAAAAAACAGTAATCTAATAAACGACTAGATAGCGACTAAAAAGGTTGGCCGCCATAACATTCAGTGCCGATGCAACGTTTGTCATATACGGATTTGATTAAAATTAAAACATTGTATTCGCCTCACTAGCGATAGTAGCCAAAACATAACCACTAAAAATAACAACGATTACTTATATGGAGGACAACATGCCTATCAATATGCTTACAGCGCAATCTAAGTTTTATGTGCCGCATTGGTTAAAACGTAGTGCGCTGGTGCTTGCTGTCAGTACCTCGATGGTTACTGGCGTCACTGCCACCGCCATGGCGAGCGCCCAAGCTGTCGTCACCACGGCGGATTTTTCTGACTTAGTGCAGCAAGTTACCCCAGCCGTTGCCCGCGTAAATGTCACCAAGACCGTCAGCGAGGCTGAGCTTGCCCAAGCCCAAACAGCCGAATTGTTGCGGCAGTTCTTTGGTGATCGTTTACGTATTCCTGATCAGGCTGCCACGCCAGCAATTGAGCATGCTTATGGCACGGCCTTTTTTGTCACAGCTGATGGTTATATGCTGACCAACCACCATGTGGTGGAGGGCGCTGATAAAATAACTGTCACTCTTAACGATAGAACAGAGCTTGATGCAACCTTGGTTGGTAGTGATGAGCGCTCTGATGTGGCTGTACTAAAAGTCTCGGGCAACCAATTTCCTGCTTTGCCTATCGGCGACTCAAATGCTCTGAAAGTAGGGGAGCCAGTACTAGCCATTGGTTCGCCATTTGGTTTTGATTATTCAGCATCGGCGGGCATTGTCAGTGCTAAATCACGCAGTTTTTCACGCGATACCAGCGTGCCATTTATCCAAACAGACGTGGCATTGAACCCTGGTAATTCAGGCGGTCCACTATTTAATCAGCGCGGTGAAGTGATTGGTATTAATTCGCGTATCTTTAGTGGTACTGGTGGTTACATGGGTCTGTCGTTTTCCATTCCGATTGATGCGGCGATGGATATTTACGAGCAGTTAAAAACCGATGGCGAAGTGGTACGTGCTTATTTAGGTATTTATCCACAAGACATCGATCGCAATTTAGCAGAAGCTTATAACCTAGATCGTCCTCAAGGTGCACTACTGACAAGAGTATCACCAGACTCACCTGCACAAAAAGCTGGTCTAAAACCTGGCGATATCATTTTGCAATATAATGAAGTGCAAATTATGCGCGCCTCAGATTTATTAAACTTGCTCAATCGTGCCAAACCGAGCGATAGCTTCCGCGCACAGATTCAGCGTAATGGTAAGCAGATGACCATCAGCGGCAAACTCACTTATGCGCCCAATGATGTGAGAGCACAAGGCGGCGATCAGCAGAATGATGAGGTGCAGTTAGGCTTGCGTTTACGTAACTTGACCGCTGATGAGCAAGCAGAAATAGCAGTGGATAATAAGACAGGTATTTTGGTTACCACGGTTGACCCAACGGGATTGGCGGCGCGCTCAGGTCTGTTGGCAGGTGATGTGATTACCAATTTTCACCAAAAGCCGATTAAAAAGGTCACGGATTTTTCAAGCGCGATTTCATCATTGCCCAAAAAAGGCGTAGTGACCATTGAAATTATCCGCCAAGGTATTCCCGCGATTATTGGTTTACGTATTGAGTAAGCCTTGATAGCTTTGATAGCTTGGTAGGGGTAATGGGTAGTCGGGGTAGCAATTGAGCATGGCATAACAGACGCGTCAATAATTCTACTTGTCTATGATAGAGCTCGACCCCTATAATGGCTGATTATTTTAACCATGAGTTAAAATAATCTAACACTGTCACTAACTTATTCATGGAGCGATTTATTTATCGCTCTATACGTTCTAATATAGGGTAAGCCAGTTGCTCGGCTCATACCCTCTCGTAACCATCAGGTAATTATGACTGACCATGCTCTTTATATCCTAAGTATCTCTACGGTAGCAGTATTGCTTGCGTATATCATACTGTGGTCAGGATTACAAACGTTCAATGCCAATCCTACCAAACGTTTTATGCGTATTTGGTTGAAGTTGGCACTATATTATGCTGCCTATACTATGCCCGTTTGGGCTTTGCTGTTGGTGATAGGTTGGTCGCAAGAAATGTTGCCGATACTGCCGCAGCTATCACTGACACTCGTGCTAGTGGCCGTATTTGCAATGGGGTTCTATTTTTATACCGTGGTGATACAACCCAATCGTTTACGTTTAGATTATCATGCAATCGACTTAGATTTATCCACACCGCTGACAGTTGCCGTATTGGCTGATTTACGCATAGGCTTGTATAGCGGCAAGCCGCGTCATATTCGTAAACTGGTTGCTACCATCAATGCGTTAACAGCAGATGCGGTGCTGATTACGGGCGACTGGTTGTATTATCCAAGTGCAGATTTAGTGGGACAGCTCATGTTGTTTAAAGGGGTTAATAAGCCTATTTATACAGTGATGAGTACCTCAGACTTGCGTTATCAATCGATTAATACGACTAAGCAAGGACAGCCGCTATTAGAAGATACGTTGTCTAGTGCCTTTGATGTACTCGATATTAGCTATATCGGTCAGCAGTGTACGTCACTGCCACTCAAATGTACTGGGGCTACTAATGCGCTTCCAGTAATGCCCAGTGCGAGCTATTCTAAAAATAATAAAGAGGGTTTTAGAGAGCAAAATTTGGAAAATAGCCCAACCGTCGCCGTGCTTTGCGGCTGGCAAGATGTTCCTAAACAGTTTGCTGATATTGAAGGTGCAAATGCGTCTGATAAAGCCGCGCTTGGTGCTGAAATTGCTAATACCACGAAGCCCGTCATCATCTTGGCTTCACGATTTGATAGTATTAGCGATTTGCCAAAATCCTTACAGCCACGACCACTATTGATTACTGGTGCAGCAAAGGCGATTCAAAAAAATATATGGTTGGCACAAAAACAAAAAAACATCGCACGTAGTAGCGAGCAGTCAACCCTGTTAAATAATAGCCGCATGGGCAAGCAGCGGGGTTTATACCAACATGGCAGTGCGCAGATATTTGTCAGTAGCGGTATTGGCACACGAGGGCTGCCTTTTCGCTTGTATCGCCCCACTATCGATGTGTTGACGATTCGTTAACATGACTCAAAAGACTTATCAGTGCTGATTCATTGCGCTAAACTGAGAGTTGAATAATAAGGCTGTTGGTTTGTAGGTTGTAATGGCATGTCAGCAATTCAATTGATTGAACGTTAATTGATTGATAGCGGTCAAATCAAAATATGCTACACTAGCAGGCGTTTTTATTATTCTATTTTTAGTACTAAATAAGCGTTGTCGGTCATTGGCAAAAATAAGGCCAAGACGGCTTTGAGCATCTATATTGCGAACGTTTTTATCATAGAAAAATATTGATAGTAAAAAACACTCAGCATTAATATCAAGCAAGATATTGCCAATGTTGCCTATGAATGTACACAATATGAGTACAGACGTAGACATAATCATTGACACTTGCCAACGACCTATCATGTGACAGCTTTGAAAAAAGCTAGGATAATACAGTAAGGCACGGTTATGAGCACAGCATACGACGAGATTAAAACCCGACTACAAGGCTCAATGGTAGCCTTGGTAACGCCCATGCATCCTGACGGCACGGTTGATTATAAACGTCTGGCGGATCTCATAGATTGGCAGATTGAGCAAGGCACGCATTGTCTCGTTGCCGTTGGCACTACTGGCGAGTCAGCGACATTATCTATGCAAGAGCACAGCGATGTTATTCGCTACTTTGTTCAGCATGTCAAAGGTCGTGTACCAGTGATTGCTGGAACAGGTGCCAATAATACGATGGAAGCCATTAAGCTGACCCAAGATGCTGCCGACGCTGGTGCAGATTGTGCGTTATTGGTTGCGCCTTATTATAACAAGCCGCCACAAGAAGGCTTATACCAACATTATAAGGCTATCGCGCGCGCGGTGAATATCCCGCAGATGCTTTATAATGTGCCAGGACGTACGGTCGTTGATATCGCACAAGAGACGGTAGAACGTCTGGCTGATATCGATAATATCGTCGCGATTAAAGATGCTACAGGCTCTATCGCTCGCGGAGAGCAATTGATCAAAGCAGTGGGCGATAGAATCGTCGTGCTATCTGGTGATGACGGTACGGCGCTTGATTTGATGACATTCGGTGGTAAAGGTAATATCTCAGTCACTGCCAACGTCGCCCCAAAAGCGATGAGCGAGACTTTTACAGCGGCGCTTCGTGGTGATTTTGACGCGGCTCATAAAGTCCATGATGTGGTCAAGCATTTACACCGTGACTTGTTCATTGAGTCAAGTCCTATCCCAGCCAAATATGCGCTTCATAAAATGGGTATGATAGATACTGGTATTCGTCTGCCTTTGGTATGGTTGGCTGAACAACATCATGCCACTATTGATGAAGCCTTGGTGCGTGCGAACTTATTATAAAATGATGCGTGTAAATGCTAACTCAGAGAGATAATATGATGAAAACATCATCACCGACTGCAAAAATATTCCCTGCGCTGCTGACCTTAGTATTGGGAAGCACCTTAGTATTGAGCGGTTGCCAAAGTGCTAAAAACTTACTTGGTAAGCGTGACAATGGTAGCTTAGAATATCAGCAAAGCAAGAAGCTTGTGCCAATAGAGCTGCCTGCTAACAAAGAACCAGCGCCTTTTGTACCTTTGTATGCAACTCCTAATGCTGGTGCAAATACGCTGAAATTACAGAACGAATCAGGTAATCAGTACCAGCTACCGAAGCCTGAGCGCGCTGTCAGTAGTCCTTCGACTTAAAGCTATTTCCTTATTTATACCGCTGACATTTTACAGTGATTAATGTAAATATTATTCATTCTGTCATACAAAAATCAGCGGTCGCTGCGCGTTTTTACCACATAAGCTTGAACGAACAGGAACTCCCATAATGCAAAAGCAACAACTGCTGTATAAAGGCAAAGCCAAATCTGTCTATGAAACTGAAGATAATGATCTTTTGATTCTACATTTCCGTGATGATACTTCAGCGCTTGATGGTAAGCGTATTGAACAATTAGCACGCAAAGGCGTCGTCAATAATCGTTTTAATGCTTTCATCATGCAAAAACTGGCTGATGCTGGTATCGAAACGCATTTTGAAAAGCAATTGTCTGAAGATGAAGTATTGGTCAAGCGTTTAGAGATGATTCCAGTTGAGTGCGTGGTTCGTAACTTTGCTGCGGGCAGTTTGGTGCGTCGTTTAGGCTTAGAAGAAGGGCAAGCATTGACGCCGCCTACTTATGAATTGTTTTATAAAGATGATGCGCTGGGTGATCCAATGGTCAATGAGTCACTTGCTGTGTCTCTTGGCTGGGCAACCGAAGCACAACTGGCCAGAATGGAAGAGTTGACTCATCAAGTAAATGAGGTGTTAAAGGCGCTATTCGAAGCAGGTGATTTGATACTAGTTGATTTCAAACTAGAATTTGGTGTGTTCCATGACCGTATCGTCTTAGGGGATGAATTCTCACCAGATGGCTGCCGTATTTGGGATAAGACGACTAAGAAGAAGCTGGACAAAGACCGTTTCCGTCAATCATTAGGCGATGTCATTGAAGCTTATGAAGAAGTGGCTAACCGTATTGGTGTGCCATTAAGCTAGATATTTGATTGGCACTGCATTGCAGGTCAATCTTTAGCGTAAAAAAAACTGAGCCATGTGCTCAGTTTTTTTATGCAAAAAATTACTGAAACCTTATACAATTTGCACGACTTGTGAGATTACTGTTCTTATAATAAAGATACATACAAAAATAAGGCTTATGGTATGCCGTCTTCAAAACCATCTACTACTGACACTGAGCCTACTATTTTATCGCCATCATGGTTTACTCGACCAACCTGTGTGGTTGCTGCTGACTTAATAGGTAAAGTGCTATGTAGAAAGCTGTTAGATACGGATGGCACGACTAAAATATTGCGTATGCGCATCTCAGAAACTGAAGCTTACATCGGTGCGGGCGATCCCGCTTGTCACTCACATGCTGGCAGCCGAACGCCGCGAACTGAAATCATGTATGAGCAAGGTGGTGTTTTTTATGTATATTTGACTTATGGTGTCCATCATATGCTCAATTTAATCAGTGCTGCTATCGACTCCCCTGAGTCGGTGCTGATACGCGCAGGGTTTTTAGCAGAAGATAGTGACCGCTTGCGAGATGAGCAATTATTGAGCTTAGATCAACAACTGATTCATCCCAAGCAATTTGCTGGTCCTGGTAAGCTGACCAATCGTTTACAAATCGACCGTGACTTGTATGGCAAATCTATTCATCCAGCATCAGCCGTTTGGATAGAAGAAGACGGTTGCAAGCCGCCAGTATCGCTGCGTCCACGGATTGGCATTGATTATGCGGGCGAGGCAAAAGAATGGTTATTACGCTACATTTGGACAGATCATCCTTCGTTATCCAAAAAATAGTAAGATTGATAGTTGATGGCTGTTTTTCTAAATAGACTTGAAGGAAGTAACACATGTATAAACTGACGGTTTTTATTCCAGATACAGCATTAGAGCAGGTAAAGTCCGCTTTATTTTCGGCGGGCGCTGGGACGATTGGCAATTATGAAAAGTGCTGTTGGCAAGTGCAGGGAATAGGGCAGTTTATGCCACTGGCAGGCAGTAATCCAAATATTGGAGCACATGATCGACTGGAAACCGTTGAGGAATGGCGGGTAGAAATGGTAGTGGCTGATGCTGATATTAAAGAGGTCGTCGAGGCGTTAAAGCAGGCGCATCCTTATGAAACGCCTGCCTATGATGTGATTGAGGTATTAGACTTTTAGGGTTAGCTATCAGTCCTCTTTGATCTTAATCACGTTATAACTCGGATAGCCAAGCTCGATTTTGTAATCTTGACTGCCGCGTTTGGCTTTTACTTTTATTTTACTGTCACCTTTTTTTTATTTGACGTCTTTGACTCGATAACCCATATTGCTGACTTTATTGGCAGCCCTTTGCTCGATAGCAGGCTGATAAAGCTCTTTATCAATGGAGTTGATGGTCTTCTTGTGCTTTTTGTAGACCTTACTGTTTTTATAAACATCTTCGTAAAGGTCGCCGTAAGCATTATAACCAGGTGCGGTGACACAGCCAGTCGTTATCGTCAGCAACGCTGCAATCATACTAGCTGTAGTAGTGGTTTTTAATAAAGTATGGTGGTTCATCAAATCCTCTTATGATGTCAAAAATATTTTTGCTTCTTTTATAAAAAAGGGTCAAATAAACCAAGGGCTGGCTTATTTGACCAAAGGCATCAAGTAATCAATGATGCCAAAACTTTATTTAATAGCTTTATTTTACTTATTTCATTTTTAATGCACTTAAATATAGTCGGTTCAATATAATTTAGATTCAAGGAAGGCAAGCGAAAGCACTATAAATAGTAGACTAAGCGAGCCTGATACCGTATCTGATTTATATAGGATTGACTATAACTATCAATTGAATGGAGGACATGCCCTAGTCTTTTTCAATCTTAATCACATTTAAGTTTGGGTAACCAAGTCGTATTTCATATTCTTGCGAGCCGCGCTTGGCTTCAATCTCGAACACGCCGCGTCCGTTCTTTTCTTCCAGCTCAATGTCTTTGACCCGATAGCCCATGCCTTGTATTTTATTGATTGCACGTTGTTTAATTGCTGGATAACGCGAGTCTCTTTTAATGCTATCTTCGATATCGTCATTCTTATAGTGCTTATTATTCTTATGCTTGCCATTATTTTTATATTTGTCTTTGTTGTAATGGTCTTTGTCATATCTATCGTCTTGCCAAACATTAGACCAAGCTTTTTTATTCGAGCTAATAAGTTTTAGATCAGGATACGTGTATTTTAGCTCGTATGCTTGGTTGTTCTTTTTGGCATAAGCGGTCATTATGCGATTGCCACGGTAGTTATCGGATTTGATATCCATAACCTGATAGCCTTTACGGCGCAGATCAGCGCGTAGCTTTTGACTAATACGGTTGTAGTCAGCGTTACCATAATCATCATTACCACCATATACTGGATAATTATCATATCCTGGACCGACTACGGTACACCCAACTGTAGTGCCCAATAATGCAACCGCAAGACCAGTAGATATAACGGTCTTAAATGAGAAAGGCTTTAGAGTTTTCATGATCCAATATCCTATAATATTTTTAAATTACCCGTCGCATCATTGCTGGTGATAGCCGAGCACGTACGCACTCTATAAATTTTTCATATAATCGTATTCATAACTTACTGGCAAATTGATTATTACCATCGTCATTACCATTATGCGCTTTGAAATATTTTCTTACATTATCTATCATAATGGACAAAGCTTGATGATTAGTGTCTTTTGCGTTAATAAGTTGTAATCAAAGCAACGAATATGAATCATGTAAGCATATGCTTACACGTAATGACGCTTACGCGACTTAACATCAGGTTAGGAATTAGGCATTATAGTCACACGGCATTAGGGAATGTGACTCAAGGATTGAGTTGACCGCATTAAGGATAATGATTCACTTATTAGCATCAGGATGATAATGATAAGTGGAGTAAGGACACATACCCTTTGCTGCTATCAGTAGTTAATGCTGGTGGTTGTAGTAAAAAGGGCAGGATGCCCAGTATCACAATATGCTGAATATTATGCAAGGATGCATGGGAAACAGTGGTGATAGGTAACATGGATGGTTAACAATAAAACCGCATAACAGTTAATTGCTATGCGGTTTTATCGTGTCTGGACTTTGAGTTTTATCTCTTATAATTATTTGATATAAATCAAGTTGGTGATAAGTCCAGCATAAAAAAACCGCATTAGAAACTAATGCGGTTTTCGTTTAAATAATCTGCTTATAAAATTTCTATCTTAATACTTCTTACAAGCATGATTATCTACTAGTATTTATGTTCAGTACGCCATGCATCTACTTCACGTTCAGCATCATCTTTGCTGTGACCATAACGTTCTTGAACTTTTCCGACCAATTTATCACGGCTACCTTCAACGTGTAATAAATCATCATCAGTAAGATCAGCCCATTTTTGTTTTACTGAGCCTTTTATTTGGTTCCATTCACCTTTTAGAGTATGTTCGTTCATTTTTATGTTCCTTCTTTTATTATAAAATTGGTTATTGAGACAATTATTCCATCTGTCTTTAATCGACATTTTACTCAGCTGCTATCAGTACTTATTAATCAGCTAACTGGTGATATCTAATATAAGTGCTCACCATCGCCATGTCTGTATATGCAATGTTGAGAGTGTTGCTCCATTATGGAAATCTGCACAGCTATGTTATGCATCGTCCATTTGTGTAATGAATGAAGTGTTTTATCAGTGACATACGTAAAGAGAATCAACAAGTCTGGCGATGATTTATAAAAAATGACGTCGTAACACGCTGTAAATATAGGAATAAAAAAAGTAGCTGTCATCATAAATGTGGCGGCTATTGTTTTATGATTGTTTTAGGATGGGTTAAAACGAATTATTAAGAATAAGTAAGGTTAAACATTTAGTGATAGACTTCTTGTTTAAATGACTATAGCCTTATAGTTGAAATAACAATTGTTTTGTAGATTAAGTTGGGGCAGATTGATAGTGAATGTACTTAACAGCGTAAGTGCTAAAAAACCGGAAACAAAACGCGAGCTGGCAAAGGCGAAAACGCGTCATACGTTACTCAAAAGTGCCTTGCAGCTGTATAGCGTAGAGGGCGCTCTTGGTATGAGCATGAATAAAATCGCGAAAGGCGCAGGTATTGCTCAGCCAAGTTTTTATAATCATTTTGATAGTTTAGATGCGTTGCAGCAGGTGTTAAGCGAGCAACTTAAAGGCAATTATTTATCTCCGATGCGCATGGCGTGGGTAGATATGCTTAAAGACTATCCAACGCTGTCTAAAGAGGATTTCAATGAGCGTTGTCAGGAATGCCTAACATTGATTTTTGATGCCGCCTTTCAAAACATCACTTTATTTCAACGTTTGCTCGAAGACAGTCTGCGCTTTGATTCAAACATAGAACGTAACGGGTTGGGAAGTCTAATCATAGAGATAAGAGACGAGTGGACTAAGATATTTATAGAGGGATTGCAGTCAGCCGAGTGCTCTTTTGACGAATCTGACGTTCATCTCTGTGTCGATATCGCTGCCGCCCAAGTACATGAATTGATATTGGGCTGTCATCAACAGCGTTATTCACGGCAGCAAGCCATTGAGATATTGTGCAAAAACTTTGAAGGCGTTTTTAGCCATTTTTTCACCAAAGATAGACACAGAGTATATGGCTAGTTATTTAGCTTATTAATCTTTAGTAATGCTTAGCTTTAACTAATGCTCAATAGTTTTAAGATGAGCAAATTTAGTAACCATATTAAACTTATAAAACGGAATTTATATAGTGAAAGCGATATAGTCGATTCAATTTAAGAGTAGTACAAGGCAACCGAGTGTAGCTGTCTATTTAATACTTCAAACGAGGGTAACGCAGTAATACTTTTATAGTGGAATGACTATAGTAAAAAATAACAGGGAGCGCGACCATGGCTATTGAAAAGAGTCACACGGATGAACAAACACATTTTAGAACCTGCAATTTGTGTGAAGCAATGTGCGGAATTGTCATCAAGCACGATGGAAAAAAAGTATTATCGATTAAAGGCGATAAAGACGATCCATTTTCTAAAGGGTATATTTGTCCAAAAGCGACTGCTTTGCAAGACTTGCATGAAGACAGTGATCGCCTGCGTCATCCCGTTGAGAGAACCGCTAACGGTTGGAAAGAGATTAGTTGGGCTGAGGCGTTAGATAAGGTGGCAGCTGGTATTCAGTCGGTACAGAAAAAACATGGTCAAAACGCTTTCGGGATTTATTTAGGCAATCCTAATGTCCATAATTTGGGCGGCATGTTAACCATTAAGCATCTATTAACCAGTATTAAGACGCGCAGTCGCTTTTCTGCGACTTCCATCGACCAGTTGCCGCATCACATTGTTAGCATGCATCTGTTTGGGCATATGCTGCGCATCCCTGTGCCTGACGTCAATCGTACCCAATATATGCTCATCATTGGTGGCAATCCGCTGGCGTCTAATGGCAGTATTATGACCGCACCAAATATGCGTCAAAAACTAAAAGATATCAAAGCGCGTGATGGTAAAGTGGTAGTCATTGATCCAAGACGCACCGAAACGGCAGATATTGCTAGCGAGCATCATTTTATCCGCCCAGCGACAGATGTCTTACTCTTGCTTGCCATGCTCAATGAAATCTATTTACAAGGTTATGCAGGCAAGGCACGTGCTAACAATAATAGAGCGGCAGCGCTCGCGCCAGAGATTGAGCGCATTGCAGACTTTGCCAAAGACTATAGCGCCGAGTCCGTTGCTGAGATTACTGGCATTGCGGCAAGCGAGATTAAACGACTCGTCAAAGAGTTTTGCGAAGCAGAAAGCTCGGTCTGCTACGGTCGCATGGGTGTATCGGTGCAAGAGTTTGGCTTATTAAGCCAATATCTAATTATGCTGATTAATATTGTCACAGGTCGCTTGGATGAAGTGGGTGGTCTAATGTTCCCTAATCCTGCGGTTGATGTGGTCAATAACTCTGGCCCAGGTTATTTAGGTAAGCGTCATAGCCGCGTGAGTAACTTGCCTGATTTTAACGGTGATTATCCAGTGGTGGCAATGGCGGATGAGATGCTGGTAGAAGGGGCAGGACAGTTAAAAGGATTTATGACTGTCGCGGGCAATCCTGTACTCAGCACGCCCAATGGTGAAAAGTTAGATACGGCTTTTGCCAACTTAGACTTTATGGTCGCTATTGACTACTTTGTCACAGAAACCAGCCGTCATGCGCATATTATTTTGCCGCCGGTATCGCCACTAGAGCGCGATCATTATGACGTCACCTTTAACAATTTTGCTGTCCATAACGTCGCCAAATATTCAAAGGCATTGTTTGCTAAGCAAAGAAGCGCCAAACATGACTGGCAAATCTACTTAGAGCTGGCAAAACGCTTGGATAAAAAAGCCGTACTTGCAACCAAAGTCGAACGCCTAATAATAAAAGTTTTGGGTCCGAAGTTTGTGCTTAATCAAGGTCTAAAACGTGGGCCTTATAAGGGTCTCAATCTAAAGCAATTGAAGAAAAATTCGCATGGTATTGATTTGGGATCGCTCAAAACCATGCTGCCACAAGCGTTAAAACACAAAGACAAGCAGATTCATCTTAATGTTGATTTTTATCGAGCAGATTTAGAGCGCGTACAGGCGATGATGCAGGACTATGACAACAAGCAGATTTTATTAATCGGTCGTCGTCATGTACGCAGTAATAACTCGTGGCTGCACAACAGCTATCGCTTGGTAAAAGGTAAGCCGCGCTGTACTTTGATGCTGCATCCTGAAACGGCGAAAGAGTACGGTATTGAGGATGGTCAAAACGTAAAAGTAACGTCGCGTGTGGGTAGTGTGACGATCGTAGCAGAAGTGACGGATGAGCTGATGCCAAATGTCGTGAGTATCCCTCATGGGTGGGGTCATGGCCGTAAAGGGGTAAAACAGAAAATCGCTCAAGCGCATGCGGGTGTCAGTGTCAATGATTTGACAGACGATACCTTAATCGATCAGCTAAGTGGCAATGCGGCAGTCAATGGTGTACCAGTACAATTGGAAGCGATTGAGCGAGAAGTGGTTGATTTGGAGACGGCTGATTCTGATGTTAATTTTGATATGGAATCAGGGAGCGCTGCATAAAATAGTTCTAGAATAAAAGTCTTTCATATAAAGAAAAAAGGCGCTGACTTATATTGGTAGCGCCTTTTTTACGTTTCCTATTCTTACGTTTCTTATTTTTACGATCCTAAGCCAACAAAATCAAAATAGACTGGCGGTGTCTCACCCTGTATTAATAAACTGATCGCCTTTGCCGAACCGCAAGCATGGGTCCAACCAAGCGTACCATGACCCGTATTAAGCCATAAATTATCAAAACTAGCATCCACGTTATGACTACCATGACGGACTTGACCCCTATGCGCACGCCCAATTAACGGCACATTAGAAGGTGTCATCGGACGTAGCCCTGTCCAATATTGCACAGAATTGGCAATGATACCTTTGGGAAACAACTGCTGCACACGGCGGGTAATGGCTGCACAGCGGGTGCTATTTAAATCCAAATTGTAGCCGTTAAATTCTGCCGTTCCAGCGACGCGTAATTTGTCGCCAAGGCGTGATGTCACCAGCTTAAACTCATCATCAATGAGACTGACAAAGGGTGCCAGATGCGGGGCGCGAGGGTTGATTTGATAAGTGGCCGAGTAGCCTTTGGCTGGAAATATCGGCGCATGTATTTCTAAAGGTCTTAGTAATGACACACTATAACTACCGAGGGCTAGTACATGGCTGTCTGCACTAAAGGTTTGCGCGTTTTCGCCCTTGGGTTTAATGGTAATACTATGGATATGCGGGCGAGCAGAATGGGCGTCAGTGTTTAAAGCCACAATCTCGGTATCGTATAAAAACTTCACGCCAGCCTCGATGCAGCGCTCGGCTAAGCGTTGGGTAAATAAATGGGCATTACCCGATTCATCACGGCTGGTATAAGTAGCACCTTTTAGCTTATGAGCAATAGGGTAAAGCGCAGGCTCTAGGTTAACGGCATTATTGATATCGATGACATGACGCTCACAGCCTAACTCTTGCATGCGCTCCGTTGGCGCAATAGCGGCATCAAATTCCGCTTGATTGGTATAAAAATGCATAATACCGCGCGTTTGCTGCTCGTAATCAATACCAATATCAGCACGCAGCTGTTGTAGTGCGTCCCGTGAATACAAGCCTAAACGTACCATTTGTACCAGATTGGCATCAGCTCTATCTGCACGGCACTCTTGCAAAAACTGCATCGCCCACTTAAGCTGCGCCTTATCAGCACGCAAGCGATACAACAGTGGTGCATCCTCACGAAACAGCCATTTAAGCGCTTTCATTGGAGCCGCTGGATTGGCCCAAGGGGTTGCGTGCGAGACAGATATTTGCCCACCATTGGCAAATGAGGTCTGCATACCGGCCGCTGGCTCACGCTCAATGACGGTCACATTGTAGCCTGCTTGGCGAAGGTACCATGCGGTGGTCACGCCCACCACGCCCGCTCCGAGTACCGCAATATGGGTCATAGATTACTCTGCTGCTTTTTTAGTAAAAATGTTTTTACGAGTGCTGTTTATTACGCGTCACTCATCATGTCGTACTATTTTTGACGCGCAACATCGGCTTGCAGCGCTGGCGGTAAGTTTAATATCGTAAGCTCACTATCGGCTAAATGCTCTGGACGGGCAACGACCAATGCTTTAAAACCATTACCATTAATAGTGCCATCGGCAATCGCATTAACTACATGGATTTTTTCTAGCTTGTCACCGGCTGCTGGCACGTCACCTGCGCCGCTGACATAATGTAAAAACGCTTTTGGCGCTGCCTTAAAATAAATACGGGCAATCACTTCTTGACCAAGATAGCAGCCTTTATCATAGTCCATACCACCGCGCTGATGCAGACGCAGCTCTTGTGGCTGAAACAGACCTTGGGTTGCAGCAACTATCCAATAGTTGCCAATGGCAAGACTCGCTTGCATCCACGCTTGGGTATCGGCTGGCGTATTGTGGTCTTCTTGATGGCTAAAGGTTGGCACGTCATCAAGCACGCAAGGATAAATGGGCGCGGGCGCACTGGTGTCAAACTTTGAAAAGGCACCGAACTTTTTTAAATGGGCTTGAAAAGCCTCAGTACAATCGGCACTGATAACCACATCATAATGCTTTTCGGCTTGTTTTTTTATCCACAAACCAAAATCAATGCGACCTTTTAGATTGCTAAGCGCCGTTGCTTGATAACTGAGTCCGAGCTTGGTGACATCAGAGGTTAGCTGACCCTGCAAGAATTTTTCTGCATCTTCACCTTGAATCGTTAGTTGAACAAAGTGTGGCAATGTTGATGGGAGGGTCGATACGTTTGATTGAGTCATTATTATTATCCTATTCATAAGTCGCTATCGTTATCAGTAGCCATAGCCTCAGATATTGTGGTGAATACTGAGTTATTAAAGTAATTGCTAAAGTAAATATTGAGGTTTTACCATCTAAAGATATATGGTCATCAAACCAGATTTAGTTAAAGCAGAGTAACACAAAACACTGTGTGATAAAAAACGTCCGCTGTAAGACATGAGCGAATCTATCAATTAGTCACAGCACCGCATTTACGAGCGAAGCGATTGGTTAAAGTTGGCGAGTTACGGTACAATGTTAGCTCTAGAATACACCCAATTTATCACGGCTGACGAGGAAATTATGAGCTTACCCAATTGCCCAAAATGCGATGCTGAATATACGTACGAAGATGGTGCGTTACTGGTATGTCCCATGTGTGCTCATGAATGGACTGCGGCTGAAACCGATGCGGCGCAAGCTGAAGAGCAAGACGCGGTCATTCGTGATGCGGTCGGTAATGAGCTACAAGATGGCGATACCGTCACCGTGATTAAAGACTTAAAAGTCAAAGGTTCATCGATTGTTATTAAAGTTGGTACCAAAGCAAAAGGTATTCGCCTGCTGCCCGATGCCTCTGATGGTCATGATATTGACTGTAAACTTGATGGTTTTGGCCCAATGAAATTAAAATCATCTGTTGTTAAAAAAGCATAAGTTATTAAATGTGCTTAGCAAAATCTGCTAAGCATTAACAACAAGTCGCAAGGTTATTTTTAATAAAATAAGACAGAACCAATATTAAAGAAATAATAAGTAGAGAATAATTATGAGCACTAAAAACGAACAGCTATTTGCGCAAGCCCGCAAACATATTCCTGGCGGCGTAAACTCGCCCGTCCGTGCCTTTGCTGGTGTTGGTGGCACGCCTATTTTTATGCACCGTGCTAACGGTAGCAAAATTTATGATACCGAAGACAATGCCTATATCGATTATGTTGGCTCTTGGGGTCCAATGATTTTGGGACACGCACACCCTAAGGTGATTGATGCGGTCAAAAAAGCCGCGGATGATGGTTTAAGTTTTGGTACACCAACGCCGTTTGAAACGACTGTTGCCGATAAAATTTGCGAAATTGTCCCAAGCGTTGAGATGATTCGCATGACCAGCTCAGGTACAGAAGCGACCATGAGTGCGATTCGTTTGGCTCGTGGCTATACCCAGCGTGACAAAATCGTTAAATTTGAAGGCTGCTATCATGGGCATTCAGATAGCCTGTTAGTAAAAGCAGGTTCGGGCATGCTTGATATCGGTGAGCCAACCTCAAAAGGCGTGCCAGCGGATTTTGCTAAGCATACCATTACCATTCCTTATAATGATCCGCAAGCGATCAAAGATTGCTTTGAGAAATGGGGCGAAGAAGTCGCCTGCGTTATCTTAGAGCCGATCGCTGGCAACATGAATATGGTCATTCCAAGCCAAGAATTCCATGATACCTTGCGTGCAGAATGTACTGCCAACGGTTCAGTGCTGATCTTTGATGAAGTGATGACGGGCTTCCGTGTTGGTCTGGGCGGCGCACAAGCACATTTCGGTATCGACCCTGATTTGACGTGCTTTGGTAAAATCATCGGTGCAGGTCTGCCCGTTGGTGCTTTCGGTGGTAAAAAAGAAGTCATGTCTTGTATCGCACCACTCGGCGGTGTCTACCAAGCTGGTACGTTATCAGGAAACCCACTCGCGATGCGTGCTGGTATTGCGATGTTTGAAGACTTAACCGTAGATGGCTTTTATGACGAGTTAGCAGCAAAAGTTGATCGTCTAGTAGACGGTTTTCAAGCGGCGGCTGACAAACACGGCATCAACATGCGTACCAATAAATTGGGCGGCATGTTTGGCATGTTCTTTGTGAAAGACAATGAGACTGACACGCCAAAGAATTTTGATGACGTGACAGAGTGTGATATGACGGTGTTTAATACGTTCTTCCATGGTATGCTCGATCGCGGTATTTATCTGGCACCGTCTGCTTATGAAGCAGGCTTTATGTCAATTAAACACAGCAATGAAGATATTGATGCGTCGATTAAAGCCGCTGACGAAATTTTTGCAGAAATGGCAAAAGCGTAACTGTTTATTCAGGACCTTGTTTATTTAAGACCTGTTTAAAATGTATGTATAGTAAAACCCACTTAAAAGTGTTATAAAATAATTATCAAATCCAATTGCTATTATAAAGACCATGACTTACTCACTAGATTTTCGTA
>NZ_JABUZG010000045.1 GCF_014897815.1 Psychrobacter sp. PG1
TCGTACTTGGGCGCAACTTTAATTATTGGGATTGGTATAACTATAGTCGATTAAATTTAAAAAGAATTAAGTGCTGCTGAGATAAGTTTTACGTAGCATCTACAGTGACGAAGTCGCACAGCAAGCAAGGAAAATATGTATTAGTAGCAGGCTATTCTGATCATCTTTTGTTTTATTTAGAGTTAACCATGCTAAGAGCATAACAAGTCAGATAAAGTACATACAAAATAAAAACCTCCAAATCAGCTGCTGACTTGGAGGTTTATTTTTATATCAACTGTTCATGCTTATTTGAAAACTACATATAGTTTTCGATACTTGGGCAAGAACACATGAGATTCTTATCACCATAAGCGTCATCGACACGTGCTACACTCGGCCAGAACTTATGGGCGCGGATATAAGGCAGTGGGAATGCTGCTGTGTCACGGCTGTATGGGTGCGTCCATTCGCTGTTGGTGACCATCGCAGCGGTATGCGGTGCGTTGACCAGTGGGTTGTCTTCTAACGTCCAACCCTCTTCGCCAGCTTTAGCTTTCATTGCTTCGGCTTTGATAGATTTTAGGGCACTGATGAAACGATCTAATTCTTCTTTAGATTCAGACTCAGTTGGTTCAATCATCAAGGTACCCGCAACTGGGAAGCTCATCGTTGGTGAGTGGAAACCGTAATCCATCAAGCGCTTAGCAATATCGCTTTCACTGATGCCCGTCTCTTCTTTCAACGGACGAATATCGATGATACATTCGTGCGCGACGCGACCGTTTTTGCCCGTATAAAGGACAGGGTAGTGGTCTTTTAATTGAGCAGCGACATAGTTAGCATTTAATAGCGCAAGCTCAGTGGCTTTTAGCAGACCATCACGACCCATCATGGCAATGTACATCCATGAAATAGGTAGGATGCTTGCTGAACCATAAGGGGCTGCCGATACGGCCGAGCAGTCTTTTTGCGCATTATGCACAGGGCTCAATGTATGATTGGCCATAAAGGGTGCTAAATGCGATTTCATGCCGATAGGGCCCATGCCTGGACCACCGCCGCCATGTGGGATGCAGAAGGTTTTATGCAAGTTCATGTGCAATACATCAGCGCCAACGTCGGCAGGCTGCATCATGCCAACCTGTGCATTCATATTGGCACCATCCATATAAACTTGACCGCCATGTTTATGGATAAGGTCACAGATTTTACGGATGCCTTCTTCAAACACGCCATGCGTTGATGGATAAGTAATCATCAATGCACCTAGATTGGCACTGTTTTCTTCACACTTAGCAGTTAGATCATCGATGTCAACGTTACCATTGTCATCAGTTTTAACCACGATTACTTTCATACCCATCATCATAGCTGTCGCAGGGTTGGTACCGTGCGCTGACTGAGGGATTAAACAAACATCACGGTCAGTTTCACCCAATGATTCGTGATAACGGCGAATCGCTAGCAGACCAGCATATTCACCTGAAGCGCCAGAGTTTGGCTGCATAGACACATCATCAAAACCAGTAATGGCTTTCAGCTGGTCTTGCAAGCTATCAATCATGGCAACGTAGCCTGTGACTTGGTCACGTGGTGCAAAAGGATGCACATTAGCAAATTCAGGCCAAGTAATCGGTAGCATCTCACTGGTGGCATTCAGTTTCATGGTACAGCTACCCAATGAAATCATGCTGCGATTCATTGCCAAATCTTTGTCTTCAAGCGATTTTAAATAACGCAGCATTTCGTGTTCAGTATGATGCGAGTTAAATACTGGATGCGATAAAATAGCATCGGTACGCAAATGCGCACTATCAAGAGAAACGCGAGCGTCTTCTGGTAGGTCATGTGCTTTACTAACAAACAGTTGAGTTAGGACGCTAAAATCTTGTTGATCGCTGGTTTCACTAAACGCGACGCTTAATTTGGTTTCACCAAGACGCCATAAGTTATAGCCTACATTGTCGGCGTTTTCGAAAATTTGAGTGGCCAGTTTTTTTGAGCCACAATCAACGACGACGCTGTCAAAGAACTGATCATGTACCACGGTTAAATTACTGTCGTTAGCATTTTTGATGACATCAGCAAAGGCAGTGGCAAATGCATGGATACGAGTAGCGATACGCTTCACGCCACCTGGACCATGATAAACGGCATACATACCGGCTAGGTTGGCGAGCAATACTTGTGAGGTACAGATGTTTGAGTTGGCTTTTTCGCGGCGGATATGCTGCTCACGAGTTTGCAATGCCATACGTAGGGCAGTATTGCCTTGTGAATCTTTAGAGACGCCGATAATACGACCAGGAGCTGAGCGCTTAGCTTTGTCAGAGAAGGCAAAGTAAGCAGCATGTGGACCACCAAAGCCCATTGGGATACCAAAACGCTGCGTGCTACCTAAAGCGACGTCTGCGCCCATATCTGCTGGTGATTTTAATAATACCAAGCTCATGATGTCACTGACGACACTCACATAAGTTTTATTTTTCTTCACAGCAGTGATGACGTCGGTTAAGTCTTTTACGTCGCCTTCAACACCGACGTACTGGAATAGCGCACCGAAATAATCGCCTGATTTAGCCAGTTCGAAATCACCAACCACCACTTCCCAACCAAAGTACTTGGCACGGGTATTAATAACATCTAAGGTTTGTGGGTAGATACGGTCATCAACAAAAAACTGCGTTGATTTGCTTTTGCTGACACGCTTTGACATTGCCATGGCTTCTGCGGCTGCGGTTGCTTCATCAAGCAATGACGCGCCAGCGAGCTCAAGACCAGTCAAATCAATACATACTTGTTGGAAGTTAAGCAAGGCTTCTAGACGACCTTGGGCAATCTCTGCCTGATAAGGGGTATAAGCGGTGTACCAACCTGGATTTTCAAGGACATTGCGCTGAATCACTGCTGGCATGCGCACAGGCGAGTAACCTTGACCGATATAGCTCTTATTAACCGTGATGTCATCTGCCATGGTACGTAGTTTAGCAAGTGCGGCGTGCTCACTCATCGCCACAGGCAAATCTAGCTCTTTATGCAGGCGCACGGGTTCAGGCACGGTATCGTTGATGAAGCTCGCCATGTCTTGATAACCAACGGCACTGAGCAGGTCAGCTTGCTTGGTCTCATTAGAGCCTAGATGACGATAGACAAATTCAGCTTCGTTGAATAAACCTTTAAAGGTATCAAACGTTGGGTTTTGCGAGATAGTCATGACAATCCTTGGTTAAGGGAGTAATAAAGGGATGGCTAAAATAAATAGTAATAATAACTAATGACGGTTTAAGATTTTATACGTAATGAACAAATTGCTTTTGGTCAAAGCGGAACTGGCTGTTGTAAACGCCATTATCAGCGCGCTCACCAGCACCAATCATCATAATGATATGTTGATCATCACTTAAATTTAATAAGCGCTTCATGGCAGGCTCATCAAAGCCGCCCATCGGACAGCTATCAAAGCCATGCGCGCGTAGTGCAAGCATTAGGTTTTCAGCCGCAAGGGCGGTATTGTTGGTTGCCCAGTTTTTGGTGTCTTCAAAAGTATAGTAAGGTGATTTAATCGGACCTTTTACACGTCTGACCACTTGAGTCGCACCCCATTTAGCCGCTGATACCACATTGGCAGGTCCTCGTAAGAAGTCCATGGCAACGACTTTGGTATAATAGTCTTTGACCTTTTTGGGTACTGGCTTATCAGGGTATTCGCGCAATATTTGCTTGGCATGGTCATGCCACACATCGGTGCGAGCAACGACTGCGATTAAACGAGCGGCGGTTTTCGCTGCATTTTGATTCATGCAGTTTTTCACTGCATGTTTGCGCTTGTCCGCATCATCAATCACATAAAATTCCCATGGCTGTAGATTGCTAGAGTTTGGCGCAAGCATGGCCAAACGCAAACAGTCTGCTAACACATCATCAGGTATCTTTGTGTCGGTAAAGCGGCGGACTGAACGACGTGATTCAACCACTTCGCGAAACGCTTGCAGCTGCGGTGTATTATCAGGCGTGGCAAATTTTTCTTGAGAACTTGCTTGAGCGTTTGCTTGATTATCAGTGTCAGGGGTCATATGAGAATCCATGCTTGAGATTAAGTGATCAACTTGGGGCAGTATTGAGTACGTCTCTTTAATAGCGCCTGACAAGTAATTGATATGAATAAATCAGATAGCGATTGGACGCAATAAATTGAGCGATAAGCATTCTAAGAAAAAGCGTACAGATATCAGCTGACGCCAATATCTGTTATAACAAGCTATGTTTTTTAAGGTTATAAGTAGCGGCATGTAAATAAAACACCGCTTTTAAGCGAGAGAGTGAAGATTAGATTACAGCTCGTTTTCGTACTCATCAGCGGTTAGCAGTGCTTCGTAATCAGCGATGTTGTCAGGCTTCATTCTAAAGAACCAACCTTCGCCATATGGGTCAGAGTTGATGATTTCTGGATCGTCTTCTAGGGCTTCGTTGATCGCAACGACTTCACCTGAGATAGGGGCATAAACGTCAGAAGCAGCTTTTACTGATTCAACTACAGAGATTTCGTCATCAACAGCGATGATGTCGCCCACGTCTGGCAATTCAACGAATACCACGTCACCCAATAGGTCTTGAGCATGGTCAGTGATACCAACAGTGATAGTACCGTCGTCTTCTAAGCGTAACCACTCGTGGCTGGCGATGTATTTTAGTTCTGCTGGGATATTGCTCATGGTCTCTCTCCTAAATGATAGAGGATGGTTAACAAAAATAGTGGACGTTAATAATAGGGTTTATAATGCCTACGAGTCAAACTGCTGTTTGCCATTACGGACAAACGGTAGCTTAAGAACACGCACATCAACGAACTTGCCTTTGCCGCGCAGATCGACCTGAACGCTATCATCATCTGATACGCTGGCAGGCACACGGGCAATCGCAATTGAGTTTTTTAGGCTAGGGGAGAAGGTACCACTGGTGATAATGCCAGTTTGCTCATTTTCCGTGCCTTGATTGATGGTGACTGTCATGCCTTCACGCAATACGCCGCGTGTCGTTAGCAACAAGCCAACTTGCTTCATGGCAGAGCTATCGTCTTTTGACTGTTGACGCTTGCTGACCAAAGCGTCACGACCGACAAAATCACGATCGTCTTTAAGCGCGAGTGTCCAGCCCATGTTGCACTCGTAAGGACTAACGTTGTCGTCCATGTCATGACCATAAAGGTTCATGCCAGCTTCCATACGCAAGGTATCACGCGCGCCAAGACCGGCAGGTTTGATGCCATTGGCTTTTAATTGCTCAAAAAACGCTGGTGCATCATCACCATGCATAATGACTTCGACGCCATCTTCACCGGTATAGCCAGTCCGAGCGACGAACCAATCTTTGCCTTCGATGTCTGTTAAATCAGCACCAACGAAAGGCTTAAGACCAGCTAAAGTATCTGCCCAGCTAGGTTTGGTTTGCGCGAGTTTTTCAACAGCGTTCGGTCCTTGCACGGCAATCATCGCAAGCTCTGGACGCTCAGTGATGCTAATGTCAAAACCTTCGGCGACTTTATCAAATTGTGCCATGTCTTTATCACGAGTAGCAGCGTTTGAGACGATACGATATTCAGTAGCGTTTTCGTTCATCAAGTAAACGATTAAGTCATCGATGACGCCACCTTGCTCGTTGAGCATGCCAGAATATAGCGCTTTACCGACGGTTTTGAGTTTATCGACATCATTGGCCAGTAGCTTTTGTAGCCATGCTTTGGTATCGCTACCTGTGACATCCGCGACGACCATATGCGAGACATCAAACATACCAGCATCAGTACGTACCGCTTCGTGCTCTTCGATTTGCGAACCATAATGGATTGGTAATTCCCAACCAGAAAAATCCACCAGCTTGCCGTCACTATCAACGTGAGACTGATAAAGAGGTGTGCGTTTAGGGGCTGAAGTGTTGGCGCTTTGAGCAGTGTTATCTTGAGTAGTGGTCATAACAAATCCTTATGTGGACATCAGCTGCATTCGATAACCAGTCGTAAAAACAAGTATCAAAGTATGAGGGCTGATGTGCCTTATCATAGTAGCGAGAAGCAATATTGCAAGGTGCAAACATTGCAACCAAGGGTAGCACAGAAAAATAGCGCAATCCGCCAAACAGACGCTGAACGTCGGTTTAAGCAAAAGCCCTATCTGTCCTGTAACCTGAGATTTTCAACACGAACCATCATCGCACGTTTTTAAAAGCACCAGCCTTAAAAAACCAAATTAAATGATGTCGCATTTTCTCCCCTTCGGTGGGTAAGGCATCGTCCGTCCTTACCGCTCTCCAGATTTGTTATGCCTTATGTTTGGGTGTGCTACGCAATTGACGGTAGACAGTGAAACAGTCGTGACATGTGTTTTTCAGTCCTTTTACCTGAGCGATTGGCAGGGTGGATGCGCCTTCGGTGGTCAAGTAGCAACTATCAGCGCCAGCTCATTAATATGAACGCACCTGATATCGTGCTCAAGACTCTCTCCTGAAAAACGCTTTTATTATGAAAGGTTCACCGCGCTTTTACAAGTCATCTAGGCGATTAAAGTGAATAATTTTGGCAAAAATGATTTTTTGTGAGAATAATCAATACCGTATCGATAAGTAAAGCGTTTTACGTTTGGTAGGTAGTAGTCAATTTAGCATGAATGCCCATCGTAAAACGTAAAGCGACTACTGATATTCACCCAAAATATGCTAATCTATGGCGATAGTTTCTGATAGGTCATTATTATGCATTGTGATATTTATAAATTCCCCAAACATAACGATATGTATGTCTATATTGCCCGTCCTGATTATCCTGACGATACCGACGAGATTAAAGATTGGCTTGGCGTATTACCAAAAGATTTTCGTGCCAGTTTAGGGCGCAGTAAATTTGTGATGCACTTGGACTTAGCCAATACGCCGACGCTTGCGCGCGTTGACAAAGAAGAGGTACTGGCAAAATTACAGTCGCAAGGGTATTTTGTACAAATGCCACCGCAAGATGTGATGCGCCGCCAAGCGGAATTACGTGCGCGTGAAGCACAAGACAATATTTATGATTAATGGGTATTTTTGAAGCGAGTTTTTAATCAGCTTCTTTTGGCTATGTTGCATGACAGCCAGCAAGAAAAAGTTTACGACACATTTGCGCTCATGCATTTTGGTAGAAAGTCGTGATAAACTAGCAGGCTATATGAGTGACAAGACAAAAAATACGTGGCGAGGCAAAAGGTCGTGTTTCAAGTGCTTATGTCTTAAGGGCTTTTGACGATAATATATTCGATATTATGGTTCGTTGAAACAGCACACTGTCTATCGTTAAGCGCGTAAACGCGCTGCACAATTTATAAACGCAGGTAACTACACACGCATGGACTGGTTAAAAGGTATTATAAACAGCTTACCGCTGGAAGCCATTAGTGATATTCTCGGCGAAATTGCTATTTGGTGGGGACAGCTGGTAAAAGACGTGCCACCCGCAGACTTACCGATGTACGCGTATCTGGGTGGTGTCGTTATTGTGTTGGTATTGTGGTTGCTGGTCGCTCGTATGCTGCCGCGGCCGTTGGGCGGTGTGAGTTGGATGATATTGTTTGCTGTGTTATTGGCACCAGGCACTGCCCTTGGCGATCCAAGTGTGATTGCCCCCGCTAGTATCGCCGTGGTTTATGCGATTATGATGAAAGACACGGCTGGCGCGATTACCAATATGCTGCCGATACTCGTGGTGTTAGTGGTCGGCTTGTTTGTGGGCTTCGTCTGGCAGCTTATTCGCGGTGCTTTTGAGTCAAGTCTAGACAAAGCGCGTAGCCGTACTGCAGAAGATACACAAGCCACCATGCAGCTGACGACTGGCAATTATTTGACAGAAGGCGCGACTTTAACCGATCAAGCCACTGTTGCTGAACAGTCTAATAAAGTGCCTTTAGCGGCTAACCCTAAAGCAGACGTTAGCTTAAAAAAAGACAGCAGTTTAGCTAAAAAGCCTAATATGGAAAAGCTTGATAAGTAGTAAAGTAACATTAATAAAGTGCCATCAGTAAAATGATATTAACATTTTGCTAGCGATGATTGGATCTGTGCTTTGGGTTTATGATAGCTACATAAAAGACGCTATCAATAAAAATACTGTGAATGAAAAGCACCATAAAAAAAGACACCATGCGTGTCTTTTTTTATGAAAAAACGTTTTATGACTGTGCCGATCAACCGTCAAAAGGCCTTCAAGGTATCTATTGTTTTTCAACAACTTCGAACGCATGAGTATTTTGGCAATCAATCATGCTGTGCTAATCTAAATGATTATTTATTTGCCATCAATTGCCTTTAATTCTTTTCTGGCTCTTGATAGCCCTAATCTATAACAATAACTGAGACTTTATTATGAGCACGACTGATAAAACGAAAAAAAGCTTTACTGGTACGCAAAATTATATTGCCACTGACGATTTGCAGTTGGCGGTCAACGCCGCGATGACGTTACAAAAACCATTATTGATTAAAGGCGAGCCAGGCACCGGTAAGACATTATTGGCGGAGGAGGTCGCTGAAAGCTTAGGGATGCCGCTGATTACGTGGCACATCAAGTCAACCACCAAAGCGGAGCAAGGGTTGTATGAGTACGATGCCGTATCGCGCTTGCGTGACTCGCAACTGGGTGATGATAAGGTGTATGAGATTGGTAATTATATCAAGCCAGGTAAATTATGGGAGGCATTTACCAGTAACGAGCGCAGTGTGTTGCTGATTGATGAAATTGATAAAGCCGATATCGAGTTCCCAAATGACTTGCTGCATGAGCTTGATAAAATGTCTTTTTATGTCTATGAGACGGGAGAAACCATCACTGCTGCGCAGCGTCCTGTGGTTATTATCACCTCAAACAATGAAAAAGAGCTGCCTGATGCTTTCTTGCGTCGTTGCTTTTTCCATTATATTGATTTTCCAGAAGAAGAGACCATGCGTCAAATCATTGACGTGCATTTCCCTAATATCCAAGAAAAACTGGTCAATGATGCGCTGGATATTTTTTATAAGCTGCGTAATGTCCAAGGGCTTAAAAAGCCGCCATCAACCTCAGAATTGGTCGATTGGTTAACGTTACTACTGGCTGATGATATGGCGCAAGCAGAGCTAGAAGAAAACTTACGTGGTGAGAAGTCTATTCCACCGTTATATGGCGCGCTGCTCAAAAATGAAGCCGATGTGAGCTTGTTGCAACGCTTTGCTAATATAATGCGCCGTTAAACAACAGGCTATTTTCAAAATGACGACATGCCCTAATAAAGCGGCTTCACTCGTCACCATATCAGCCAATAAGTGATGCGACTCTTATGTTTATCAAATTGTTTTATACCTTACGTACTTATGGTGTGCCAGTCAGTACGCGTGAGCTGCTTGACCTAAATGCCGCGTTAGATCAAGGGCTGATGATGCAGCCGCATCCTGAAAATCCAGAGCTGTCTACCTTTGCCAGTCGTGAGGATATGTACCGGTTGATTCGGCTTTGTATGGTCAAAGACGAGCGCCATTTTGATAAATTCGATCGAGCAATGGCAGATTATTTCGAAGGTGTCGACAGCCTGGATATGGATGAGCTATTGGCTAAATTAACGGACATTCCTAAAGAGTGGCTTGACTTAAAATTAGATCCAAAAAACTTAACCGAAGAGCAGCGCCGACTGCTCAAAAAATACGGCTCGTTAGAGGAGCTAATGAAAGCGCTTGAAGAGCGTCTTAAAGAGCAAAAAGAGCGGCATCAAGGCGGTAGTAAGTGGGTTGGTACAGGCGGTACATCGCCATTTGGTGCCTATGGTGACCATCCAGAAGGCGTGCGCGTTGGCGGTGAATCGCGTAAACGTAGCGCGGCTAAAGTCTGGGAGAAGCGTAAATACCGCAACCTTGATGATGACAGTCAGCTTGGTACCCGTCAAATTCAAATGGCACTACGAAACTTGCGCCAGTTTGCCCGTACCGGTAGCGCCGATGAACTAGACATTCATGAGACTATTAAACGCACGGCAAAAAAAGGCGTGCTCGATATCCATATGCAAGCTGAGCGCCGTAATCGCGTCAAAGTATTGATGCTGTTCGATGTGGGCGGCAGTATGGATGTCCATGTTGAAGCCTTAGAAAAGCTATTTTCAGCGGCTAGAAATGAATTTAAAACCTTAGAGTTTTTTTACTTTCATAACTGTTTGTATGACTATGTTTGGAAGGACAATAATCGTCGCCATAGTGCACCGATGCCTACCTTTGAGCTGCTCAATAAATACGGTCGTGAATATCGCGTTATCTTCGTCGGTGATGCGTCAATGTCGCCATATGAGCTGATGACAGTTGGTGGCAGCGTTGAATATATGAACAATGAGGCGGGTATTGTTTGGCTTAAGCGGGTGCTCGCGCATTTTGATAAAGTCGCTTGGCTCAATCCTGAAAATCCAGCGTACTGGCAATATACCCAAACCATCGTTGAGATTAAAAAGCTGTTCGAAAATAAGATGTATCCGATGACTTTACATGGGGTAGAAGAAATGACCAACTATCTAGCGCGTTAATTTTGAAGTTTGGATAAAGGTACGCCCTAATTTATAAAACCTGTTAATCCCCGTATTTTTTGATAAAAGCAGCCGTTATGACAGCATAGCAGCTGCTTTTTTGTCGAAAATAATCAGTTTTGCAGTCATACAGCATTGGTATAAGCAGCAAAATATGATAACATTCATTTTAAATGAATCTTATAGAAGCGTTTTGACTGGTTCGGCGAAAAATTTGGTGACAAGAATTTGATAATCGTCTGTAAAAATCAGTCGTCGTTGCTTATTTAAGTACTTCATTTTTCATATGTGAATCAACCAATCAATGTAATGAACTTATGCCATTTTCAACCATTTTAGTAGCAAAAAAGCGCGTGCAAGTACTACATTCAGTAGACTAAACGAGTTTGACAGCGCTCCTCATACTTTTTGGAATTGGTACTAATAAGAGAGACAGTATGGCTTCACCAAAGACTTTAGAAATCGTCACCGCAACTGTTCCCATCCTTGAAGAGCATGGAACGGCAATCACCACGGTGTTTTATAGAAATATGTTTGAAGAGCATCCCGAGCTGTTGGACATATTTAACGAAACCAATCAAAAATTGGGTCGTCAACAGACGGCTCTGGCAACGACCGTGTTAGCCGCTGCTAAGCACTTGGATAAATTGGCGACGTTATTACCACAAGTCACGCAAATCAGCCACAAGCATCGCGCGTTACAAATTTTGCCTGAGCATTATCCTATCGTTGGTAAGCATTTAATCGGTGCAATTAAGGAAGTGCTGGGCGAGGCGGCCAATGACGATATCATCGATGCTTGGACTGAAGCTTATGATGAGATTGCCTCAGTATTTATCCAGATTGAACATGGCATGTATGAGGAAGCGATGTGGCAGGGTTTTGCGCCTTTTGTAGTGACTAAAAAGGTAGCAGCTGCTACGGATATTGCGGCTTTTACAGTTGTACCAGCCAATGATAATGCAGAAAGTCATCAACAGATCGATCTGAGCAAATTGACTTTAACCGCAGGTCAGTACATCACAGTGAAAACAGATCCAAAAGACAGTGACCATGTTGCGCTACGTCATTACTCTTTGTACTCTGCTAGTACCGATGCAGGCATTCAGTTTGCGGTCAGACGCGATAACCGCAATGAGCATCATGGTTTGGTCTCTAACTATATGCACGACCAATTAGAAGTGGGTGACACGGTTTTATTATCAGCACCAGCAGGTGACTTTGCGCTCAATCAAGACTTGGTACAGCAAAATGAGATTCCGCTAGTATTGATGAGTGCGGGTGTTGGTGTAACCCCTGTGCTATCTATGTTGGAGGCACAAGTATTAGCCAATCCAAAACGACCTATTATCTGGGTTTATGCTTGCCAAAATGATGCGCATCACGCTTTCAATACTGAAGTGGAGACGCTGTTAGAAAAGGCTGAGACTGTAGAGAAGCATATTTTCTATTTTGAGTCTGGACAACTATTAGATGAGGCGTGGCTTGCTCAATTACCTAAGCCTGCTGATATTTATGTCTGTGGCTCGATGCCATTTATGGAAAGCATGATCGATGGGCTAGTGACGCTAGATCACGGTGTTGATAGCGTTCATTATGAACCGTTTGGTCCTAAGATGAGTTTGGGTGGTTAATCTTTAGCTATTGTTAGCCATTAACTGTTGATATTAACTGTTGATATTAATAAAAAGCACTTGGATGACAAAGTCGTCTCAAGTGCTTTTTATTCAGTGCAATTTATCTTATTTTTATCACTATTTTAAAAATGGATACATCGCCTAATCTTTATTTTCAACCAATCCAACCATCACACCCATCTCTTTTTTATCATGATTATCAATGCTGGGCGCATATAATGCCGACGCAATCCCGCCATCTAAAAACAGAGCATTCGGACAGTTTAAGTCATTCTTAAATAACGATGCAAATTGATAAAATGTCACCGGCTCATCGCTATTGACAAATTTTATGTGGCCGTCATCGCAAGCACCTGCGCCATTACGAATTTTGAGTGAAGTACTATCAGGATTAAATTGCGGATGTATCTCGTTATTGATAACCAACATAGGACCTGATTGGGTGGCGTACCAAGGCTTCGCTTCGCCGCTGTTAAGCTGCTCGGTTAAGGCGTTGCTTTCTGTGATATGTACTTTTCCAACTTTATCCCACCACAGCACACCATTGGGCAATAAATGGAAATTGCCACCGCCTTCTTTGAGATTTAGCGATTTGATCTCTTCACCGTCAATGATGGTATAGCCAATCGGTGCATAGTTCTCATTGTACATGCCGGCATTCATGGCAAAGTTAAGCGTTTGATTCGCTGGTAAAGTCTTCAATAACGTATCAAAAGTAAGTAATGATTGCGTACTATCGGGCTGCTGCCAAAACAATTTCAATGAGTAGCGTTCATTCGTCAAAGCTTGAGCACTAATACTACAAACACTATAGGAAAATGGGGCATCTTGAGTCTGACACGACCAGTTTTTGGTGTCGCTGTTAGAGACATCAGTACTTGCTGGCTGGCAAGCACTGATACTTAGTAAGAGTAGGGCGACTGCTGCTAAAGATAAGGGAAGAGCGAAATTTGACATCAATCAGGTGTCTTTTTGATAGAGAGTAAAGTACAAATAGTCATAGATAGTGGAGTACCAATCACTATTGCTTAATCGTTACTAGGCGGAAATTCGCGAAAAGTATTGTTGACGTTACCGATTAACTGCCCACCGCCTGTGATACTTGCAAAGTTGCCAAGGCTCTGTTCCACCGATGTGGTGGTTTCCCTACCTTTATCTCGTGAGTCTTTATTATAAGCAATGAGGGCGTCATCATTGGCTAAAAAGCTATCTGGGTTCGCCATGACCCACATCTGATTAAACACATCTGCGCGGGCGCTATTATTGAGTAGCGCTCCCTTATCTGTAAAATAAAAGAACTTCGATAATAGTTTTATCTGCCCATCATCGAGGCGGCGCGCGATATGATACGGTTGTAATTGGCTTGGGTGTTGCAAGCCGACCGCACCAACGATACTGGCTAGGGATTTCAGAGTGTTTTTATGGAAGCTTGCGACACGCTCAGCTTTGCTTGGTACATCCAGCGCCTTTTGACGATACGGGTCTTGGGTGGCAACGCCCGTCGGGCAAGTGTTGGTGTGGCACGAGCGTGACTGAATACAGCCAACAGCAAACATAAAGCCGCGCGCTGAATTACACCAGTCTGCACCCAAGGCAATCATATGGGCAATATCGAAACCAGAGACGATTTTACCGCTCACGCCAAGTTTGATTTTATCGCGAATGCCTGCGCCGACCAAAGTATTGTGTATTAATAAAAATCCTTCAACCATCGGCATGCCGACGTTGTCCATGAATTCGACAGGAGCCGCGCCAGTACCGCCTTCTGCGCCATCGATGACGATGAAATCAGGGTAGTTATCGGTTTCAATCATGGCTTTCACAATGGCCATAAACTGCCAAGGTTGACCAACACAAAGTTTGAAGCCAACAGGTTTGCCGCCTGACAACTCGCGCAGTTGTTGCCAAAAAGCCACCAATTCTCGCGGGGTACTAAAGGCTGTATGCGATGAGGGCGACACACAGTCTTGACCTGTCGGTACTTGACGGGTATCAGCGATTTCTTGGGTGATTTTCTCCGCGGGTAGCACGCCACCTTTACCAGGTTTTGCGCCTTGAGATAATTTGATTTCAATCATTTTTACTTGTGGATCAACCGCTTTTTCGGCAAAAGACTGCGGGTCAAAATTGCCACTATCATCACGGCAACCAAAATACCCTGTACCTAGCTCCCAAATCAAATCACCACCGAACTTGCGATGATAAGGGCTGATAGCCCCTTCACCCGTATCATGAGTAAAGCCGCCCATTTTTGCGCCTTGATTGAGCGCCATAATCGCGTTAGCCGATAAGCTGCCAAAGCTCATCGCCGAGATATTAAATACCGACATATCATGGGGCTGCTGACAACGCTCACCGCCAACCATAATACGAAAATCTTTGTTTTCTAGAGGTTGGCTAATCGCTGATTGTAAAAACCATTCTTTACCATTGGTGTATAAATTATCTAGCGTACCAAAGGCATTGGTATCACTGACGTTCTTAGCACGTTGGTAAATTAGCGCCCGCTGCTGGCGTGAAAACGGTACTTGCTCTTTGTCATTTTCTAGTAAATATTGACGAATTTCAGGACGAAAGTCTTCAAGTACATAACGAATATGTCCGGCAACGGGATAGTTTTTCAAAATAGCATGCTTTGATTGTATGACGTCATAAATCCCCAAGCATACCCCAAACCCACCGAGAATAATTAACCACCAATTTAGCAGTAGTAGACCTGCTAAAAATATTAAGATGGCAGCGCCAAAGGTGCTATAACGCAGCAATAAGCCGACCAAATACGGAGAGTTGGTTTTAGGTTCAGGATTTAGATTGGTACGAGATTGGGGCATGGCTACACTCAACAGTAATACATAAATATTAAAAAGGTGACAATGATTTAAAGAGAGAGTAGGGTAAAAACCACCTTCTTATGACCATTATTGTTAGACACTGACAAAGCGCTCAGATTTATCGCCTACATCATACACATATGATATCACTGCATAGCAGTAATTGGGTAACAGAGTGCTACTGTTGATGTTGCTAGTGGCGTGATTTTAACAGACAACTTGTACCAAATTTTTCTGCTCATCGATCACTTTAAGCTGAATCTCAACGGGCAAAAATTGCTGAATGAGCCATGCTTGGGTTTCAGTGTGCTTACTAACGACACGCGCGGTAAACTCGCCACCGCCTGCTAAAGCCAACGGTAAGAGTAATTGATCGGTTAAGTATTCATCGACCAGTGAGTCGGTGTTAAATACATAACGTTTGACTAAGCCTGATAAACGACAACCTATCTTTTCCGCCGAGCTGCGTTTCTCTCCTAGTAAAGTGAACACCTCGGAGTGATATTCTTTATAATTTTGGGTGTCAGAAACCTCATGAGTGACTTGTGCATAGCAGCTATTGCCTTCACCAATGCCTTGTAATTTAAAGCTTTTAGTCGTAATTAGTGTCTTATCAATACCTGCTTCAACCAATGATGCTTTTGCGCTGGCAAGCTCACGTTTGCAAATGTCGTACTCTAGATTGAGCACGCTCGCGACCAGCTCTATACCGTTAAGCTTACCGCGTTTAGTCAGGTTAAATTGTGAAGCGCTTGCATGGCGCATAAATGGCGTTATCGCCACTTTAATCATGCCGCCACCAATAGGCGCAAACCCTGCTTGTACAAACTCGATATCCACGTGCATACCTAATTTCGCTACTGCAGGGACGAACGCTTGCTGCAAAAAGTCCGTGGTTGGCGCGAGCGGATTGTGCGTGCCGCCTTTTATTGTTACGGTTGATACCGTTTGCGTGTTGGTATTGGCAAACAATAATGCTGGCAATAGTGTTTGTAGCACCAAACTGGTACTGCCAGCTGAGCCGATATCAAACGTATAATCGCCCGATTTCACTATGCTTGGCGTAAATGTGAACGCCATACTGCCCAAAACTGCACCTGTCACGGTGGCATTTGATATTTGCTGCGAGGCTTGTACACACATCAAATGCTGGCGCATCAATCCGGGTTTGGCGCGTCCAGCGCGGATATTGGTGATCTCGATTGGTGTGCCTGTGAGCATGGATAACGATAGGGCAGTACGGATAATTTGTCCACCGCCTTCGCCTGTACTGCCGTCGATTTTTAGAGTTTTGGGCTTTGTTTTAGTCATGATAAATGTCTTTATAGTTTGGACGACTATTGATTTGTGATGTTTTTAAAATAGACTCATTGAAATGCTTCCGATACATTTTGGGTCGCATTAAAAATAAAATTGAAACCGACTGTCAGTGTCTGGTAGTAAGGTCTAAATGGTGCGTTGTGCTGAGTGACGTGTACGGGGCATAAGTTGTAAAAAAGCGTTTGCCCGCAACGCGTAGCAGCCACTACAGTATGTTTTCAACCCCCTGCTGTGGATACGCGGGGTCTGACACTCGCCCAGTCGATTCCAAAAGAGGAGTCCGACAGCTTATTTTAAGCTGGCAAGAAATTTTAAAAATGTGGTTTAAAAATAACTATTCAACAAGATTAAATTGCCAGTTATTGGCTTGAATAACAATATTAATCTTGCGAAGTTTCATCGCGATATCATCGGCTTGCTTTTGCAAACCTGCAACCGATACCATGACATGCCACTTAATCTCTCGCGGGCTATAACGATCAACCTCGGTGTCGGTGGCTTCAATCGCCTCCATCAAAAGCTTATGACGCATCTCTAACGTATCACGTTCGATTAATAACGTCATCATCGATTGACCCTCATTGGTCTGAGCGACGGCATTAGTGCGGTGAATACGCTCAATCAACACGCTCAACTCGGTAATGATTTGGCTGGCATCGATCATCAAGGCGTTTGGGTCTTCGTTTGGCGTGTCACCTTCTTGGACTTTGACATTGCTGCGAATGCGTCCTTTGATTTGCGCCAGCTTTTTTTGCATATCACTACGGATAAGTAGGGCTTCTGCGAGTTTCATTTTGGTTCTCTCTTATTTTAGTTGTAATAGACGCATTCGACAAAATTAGAGTTGTTATTGTTATTAATCAGTTTTTTCAATAATAACCGTAGAAAGATATACTATCGTAAACAAGACTAATAGCGCCTGAAAAAAGTTGATTTCATCAGCTTCGACGATGCCATGAGCAATCTTGTTTCTTAGGTTGAAGCCGCGTCTATCATCGTAAAGTACTTTAAACATAAGCCTTACAGGTTCGGTAAAAACATCAGCTATTACTTGACTAGACATAAAGGCGTTCATTGGACGGAAGTCGAATCCACCTATACTGTTTGGAGAAATATCAGCTTCACCTAGACTTCGCAGTAGTAATCGTAACTTTTTCTCGATGAGAGGAACAGAGCGAGAAACAAATCCATGATAATCTTCTTCAAGGAAGTTTCTAATAGCATTACGAATATGCTTATCATCATTTGTATTGAATACTTCAATCTTTAGTAAATCTTCTTCGAAACTGTTCTTTTCTCTGATGCTATGAAATAGTGGTAAATTTATTTGAACGAAGAAGCTTATATTTTGCTTTAAATCTTGAAATAACCTGCTTTCATCATCGTTTACTATGCCTCTAATCAATCCACTTTCATCTATTAGAAGCTGACTCGCTAGCATCGTAAAATGAAAAGTATTGCTATTACTATTTTTAAGTATGCTTTCGGCACTACTAAAAAAAACACCTGACATGTGAGATAAACAGTCTATTGCACCGTATTTTTCATACACTTGTATTTGTTGATTAAGAGAATCTTGATAAGATTTAGATAGCTTTTGTTCAAAAGTCTCAATATTACTAGCCATATCGTTATGAGTCTCTGTTGAGGCTCCAATTATCTTCAAAAGTATGATATTTTTAATTTTCTCTTTATTGTTATGAAAACCTGATATCTTTAGGCAGTATTGAAGCTTACTATACTTAATGAGTGGATTTGCGTCAGTGCGTTCTAGATGATCCAGAGTATTGCTTATAAGGTAATTTGTTACTTCATATTTTAAATCATCAAAACCATTATTAACGCTATGGTCAATAATTTTTCCAAGACAGACGAACAAATAGCTATCACTCAAAAATATATCTGACTTTTCATTATCAGTTAAATTTTCAACATCTTGTTTTAAGGACTCAAAAAAATGACTAAGTATTGCCTTTCTTTCGCCAGTTGAAAAAAATGACAACAGTTGCTCATTACAGAAATTTGTAAAAGGTTCAGGATTTTTATCAAAATTAATAATAAAAGCATATGCTTTTGCTAAATTTTCATCGAATTTCTTTCCACAAACTCTCTTAGATAAAATCAAATACGTATTCAGTAAGGAAGCAATAGAGTTTGTTCTATCATTTGGTCTATAATCATTCGAGAGTTCGTTAAATTCTTCGAACCATACATTTAGCATATCGCTTGGCCTGTCTTTAAATTCCTTTAGCTTAATCTTCAGGTTAATGTAAGCAATGTTGTACAACAAATTTAAGTATCTATTATCTATATTTAATTTAGTGTGAATATATGATTTCAACTCAATTAAATTAGTTTCTCTAAGCGTTAATTCCCCTTGCGTTAAGTCTGATAGTAGGAATACACTTTTTTCAAAATCTATATATTTCTGTTGAATTTCATCGTTTGGATTGTCCCATAAGTATGCTTTTAAACTAAAAATATCATGAAAAGAATTTACTTTACTCGCTTCTCGCATATATATATCTGGCAATTTCATAAACATCTCCTAAAAAATAACTAAATTATTGTTAATATCACCCTTTAATACAAACCACTTGCCGCAAAGTATGTACGATCTCTACCAAATCACTCTGCGCTTGCATCACGTCATCGATGTTCTTATACGCCGCTGGAATCTCATCAATTACATCCGCGTCCTTTCGGCATTCTACGCCCTCAGTCTGCGCAATTTGATCGGCGACCGTAAATACCTTTTTCGCCTCAGTACGTGACATGATACGACCTGCACCATGCGAGCAAGAGCAAAACGATTCTTCGTTGCCTTTACCGCGTACGATAAATGACTTGGCACCCATTGACCCCGGAATGATTCCGTATTCACCAACGCGGGCACGTACCGCACCTTTGCGGGTGACAAAGATATCTTCGCCGTAGTGCTCTTCTTTTGCCACATAGTTATGGTGGCAGTTGACCGCTTTTACCGCAGCATCAAACGGTTTCGGTACGATGGTGCGTAGCGCTTTGATGGCTTTTTCCATCATGATTTCGCGGTTTTTAAAGGCAAAGCGCTGCGCCCAGCCAACGGCAAACCAATAGTCATCAAAATGCTCTGTACCCTCGGCAAAGTAGGCCAAATCTTTATCTGGCAAATTGATAAACCACTTGCGCATGTCCTCGCGTGCCAGCTCAATAAAGTAGCGACCGATGGCATTACCCACACCGCGTGAGCCTGAGTGCAGCATGATCCAAACTTGGTTGGTTTCATCAAGGCACACCTCGACGAAATGGTTACCCGTACCCAACGTACCCAAATGATTAAGGTTATTGGTATTTTTTAGGCGAGGGTGCTTTTGGGTTATATAGCTAAAGTCATCAACCAGCGTCCCCCAACCGTTCATTACGGTGTCGTCAGGGTTTGCCCACGCGCCGACATCACGGCGTGATCCGCGACCACGCGTTTTACTACGACCATGCGGAATGGCTTTTTCTAGTTCGGTACGCAGACCAAGCAAACTGTCTGGCAAGTCGTTTGCGGTTAAGGTGGTTTGTACTGCCATCATTCCGCAGCCGATATCGACGCCAACGGCTGCCGGAATAATCGCTTCTTTGGTCGGCAATACCGTACCGATAGTCGCGCCAATCCCAACGTGTACATCAGGCATCACCGCAAGCCATTTATATACAAACGGCATTTTTGAGGCTTTGATCAATTGATCGTGCGCTTTTGGATCCACAGGGACACCCTTGGTCCAAAGTTTGATAGGCGTTCCACCGTCTTGAATGATGTTATGAGTGGTTGGTTGCATGTTGTATTCCTTAGCGTTGCAAAGTTTGTTTATTATTGAAGATAATTCTTACTTTATATAATGCTAAGGGCGTGCCAAGTTTTTAGAGTATCTAAAATTTATTTATAAGTATTTGATATTATTGATTTAAACTATTTAGATTCCCCAATTAAAAAATAGGGTCGTAAAAATTTAT
>NZ_JABUZG010000052.1:0-26712 GCF_014897815.1 Psychrobacter sp. PG1
GGCTCAACAACTGGTTCAGGCTCAACAACTGGTTCAGGGCTAGTAACTAATACATCATGATTTTGCTCATCATTTTGAGCCAAACTTGGCTCAAAATTGTTATAGGTTTTGACTTGTAAATCATCATTATCTCGTGCTTGATAATCAACGCCATAAGACTGTAATGGCGGTGCAGAAGCCGATTGGCTATTCGATGACTGTGTAGAAGGTGTAGATGCCCCATCTTCTATAGTTGGTACTTCAGGTGATAAAGAGCCAGAATAAGCATGATTTAATATCTCATCGACTGGCAACGGACGAAATGCCAGCAGACGTAAAATGCACATTTCCAGCGCTTGCATCGGTGTGCTCGCAAGCTTAACACCTTCACGTGCTTGCACGACAATCTCATAATACAGTTGCAGAACATCTGGACTCATATGCTGCGCAAGCGTGTTAATATCTTGCGCCTGTGCCTCATTTACATTTAGTGCCACGTCAGGCAACAGCTGAGTCAACGCCAATTGATGCAGTAATTCAGTAAGACCATCAAACATACTCGTCGCATCAACCATTTGCGCACGCATTTGTTCTATATGAGCCGCGACAGCAGATTTGTCATGGTTATAGATATCAGTAATTAAACTGACCAGATCAGCCGCATCAATTAAGCCAAGCATGGCGTTTACAGTGACATCATCGAGCGCACCTTGACCAAAAGCAATGGCCTGATCGGTCAATGACAACGCATCACGTACCGAGCCTTTGGCGGCGCTGGCCAATTGCCAGAGCGCAGGTTGCGTATAGCCTACCTGCTCTTGGGTAAGAACATTTGCCAAATGCTCGCTAAGTAACGTTTGCGGTAGCGGACGTAGTACAAACTGCAAACAGCGCGAAATAATGGTAATCGGCAATTTTTGCGGATCAGTCGTGGCAAGTAAGAATTTTACATGCTCAGGGGGTTCTTCCAAAGTTTTAAGAAGCGCATTAAAACTGTGTGTCGACAACATATGCACTTCATCAATCAGGTATACTTTATAACGCCCTTGACTTGGCGCATACGGCACATTATCCAGCAACTCTCGTGTGTCTTCTACTTTGGTACGGGATGCCGCATCAATCTCGATAAGATCGATAAATCGCCCTTGATCGATTGCCACGCAGTTATCACACACACCGCAAGGCGTACTAGTAATACCCGTATCGCAGTTCAAACATTTAGATAAGATACGCGCAATCGTGGTCTTACCCACACCGCGTGTGCCCGTAAAGAGGTAAGCATGATGCAGGCGGTTATAATCAATCGCATTAATCAGTGCTTGAGAAACATGTGATTGCCCAATCAACTCGTGAAAGTTTTTGGGACGGTATTTGCGCGCTAAAACTTGATATTGCTGCGTCATAATAAATGCCAATGTGAATAATACAAATATAGATGGGGTGTCAAACCAGTAGGCTGTATTAGGTTTAGATTATAACTGCGCTTGAAGTTGTGCTAAACGTTCATATAAGCGCTGAGTATTGGCGTCAATCACTGAGCCTTTTTGATAAAAGGCATCCAAATGCACCTCTGTATTGACGCTATCGTCACAAGGTCTAAACTCCACGCCAATCAAAAACAAATCATCCATCACTGGATCCTGCATTTGAGCATTGAGCTCCAACAACAAGTCTTGTTGAGACGTGCGAACCTTGTCAGCACTCAGCGAACTATTATCATCTTGCGCATAGAAAACCATCAGATAATGGCGTCCAAACACGTGATAAGAGTGCTCATGACAAACATAACCATTCCAGCGAGAGTCTTGATCCATCGTTTTGTAAGCTAAGATTTTTTCAACCAAACAAGCATAAGTATACATTGACTCATCGACCAAAATATCGACTGGCTCTTTTGGCAGTGGTTGACCTGCCTCATAATAATGTTTGATCAAACTATTAAACAGCTTGTACCACATTCGAGTATTTTTCTGAATCTCAGCCATTAGTGCTTTGGCAAAGACTGCCTGATCTGGTTCTGTAGCTTTGAGCAAACGTTGCTCAATCTGATCGATCAACTGATTATCAATCAATTGCTCTTGCACCCTAATCGCTCTTTGATGAAAGTCAGGCGACTGTAAAAACTGGATAAGTAATGTCGATTCGTCTTGGAATGACTTAAACCCTGTCAGCTGGCTGCGATGAAAGTCTAAAAATGCGGACAAATCGCTTGGCGTAACCAATTGGCTGATGATATCGACAAAGTTTTGATGGCTAAATACTTGTAAAACACTTTGCTCATCATCCAGATCTAAAACACAGTCTTCAGCAAAAAACTGACTACCATATTCATAATCAACCGTATGCGAGGATGCTTGTGGTTTATCATCTTGATGCGTGACAGACAGTGACGTTAAACCAATGAAATAAACATCCTTACCAGCTGTCGAGGTATTACTTTCTGCCATCGACTTATCGTTTTTTAGATAAAGCTGAGCGTGACGCTTAATTAGTTGGTTGACGACTTCTTTTCTCCACTCACGAACTTGAGCGCTGTCTACTTTTTGCCTACTCGCTTGCATCACTACATCATTGACGATCAAATAAATGATAGCGCCAGAAAACTCAAAAACGAAATCATAACCTTGAAAATGCTCAGGATTGGTTTTTTTATCTGATGGTAATTCATACAAAGATAAGAAACTTTGTTGAATCATCTGTTGCCAAAGTGAGGGTGACGCGTGCTGAGTATCCATGATGTCCCTATAAATGAGGTCTCATAAAGAATCTGGGACCATTCCATTGAAAGCAAAAGAGCTTTCTTATGTTCAGTTTAGTCCCAGTATGGATTTATGGCAAGTAAACCAGTTCTAGCTTTCTAACTTGCGACGCATATGCGGGAACAAAATCACATCACGAATACTGGCAGAATCGGTAAACAACATCACTAAACGGTCAATACCGATACCTTCGCCTGCGGTTGGTGGTAAGCCATAAGACAGCGCTTCGATGTATTCTTCATCAAAATGCATCGCTTCATCATCGCCAGCGTCTTTTTCAGCGACTTGTCCACGGAAGCGTTCTGCCTGATCAGCAGGATCATTAAGCTCGCTAAAGCCGTTTGCCAGTTCACGACCACCGATGAATAGCTCAAAACGATCGGTGATTTCAGGATTATCATCACTACGGCGTGCCAGTGGTGAAGTTTCCGCTGGATATTCAGTGATGAACGTTGGCTGACGCAATTGGTGTTCAGCGGTTTCTTCAAAGATGATGGTCTGTAGTTTGCCCACACCAAACACCTCTTTCACTTGCTGTTTAAGCGTTGTCGAGGCGTACTCTGCCAGATATTCACGGTCATTGATACGTGCCATATCGAAGTTTTCAGCATATTTTGCAATTGCATCAGACATAGATAAACGTATAAATGGCGCTTTTAGACTGATGGCTTCTTCTTGATAAGTAATCTCAGTCGTGCCCAAAATATCCATCGCCAATTCATTAAATAAGCGTTCGGTCAAATCCATCAAGTCATGATAATCAGCATAGGCTTGATAAAATTCAATCATGGTAAATTCAGGATTATGGCGAGTTGATACCCCTTCGTTGCGGAAGCTGCGGTTAATCTCGAACACTCTTTCAAAACCACCAACCACTAAGCGCTTCAAGTAAAGCTCAGGCGCGATACGCAGATATAAAGGCATATCTAGAGCGTTATGATGCGTCACAAATGGACGTGCCACCGCACCACCTGGGATAGGATGCATCATCGGTGTCTCAACTTCCATGAAACGCTCATTTAACATAAACTTGCGAATGCCGCTAATGACTTGACTGCGAATCATAAAGGTATCACGAGTCGTCTCATTGGTCATCAAATCAAGATGACGATTACGATAGCGCGCTTCGACATCAGCTAAACCATGAAACTTGTTTGGCATCGGACGTAGCGCTTTAGTCAATAACTGAAACTCTTCGATATGCACATATAAATCGCCCTTGCCTGAGCGACCGATATAGCCTGATACGCCAACAATATCACCCAAATCTAATGATTTAATGGTCGCTAACGTCTCTGGATCCAACTCTTTGCGTGCAACATATAACTGAATGCGACCCGTCATGTCTTGAATAACAATAAAGGCACCACGGTTCAGCATGACGCGACCTGCCACGTTGACCTGTGTTTTTTCGCCATTCGCCGCTTTTTCTTCAATTTCTTGTTTTGAGACGCCGTCAAAGGCTGTTTGCAAATCTTGCGCATAATCAGTACGTTTAAACGTATTTGGATACGGCTGTTTGCCTGAAGCACTGATATCGTCTAGCTTGGCTTGCAGTTGCGCAATCAGCTCGTTAGCGTCTTCTACAACTGGGGTTTGGTCTTGGTTCTGATTATTGTGCTTTGACATAAAATTCTCAAAATTTAATTGTGGTTCATGTTTCATTTTAGAGATCATTAAACTGGCTAATACAAACTAAGTAATCTTTTACTTAGTCTATGCAACCACCTGATACTTGCTTACCTTCTTTAATAATTGAATAACAACCAAAAATACTGTCGTCATAGGCGCACTGACCTGCAAAATCGCCGCCTTCTGTTTGTTCCATATCCATCCAACCTCTACAGTCTCCCTGACATTCTGAGCCATCCGTACAGAATTGACCGCCATCTGAGTACTGTTGAACACAGCTGAAACGACCTGCCATTCCCTGTGGTTGCATAGTCCCGCCTATAGACTGACAAGCTTCTTCAACATGCTGTGGTATCAACGAACCAATACATCCTTCATACTCATCTAATACCTGATAAATACTATCCAACTCACTTTGGCTGAGCTTTTGCTCAACTGGAGGATTCACTAACTGTTTTGATTCATACCCTTCTTCAACTTTGGTTACCGAACCACTCGAAGTTGTATCCTTTAATGGCTGATTGTTTGGTACCTCGCAAGCAGATAGCGACATTAAAATACTTGACATAAAAGTAGCAGCTAACAGCTTACAAACATTCATTTAATATGCCTTTAAACACGCACTTTGAATAAAATAAATAACTAAATCCTACATTTATTAAATATTACTCACCGCCAATACTCGCCATCAAATCAGCCTGATGCTCACGCAACAGTGCATCAAGAATCTCATCCAAGTCGCCTTCCATAATGGCATCAAGCTTGTATAACGTCAGGTTTATACGATGATCGGTCATGCGACCTTGTGGGAAATTATAAGTGCGAATGCGTTCTGAACGATCGCCACTACCGACCAAATCACGACGGATGGTGTCTGCGGCATCAACTTGAGCCTGTACTTTGACTTGCTGAATCTTTGAAATCAGCATTTTCATCGCTTGCGCACGGTTTTTATGTTGGCTACGCTCTTGCTGACACTCTACCACGGTACCCGTTGGAATGTGGGTCAAACGTACGGCTGAATCAGTGGTGTTAACGTGCTGACCACCCGCACCGCTTGAACGGAAGGTATCAAAGCGGATATCGGCTGGATTTAGATCTACTGTATCATCAATCTCAACTTCAGGCATCACCGCCACGGTACAAGCTGAGGTATGCACGCGACCTTGGCTTTCGGTTTCAGGCACACGCTGCACACGGTGTACGCCTGATTCAAACTTTAAGCGACCATACACGCTGTTGCCTGATACGCGAGTGATGATTTCTTTATAACCGCCATGCTCTCCTTCACTTGCAGACAATACTTCCACTGTCCAGCCTTGTGTCTGCGCATATTTTTGGTACATACGGAACAAGTCACCAGAGAAAATCGCGGCTTCATCACCACCTGTACCCGCACGAATTTCCAAGAAAGCAGGCACTTTATCATTTGGATCTTTTGGTAGCATCATGACATTGAGGGCCTCTTCCATCTCTACGATGGTCTCGCGGGCGTTATCAATCTCTTCTTGCATCATCTCTTTCATGTCAGGATCTGAAGCATCAGCCAGCATAGCCTCTGCATCAGCCTGATCCGTTTCTGCACGCACATAGTTCTGCCATAAAGTAGTGATATCCATCAAGTCGCTGTGCTCGACAGACAATTCACGGAATTTATTATTATCGCTGATGATACTAGGATCTGATAATAAGGCGGTGACCTCTTCATAACGGTCTACCATCTGGTCTAAACGCAGGCGTAAGGATTCTTTCATAAAAGGACTTTTAATTGGATGAGAGGAATAAGACCGTGATTATAGCAAATTTTTCGAGGTAAATTAAAACCTCTAAGCATTCTTGTCGATATTCTAGGCATTCTTCCCGTTATATTCGCAAATAGCGCCTCATTCTTGAATAATATATTGCTTAAATAATGTGATTAAATGCTCATAACAAAAATAACAGACAAAAAAATAGCTAAGGTTGCTCTTAGCTATTTTTTATTAGTAACAGGTTTTACTTTAAAAATTAAACCTTACGTACCAACACTGAACCGATAGAGTAACCAGCACCAAATGAGCAGATAACACCCAAATCACCTGATGCCAGCTCATCTTTATAGCGATGGAAAACAATCATCGGACTGGCTGAACTGGTGTTAGCAAATTCAGCAATGACACTTGGCACAATCGCTTTATCTGCTTCTTTACCAATCACAGTACGTAGGATTAAATCCAACATATTGGCGTTGGCTTGGTGCAGCCACATCATTTTAACATCAGACGTTTCGATATCGTTTTCTTGTAAATGCTCGGTGATGACTTCTGAAACCTTTGGACAGACTTCACGGAACACTTTTCGACCATTTTGTAAGAATAGCTTGTCGGTGACTGGCTCTTTAATGTCTGGATACATCTCAGTCTGTGCCGCTAAGAACTCTGAGCGATCCATAAAGCCGTATTCGTTTTTGATATTGGTCGAAAACTGGGTAAATAGCTTAGAGTTAAGAATCTCATAACCTTTTGGCGTGTCTAGCTCTTCGACGATAGATGCTGTTGCGACATCACCAAAGATAAAGTGGCTGTCACGGTTACGCCAGTTTAGATGCGCTGAGGTAATCTCAACGTTGACCACAGCGATGCGCTTAGCCAGACCAGAAACGATAGAACCGTGTGCTTGCGACAGACCAAAAGTCGCGGCACTACAAGCGACGTTCATATCATAAGCAAAACCACCAATCATACCGATTGCATTTTGAATCTCGATAGCGACCGCAGGATAAGTACGCTGGAAGTTTGAACAGGCAAGAATGATACCATCTAGGTCATTCGCCTCAAGACCCGCATCTGCTAGCGCGTCTTTCAAAGCCGCAGTGCCCATTTCTGCCATGATAGACAGCTCTTCACCTAAATGACGATAAGGAATCACTGGTGCCATGATTTCAGGATCTAAAATACCATCCTTTTCCATCACATAACGTGATTTGATACCAGATACTTTTTCGATAAAGGCCGCTGAAGAAGGCTCTAGGGCAGTCAAAGTTCCTGCTGCTATCTCGTCAGCATGCTTTGCATTATAATTCTCAACATACTTATTAAATGAATCTACTAGCTCTTCATTACTGATGCTATAAGGCGGAATATACAGGCCAGTGCCTGTGATACAAGTCGTCATGATAAGCTTCCTTGTCTACTACTATAGGGCTTGGGATAAGCATAAAAGTGGAAAAATAACAGTCGTTTGATTTCAGTGAATAACTGTAAACTTAAAATCAGAGCCTTTATTATGCCTGAATATAATTATTTTTCTAATACTTTGTTACAAATAATCTGTTTGTTGCGAAAAATAAGTAAAGTCCTGACTTCATTTTGGAGCAGCTACGTTATAATTGGCGCACTTTGCTAGCGACACGTTCACAGTTCGAGCGCATAAAACTGCGAGACATAAAACCCGCTCATATTTGGGAATACTCATGGTAGAAATTTTTAACTGGTTATTTGGACAATACGCTGACTATCCCACTGTCTTTATTGCTCTGGAATTGATTGCTGTCATATTTGGGGTAGCAAGTGTCTTACTCGCCAGCAGAACCAATATTTTGGTATTTCCGATAGGTCTCGTCAGCACCGCTATATTTGTCTATCTGTTGTGGAAATGGCAGTTATTTGGCGATATGTTTATCAATGCCTACTATACGGTGATGAGTCTATATGGCTGGATCAATTGGACACAAAGTAAGAAAAACACAGCCATAAAAAAACAGCAAGACTATATCAACCCTACTGGTCAGCAGCAAAATGAGTCGTTAGCAAGGACTAACGCTCAGAATGCTATTCAAGTAGAACATCTCGATAAAAAAGATTTGCCAATACTCGCCTTACTAGCCTCGGCAACTATTGCCTTTGTCGCGTTAGTGTATTACTTCAGACCAGTCATCAATAATAACTTTAGTTTTGATGGCGCGGTATTAGGTTTGCATTTATTTACGTGGGTCGATTACACCGATATGCTGACCACCGCGCTGTTTTTGATGGCGATGTGGCTGATGGCGCGGCGCAAAATTGAGCATTGGATACTCTGGATAATCGCCGATGCTATTTCAGTCCCGCTATACTTTTATAAAGGTCTCACTTTTACTGCGCTACAATACGTAGTCTTCACTCTTATCGCAATTTGGGCTTACTATGAATGGCAACGACGTTACCGCTTGCAACCTAAAGCAGCATACGCCTAAATCGGTCATCAATGTCGCTATTCTAGGGGCAGAGAGCACTGGTAAGACCACGCTATGTCGCGACTTGGCAGCGCATTTTGGCTGCCCTTGGGTGCCAGAATACATGCGCACCTATCTACAAGCAAAATGGGATAAGGAACACCTAACTTGCACTTGGGAGGATTTACTCCCTATTGCACAAGGTCAAATTGAGTTAGAAAATAAACTCGCCGCACAAGCGGCTCAAAGCGATCACAACCATTATTTATTTTGTGACACCAGTTTATTTGAGTTAATGGTTTATTCTAATTGGTATTATGGTGATTGCCCTAAAGCGCTCACCAATGCGGCCTTAACGCATCATTATGACTTGATTTTATTAACCGAAGTTGATATCCCGTGGGTAGCCGACGACCTAAGAGATAGCCCACATCAACGTGATGAAATCAGTGCTTATTTTGAAAGTCAGCTGACCCGTCACCAAAAGCCATTTCATCGCATAGGTGGTGATAGAGATGAGCGGGTACAACAAGTGCTCGAATGGCTTTCTTAAATCCATCCTATACCACGTTATCAGTAAATGACCTACAACCTTTAAGAGCATTAAGAGATGTCCATGCTAAAAAATATTGAACGATACCTAGAAAAAACCATCTTTAACAGCCGCTGGATATTAGCGCCTTTTTATTTAGGGCTGGTCTTAGGGATTATTTTATTATTTATAAAGTTCATTCAAAAAACAGTCATGATGTTCAATACTGTATTTAGCGCCTCTGTATCAGATGTCATTGTTAATATATTAGTGTTGGTCGACCTCTCTTTAGTAGCCAGTTTATTATTAATTATCATATTTAGTGGCTATGAAATATTTGTCTCAAAAATTGACACTGGTGATCACGTTGATCGACCTAGTTGGATGGGCAAAGTAGATTTTTCTGGTCTAAAACTAAAAGTCATTGGTGCCATCGTCGCTATTTCTGCGATTGATCTGTTAAAATCGTTTATGGATATTCCTAATGAATTGAGTGAGGGTGAAGCGGACAAACTCATGTGGAAAGTCATCATTCATATGACTTTCGTGTTGTCTGGCTTATTATTTGCTATTATGGATAAAGTGGTTGGTGATACTAAAAAACACTGATATCAGAAAACACTAAGGCTTATTTTTCCACACACTCTCCATCGTTCTTACATATTTTTTCTTCATCTCTCCTCTATGCTCTTCTTTGAACCTACTGACTGTTATATGCACAGTTTTGGACTAAAGATTCATATGAGGAGCTTTCATGCAAAAAACACTATTGACTAAATTGTCCATCATCGCCGGGCTTTGTATTATTTTTGCCATCGGTCTCGGTATGATTGGCTCAGTCATCTACGAACGACAAAATTATGCCGCGTCGGTGGTTAAAGAAATTGCCCAGCAGCACGTCAATCCGCAAGAAGTCATCACCCCATTTATCATCATCCCTACCACAATTACGCCTGAATGTCAGATTACAGCACTTGAAACAACCAGTAAATGTGCACCATCCTACTCAAAAAATGAAATTGTCTTTGCCAGTCAGACCCAAGCCATACAAGATCTTGAAGTCAGCACTGATACCTATAAACGTGGCATCTATCATGCGACCAGTTATGATGGTGCATTGACATTTGATCAACGCTATACATTTGATCAAGCCATCAGCAGCTTATATGACACTACGAGCACAGCTAGTGACGCACAAGGCTCCATCAACACACCCACCAATAAAAATAACACCCAGCCCGAAAAAACCATCATCCACTGGAATGCAGCAAAATTGATTATTCCAGTATCAGATCTGCGCGGCGTGGCGACGCTACCAACGGTGACCATTGATAACAAACCGATGAAAGCAACCTACCCTCAGACAGCGCTGCTGAAAAACCTGACCTATGTAGAAGTAGCTATTCCGCAAGATATATTACAGCGTTCAGTAAAAAATATAACGAGCCAGCAGAATGGCAATAACACCCTTGCTACGAACGGTGCTAGCGAGTCATTGACCAGTACAGAAATCGTCATTGATTTACCGTTAGCTGGTATTAGCAATGTAAACACTGTACCGACTGGACAAAACTTTAACTTAACGATGCGCAGTAATTGGCATGCGCCAAACTTTATTGGTAAGGCGCTCCCCAATGCTAAAAAACTTACCGCTAAAGGTTTTGAAGCCAGTTGGCAAAATCAGTATTTAACAATAGCCAACAATCAAGATTTGTCGCAATGTGTCAGCATCGCCAACAACCGATGTGTCGTCACCAGTCAAGCCACTCTTGATAACAACAGCCAGTCAATGGCTTCTGGTGATGCGCTTATAGCAATGGAAGGTGCTGCTACAGCAGAAGCTACTACCATACCTGATAGCTATCGAAACGTGCGCCTGAACAGCTTTGGTGTGAGTTTTGCTGAGCCTAATGATGTGTATCTACAAACTGAACGAACGATGAAATATGCCTTATTATTAATCTTAGTATCATTCGGCACTTTCTTCTTATTTGAAGTAATTAAATCCAGCCGTATTCACCCTGTTCAATATCTGTTGGTCGGTTGCGCGCTGTTTGTGTTTTATGTCTTACTATTACCACTTGCTGAGCAAATTGTCTTTTGGAAAGCGTATGCCATTGCTGCCAGCGCCTGTGTTGGACTCATTGGTTGGTATGCTTATTACGTACTGGGCGGCGTCAAGCGAGCGGCGATTTTCACTGTCACACTGGCAGGATTGTATGCGTCGTTTTTCGGCATATTAACCACCGAAGATATGAATTTATTGCTTGGTGCTGTCTTCTGTTTTGTGCTACTCGCTTGCGTGATGGTCATGACGCGTAAAATTGATTGGTACAAAATTGCCTAACTCAGATAGGGCATGTTAAAAGCGTTTAGTCTAGGGCTGTCTTACGTTGGTATCATTGGCTATTATTAAGCCTGCTAACATAAGACCGCTCGATCTACTCATAGATAATTCAATATAGCAATCATCTTATTTATTATCATCTAATGATCTCACTATTCAAGGCCTTCGCCCAGTCTCGACATCCATTCTCACAGCGTTCACAGAGCTGATTGGGGTCAAATATATGATCAACATAGCCGCAATGCATACATGCGTAATATGTTTCTGACTCTATCTCTTCGACAGGTTGATACTGCTTAGGGAAAAGCGGCATACCATAGCCAGTGTTTTCAGGCGGATATAACAATATACTAAAATTACCGTCTGTCTCTAGCAGGCCTGTACGCACTTGACCCAAATGCTCGACCCCTTGTTGGCGCATCTCAGTAAAAAACTCATCATGAGACATTTTACCCTTTTTAATCTTATCGAGTACCAGCATTCCGTCCTCTACAATATAGAGCGACTTCCCTTCTAACAGATCTTCAAAAGGTTGGAATTCCATCATGATCCACGTGCACAATCGATAAAGCAGGATAACGGCGCTCATGACCAGCACCGCCTGAATAATCGGCAAATCCTCGTTAAACATAGGGTCACCTGCGATAGAGCCCAATGATAAAATAATGGTCAACTCAAAGATTGACAGCTGACGGACGCCGCGTTTGCCCGTCAAACGCAAAAACGAAATAATCAGTACAAACATGACGCTGACACGCACCAATATCTCAAGCGCAAATGCCCAAGTGGTGTCATGAATAAAGATACTTGCCCAATCCATATTACTTTTTCCTATCTATTGTTTTTATTTAATTTACGACAATTCATTTAAGCAATCGTTCTGAGTATGCGCTTGACCCACATCACATCACTTTTGTAGTCAGCCTTTATTGTTAATTCAACTATCATCAGTCCAATTTAAAAAATACTTTTGCCTGCGAGTGCAATAAAATATGATCTGTTGTGAGAAATCTCCCAATTGGCAACTAGCAACTGAGTTTTCACACTTCAGCCAGTATTTTTGCTAGTAAAAAAGCGGTAATAACAACATCCCTAAAAGTCGAATTTGCCTATTTTATTAAAAAACCAGCTTCTTTATTGTAGGAATTATTTTTGAAAGCCACCTTTTACACCGTTATTGCATTAATCGCCTTTGCTGCAAACTCTCTCTTTTGCCGGATGGCGTTAGCAGAGGGTCATATAGATGCTTGGAGCTTTACCATTCTGCGCCTGCTGAGCGCTGCTGTCTGCCTAGGTATTATCATGACCATTCATGCTTATCGGTTACGACAGCACGCGCGAGATCCTGACAGTATTGCTCACACTGCTATTTTAAACGACAAAGGTAGCTGGTTAAGCAGCGTGAGCTTAGTGATTTATGCGCTATGCTTTTCGATTGCTTATGTAGAGTTGGATACTGGTACAGGAGCGCTGATTCTATTTTCAGCGGTTCAGCTGACGATGATTGGTTGGGGCATCTATAAGAAAGAGCAATTGAGCGGCTTACAATGGCTGGCATTTATCGTAGCGGTAGCAGGGTTTGTCTATTTGATGCTACCGTCAGCAGCGGTGCCTTCGTTACTGGCGGCGGTGCTTATGGCAATCAGTGGTGCCGCTTGGGGCATATATAGCATACGCGGCAAATCATGCGTGTCACCGCTGCGAGCCACAGGTTTTAATTTCATTCGGAGTCTGATAGCAGCGCCCCTACTGTTAGTGATAAGCATAACTTATCTAGAAAATATAGGCTTGGAAAACATCAATTTAGGTGACATTACTATAAAAGGAATACTTTTGGCCTGTGCATCAGGAGCGATCGCATCTGGTATGGGCTACAGTATCTGGTATATGGCCATGCCTTTGTTAAAAAACACTCAAGCAGCAGTTGTACAACTGTGTGTCCCTATACTCGCTGCGATATTAGGCGTGGTATTTTTATCTGAGCAATTGACATTGCCATTCGTTATAGCAAGCTCGGTTATCTTGGGTGCAGTATTGGTATTTATTTTAAATAGAGAAAAAGCCCCTACGTGAAATATTCTCATTCGTTATTTAAAACTAATAGAGGCTTAGTGATAAAAAAGACAGATAAGATTACTACCATAGCCCTCAAACACAACATGAAGTTACATTCTCTACGGTATCATGTTGCTTGAAGTAACAACCTACTTTTACCGATACTTTTGAGGCATATTATGAAAAAATTATTAGCCGTAGCACCTTTTGCTCTATTATTGTCTGCCTGCGCTACTAATGCACCAACCACGACCCCAGAGACCAATACTCAGCCAGTAGTCCAATCATTCACTTGTGAAGACAACGGTCAACTCACTGCTGCTTACACTGCAAACGGTCAGACTGCTAACCTAAACGTGACCTTGCCTAAAGTTGGCTTGACCAATGCAAAAATCACTATGGAGCAAGCGGTATCAGGTTCTGGCGCTCGTTATGTGAATAATGTTAACCCTAAAACCACTTACGATTGGCACACCAAAGCGGATTACGGCATCATGACCATCAAATCAGACAATGGTCAACAATACCAAGTGAACTGCCAACTATAATAATCTTAGAAACAAGTATGAATAATACGCGGTGGTTATTTGAATAAAACCCATATTTTTATTCAAATCTATTGAAAACGAAAGAGCCAGTAGTCAAACTACTGGCTCTTTTTTGTGCTTAACTTTTTATGCTTGATAATTTAATCTTAATGATCAACATTGAATCATTCAATAAAAAACTGCCTGAATACTTTATGTACCCAAGCAGTTGAAAGTCATGTCGTTTTTATATTTGTTTATAGTTATTAGAACAGCTGTTGAATCAGTCGTTAACTACTGCTGAACGTTAAACCACGGTCACATGCAAACGTGCATCGACATTACCGCGAGTAGCATTAGAGTATGGGCAAACTTGATGAGCTGTTTCGACCAGTGTTTGCGCTTGAGCGTCATCAATGCCCGACACTTCAACATACAAATCTATATCTAGGTTATAGCTACCATCGGCTTTCATACCAATACCCACTTGGGTCGAGGTTTTTGAGGCAGTGATTGGCAGTTTCATTTGCTGGGCGGTCAGATTTAAAGCACTATCAAAACAAGCCGCATAACCCATTGCAAAAAGCTGCTCTGGATTGACACCTTCCTTTTCTGTTTCTTGAAAAGAGACCAGATCAAAACCTAGAGAACCATCGTCAAGACCTGTATGACCAGAACGACCACCCGTTGCCGTTGCTCGCGTTTTATAGAAAATTTTCATCATATATTCCTTATGGATTGGCGTGTTATTGGTATTGTGCAAAACGCTGCAAATCAATCTTACTGCGTTTTGATGCCATCATTATAGAAGTGAGCACGCTAATCCGGTAGAGCATTACTCCAGAGTCCTTGCCTATTCCTATAAATATTTATATCATTAGGCAAATTATAAAGTAAGCATAAATCATGAAAACGAAAACGGTAGAGCAGCTACTTAGTATGTTACCCAAAAACCAAACCATCGAATCAGACATTTCAGGCTTGTTTTTTTATTGTGCCGACAGACCAAGAAAGACGGTCAGCTATATCCAAGAACCTAGCATATGTATCGTCTTACAAGGCACGCGTGAAATTTACTTAGGTACAGATTGCCAGAAATTTGATGACAGCAGTCTGATGTTCTGCCCTGTCAATATTCCTATAAGCATGCATATCAAACACGCCACTGTAGAGAAGCCTGTCATCGTATTGTCTATGAAATTAAATCTGGCGCTCATTCGTGAGGTCATGGCGCAAATACCCCCTCAGAAAAATGCCGATTATGAGCATCAAGGTATAAAATGGCCATTAGAAGACACCATATTAACCGCATTCGAACGGCTGATAGACTTGCTTAATTATCCAAATGATATAGATTTTTTATCACCTTTAATTCAGCAAGAAATTTATTATCGTCTGCTCTCAGCACAGCAAGGTCATAAGCTTCGGCAACTGGTGGTCAACGGCAGTCACACCCACCGTATTGCCCAAGCTACCGATTGGCTAAAAGCGCATTTAGAAGAGCCCGTCATCATAGAAGATTTGGCCAGTCGCTGCGGTATGAGTGTGTCGGGATTTCATCAACATTTTAAAGAAATCACTCAACTAAGCCCGCTTCAATATCAAAAAAGCCTACGATTGATGAAAGCGCGGCAGCTGATTCAACTCGGCGAGGCACAAGTATCGCAAATCGCCATGCAAGTAGGCTATGAAAGTCCCAGCCAATTTAGCCGTGAATATAAGCGGTTATTTGGAGTAAGTCCAAGCAGCGAGTTAAATGTCTAGCATGATGCTTCTACCATAATGCCCCTACTATAATGGTTTCTGACTAAGGCAATCTCTCTGCGTCTTGACAGCTTCATAAGCAACTGCGTACACAATGTAATTATCTGTTTAACAGATTCCTACACCCTCCCTCTTTCCAGCCAAACAAACGACGAAATATCTTACCCAAGAAAAAAAACAGTTGACTTGGTCTATATATTCATATTATAACATATAATATATATTCATAATTTAGCACCTATTATAATAATTTTTCTACGTGTGATCGTCAGAATATTTCGGGAGGCACTAACATGATTCGTTTAAGCTATACTCTCAAATGCTGGGCATTGGGTATCACTTATTTCTTGGTGTTTTATTTTATGGTGGTCATGAGCGACCCTGGTTTTAGCAAGTATATTTATATGCTGGCACTAAGCACCTTGCTATTCCCCGTAGCTAAGCGTGCAGTCGATGTCATGACGGATTTTTTTACACCAAACACGGTATTATTTAATGGATTATTGCCCTCATTATTGATCAACGTGGTGATTTGGATACTCACGCCATTTATTGTAGCACTGACCGTTATAGCATTCGTGCTTTATAGTATGGGTGTGCTGACAGAAAAGATCAGCCACTAATTTTAGAGCAAAGGCTCCATGACGCCACCTTTGCTTTTTTGTTTCATAAAAGATTTATCCTTCGCAAAAAGACAATGATACTTAAAATCAATTTAATGAGATGAATAAAACGATAAGACCTGTATCTTGGTTATGATGCGTCTTCTTTTGTCGTGAGAAGAACACAAGAAATGAGTGCAGTGTTTATGACATTGTATTAGAAGAAAAATTGATGGATAAAGAGATGCTAGACGACATCTTGTCTCCTAGTAATAGAGTATATCCAGAAGTTAATCAAATGCCTTAATGCGCATTAAATAAAAAAAGGCTGGGTTAGCAATTGCTAATCCAGCCTTTTTGTCGGTTGTGAGTGAAGGTTAATTACTTAAAATCAGTAGGGTATCCATTCGATAACCTACTCTATCAAAGCTACGCGCAAATCTCACGAATAGTTATTTGATTTTGATATTTGCCTAGAGGCCCGTATTGACCGATGGAGCTAATGTTACCAATGACACAAGTTTCGAAATATTTGTAATAGCCTTTTTGATTGAGACTTTTTGAATCTTTAATTAATAATTGCTTTGGGTCTGACACATAGTAAATAATGTTATCAGAAACGAACTCATGAATCTCAAAGCTTCTTTTAAAACTGCCGCGTAACTGCACTTCTTTTTCTACGCTTGTTGGCGCAAATACATTCACATTTTTATTATTACTGGCTTGTGTTTCATCACAGCCCGTACTCATAAATATAGTTGATGCAAATGCTAATATTATCAATTTACCTTTAATCATTATTCTTCATCCTGCTCAAAAACCTACATCAATATATTAAGTAACGACCAAAAAACTCTGGTATAAAAAATAGTAGCTCTTTCATTTAATCAAATATTATCGACTAAATTAAAGAGCTATACAAGACAATTGTCATATGCTGTCAATTAGCAAGTTTTGAAAATCTAACGCTACCCTAACTCATCTTATCCCACATCTTGTTTAGGCGCTTCGGTGACACTGCCATGCGGGTTTTCATTGGTTGCGCGAATAGCTGAATACGATACTCCTCGACCATCCAGCGATACTCATTAATGGCTTTATCATTGGCGCGATTTGCCAACCGCTCCATATGCACATCAAGCGCGTATACCCCTTCGAGATCAGATTCGAGATTGTGCTCAAGCCGTTCGATACGAATTTCAAGCGCCTCTAGATAGCGCGGATACTGCTGCCAATGGTTATAATCCATACGATAAACAAAATCAGCCAAGTGCAAATCTTCTAACTGGTCTTCGATATCTTCGATAGACTCACCAAATACCTCTCGATCGAGCATGAGTAAGCTTTGACGAATACGTTGCCAGCGGGTATAGACATTTTTAAGAATTTTTATGACGTTTTGTCCCGTCAATAGAAAGTTACCCGACACCACTTCCAAGGTTTTTTCATACTCCTTTGGCGTAAAGGGCAATTCTTCAGCAAGCGCTACGGCAGTATCATCAGCGCTTTCAGGCAAATCAGCACTGTGATCGAATAACACATAATGCTCTTCAAGCGACGCGTCCAATGCCGCATCGATGACGATGGTTTTTAGCTTCTCCATATCACCAAGTGGCGCGAATGCCAATTTAAATATCTTATCAATTTGGCTGGTCAGCTGTTTTTTCTTCGCACCAAGCTTACCTTTTATCAGGGTCAAAACGCCGATACGGTGCGCCTGTAACGCGGCATTGACATCGGTATATTGATGGATAGATACCGCTTCACCTGACGCATCTGCAACCAAAGCAGCAAACTGCTTCATCACCACCCCTGCACTATGATGATTTTTGCTAAAGGCAAAATGCTCAGGGAATTCAGTATGCGTACCTTGCTGTTCATTCACCGCTTGGCGGGTTTCAGAGGCATGACGAATCTGTAGCGTTTGCAGGTCGCGACCCTTTTCGATAATTCGGTTTTTGTCATCGACCACACAGATTTGTGGTTGTAAATAGCGATCAATGCTAGAGGGATTAAAGCTATCAGGCGTCACTGACATAACGCCGCGACGATTGAGCGCTTGGCAAAGCTGCTTGAGCAATCCTTGTCCACCAGCAGGTTGCAGTTCATCAAACAAGCAATCAGCTGTATCAGGAATCGGTACAATTTGACGGCGAATGTCTTTGGGTAGTGACTTAAGCAACTGCAATACTAGCTCATAACGCCAACCGGGTACGCCCCACAATAGTTCGATCGCATCAAGCTGCGGTAGCGCGGCAAGTGGCACACGAATGGTCACGCCATCATCATCGCTAGACGGATCAAAGACATAACGTAGCGGTAGTTTTAAATCACCCAATTTCCACACTTCTGGGAAATCGCCTGTGGTCGGTGCTTGGCTATTGAGCACGTCATCATCGGTAAAGAATAGATATTTGGCATCAGTTTTTTCAACCTCGGCACGCCAATCTTCAAAGGCTTTGCGACTGGCAATATGCTCAGGTATTTTTTTATCATAAAACTGATACAGTGCTTCTTCATCAACCAACAAATCACGGCGACGTAACTTATCTTCAATGCGTTCAATGTCGGCAATTTTATCCATATTATGCTGTAAAAATGGCGCTTGACGCCCCAAATTACCAGTCACCAGACCATCACGAATGAATATTTCTCGTGACTCAACTAAGTTCACTTGCTCATAATTGGTCAGCTGTTTACTAATAATAATCAGCCCAAATAAGCTAATCTGCGCATAGGCTTTCACTCGTCCAGTCTTCTTCGACCAATGCGGCTCAAAGTAGTGATACTTTAATAAGTCACCTGCCGCTGAGATAATCCACTCTGGTTCAATTTTGGCAACAGTGCGCATGAAGACTTGCGAGGTTTCGACCACTTCAAAAGCCATGACCCAAGGTGGTACTTGTTTAAATACCGTACTGGCTGGGAAGATTTTGGCTTTTTGCTGGCGAGCCGCTAAGTATTCACCACGATTCTCAGTTTTATGCGCAATCGTAGACAATAGACCTGTCAATAATGCGCGGTGTAAATTGGCATATTTAACCGCTTTGAGTTCTTCATCTTCGATCGCGGTAGGGTCGCTGGTCATGTTTTCTAAAGAAGCATTCTTATCGGTTCCTTTATCGGAAGCTTTTACCTCTTTAACATCCGTCAGCTTAAGGTCTGTGACCATTTGTACTAACTGACGATGGGTTTGATTCCACTCACGTACACGCGGGAAGCTCAGATAGTTTTTCTTGGTAAAATTCTTACGCTGATTGCCAGACAGCTTATTGCCATCTTCATCCTTTTCGAACAGCGCTTTCCACAGGCTCAAATAGAATAAAAAGTCGGAGTCATCTTGACGAAACTCCGCGTGCTTTTGATCCGCTTGCTGGCGTTTATTGGCAGGACGCTCGCGTGGATCCTGTACAGCAAGAGCCGCTACTACAATCAGCATCTCACGGATACAATCAAAATCACTGCCCGCAACCAACATACGTGCTAGCCTTGGATCGATTGGCATACGCGCCATTTTTTGTCCAGTTGGCGTCAGGCTTAAATGGTCGAGACCTTTTTTTGGTTTTGGCTTATTGGTTTGATGAGCAGCAGTTACTTCATTTTTAGAGGTAATCGCGCCTAACTCATCAAGCAATTTATGCCCATCAGTAACCAAGCGGCTATCGGGTGGCTCGATAAAGGCAAAATCATCAACACTACCTAAGCGCAGATTGGCCATCTGTAAAATAACGGATGCAAGATTGGTCCGTAAAATCTCAGGTTCGGTAAATTCTGGACGACCGGTAAAGTCCTCTTCACTATAAAGACGGATACAAACACCCGGCGCAACACGACCGCAGCGACCTTTACGCTGATTGGCAGCCGCTTGCGAGATCGCCTCAATCGGTAAACGCTGTACGCGCGAGCGATACGAATAGCGTGATATCCGCGCAAAACCCAAGTCAATCACATAGCGGATACCCGGTACGGTCAGCGCGGTCTCGGCAACGTTGGTCGCAATAACGATACGCCGACCACGACCTGACGGTTGAAAGATGCGCTGCTGCTCTTCATAAGTCTGCCGTGCAAATAGTGGCAGCACTTCGGTGTGCTTGGGTCCATGACGCTCAAGCACCTCTTGCAGCTCACGAATCTCAGCTTCTGTGGCGGCAAATATCAAGATGTCTGCTTGGTCAGCATGACCTTTATTTTGTGCATCGCTAAAGCATTCTTCGACGGCGGCAACGACCGCACGTGGCAGATTTTCTTCAAAGTCATCGTAGCTATCATCGTCCGAGCTGTTGACTGGCTCATCAGTGAGGGGACGGTAACGAACTTCCACTGGAAAACTACGACCTTCGACATTAAAAATAGGCGCAGGTACGTTGCGTTTTAGCTTATTATCATAGCGGCTAAAGTATTCACTAAAGCGTTTGGTATCAAGTGTTGCTGAGGTAATAATCACTTTTAAATCAGGGCGCTTGGGCAGCAGTTTTTTCAGATAACCCATAATAAAATCAATGTTTAAGCTACGTTCATGCGCCTCATCAATAATGATAGTATCGTATTTACTTAAGAATCTATCGTGACCCAATTCTGCCAGCAAGATACCATCGGTCATCAGCTTAACAACAGACTGCGCCGTACCCTGCTCATTAAAGCGAATCTTGAAGCTGACAGTATTACCGAGCTGCTCGCCCAATTCTTCAGCGATACGGTTTGCCACACTGCGCGCGGCCAATCGTCGAGGCTGGGTATGCCCTATCTGCCCAGTGATACCGCGACCTGCCAGCATTGCAAGCTTCGGCAATTGCGTCGTCTTACCAGAACCTGTCTCCCCTGCAACAATAATGACTTGGTGATCAATAATTGCCTGTACTAAATCTTCTGCACGTTGACTCACGGGCAAATCAAGATTCAGCTTTTCTGCCAGTTTTTCTGGAATACTATCCATACGTGCCTGCACCGCTTGCTGTGAGCGGGTCTTGATTTTTTCATACTGCGCACGTTTTTTAGTTAGCCCATCATCCGCTTTATCGTCAGAAACTTTTTTATTTTTAGCCACGGCAGCCCTTTCCAGTTCACGCTCAAGACGACTTAAATAATAACTGTCTTTAGCGAGTACTGGTAAATCAACAACCATATCAGGTTGTGAAGACGCTTCATTACTGTTTTCTGTCATATTTGAATTATCGTCACTTGTGTTTGCTAATTTACTTAATTCATCGAATCTAAGCTCATTGGTGTTGTTTTCAGTCGGCATAACTGAGGCTTTCTTAGAAGTATTCGGCATATTTACTTAGGCTATTTATTGTTTGGAAGTGGTTAGATTATGAGGGTAATTTGGGCGTGATTCAAGGTGGTTATAGTGTTTGCTTGGCAGCTATGCAGGCTATTGCCTATTTGCAAAACGCTCAGTCAAAATATTTCTAAGCTCATTAGTCATAGGCTTAAATTTAAAATGCTTCGGCTCCATCTGAGCAATCAAAGCATACTGATCCTTTTCAATTGAGTTATTCTCACAAGAAAAATGATTCATCTCCTGACCAGTGATGGCACTAATAATATAAAAAGAGGTATCGCTATCTTCAAACTGTGTCAGCTCATAGTAATTATTCGGATCCCGCATAACGAGATTAGTACCACTAGAAAGAGTCGTATAATAGGTATCCTCAGCAGCTTGCTACGCCTCTAATCTTAAAGTATTGCCTTGGGTGGCGAAATAATACTTAAGCATATAACCAATATCGCTATTAATCACATCCAAACGTAAATGCTCACCCTCTTCTGTGATGCATTGATAGATCATAAAAGGTTCGTAAATTCGTGGCTTAGTAGTGACATTTTATCAAATTTCTCAAACCTGCCAGCCCTATTTTATTTTTGTGAATAAATTATTTGTAAGCTCAAACGCTGCTTGTATAAATAATCTGCTGACGAATGGCAGCCCCCGTAAAGAAATTCTGCAACTTTTGCAATGGCAGCCTAAGAAAAGGTAGATGCAGCGAAAGTATTAACCTCTCAAACGCTACCATTTCATCAGCTAATGCTTGTGCGACATCAGGTTGAATCTGAGGATTTTCATACACATTATCAATCAACCAAGTGAGTTTTGGAAACTTAGCATTATCATGAATCTGATAAAGGGTCGGTAATAGCTCATCAGAGAGTTGGCAACGCGATTTGCGAATCATTCCATTTTTATAGTACATATTTAAAGCCATATTAGGGTGTGTCCTTAATTAAATGATGAGACTAAAAATGAAATGAATTTAAAATAACTTCCTTAAATTCTTGATACTTAGATAACCAACATACTCTTTATCTTCATCAGTATTTGTAAGTTCGTGACTATTATGAATCGTAGGCTCAATTAAAATCTGTATGTTTGAGACAAGGTCGTTCACGTCGTATATATCATCGATATCTACCTGAAATTTATCATCAATGTGCGATGCGGCATTAAAAGGTGAGTCTTTATCTTTAAAAGTAAATTCTTTATAAAATGTACTTTGTTTGGCTTGTTTAATAGCCTCTGCTTGAGTAGCAGCGACGATAAGCAGTTTATGATGAAACTCTTCAAAACTCCCCTGCTGATAGCCGCCTAAATTAATAAAGAACAGTTTTAAACCGTTATCATTCGCTGTTTGATTGTTTGACTCGATCAATTTAACAGTATGGTTTCCCACTTTGGTAATCGCTCTGTATGAATCAATATGCCATTTGTTTTTGACTTCTGGCCAGTGGTGATTGATATCGTCTACCAGCTCGCGCACCTGATTGGCCACACCAAAGAAAATATCGTGCTGCTCAATCAAACGACCTTTGGGGCGACCACCAAGTTGTACCATAAAGAGTGTTGGCATAAAGAATTACCTTGTACGTTAATAACTTCTGAGTAAAATGTGTGATGTTAGATAAATCATATAAAAAGGATCAATATGGGCATTCTGATAGCTATTAAGCTGACGTTTATAGCGACTATATTTTTGCCAATAGTGTTGTGTTTGACTTCCTGTACAAATAAAGAATCAAGCTTAACATCAAGAGCTACTTATCATGACATCAGCAAAGTTGAAATTGAGAACCCTTATTCAAACCCTATTCTACTATCTTACGACGCAAAGCATCAGCCTGAAAAAATGCAAGCCATAGTCGATGAGATAAACAGTCAAAGCCATGGTTTTTGGCGTGAAGGTCTAGGCGGCAAAGAGGGAGCTAATGTTATTAGTATTCATATCTATAGCCATTCCGAGACGCCAGTTGCAAGCTTTTTTTTATTTTCTAATCAACTAATGGAGCGAGGACCAAATTATCGACAGCTTAATGTAGACGGTTTTTTTAGGCAAATAGATATTCAAGCGCTACCCGCATTGAAAGAGGCTTGGTGTGGTCATAGAGATATTGATGCATATCATAGCTTGCAACTTAATAAATCATGCTAAAAATAGGCAAAATCCTGATACTTATATATTTAATTGCTCATCAAGGCAATACTCGCCCTGTTCTCAGTGCAAACGCCTAGTCTTTACGACCGTTCATTGAAGCCAATTTAGCCGCAGCTTCATAATCATAAGGCACCTTGATATGCTCAGTTTGCCAGTATTTACCCTGTTCAGTATCAACACATTTAATAATCGCGTAACTGGCATGGGGCGAATAGGTTTGCATCTTATGCAAAATAGGCAAATCATCTTTATAAGCAGGGTAACCCACGCTACCTGTATTGATGATTATCTGACCTGTCGATAGCGTGACTGTACGTGGAATATGAGTATGACCACATATGATCACTGAACTGCCAATACCGTTAAGCTGTGCCAAAATATCTAGATTATCACGTAAGGTCGGCTGACCCGTCTCAATATTTTCTAACAAATATACCATGTCATCGGTTGGTGACCCATGGCACAAATAAACATTCTCACTCAAATGACAATCAAACGGCAAATTCTGCAGCCACTTAACCGCTGCTTTAGGCAAGTCCTCTATGATAAAAGCCATGGTTGCGTTGTTGCCAATCTCCGCCGTTGTCGCTTCATAAATCTGTCTATCCTGATTACCTCGAATAGTAATAATATCGTTCTGCTGTGCCATTAAGAGCGCATAGGTATCTTTAGGGGCAATCGGTCCGTATAGAATATCGCCCAGATTAACAATTTGATCAATATCGCGCTGTTTAATATCAGTCAGCACGGCTTCAAGCGCGAAAACATTACTATGAATGTCGGAAATAGCCGCGATAATATTTAATTGCTTATTATTAGAGTTAGAGTGCGCCATCCTATTTATTTTCCTAACAAATCACTATGTTATACATCGACTAACCGTAAAAAGGAACAGAAAAGAGAAACAAAAAAACCCAATGGCTCGTGATTATTGAGACATTGGGTTTCATAAATTATGATTAATGTGATTGCTAAACTATATTAAGAAGAAATAAGCCCACAATCCGACGACAAAGGTAGCAATGATATTAAGAATGACACCTGTACGGATCATTTCGCTCTGTTTAATCAATCCCGTACCAAAGACAATCGCATTTGGCGGTGTCGCAACGGGTAGCATAAAGGCACAAGATGCACCAATACCGATGACCAATACTAACACTTCGTGGGGTAAACCCATCTGCTCTGCAATGGCAGCAAATACGGGAACCAGCAGGGCGGCAGAAGCGGTATTAGAAGCAAACTCCGTCAAGAAAATAATAAATGCTGATACCGCAATCATCACCACGATAAGCGGTGCAGAAGACAACGCATTCGCGACCGTCTCCCCCAATACCAAAGAGGCACCTGACACTTTCAGAATCGTCGATAGGGCGATACCACCGCCGAACAGCATGAGTACACCCCAATCGGTATTATCAGACACCTGCTTCCACGATACCAAGCCTAAGCTGACCACAGCGGCAGCGGCTGATAAGGCAATAACCGCGTCAGTATCCGTAATATCAAGCGCAGCACCAATCTTTTTGGAGAAAATCCAGCTCAATGCGGTGACAATAAAGACGATAATCGTCACTACGCGAGGTTTATTCCATACAATAGGCTCATCTTCAACCAGTACAATTTTACGGTTCAGGTTGGGCTTCAAAAACACATACATCGCGCCTAACAATAGCGGCAATAATACCAGCATCATCGGCACACCAAACTTCATCCAGTCCACAAAAGCAATATTGAGCGCCTTTGCAGCGATAGCATTTGGCGGAGAACCAACAATCGTACCTAGACCACCAAGGCTTGCTGAATAAGCGATACCTAATAGTACAAATACAAAAGTACCACGGTCTTTTTCGCGATCAACTTGCGTTAAAATACCGAGCGCCAGTGGCAACATCATCGCCGCCGTCGCGGTATTCGATATCCACATCGATAAAAATGCGGTCACGCCAAATATCAAAAACACCGCCGTACTTAATTTGCCGCCTGACATCGATAAAATCTTCAGTGCAATTTTTTTATCCAACTGCTGCACATGCAAGGCTGCCGCTAAAGCAAAACCACCAAAAAACAAATAAATGGTCGGATTGGCAAAGCTTTGTAAGCCTATTTCGGCATCGAATTCTGGTATACCCACTAAGGCACCAACCACGACTACCAATAGTGCCGTAATCGTGACGTGCAACGCTTCCGTTAGCCACAATACGCCGATGAAGAACAATAAGGCAAGACCCTTATTGGCATTGATATCGAATGGCAATACATTATAAATAATCATACTGATAACCGCCGCAATAGCGACCACTATCAACCCTTTACCAGTACCCTTTGGAAAGGTATCGGTAAATAAATACTCATTGCCATCATCAGGAAGATGGCTATCTAATTTTTGCTCTGACATAAAATGTCCTTATTTTCCCAAAGACAGTGTAAAAAGACGCTAAAATAAAAACGCATGTTAGCGATTAATGGTTATTCAACCAGCAACCGCAAAAAATACGCCGTTATCATAACAGATATATAACAAAAAGCTGATGCAACAAAGCCTTTATAAAAAAAACCTTATAAAATTTGCAATAAATATGGTTATTTCACAGGTAAAGAATTACTTTAATGCGTTTTAGGAAAGGTACTTTAAAACGGTACTTTATAGAGATGATATTTATCTAATGAGTTTTTAATTTTTGAACCGAATGCCGAGAGTAAGTGAGAGCAACTTATAACCAAGTAATTGCTTTTAATTAAACAGCAAGCCTTGTGAGTTGCAGTTACACATCGTCACTAAACAAGCGTACACTTAGTATGTACAAGCGTATGGTGCTATCTCATACTAAATAAGTCAAAATAAATTTCTAATACCAGTAATAGTTTAACAACTATTTTTTATTAGTATTTATAT
>NZ_JABUZG010000052.1:26756-30976 GCF_014897815.1 Psychrobacter sp. PG1
AAATGAATAACAATAAATAGGAGCACTTTATGACAGATGCAAATAAAACAGATTCAACCACTAAAATGGCACCGAGAGATATCAATCAAGACAGTTTGGCTAAAAAAGATCAGCAGCGTACCGATGACTCTGCACTCGATATGATGCAAGGGTTGCATGAACATGAAGACCATAAGGAAGAAGGTAAAAACTAAATCACAGCTTTATTATTACCTCAAAGCAAAAAGTAAAGGGTACTGATCGTTATGATGAGTGCCTTTTATTTTTTGGCTCTCTTTTTTCTGGCAGGCGGTCTGAGACATAGTTATATATAAATGCTGCCGTTAAAACGATAGCAATGGGTACAAATAGCGCTTCATAGCCAACCTTGGCGAATAAAAATGCTCCAACGGCGCTGCCACCGCAAAAGCAATACCAAATAATGGCTTGAAACCCTAATGTCGGTTTGCTAATCGATCGACCCGCCAACCAGTTGCCAATCGCTGCGCCCATATCTGATGTCAAACCTGTCAAATGGGTGGTACGAATAACTGCGCCACTATAAGTCGCTACCATGGCATTCTGTAATCCGCATGCCATTGCCGCTGCCAACTGTCCTAAATAATCATGCTGCTGATACAACCAGTAGCTGACCATTAACAGTGCCGCCTCGATATATAGCGCACTACCATAGCGCCTACCTAACTTTAATGATGTCTGTCCAATCACATAACCGCTCAGTATCGCACCTGCCAAAAAAGACAATAGCAGCGCACCGATATACAAGATACTACGCACATCCAAGTAAGCAATAGCCGCTGCAAATAAGCTTACGTTGCCAGTGACGTGAGAAACCGATAGATTGGTAAACCCCATTAACGCAGCAGTGTTAACACAGCCAGCACTGAATGCCAGTACTGCCCCGCCCCACAATATCCACTTTGGTAATTTGGTTATCATATTCGCCGCCTAATGGCTTATCACCAAAAAGCATCTATTATAACCAAAAAAGGCAACCTATTGGCTGCCTTCCTGATCTATAAAACCCTATAACCGACTATTGAAGTGGATTATTTCGGCTCATCAAGCATCATTAATTGCTCACTGATAGCAACGGTATTAAAACCTGCGTCAACAAACATAATCTCGCCGGTAATACCAGATGCCCAAGGTGATAGCAAGAAAAGCGCCGCATTACCGACTTCGGTTTGTGTGATATTACGTTGTAGCGGCGCGATTTTTTCGCTGATATCGAGCATTTTACGGAATGATTTGATGCCACTGGCAGCAAGCGTGCGAATAGGACCTGCTGAGATCGCATTGACACGAATGCCTTCACCGCCCATCGAAGTAGCCAAATAGCGAACACTGGCTTCAAGGCTGGCCTTTGCCATACCCATGACGTTGTAGTTTGGCAATACCGAAATACTACCTTCATACGTCAATGTCAGCATCGAACCGTGACGCATGGCCAATAAAACACGAGCTTCTTTGGCCAATGCCACAAAACTATAGCTTGAGATATCATGGGCAATTTGACTACCTTCACGGGTCGTTGCCTTAACAAAATCGCCATCAAGCTGATCCATCGGTGCAAAGCCAATCGCATGTACCACACCATCGATTCCATCACCCCAATGGGCAGTGACTTGCTCAAAACAAGCAGCGATAGACTCATCAGACGCCACATCACACTCAAGTACCAAATCTGCTTCGAATTTCTCCGCAGCCATATCGACACGCTTTTTGATCTTATCATTAGGATAGGTGAGAATTAATGAGGCACCTTCACGGTGCAGTGCCTCAGCGATAGCCCAAGCGATAGACAGTTTGCTCGCAATGCCTGTCACGACAAATCGTTGTCCTTGTAGTAGCATAATATTTCCTTTTGGGTCGATCAAAATTGTTTAATCATATTAAGTTATTTAGAGTGATTAGATATGATGAATATCACAGCGTAAAAAGTACAAATTATAAAATAAGTCATTATACACGAATTAATTTAAGTAAACAGTCGTAAACTGTATTCCCTTATAATGTCTTCTAATATTGATTAAACGCTCAACTGCTCGCCACAGCAGTATGAAGTTAAGTAGATTTCAAGTATAATCACAGCCCTTCCCAGCTTGCACAATTTTTATAAAAATCCTTTACAATAGTTATTTGTAACTGTTCGTAATTAGGGATTTAGCGTTAAGCTACACCCACATTTTGGATGGCTGCCAAACTTATGAGTAACACCCCAACAATAGCATCAAATTACCAAGAAAGCGTTGAGTCTTATCGTCAACTAATTCTCTCAACTGGCGAGGACTTACAGCGTCCCGGTCTTGAAGAAACGCCGATGCGTGCCGCGAAAGCTTTTGCACATTTAACCCAAGGTTATCACCAAAGCTTGGATGAAGTCGTCAACGACGCCCTGTTTCCATCAAGCAATCGCGAGCTGGTATTGGTACAAAATATTGAATTTTATTCATTGTGCGAACATCATATGCTGCCTTTTCATGGTATCGCTCATGTAGGCTATTTACCCAATGGTCAAGTACTGGGCTTATCAAAATTTGCCCGTATTGTCGATATGTTCGCCCGTCGCTTGCAAGTTCAAGAAAATTTAAGCGAACAAGTGGCACAAACTATCATGGATGTCACTGGCTGTCGCGGCGTAGCAGTAGTGATGGATGCAGCGCATATGTGTATGATGATGCGCGGCGTAAATAAGCAGCACTCCACCACACGTACAACATCGATGTTGGGTGAGTACGTACATGACAATCAAGCGCGCAATGAGTTTTTGAGTGCGATCCCTAGACGTCAGCCTGCATTCTAACGCTTCAAATAACAATAGATAATAAAAAAAGGATACTTAAGTATCCTTTTTTAATGCGTCCTTTCAAGATAGATATCATTAATAATTAGCAATCAATCCTTGATTACAATATAACGAGGCTTAACTAACCTAGCTTACTTCAGCAATCCAATTGCCATAACCTTCTGCTTCCATCTGCGCCAGTGGAATAAAACGCATTGCCGCTGAATTCATACAGTAGCGCTTGCCTGTCGGTGCTGGACCATCGTCAAATACATGACCGACGTGTGAGTCTGCATAGCGACTACGAATCTCGGTACGGCTTCCGAATATCCCTCGGTCTTCCTTCTCAACGACCATATCTGTGCTCAATGGGCGGGTAAAGCTTGGCCAGCCAGTGCCAGATTTGTATTGATCACGAGAGGAATATAGTGGCTCCCCCGATATCACATCGACATACAGCCCAGGCGCTTTATTATCCCAGTATTCATTATCAAAAGCGCGTTCGGTGCCGTCTTTTTGAGTGACTTTATATTGAATGTCACTGAGTGACTGCTTTAGCTCATCCTGTGCAGGCTTCACAAAGGTATCTGGATTGAATCCTGTACTAGCTTTAGCAGCTGACGCATTGTTTGATGTTGCCTGTACGCTATCTGCCGCCGTAGGTTTAAACTGGGTAAAATCCAGCTCGTAGTCTTTACCATAGACACTTTCGATAAATTGATAGCGCCCAGAATTAAAGGTATAAGCCTTATAGCGGATTGGATTTTTCTTATAATAATCTTGATGATACTCTTCAGCTGGATAAAACTTGCTAGCAGAAACAATTTCAATCACAACTGGTTTGCTATAGATACCAGAGTCTTGTAGTGATTGCTTAGCAGCTTCCGCTATGTGCTTTTCTTGTGCATTATTATAAAAAATAGCAGGACGATACTGGGTTCCACGATCTACATACTGGCCGTCAGCGTCGGTTGGATCGGCGATACGCCATAACGCTTGAACGATACCATTATAGGTGATTTTCGTTGGGTCATAATAGACTTGAGCCGCTTCAGTATGCCCTGTGCCACCTGCTGATACAGTGCTATAAGTTGGATTTGTCGATTGACCGCCGGTATAGCCAGAGACCACTTCTACAACGCCAGGTATTTTTTCATAACCCGCTTCCACGCACCAAAAACAACCGCCAGCGACCGTAGCGACTGCGAGATTTGGGTCCGTTGGCGCATAAGGATTATCGATGGCAGTATTTTTCACAGCGGGCGTATTTTCGGTGGCAGCACAGCCAACGAAAACCATACTGATGGATGCTACAGCCATCGCAATAGCGCCCGTCTTTAATTTATGATTCATCGATACCTCCTAAAAGTAATATAATATAACTATGATAACCCTTTGACCTCACTAAACTATACCTACATTGTTATAAAAA
>NZ_JABUZG010000052.1:31019-162821 GCF_014897815.1 Psychrobacter sp. PG1
TAGTTATTAGATATTATTTAATATAATTAAACAGTAAAACTCTGAATCATACACAATTTCTTAATAAGATAAGTTTGCTACAAAGTATGATAATTAAAAAAAGAGCACATTACGGACAGCGTAGTGTGCTCTTTTATATTATATCAATATAGCTTAGGCAGCTTATGTAGCTTAGTTACTCTTTTATTTTGCAGCAGAACGCTCATCACTGGCTTGCTGAATTTTGGTTAAAATAGCCTTGATTTCAGACGCTGATAGATAAGTCGGTACAGCATAAGTATCACTGACTTCTTTTGCTGCTGCTTTAGCAATTTTACCAAAATCACTGCTTTGCATGCCTTTCACCGTTGGATCGATATTCAAGGTGGCAATCAGTTCACGTACTTGCGCGATGAGGTCGTCGGCAATCTCAGCATCACTCTTGCTAGCTTGTCCCGATTTTACCATACCTGTTTTTCTAGCCAACTCTGCCAGTCTTTTTTTACTTCCTTGACGATTGACATCAAGCACATACGGCAGCACGATGGCATTGGCACGACCGTGAGGAATACTATAATACGCGCCTAACTGGTGAGCGATAGCATGCACATAACCAAGACCCGCTTTATTAAAGGCGATACCGCCGTAATGAGCGGCAATACCCATCTCTTCTCTGGCTTTAAGATTGCCGCCGTCTTTATAAACCAGCGGTAGGTTTTGCATCACAGATTTGACCGCAGAAGCTGCATAATAATCGGTCTCGACGCTCGCATTAGCACTCATCCAAGCTTCAAGCGCATGAGTCAATACATCGATACCCGTATCCGCTGTGATATGAGCAGGCATGCCTTTCATAATAACAGGGTCAATAGCCGCTGCTAATGGCACCATTCTTGGGTCAATAGACAGCGCTTTTTGATGCGTTTTATCGTCTGATACTACTGCACCAAGGGTTGCTTCTGAACCTGTTCCAGCCGTGGTAGGAATACAATAGAGTGGTATAGAAGGCTTTCTGGCTTTAAGAATGCCGATAAGCTGTTGCGGCTTGCAGCTATTGCCTTGTGACATCGCAATCATCTTAGCCGCATCAATCACAGAGCCGCCACCGATGGCAATAATCGAGTCGCATTTAGCATCGACAGATTTGCGCAGTCCCTCTTCGACAACGTTAAAAGTAGGGTCTGGAGTAATGCCGTCATAAACGGTATAGCTGATATTTTTGCTATCTAGATAATCAGTCACTTTGGCTGGGATACCTAGCTTATTAAGCACGGCATCAGTGACGATAAATACATTGGTGCTGCCTTCGTTGATGGCCATATCACATAGCTCTTCACAAGAGCTCTCACCAACAAATAGCATTGGTCTTCTAATTGGAACAACATAAGCGAACGCTTTTAAGACTTTAGCGCGTGTTTTAGCAACGGCTAAATAACCAACATTTTGCAATCCATTGGTATTTACTAACTTGTTATTTACTAATTTAGCAATACTGTTTTGCTTTTTCATAAGTAAAAATCCTTTTTAATGAGGGTAATAATAGCGATGACAATCCTTTAAAGCAGCGATTTAAACGGCTATTTAACTAAAAATTAAACAAATTTAAGCCTCTAACTAAAGTGAACGTCTGTTTAACTTATTGTATCACTGCTATTTTTAGGATATCGCAATTAGTATGAACTGCCATGTTCTACTTATTTGACTCTATCTGCTTAACTCTTTTTGGCTAAGCTAAATCATACTCGCCTGCAGCAACTGCTGCGCATAGGGATGCTGTGGGCTATTAAAAATATCTTCAGTACGTCTGTACTCAATACATATGCCATCTTTAAGCACCATAATTTGCTGACATAAGGCGCGCACCACTTTTAAGTCATGACTAATAAACACATAGCTGATTTGCAATTTTTCCTGAATTTCACGTAGTAAATTAACGACAGTGACCTGCGTGGTACTATCAAGCGCGGACGTCGGCTCATCTAATATCAATAGACTCGGCTGCATAATAAGGGCGCGCGCAAGTGCTACCCGTTGACGCTGACCACCTGATAGCTCATGCGGATAACGATGCGCAAATTCAGCTGGCAGATGCACGGTAGTAAGGCTATCCATCACTGCTTGCTGCCGTGCTCCCTTATCAACGCCTTGTACGAGCAATCCTTCTTCAATGATTTGCATCACCGTCATACGTGGATTGATACTGGCAAAGGGGTCTTGAAATACCATTTGAATTTGCGAGCGAAACTGACGTAGCTCACCCTTGGACAATACTGAAATATCTTGCCCATTGACCATTATTTCGCCACCCACACGCGCTTGATTGCTCAGTAATTGACTGAGTGCGAGTGCGATGGTGGTTTTTCCAGAGCCTGACTCACCTACAATGCCTAACGCCCACCCTTTCTGTAGCGTCATATCAACATTTTTTACCGCATCAAACCAGCGCTTAGTACCACCAAACAGACTTTTTTCAATGGGAAACTGTACTTGTAAATTGCTGACTTGCAATATGCTTGATTGCTGAATTTTATCATCATTAGAGAAGTTCAGTGCTTGGCCAAAGTCTTGTTTGATTAGCGAGCGGGTATATTCGGCTTTAGGCTGATTGAACACACTTATGGTTTGCCCTTGCTCAATCGTTTGGCCTTGGCGCATCACGATGACATCATCACTGTAGCGCCTGACCAGATTGAGGTCATGGCTAATAAGAACCATCGCCATATTATGCTGACGCTTAAGATCATCTAATAGAGCGAGAATCTCATGTTGGAGAGTCACATCAAGCGCGGTGGTCGGCTCATCAGCGATTAAAATATCAGGCTGCTGTGCCAATGCCATGGCAATCATCACTCGCTGACGTTGACCACCTGATAGCTCATGCGGATAGCGGTTCAGCTTATCAATCGGATTGGTAATATTGACATCATTTAGTAAATCGATTGTTTGACTTTGCCAGTGTTTCTTGGGCACACCAACTAGACGTAGTGATTCAGCAATTTGTTTGCCGACCGTATATAGTGGATTGAGCGCTGTCATTGGTTCTTGAAACACCATGCCGATGCGCTGTCCGCGAATAGAGCGCAGCGCAGCGTTACGTGCCTTAGCACTAACATTAACATTGGTATTGGCTATCGGTAACACAGTCAACCCTGCTGACCCTGCTAGCTTCACCTCACCGCTAACGGTCAAACTGTCTGGCAATAAGCCTAATAGCGCGAGACTTGCAATGGATTTGCCAGAGCCTGATTCACCTACGATAGCAAGGGTTTGTCCTTGCCGCAGCTCATAAGAGAGTTTATCGACCAAAACGCTGCCTGCGTCCGTGACGATGCTAAGTTTATCGACGCTCAGCATAAGCTTATTTTGGCTATTGCTATGATTGTTATTTGAATGGGCATTGTGCTCAGTAGTCGTCATATTAGTCGTTATCACATCATCAGTTGTCATATCAGGAGCGCCTCGGATCAAACGCATCACGTAGCGCTTCGCCAACGAATATTAGCAGTGATAAAATAAAGGTTAAACTAAAGAACCCTGATAGCGCGAGCCAAGGGGCATCTAGGTTATTTTTCCCTTGTACCATCAGTTCGCCGAGAGACGGTGACCCAGGCGGCAAGCCATAACCTAAAAAGTCTAGTGCGGTTAAAGCGATAATATTAGCTGTCAATATAAATGGCAGCTGTGACAAGCTTGACGCTAGGGCATTGGGCAAGATATGCCTTAGCATGATTTGACTGTCCGAAACGCCAAGATTACGCGCCGCACGCACATAGTCAAAGTTACGCGCGCGCAAAAACTCTGCCCGTACCAAACCAACCAGTCCCATCCAACCAAATAATAACATCATAGCAAATAGCATGAAGATACTAGGGCTGAATAAGCTGACCAAAATAATAATCATAAACAGCTGCGGCATACCGCCCCATACTTCCATGAAGCGCTGTCCTGCTAAATCTACCCAACCACCGTAATAGCCTTGTATCGCACCGACGATGATGCCAATCACTGCCCCAGCAAGTGTTAATGCTAAACCAAACAATAATGACACGCGCATGCCATAAAGTATCCGTGCCAACACATCACGGCCTAAGTCATCAGTACCAAGCCAATTCTGGCTATTGGGCGCTGCTGGATATGGAATACCCAGCTCAACGTTTGGTGTCTGATCGGCAAATGGAATCGGCGGCATAATGTAAAAACCCTGCTCATTAATCAGCGTTTGCACCGCAGGGTCTTTATAATTGGCTTCAGTCTCAAACACCCCACCAAAAGCCGTTTCAGGATAGGCTTTTAGGACAGGAAAGTAATAATCGCCTTGATACTTCACCAGTAGCGGCTTGTCATTGGCAATCACATTGGCTGCCATACAAATGACGAATATCAGCGTAAATATAAATAGCGATATGATACCAAGGCGATTATGACGAAAACGGTTTAGACGCGCCTGCCAGATAGGATTTAGGCTGCGTTTTTTTTCTAGGGCAATAGAAGATGTGCTTGAGGGCACTGAAGATAATGGATGACTTGACATTAGCGCCCCTCAAAATCAATACGGGGATCAATTAAGTGATAACTTAAATCACTGATTAACTGTAATAATAGCCCGACCAAGGTAAAAATAAACAATGTACCAAATATCACCGGATAATCGCGCTGCTGAATGGCTTCAAAACCTAACAACCCCAAACCATCAAGCTTAAAAATAATCTCGATTAAGAAGTTTCCGGCAAAGAAAATGCCAACGATAGCCGCTGGAATACCTGCAATAATAATCAGCATGGCATTACGAAACACATGTTCGTATAGCACTTGACGCTCAGCCAAACCTTTAGCACGAGCAGTAAGCACATATTGCTTGCCGAGCTCTTCCAAAAAGCTAAACTTGGTCAAATAAGTCAAGCCAGCGAAACCACCAACCGTACTTGCTAGCAGTGGTAGCGCCAAATGCCAAAAGTAATCTTTGATTTTGCCCAGCGTGCTTAATTGATCGAAGTTCTCAGAGGTCAAGCCTTGCAGTGGAAAGATATTCCAGTAGCTACCACCTGCAAAAAACACCAGTAATATAACGGCAAATACGAAAACAGGTATTGCATGCCCGATAGCAAGCAGCATTGCAGTAACTTTATCAATCCCCGAGCCATGATGCATGGCTTTATAGATACCTAATGGGATCGCTATCATATAAATCAGTAGCGTGCTCCAGAGCCCAAGCGAGATAGAAACGGGTAATTTCTCGATAATCAAATCCGTTACCGACTGTCCTTTAAAAAAAGACTCACCGAAATCTAGCTGAGCGTAATTCTTTAACATTAGCCAAAAGCGCTCAGGTGCCGATTTATCAAAGCCGTATTGGGCGTTAATGGCAGCGACCATCTCCTCCGATAAGCCCCGCGTCCCTTGATAGGTACTATTGTTACCGCCTGCACTGCCCGCGCCAATACTAGCGCCGAGCGCATTGTCTTTTGCGCTTTGCTCAATAAGGGCGAGCTGCTGCTCAACAGGGCCGCCGGGCGCTGCTTGTATAATGACGAAATTCGCCAGCAATATCAAAAAAAGCGTCGGTAATATCAGCAGTAACCTTTTTAAGATATAACGACCCATAACGACGACTTCCTAAGATAAAATATAACAACAAAGAAAATGAGCAGCTACTACTTGCCGATACATAAGTTACCAAAGAATCGGTTAGAACTTAGGGCATGAAAATTAGAAGCTAAAAATTATTTTTAAGTTCACGTAAGGCGGCAAAAACGGTCAAAGACTTATCATCATCGATATTCATTTTAGATTTAACCCCTGCTATCACAGTCGGCTCTTGCGTGCGTAAAAACACATTTATCGCGCGCTCATGCTCTAAGGTAACGGGTAATGTCGCCATGCCTTGTGCCGTTATCTTTTCTGCCTGCGCTAATGCTTGCTGCATTGCTTCATTAGTAGGTTCAATAGATAGTCCAAAGCGCAGATTACTGGCGGTATATTCATGCGCAGGATATAGCAGCGTCTCAGCTGGCAAACCATTTAAACGCTTAAAGCTGTTGTGTAATTGCTCAATCGTCCCCGTAAATACCCGTCCGCATCCAGCACTAAATAAAGTATCGCCACAAAAGCAATGTTTAAGCCCGTCAATATCTAATATATAAGCCACGTGGCTAGCAGTATGACCGGACACATCCCATACTTGTGCTGCACAGCCCCACGCACTGACGGTACTACCATCTTTGATGGTTTGATCTTCATCGACATTATGCTCAGTATGCGCAACCAGATGCGTCATCGGATAAGACTCTTGCAGTTCTGCGACACCGCCGATATGGTCATGATGATGATGAGTCGTCCAGATAGACGTTAGCTCCAATTTATTTTCTTCCAAATAACTCATGACAGGCTCAGCTTGACCAGGATCAATAACGATCGCCTGTTTATTATTTTCATTAATCAATGTCCAAATATAATTATCATTGAACGCTTTGATTGGGTGAATGCGGATAGTCATATTAAATCCTTACCAGTAGTTATCTTTATTGCTGATGTCTTTTATTGATTTTTTAAACGAAATAAAATTTTAAGATGCAGCGTTATTTCATTCATTGTTCTAAATCATTGCTTCAAGTATTGGTTAACACGTGCTTCTGCTTCTTTGTCCGTCCACCAGTAGTCAATACCGATGGCATTAGAGGGCAGTTTTTCAGTATGACGATATTGATCCCAATAGGCGACATTGGTCGCTGATTTGCCGTATAAAGGCACTAAATAATGACCAGCACGTAGTAGGCGATCGAGCACCTGAGTATATAATATAGTATCGTCGCGAGTTTTAGCATTACCAAGCTGCTCTATCACCGCGTCAATCTCTGGGTTTTTGATGCCGATAGTATTTCTATTACCCGCTTGGTCAGCCGCTGAGCTACCCCAAAAGCCAACTTGTTCTGCACCAGGGGATAAACTCTGAGCAAATTTATCAACTATCATGTCGTAGTCAAAACGGCGTACCCGCTCATAATATTGTGGTCCGTCGACTTGACGTAACGTGGCATCAAATCCCAAGCGCTTTAGATTTCGAATATATGGCAGCAGCACCCGACCCATAGTATCGCCCATCATTAAAACCTCAATCTGAGCAAGTTGTCCATTGGGCTGATATAGCTTCATATCGTTATAATAAAATCCAGCATCTAGCAACAGCTGCCGTGCTTCTAGTAACTCTTTACGGTTAAAGCCACTACCATCACTGGTTGGCAATTGCCACTCCGTTAATACGGCTTGACGTTGCAGCGGTTCAAGCTTAGGTAATAAAGGCGTAAGCACCTGCATCTCTTCAGCAGACGGCATCCCTGTTGCAGCAAGCTCGGAGCCATGAAAGAAACTTTGCAAACGTTCATACTGCCCATGAAACAAGGTCTTATTCATCCACTCAAAGTCATAAGCCTTGCTCAGTGCTTGGCGAACGCGAATATCTTGAAAGATGGGACGTCGCATATTCATGACCAGACCTTGCATTGGTACTGGGTTTTCGCTGCTTATGGTTTCTTTATTGATAAGACCTGCCTTGACTGCAGGGAAGTTATAACCCGTTGCCCAGTTCGACGCTTTATTCTCCGGACGAAAACGATATTGACCAGACTTAAAACCTTCAAAGGCAATCTCATCGCTTTGATAATAAACAAACTTAATCATATCGAAGTTATAACGACCGCGATTGACCATCAAATCACGACCCCAATAATTGGGATCACGTACATAGCTGACCGAGCGCCCTGCATCGACACGTCCTAACTTATAAGGTCCACTGCCCATGAGCGGTGTCAAGGTTATTTTCTCAAAGTACGTATCGATAGAGGACTTAGCAAAAATAGGAAACTGTCCGACAGTTAGCAAGATTTCTTTATTATCATCAGAGGCAAAGATAAACTTCACTTGCTGCTTATTAATAATTTGAATGTCTTTAATATCACCCAAATAGCTGCGAATATACATTGACCCTTTATTTAACAGCGCATCATAAGTCGCTTTGACATCACTGCTGGTGACCGGCGTTCCATCCCAAAAGCGCGCAGCAGGATTAATATGATAGATAATCCAACTGGTATCATTAGGATCATAAGTGACATTGCTCGCCAGCTGCGGATACATGGTAAAGGCTTCATTTAATGAGCCAGTCATCAAGGTATCATATAGATAATCGGTGCCAACCATCGCCACACCTGTGGTCATCCATTTATTGGCCGCATTAAAGGTGCCGCGTGCATCCAGTGAAAGCGTACCACCTTTGGGCGCCTTTGGGTTGGCATAAGGCATAAAGGGCACATCGATATACTCAGTGGTACTATTATGACCAAGCGCAGTAGTGGTGATTGGCACCGCAATACTGGCTGGTATCCAGCTAATAGTAATGGCAAGCAAGACGGCCTTTAGCATGGTATTTTTTAGCATCATAAAGTTATAACAAACCCCTTTGCCAGACCGAATGAATATATTGAGCATTTAACCAGTGACTAAAGGCTAATGACCGCTTATGAAATAAAATCTAAAAAAAATATGTCGTATCTGACGTATCGTAAGTGCCGCAGAATTTTATCATAACAAACTTAGGTTTTTTAACCTAATGGTTTGCAGCGTTAGAGTTGCTACATGATGCATCATTTATCTTAAAAGAATACTAACGCGTATAAAAAAAGACGCAGCTTATAAAAGTTGCGTCTTTTATTTTAAAGTCTATACATAATTTATGCGTGTTTTTTTTCAAACGCAATCATAAAGTCAACCAACTGCTGCACCCAATCTAATGACACTGCATTGTAAATGCTGGCACGCATACCGCCTACATCGCGGTGACCTTTTAGATTCATGAGGCCTGCCGCTTCCGACTCTTCTAAGAATACTTTATCAAGGCAGCTGTCGGCTAAGGTAAACGGCACGTTCATGATAGAGCGATATTTGGGGTCAACTGGATTGCTATAAAAACTGCTATCATCGATTGTTTTATACAGCAAATCGGCTTTTTGTTGGTTGATTTTGCCGATAGCAGCGACGCCGCCCTGCTCTTCTAACCAATCAAATACCAACCCTGCTAAATACCAAGAATACGTCGCTGGTGTGTTTGACATGGATTCTTTTTCAGCTTGGTGCTCATAGTTCATCAGCAGTGGGCACCATTCACTCGCTTGACCTAATAAGTCTTCACGGATAATCACGATAATCAGACCTGCTGGCCCGATGTTTTTTTGCGCGCCCGCGTAAATCATGCCAAATTTAGAGACGTCAATTGGCTGTGACAAAATGCAAGAAGACATATCGACGACAATCGGCGCATCGACTTGTGGCGGCTCAAATATTTGCAAACCATGAATGGTTTCGTTGGCACAGTAATGGAAATAGGCGGCATCTTTGCTAATAGTCCACTCGCTCTCGGCTGGTACATCAGTAAAGCTGCTACCTTTGCCTGTTGCAACTTCGTTAACTTCACCAAGACCTAGTTTGGCATAGCGCTGGGCTTCTTTGACCGCTTTACCAGACCATGCACCCGTCGTTAGATAGTCTGCGCGCCCATCATTTAACAGGTTTAATGGAATCGCTGAAAACTGTAAGCTGGCACCGCCTTGTAAAAACAGCACTTTATAGTTATCTGGAATGTCCATGAGCGAGCGCAATTTGGCTTCAGCTTTTTCGGTAATGGCGATGTATTCTTTACTACGGTGACTCACTTCCATGACCGACATGCCGCGTCCCTGCCAATCAAGCAACTCTTCTTGAGCGCGTGATAATACGGCCGTTGGTATAGTAGCAGGTCCCGCTGAAAAGTTGGGTACACGGTTAGGAGCGGCTTTAGTGGTCATAATTATTATCCTAAATATGATGAAATCATCGTGGTTATTAAAGGTTGAATGTTGAATGTGAATTTTATCGTTATTTTTTAATCTCTATCATAGTAAGTGGTAAACCTTTAACTCTGACTCGATAACTGCTCCCAAAGCTGACGTTTGAGATTACTATCAGTAAGCATTTCATCCAACGTGGGTGCAGTCGTCAGGTTAGGATGTTCCAAACCTTCAGGAAGTGCGGTCAATGTCACTACCTGTATCTCTTCGCTACGGCCAATTTTAAAGACGTATCCAGCAAGACTGGCATTGGCAAGCTCAGCCGTATCCATACCTTCACAGATAGGGAACGATGTCGTCTCACAACTGATGGATAACGCTTGGGTGATATTTTGCCACAGTTTTTGGCTGTCATGATTAAGTGCTTGGATATCCACCAAAATCACCCAATCACCATAACGACCACCTTGTAAATCAAAGGGTGCTACCTTTTTAAAGCTTTCCTCTTGAAAGCCCTCTGCTTTAAAACTGCCATTTTCAAAGCTCGAAGCTTTATTTATATCAGTAATAGAAGCTTGCTGTACAACAGTATCTACAAAGGAGGTAACGGCTGGCTTAGAGATATTAAGGGCATTAGGAGTAGTCGAGTCAAAACTATAAGTAACAGGGCTTTGCTGGTCAGAATAGCTTAAATCTGTATCATTAGCGTCATTATAATAATGGTTGATAGACTCATCATCTACCATATCTGATATGGCATTAATATTTGGGGATTCAATATTAGAAGATTCAATACTTGGCTGTTCAGTGGTAATCGCAGAAGAAATACTAGGATTAGCTAAAATTGGATTAGCTGTAGTCTGCTCGAGCAGAGCAGGCGCAGAAATACCTGCGATACTCAATGTCTTAGAGCTCGGCTGCACCCACTGATTGATACCCATCATCGCTAAAATCTGGCGCTGCTGCAATACAATTAGCGGGTCTTGGATATCACTCATGCTTATTTACTATCCTACTTATCTAAAATGGATTTACTGACTTTTAATGGCAAGGAACAATATTAGAGAACGATGTTAAAAAAAAGGATTAAAAATATAGTCCATTCAATTTAAAAAAGAATACTTAAATGCCGTCAATGATATTGTTCAAAAAAGCTGCCGAACGCCTAACCAATGATTGGCTAACATGGACAAGCAATCATATTCATCTTGACTGACTATCGTATCGTGTAACATCACCGTATGCAATGTGCTCAGCCATTGCTGGTAAGTATGATAAGCATAAGAATGGCGCAGACTATCATTGCCCGCCTTATCTACACTATCTGCATTGCCGTCTTGTCTATGAGCATTATAATCTATTTGATCGCTGCCCTGTTGCCTCTGTCGATAATTATCATTACGTTTGGCTTCTGATGCAGACGACTGACTGGCAGGCGCTATAAAAATAGGCACCGCTTCTATCACTGCCAATAACTGGATACTATTTATATTTTGCGCAGTCAATAGTAGCCATTGCAAATTTGCGTCACTAACAGCGGCTAAGTCAATATCAATCAAACGTGCATGACGCCGCAAATCCACAAGATAGTGAGCAACACTGTCATTATTATAGCCGAGTACTGAAGTAGGTGCTGAAATGTGTACTGAGCTATCTAGTGCTGATACGACCTGACCCTTGACATCTTTTGATAGGCGATAAGCCAATAAAATAAGCATTGCTTTCGCGGCAACATCGAGACCATCAAATACCTGTCCTGAAGGGTCAAGCTGGTCATAAATATCATCTCTACCCGCTTGCAATGTTTGCTGCCATAACCATAATAGCTGAGGCTGAGCATGCACGTGTTCCTCGTTCAATACAGTAGACAATATAGGTAATAATTGCTGCAACTGTAGCGCTTGCCATAATGATAAAATCGGTGGCAACCGAGAGTCGATTTTTCCTGAGTGCGTTGATACTGGCTTAATTTTATCCATAGCACCATCTTCACTGGCTATGTTATCAGCGAAATGTTGACTTAAATCCGCCGTTAGGTAGTGTTCAAATAGCTCAATGATACCCTGTTGATAGCGCATCAGCATTGTACGACACTTTTTTTGCTGCACATAATGTTGATGATCTTGATTGCTATGACTCGCTTCATATCTTAAGCGTGATTCATTGATAGCAGTTTCTGACAGGTTATGTTGACTCAATTGCTTTATTGCCAATGCAATCAATGCGTTGTCTAAACGCCTATCAAGATGTGCCACTGCTGCTAATAATCTATGATCTATCGTATGCGCTAAAAATTGGGGGTGGCTGCTAATATTAGCGCTAGCGTTATTATTGATTTCAGCAGCAGACGCTTTATCGTTAGCAATTCCAAGCCAGATATCAGTCAAGTCATAACTCTCAGTCGTTGCTAATATACGACCTTGATGGCATAACATAACTGCTTCAATCAAAGCTTGCGCCCCGAGCGGGTGATAACTGTGATTGAGTATATACTGCGGCAGTGAAACTTTTTGTCTATCGTCGATACCAATCAATGTATCCGATGGCAAATCGCTATCAGGTTTTGCTTGCCATGGCTTGAGCAACTGATGAATACCGGTATTTTGCGCTTGAACCTGTAAACGTCCTGCAACAACGACATCTTTCTCGATAACAAACTCTAGCCCCTTATCTTCGTCCAACTCATTCTTTATTTCATTTGCAGGAAAAGCAGTAGTTTCTTTGTCTATAACATCATTGCTGTTATTAGTAAGGCTTTTATCGTTATTGCTTTTATTGTTATCTAATCCTGATTGAGTTTCAAATATTGATGATTGGCTATTTTTTTCTTGTTTATTTTTACTTAGGCTATTTGCTACTATGACACCCCAATCACCCAAGCGGCGCTGCTCATAAATTTCTTTTATCTTTTGCTGATTGAGACGTTTTTCTTTAGCCACTTGCACGGCGAAATCATGATAAGCGTTAGCATTGATGGCACTCATGCGCTCAGCCAAACTTGGATGCGTGGCAAACCAAGAGACATCACCCAAATCAGCACCACTACTGGCAAAAAAGAAATGACTTAACCCATTGATATCGGCGATACCGGTTAAGCGCGAACCCAGCGTATCTTGATGAATGGCTTTTAAGGTTTCCATAATAGCCGGCGAACGTGTGAGCTGTACGCTGGTTGCATCGGCAAGCAACTCACGCTCACGGTTAAAGCTGTGTTTGATGAGCTGAGCACTGGCCATGCTAGAAAAGCTCAAACCATGGATTAATAATGTCCAGAGATTACGCGGTGCTTGGCTATCGAATTTATTATTATGTTGTAGCCATCTTGATTGGTTCTTAGCTGATGATTGCTGGTTTTGAGATTGACTTTGTGACTGGCTTTGCCAATAGCTTACCCATTCACTATGGGTGGTAAAGCTTGCTGTTTGAGATTCAGTGCTACGCGCATGGCTATCGACGGCTCTTTGTGACAAGAGATTGCGTCGATTGACCGCATCATCAAAATAATTGTGATGGCTATTCTGATGATTGCATTGATTACCAGCGCCAAAATTATTAATAGAATCACTCCAGTCATAGAGTAATTGCAAACCTGCCAGCACCACCATCAGTTGCAAATTAAACGTCGCATCACCATGCAAGATATGACCATATTCATGCCCTATCAGCCCATACAGCCCCTCATCGGACAGCTTATCAAGCGCGCCTTGAGTGACGACCAATACCATATCTTGACTATGACGACCCGCAACGAAGCCATTAATACCTTGCTCATCAGGCAGTACATAGAGAATCGGCATACGTACACCAGAAGCAATGGCTAGCTGCTGGGCAATCTCGTAGTAACGACGGTAGACAGGCGGGAAATCTCGCTCATCACGCACGGCGATATGCTGGGCGCTGAAACGAACCTTTGGTATAGGCTCATGCTGATGGGCAACCCCTTGACTATGCTCCCACGCATCTTGGCTGTGGTCGATAAACAGCCGAACCCCGCCCACACGCTGAGCAATAGCGCGACCACCCGCTTCTAAACGTCTGTACTCTAAAAAACTACCGATCACAAAGCTACCGATTGTCCAGATAGCAACCAGTATCAACACCCAATGATAAATGCCACCAGTAAATATCGTTAGCAGCAGCGCCATGATACCCAGCGCTACTGCCAGATGGGCAAAGACAATGAGAAAAAATAGCCCATAGAGCAACAGACTTCGCTGGGTACGGGTGCGTTGTTCACCAAAAAAATCCATCTATATGCCTGACTTAAAAATAGCTAAACGCATCTGAACATATGAATATAATTCAATATCAGCCCATATTGACGACAGGTGCTTGAGCGATCACCTTTCTTTCTTCAAAAACTAGCGGGCTTAACGGGCGAAAGCCAAAAGTCGTACTAATAAGATTGTTGGGAAATACCTCGCGGTCATTGTTGTAGAACATCACGCTGTCATTATAGTGCTGACGGGCGAAGCCAATGCGGTTCTCAGTATTGGTCAGCTCATCCATCAACTCTTTAATCATGCTGTCCGCCTTTAGCTCAGGGTAAGCTTCTACAACCGCTGAAAACTGCCCTAACGCTTTAGACAGCATACTCTCAGCTTTGGCAAATAGCGCCATATGCTCAAGCGAGTCTGGCTGATGTGTATTGGAGTCTTGCAAGCTCTGGGCATGATTACGTGCACTAATCACACGGGTCAGCGTCTCTTCTTCATGCGTTAGATAGCGTTTAGCAGTTTCAACCAAATTTGGAATCAAATCATGACGGCGCTTCAGTTGTACATCTATTTGGGCAAAACCATTTTTCGCTTGGTTGCGAGCGCGTACCAACTTATTAAATATAGATACGCCAAACACAATCACTAGTAGCACGAAGGCAATGAACAACCAAACAAACATCTTCATAAGAAAACCCTAAAGTGTCCAGAATGTTAATAAAAGTTAATACATTGTATTTTAACCCATCTTAATCAATCAAAGGTCAAAATCGGACAAAAAAAGGTCGAAAAAAAAGCCCTTTACAATGAAGGGCTTAATAGATCAAACGAGCATTTCTGATTAAATATCAAAACAGGTATCAAATTTTAGGCAAAAAAAAGCGACTCCAAAAGCAAATCCTCGGCACACACTGTGACTATTACCGTTGCTACCTTCCGGTCCTGGCGGGGTTCATAGAACAATGTTGCGAGGCTACCAATGGAGCCACCAGTTGCAAATTATACAAGAATTTTTAAATATTACAACCCCTATCGTAAAAATCTTTCTATTACCTCCAAACGCCCTGTAACTTAGGTGACAAAATTCTCACAGCAAGCCTGTTAAATTTTGCTATTTTAGTTGAGGAAGCTGAGCATACTCGGTATCAACTAATAACTAAAATGGACAGCTTCTCATATCAAGGCGAGTCTTACCTATTGTATGGCTCACCTAGATACTATTGATATAACTCACTCAGGAGATCATTGTGAAAACCACTTTACTTAATAAAGCCGCTCTAACGACTGGTACTGCATTTCTACTCACAGCCATGATGGGTAGCGCACATGCAGAACCAACAGGCTACGATCAGCTTACTTTTCAGACAGAAGTAAAAGAAGAAATCCAGAATGATGAAGTACGAGCCAGCTTATATAAAAAAGCGCAGGCAACGGATTCTAAAACTCTAGCGACAACGCTCAACACCTCAATTAATAATGCCATGAAAATTGCTAAGCGCTATCCAACGGTCACCGTGAGCACCGGACAACAGCGCACCTACCCTCGCTATGATAAAAATGACAAAATCATTGGCTGGACAGGACAAGCAAACATCGATTTAAAAAGTACCGACTTTGCAGCCACCAGCCAACTCATCGCTGACCTACAAGAAACGTTGGTGATGGACAATCTGAACTTTGGTGTCTCAGATACCAAAAAGGATGCGCTTGAGCAAAAGCTGATGACCAATGCGTCTCGTGCTTTTCAGCAACAAGCTAAAAACCTAACACGCGCTTGGGATGCTCGTGGCTATCGTGTCGTCAATGTGAATCTAAATACAGGTAGCAACTACCCACGTCCGATGTATAGTGCTATGAGTATGAAAGCAGGCGCAGCAGACGAATCAGTACCTAGCCAAAATTTTGAATCTGGCAATAGCACTATCTCAGTGACTGCTAATGGTACGATTGAATTGACTAAATAAGCTGTAAATACATAGAATTAATAAATATCCTTATAAACATAAAGGCAAGCGCTGCAATCAGCGCTTGCCTTTATGTTTATACAGAAGAAATTAACTTATAAAGTTACTCTACTTTGTATGGGTTCTTATACTTATCCATGATTGACACATTAACTACAAGTCAATTTGTTACTGGTTGCTCAAGCGTCATAGGTTTATCCACTATAGGCTTAGTAAATGATTGCATATTCGGTTGTTTGCCCTCTTGACGCATTTTTAACAGTACTTTTTGATACCAAGGTAGATTTTGATAAGCTAAAAGCTGTTGCGCGATTTTCTTATTATTTTGCAATGTTGTATTGTTTTGAATCACATACACCGTACGCTCTACTTGTTTGAGTGTTTGACCTTTCTCATTTTTTAACACGGCTTTTATCTTATGCGATCCTGGTAAAACATTTACCGTTGCAATCGAGGCGCTAAGACCTTGCGCGACTTCATTGCCATCCAAATAGATACTAACACTATCACCTGCTTGTAACTCCGGCTTCACTTGCACATTGACATCAATGCTTTGGGCTGGGCGACGATATGCACGTTCTGCGCTTGGTTCAGTAATATTAAGCTGATAATTGACGACTGGTTTGGCGTCAGGGCTATTTTTAGCAGCCGTATTTTGCGTAGTCGTATTAACATTACTAGAAGGAGGTGGACTACTCATGTTATCACTGTTACTTGAGCTGATGCGACTTTCTTTCGTCGTGACACCCGTTTGGCTGATTTTTTTACCCGCCTGCTGCTCATAATTTTGCGGGCGATCAGTAAAGGTGACTTGACCTGTTTTTTCGTCAATAACTTTATAAATAGGCGCAGCATTTGCCAAAGGGGCATAGAGAGTTGCCATACTAATCATCGTAGCAGCAATCAGTACCAACCCTAACTTACTGTTTGAAAAAACCGGTTTTGATAATGAAGTCATAGTCAGTCAACCTAATGAGTACCTAATATTATGAATATCTATTATGCGATACTTTGGGTGTTAAATCAGTAATAATTTCAAAGAGGACAGATCCGTTGATTTAGCAAATTATTATTGAGACGTAAAAAAAACCAGCTAAGAATAACTTAGCTGGTTTTTATCACTCAAAATAACTGAGTGTTTTAGCTATAAATTAGCAGCTGTAGTATAAGTCAAACTCAACTGGATGCACGGTTACATTGACACGTTGCACTTCTTCTTCTTTCAAAGCGATGAACGCCTCTAGCATGTCTTCAGTGAATACATCACCTTTTAATAAGAACTCATGATCATCACGCAAGGCTTGTAATGCAACTTCTAAGCTCTCCGCAACGGTTGGGATGAGTGCTTCTTCTTCTGGTGGTAAGTCATACAAGTTTTTGTCAGCAGCTTCACCCGGATGTATTTTATTTTGAATACCATCAAGACCTGCCATTAGTAACGCTGCAAACGTTAAATATGGGTTGGCCGCTGGATCAGGGAAACGTGCTTCAACACGTACCGCTTTTGGGCTGCTAACATGTGGAATACGGATAGATGCTGAGCGGTTAGATGCTGAGTACGCAAGTTTGATAGGCGCTTCATAATGCGGTACTAGGCGCTTATAGCTATTAGTCGATGGGTTGGTAATCGCATTCAACGCACGCGCATGCTTGATAATACCACCGATGAAATACAGTGCAGATTCAGAAAGACCCGCATATTCATCACCTGAGAAAGTATTGACACCATCTTTGGAGATTGACATATGCACGTGCATGCCTGAACCATTGTCACCAACGATTGGTTTTGGCATAAAGGTAGCCGTTTTACCAAACTGATGCGCAACATTATGCACAACATACTTTAGCTGCTGTACTTCATCAGCTTTTTTGACTAACGTATTGAAAGCGACACCAATTTCTGACTGGCAAGGCGCAACTTCATGGTGATGAACTTCGACACAGCCTTCACCGATGATTTCTTCTAAACGCTCACACATAACAGAGCGCATGTCTTGCGAGCTATCGATTGGTGGTACTGGGAAGTAAGCGCCTTTAACACGTGGACGATGTCCCATGTTGCCCCACTCATAGTCATTGTTAGTCGACCATGCCGCTTCTTCGGCTGTGATCTTGTGGCTAACGCCAGACATATCAATTGACCATTTCACATCATCAAATATAAAGAACTCAGGCTCAGGACCAAAATAAGCAGTATCACCAATGCCCGTTGACTTTAAGTACTCTTCGGCGCGGCGCGCAATAGAACGTGGGTCACGATCATAACCTTGTAGCGTTGATGGCTCGATAATATCGCAAGTAACAACTACGGTAAGTGAATCAAAGAACGGGTCAAGAAAAGCCGTCTCTGGATCAGGACGCAAGATCATATCTGACGCTTCGATACCTTTCCAACCAGCAATAGATGAGCCATCAAACATCTTGCCATCTTCCATCACTTCTTCGTCAACGCTATGCGCTGGAAAGCTGATATGTTGCTCTTTACCACGTGTATCAGTGAAGCGAAAATCAACCCATTTAGCATTAGAGGATTGGATAAGATCTAGTAGTTTGTTCGACATAAATAGTCTCCGTTGTGTTGATTAGATTATTGCGATTTAAAATTATAGGTACAATCTGTTGGTTAAAAATCTCTGGTTTAATAACAGTCAGTGCTGCGTTTAGCGCTAAATATCCTGTTTAATATTATGCTTATTCTCAGCACTGTCAATATTATTAATCAAGATAGTCATCTGAGTTATGCGCTTAATAAGACCCGCCAGTGTTTTGGTTCGATATTATTCTAACAACATATCACTCATTATGCTGAACTCTTCAGGCACTTGCTGATAATAAGTATTGAACCACTTTATCACCAAAGATAATCATAACAGTAATAATGCAAAGGCTATGCCAGTTTTTTATAATGCTGAAAATATAGATGATAAAAGGACAGCTATTAACAATAATTACAGCAACTTATAATACCTTTGACAATATTACAGCCGTATATTTATCATCAGAGGTGTCATGCAAATTATTTACCCAGAGGCATTACTAACGCATGACTGCACTAAATTAGTGCATATTTAGTGCATAAATAAAAATTATGTACTTTTTTAGTGCGTTTGAGATGTTAACGAATGTCATCTAACAAGCAAAATTTATTGTTATTCACCGCTTATTTGGGTCGCCTGCACCCTACATTTGATAGTCTACAAAATAGTGGTAAGATAACGGCGTTATATAACCATCTCCATAAGTAGAACCCAATAAGTAGAACGCTAATGATTCTAATGATCGATAATTACGACAGCTTTACATACAATATTGTACAGTACTTCGGTGAATTACAGCAGGACATCACCGTCTGGCGTAACGATCAAACCACTATTGAAAATATTAGAACCCTTGCGCCAGATGCGATCGTCATTGGTCCCGGTCCCTGCGATCCTGATCAGGCTGGTATCTCTCTAGAAGCTATCAAGACTTTTCAGGGCGTGATACCGATACTAGGTATTTGCCTAGGACATCAGGCAATTGGACAAGCATTTGGTGGACAAGTGGTCAAGGCTGGCGAAGTAATGCACGGCCGCTTATCCGCTGTCTATCATATTGACCAAGGTGTCTTTGTAGGCTTGCCTAATCCCGTACAAGTCACCCGATATCATTCGCTTGTCATTGATAAAACCAGCCTGCCCGATTGTCTTGAGCTGACCGCATGGACACAAAACAGTGATGGCAGTATTGAAGAAATCATGGGTATCCGTCATAAAACGTTTGCGATAGAAGGGGTACAATTCCATCCTGAGTCTATCTTAAGCGAAGCAGGTTATCAGCTGCTCAACAATTTTTTGCAAACGCATCATTTGTCAGTCCTAACCTCACATGAACTACCACAAGTCGGCTAACAGTTTATTAAAGCATGTTCTAAAAAAGGCGTTAATAACAAAATCAAAATAAAACCTATTCTATTGATAATTTAAAATTAACGTATAAAAATATTAAGAGAGATCATAATGAGTACGACAAAAACAAATAAAAACCCTACCCCAACTAACATTGCTCAACTGTCTGATGAAGAGACACATACGCTACTGACGACGGCTTTGGGGCGAATTTTTCAGCACATTGATTTAACCTTTGATGAGATGTATCAGGTGATGCTGATTATCATGCAAGGCAGATGTAGCGACGCCATGATGGGTGCTATTTTGACTGGTCTGCGTATGAAAGGTGAGTCCATCGATGAGATTACTGCCTCTGCCAGTGCAATGCGTGCGTTAGCAGCCAATATCGAACCACGGGACTGTGATTACTTAGTCGATATCGTCGGAACTGGCGGTGATGGTGCCAATTTATTCAACGTTTCTACTGCGTCAGCATTGGTTGCTGCCGCTGCTGGTGCGCAAGTGGCCAAACATGGTAACCGCGGCGTCTCTACCAACTCTGGTAGCTCAGATTTGCTTGAGCAAGCAGGTATCAGTCTGGCACTTACCCCTGAGCAATCTAAAGAATGTATCGAAAACCAAGGTATCGGCTTTTTGTTTGCGCCCAATCATCACAGTGCGATGCGTTATGCCAATCCAGTACGCCGCGAGCTCAAAGCGCGTACCATCTTTAATATTTTAGGACCATTAACCAACCCTGCTGGCACACCCAATCTGGTAATCGGTGTCTTTACCGCTCAGCTGTGCGAGCCTATCGCTAAAGTCATGAAAAACTTAGGCGCACGTCATGTCATGGTTGTGGGCGCAAAAGACGGTTTGGATGAAATCAGTCTCGCTACCTCAACCACTGTCGCTGAATTAAAAGACGGTGAGATATCTGTTTATGAGATGATGCCAGAAGATGCAGGTATTGAGTCACAAACCCTTATCGGTCTCGATGTAGATTCTCCAGCGCAAAGTCTTGAGCTGATTCGCGCGGCTCTATCAGGAGAAAACTCTCAAGATCGTGCTGTACTTAAAGCACGTGATATGATTGCACTAAATGCAGGCGCGGCCATATATACCGCAGGACTTGCCAGCAACTATGCTAATGGTGTGAGCCGGGCACAAAAAGTCATTCAGAATGGTGATGCTCTACTCAAGCTTGAGTCTCTCGCCACATACACGCAGCAACTGGCGACGCAAGCTTAACGGCTAAGCACTATTACTGTGCACTCTAGCTATTTTAGCTATTTACATTCAACGATATTCGGATACCAGCATGACTCATACAGAAACCAAGACAGATATTCCTTCCGTATTGCAACGCATTGTCGCCACTAAAGTGGAAGAAGTAAATGCCGCACACGAGGTATTATCTCTTGAAGATTTACAAGCGCAAGTCGCCGCGGATAACAAACCACGTCGTGGCTTCGCGGCGGCGCTGCGAGCGGCTAGCACTAAAGAGCATGGTATTGGTATCATCGCTGAGATTAAAAAAGCATCTCCTTCTAAAGGCGTTATCAATCACAACTTCGCGCCTGCCCTATTTGCCAAGCAATACGAGCAAGCAGGTGCCAGCTGTCTGTCTGTATTGACTGATCGCGATTATTTCCAAGGTGATGATAGCTATCTTATTCAAGCAGCTAATGCGGTAAGCCTACCGATACTGCGTAAAGATTTTATGATAGATGTGTACCAGATCTATCAATCTTGTCTGATGGGCGCTGACTGTATTTTACTCATCATGGCCTGCCTTGACGACATCCAAGTACAAGAGCTGCATGCGCTAAGTATCGAATTGGGTATGGATGTATTGATAGAAGTTCATACTAAAGCCGAACTTGAACGTGCGCTACAGCTACCGCGCTCAGCGCATAATATTTACGGCATTAATAATCGTGATTTGAATACTTTCGATGTCGACTTGCAAACCACGCTTGATCTAAAAAATATTTTAATCGACGCACTGGCGGCTGATGTGGATAGCACGCTTAAACCGCTTATCGTCACCGAAAGTGGCATTCATAATAGCGCTGATATTCGTTTGATGTTAGATAATGACATTCAGCACTTTTTAATCGGTGAACAGTTCATGAAGACTGACCATCCTGGACAAGCGTTACAATCCTTACTTGCGGGCGTCGCAGCAGACGGGTAAAGTGGCTTAAGTCTACTGAACAGTTTAAATAAATCCATCATTCATCAACCAACGATACGTTAACTTCTATGTCAAACTCTCTATTTTCAAAAGAAATGCAAGACCAGCTCAAAGAGCTAAAAGGCGAACTTAGCAAAGGTCGCGATACCAATTCGCCTGAAGATGAAAACCAAAAGCCTACTGAGCCTGTATCATTGCCCACGCAAAAGCAAGTAAACAAGACTGTCAAGCAAATGGCTAGCGAGCATATTGACGATGACAAAGTGCTGTTTATGCAAGCAATGCATGGCGTCAATCAGCTTGAAGACAAAAACGTACGCTCACCTGCCAATGCTAGCAAAGCGGGCAAACCTGATGCGACCACCTTGTCTAAACGTGCTGCTGCGCAAGGTAGTGAAGCGAGTGATTTGGGAGCTGGCTTGTCAGATATGCAAGCACTACTCAACCCTGTCGCTGCTGAAGCCTATTTATCTTACAAACAGCCGACTTTGCAGAATAAAACCTTTGATCAGCTTAAAAAAGGCAAGCTACGTTGGTATGACGCCGTAGATATTCATGGTTGTACCATCGAAGAGTCCCGCGTGGCAATGACTCAACTCCTAAGCCAAGCAAAACAGAAAAACGAGACCATGGTAAAAATCGTCCATGGTAAAGGCAGTGAAGCCATTTTAAAAACCTGCGTCAATGGTTGGCTCCGTCAACTACCAGAAGTATTGGCATTTTGCTCTGCACCGCCAAAAGATGGTGGTAACGGTGCAGTATTGGTACTGCTCAAAAAATCTAAAGCTGATGGTGAATAATTTTTAGTGTTAGTATGAAAAATCAAAAGGACTGCTTATTGGCAGTCCTTTTTGTTATGCTCATAAAATCATTATTTAATCTTTATCTACTACAGACACTATATTTAACATCTAGCGATAGCGGTATTTACATAAATCAGGATAAGCATTTATGAACATACAGACCATTGAGAACACACAACAGCTACATGAACATATCATGGCTTTGATTGTTATCGAGCCAAGATTTTTGTCTATCTATGAACAAGTTGGCATGCCCAGTCTACGGCATAATATCGGTGGGTTTGAGCAGTTAATGCGAGCAATGGTTGGTCAACAGCTGTCTGTGGCAGCAGCAGCCAGTATTTGGCAACGCTTACTTGATGCCGCCTTAACGAATCCACAGGCGATTATCAAAGCAACAGATGAGGACTTAAGAGCACAAGGGTTATCTAAACAAAAAACCCGTTATATTCGCTCATTAGTCGATCATGATATAGACTTTGCTGCGTTAGAAATTATGCTTGATGAAGAAGCAATAGAAGTGCTGACAGCCGTTACTGGTATTGGTCGCTGGACGGCTGAGATGTATTTATTATTCTCTCTGAAACGTGCAGACGTACTTGCAGTCGATGATCTAGCAATTAAAGTAGCGGCGATGGCGTTATTAGACTTAACAGAACGCCCAACGCCGAAACAGTTAAAGAATCTAACTCAAGATTGGTCACCACATCGCAGCGCCGCCAGTCTGTTGCTATGGTCATACTACGGCTTATTACATAACCAAACCGCTGTCCCTTTATAAGGCCAAACACCAAAGTACGATTCATTATGTCAAACTCGCTTATCTTAAGCTTAGTCTAGCACTCGTTTTCTTTGCTGCTCTAATTTTTGTGGATGGTATAAGATAAACGCTTGATACTTATTACCTCAATTGCTGATCTTATACCGTTTTTAATCCATAATTTTATGGCTGATTCCATATAGAAAAGCCAGATTTTCTTTTTGCGTACTTGAACTTGATTTTCTTTATCATACGGCTTTTATTTCTCAATGCCTTTAACGCATTGTCTTTTTTGCTCTCTACGGATTTAGTCGTTTGCTGGCTGCCTTTTTCATCTGTCTTGACGTTATCTTTACTCAAGTCCACGGCATGCTTATCATCGTTGCTGTTATCCTTATTGTCGCTAGCATCGTCATCAGTATGGTCATCATTTGACATGTCTTTTGTCGTTTCAGCGACGTTACCTTCCTTATTCTTATCTTCAATTTCGTTTTCTATGTGATGCTCAAGCTCAGTTTGATTGACAATAAGCTGCTGCGTTGGCAAAGCATGCTCGACATCATATTTCGCCACTTGGTTCAATAAATCAACAAATAAAACGTTCTGTTTGTCATAGAACTCAGTCACGCCATTAGCATTAACATACGCCTGTAATTGAATGATATAGCAGTCTTGACGTAGCTCTAAAATATTGACCTGATTCCATTCTTGGTTGGTCAAATAATGCTCATCTATAAACTCATCCAAGTCCTTGACCATCTTAAAGACCACATCAATATCAGCAGTGCGCTTAATATATAACTGATGGAAGAAGCGAAACATATCGCGGGACGTAAAGTTTTCAATCTGCATGGATGAGAAATCACCGTTTGGTACAGTCACAACAGTGCGTGTCAAGGTGCGCACACGTGATGAGCGAATACCAATATCAATGACTGTGCCTTCATAAGTGCCAAACTTACAATAATCACCAATACGTACGGGCGAATCCGCCACGACCACGACACTACCAACAAGGTTTTCGATGGTTTTTTGCGCACCCAGTGCTAATGCCAAACCACCCACACCCAAGGCGGCAATACCCGTGGTCAAATCAAAACCCAAATTACCGAAGATAACAATCACGGCAAAGATCAGCAGCAACGCTTTGACCACTTTGCGTAGCAGCCCCAAGATAGAGACACGTTCAGTATAATTTTTCTTATAACTTAAATTTACCGCACGAGTGAATATGGCATCGATGACTCGTAACAGCAACCAAGTCAATGCAAGCCAAGATGCAATCTCAGTAAAACGATTGATCGGTTCACGTAGCGTCACCGACACGCCTGCATACACCATCACTTCTGACAATATCAGCGCCATGATGACCACTGCCAGAGGCAATACGACCTTATCAGGTAATGGCAATGGTACGCCGCGCACACGAGGATAGACGATTCGTAATAGATGGTACAGCAGCCATACCATGATATAAGTAAACACAAAGCTGCCGACAGTCATCATTAACGCTGCGGCTAAATCCGCCACTTGATAACCAAACAGCTTTTTGCCTTCTAATGAATCAAAAGTATAGCGAGACACTAACGTCGGTTCGGTATTTTCTATGACTTCTGGTACTGAGCTAAGCGTATCCGTAGAAAACTGCCAGTACTGCTCTCCTTGCTTAGACACCACTCTTTCAAGTATCAGTGGCACGCTTTTTTCGCCCACATTAATCGCACCGACGTTTTCTTGGCTTGGCGGTAGCTGATCAGTTAGGTTACCTTCAGGCGTATTATTAATCTGCAAATCAGGCTGGAAACGCCCACCTGCATCCAGCGCTTGCTTAAATTGACGAACGATTGTGGTTGGATTGTCAGACTTTGATAAGTTTAAATAATTACTCGCCAGCAGATAGTCATTTTCACCTAACGCACTGATGAAGCCCTGTACGGTATGGCGCGGTGTATCGCGTCCGAATGAATCTGGTATCGGCGTACTCGCCGACTCCTCACTGGTACTGCCACCCATCCCCAATGCGCTAGCTTCAGCAGCAAATGCATTATTGGGTAACAATGCACTCAACAGCATAACAAGCAAAAACAAAATTGCCATTAGTGGCATTTTGATGATTGAGTATGGTGAAGACAACTCGGGACTGGGAATTATAGGAATCAGGCGATACTTAATAGACAAAACAAACCTCTTAGCATTATGAATGGTACAACGAAGAACAAATGAGCGCTTCCCTATAATAGCAATTATTTATAACAGCAGTGCTTTTGATTACACGTTTTTATGGTCATCTATGTGAATTATCTACTCTCACCTTTGCTTATGGCTTCTGATTTTTTATTACTTTTAGCGACACTCCTTCTCAATGTCTACTATGAATAAGAGTGATAATCATTAAATGAATAAACCGCAATCTATCATGAAAACTACTCAGCTTACCGTGAATAAACATTAGGTTAAAGTGGTTTATAAAGCGGTCTGTTTTGTAGATAATGAACGCAGTTTTACTTGTCCACTGTTTTTTGTAATTTTTAGCCATATTAACGTCAGTATGGTTACTTTTTTCCCTGCATTTTTTAATATGATTATTTTGGAATTGACTATGTCTTTATCACGTTCATCTTCACGTACCTACCTTCGTTTGAGTATCTTAAGCGCACTAGGTTTACTTGCGGTTAACACAGCAATGGCAGTGACACCTGACGTTGCTACTATTAACGATAGCGAGCTACCACAAGTTGAGCTTGATGAAATCATTGTAACAGCAACCCGTACCCCCACTAAAACCAGCAATGTTATTGCACAAACTCGGGTTGTAGATAAAGAAGATTTAAAACGCTTTCAAGGTCAGACGGTTCTAGAAGTACTTAGACGGCAGCCAGGATTTAGCATTAAACAAGATGGTGGTATGGGTCAAAGCAGTAATTTCTATCTTCGCGGCTATGATAGTAAGCGTGTATTAGTGCTAATAGATGGTGTTCGTTATGGCTCAATGTCAACAGGTCAGCCCGCTTTAGCCTTATTACCGACCGATCAAATTGATCGTATTGAAATTTTATACGGTGCTTCAGGCTCTAGCATTTATGGTTCAGATGCTATGGGCGGCGTCATTCAAATATTTACTAAAGGCAGTGACGTCGATCAAACTAATTTTTCTGTGACCGCAGGTGTTGGCTCACATAACCACTATATTTATGGTGCAACAGCGCAGTTTGCAAATGCTCAAGGCGCAAAACTGAGTCTTTCCGCTAGTCGGAATCAAACCAAAGGTATCAGCGCGCTTGACAACCGAACAGGCAATGATAAAGATGACGATGGCTTTGAGAGCAATAACTTTGCCTTAAATGCTAGTATGCCTATTACTCAAAATATAAGCATTGGCGCAACTGGACTTTTCTCTAAGTCAACGACAGAGTTTGATAACTTTAGTTTTGGACCAGGTCCCAATGCAGAGATTGATCAAGAGAATGGTGCCGTATCAGCATTTTCACAATACGAAAACGATAAGCTGACAGTACGACTATCAGCGGGTCAGAGTTTGGATAAGATTGATAACAAAGTGGGCGATGCCTTTGAAACTAAGCAGAAACAGGCGAACTTGATAAGCAGTTATGAATTACCTGTAGGACAATTTCAAGCAGGTGCCGAATGGTTGCAGCAGGAAGTAGACCTTACAGATAACACTCCTAGTGCCGGCGGTAAAGACAGCTATAAAATAAATGACCGTGATATTAAGAGTGGCTTTGCTGGTTATCAAGTAAATGAGGATGCTTACGATTTTCAAGCCAATGTTCGTTTCGACGATAACTCACAATTTGGTCACGAAACTACATTTGGTCTTGGTTATGCTGTAAAGCTAGCGCCTAGCCTACGCCTAGGTACTAGCTTCGCTACTGGTTATAGAGCGCCTACTCTCAATGACTTATACATTGAGAGTGCTTACTATGTTCCAAATGAAGATTTAAAAGTCGAAAAGAGTAAAAATGTAGAAGTGTTTATTGAGTCTAATACCACCGTGCAAAATACACGTCTGACTGCCTTTAATAGTAATGTCGACAATCTTATTGATAACAGATACGATGGTAGTATTGATAAATATCAAGCACTGAACATTGATGAAGCAAGCTTGTCAGGTTATAGCTTTACCTCAGACTGGCAGCTCAGTAATATTTTATTTGGTGGTCAATACACTCGCACCAATGCTGAAGAGGACTCCGGAGCTAACAAAGGCAAACAATTAGTGTATCGCCCTGAAAATACTGGCCTGGTATATATAGGTTACCAAGCTGCAGAGTTCGATATTCGTACTGAAGCAGAATATGTGGGTAAAACCTATAATGTTGCAGATAATAGCACTTTTATAGAGGACTATACGTTATTCAATATCAGTGGTAATTATTACTTGAGTCCAAATCTGACATGGACAAGTCGTATTAACAATTTGACTAACGTAGATTACTCAACCAATGAGAGTTTTGGTCAATATGCTTCGCGTTACAATCAAGACGGCACCAACTTCTTCACATCTTTAACCTATAACTGGCTCTAATTTCTCTTAGTACTATTTGGACTGTCTGAACTGAGAATAAAAAAGGTCATCCATCGATGGCCTTTTTTATTGCTACATATTACCGCTCGCCTTCTTGGTGCCTATACCGTCAGCTATTTATGTTATCCAACAGGTGACAATTCATGACTCATCAATTACAATAACGACCTCCGAGAGGTGTTGCGCCATAATATCTGATAGTGCATTTAGGCTTTAAAGCCCTGCTAATCAGTCATCATGTTAGGCTCGGTAACTGTTAAACAATCATCTCATTGATTGTTGACAGCGCAAATAACGACACCTGCGTTTTTATTCTTTTTATCATACCTTAACCACTGATAGGAGCATATTATGGACGCAGTGTCTAACACCCCATCTGCCCATACGATCGACCCCTCTTTCACTGACTATAAAGTCGCCGACATCAGCCTTGCTGACTACGGTCGCCGTGAAATCACCCTTGCCGAAGCTGAAATGCCTGCCCTTATGGGTTTGCGTCGTCGCTACGAAGCCGATCAGCCACTTAAAGGCGCGAAAATCGCTGGTTGTATCCACATGACCATCCAGACTGCCGTACTTATCGAGACACTAGTCGCGCTAGGTGCTGAAGTACGTTGGACCTCATGTAACATCTTCTCAACCCAAGACCATGCTGCTGCGGCTATTGCTGCTGCTGGCATCTCTGTTTATGCTTGGAAAGGCGAAACTGAAGAAGAGTACGAATGGTGCTTACGTCAGCAAATCCACGTTGGCGGCGAAGAGTCAGGTCAGCTTTGGGATGCCAACTTAATCTTAGATGATGGTGGTGATTTAACTGCATTGATTCATAATGATTATGCCGAGCTTCTTGACAGCATCCATGGTATCTCAGAAGAGACGACTACAGGCGTCCATCGTTTAGTTGAGATGCTCAATAAAGGCACACTTAAAGTTCCCGCTATCAACGTTAACGATGCGGTTACTAAGTCTAAAAACGACAATAAATACGGCTGCCGTCATAGCTTAAATGACGCTATCAAACGTGCTACCGATATGTTCCTTGCTGGTCGCCGCGCTTTGGTCATCGGTTATGGCGATGTGGGTAAAGGCTCTACGCAAAGCTTACGTCAAGAAGGCATGATTGTCCGTGTCTCAGAAGTTGATCCTATCTGTGCCATGCAGGCATGTATGGACGGCTTTGAAGTATTATCACCGTATATCAATGGTGATAACACTGGTGGCGCAGAAAACATCAACACCCGTCTGCTTGAAGACACTGACATGATCGTTACTACTACTGGTAACTACCATGTTTGTGATCGTCATATGCTAGCAGCCCTTAAGCCTGGTGCGGTTGTTTGTAACATCGGTCACTTTGATACTGAAATCGACACCCAATTCATGCGTGATAACTGGCGCTGGGTTGAGATTAAGCCACAAGTACATCAAATATTCCGCTCGGACGACGAAAATGATTATTTGATTTTGCTTGCTGAAGGTCGTTTGGTAAACTTGGGTAATGCGACTGGTCACCCATCACGCGTAATGGACGGCTCATTTGCTAACCAAGTATTGGCACAAATGTATCTGTTCGAAGAAAAGTTTGCTGACTTGCCAGCTGATAAACGTACTGACAACCTATACGTCAAAGTACTGCCTAAGAAGCTCGATGAAGAAGTCGCTGCGGCGATGGTTGCTGGTTTTAACGGTACTCTAACGAAGCTAACTGAAAAACAAGCAGAGTATTTGGGTGTGCCTGTCGAAGGTCCATTTAAGCCTGACGCTTACAAATACTAAAAGGAGCCAGACTGTGACTAAGCCTGCTTTCTCCTTTGAGTTTTTCCCTGCCAAAACCGAGCTAGGTCATGAAAAACTACTCAGTACTTATGATGAGTTGAATAAGCTATCACCTGCGTATTTTTCGGTGACTTACGGTGCTGGGGGTTCAACCCGAAATCGCACTTTAGATATCGTCCAAGCACTATGCGCACGCGGTGATACTGACATTGCGCCGCATATATCTTGTATCGGTGATGATAAGGCGGAAATCGCTGAATTGCTCGATCTGTATAAAGGTTTGGGCATCAAGCGCTTAGTCGCCCTGCGTGGTGATTTACCGTCAGGTCAAGTCGGTATGGGCGAGCTGCCGTTTGCGTTAGACTTGGTTAAGTTTATCCGTGAACATTCAGGCGATCATTTCCATATCGAGGTCGCAGCGTATCCTGAAATGCATCCACAAGCGCGTAGCTTTGCATTTGATGTTGACAACTTGGTCAATAAATACCAAGCGGGTGCTAATGCATCGATTACTCAGTTTTTCTATAACGCTGATAGTTACTTATATTTGCGTGATACCTTAGAGAAGCGTGGTATCGATACGGTTGCTCAGCCTTTAATCGCTGGTATCATGCCAATTACTAACTCAAGTAATTTGGTACGCTTTGCCGATAGCTGTGGCGCTGATATTCCGCGTTATGTACGTAAGCAGTTGTCTGACTTTGGCGATGACCGCAAAGCCATTCGTGAATTTGGTTTTGATGTCGTCTATCGTTTATGCGAGCGCTTAATTGCTGAGGGTGTACCTGCCATGCATTTTTATAGCATGAATAAGGTTGAGCCAAACAAGCGCTTGGTTGAAGCACTCGGCTTAGCTTAATTGCTCATCGTATTTATCGAATGTATTTTTTAAAGACTGGCGTTCCTAGGAGCGCCAGTCTTTTTGGTATAAGAATTGCACTAATGCAAATTCTACTAAAGATAATCCCTTTACCCTCTCAAACGATATTCTGCTAAGATATTTGAAAATATTATTCAAACAATAGGACTAAGCAACTGTGCGACGTTTTTTTTATGACACCAGCAATGACATCAGTGATGAAAGAGGCTCACTCCATCCTCAACTTAGCACCTTGGCTATTGGAGATAGTGCCGAATTAACAGAGAGTATCGTCCATCATTGGTGCCGTGTATTGCGTGCCAATATTGGCGATCAAGGCATATTATTCGATGGCTTTGGCGGCGAGTATCAGGTGCAGCTACAAGCCATCAGTAAAAAACACGCCACTGTGACATTATTAGCACATGTAGATACTGACCGAAGTGCCGCTGTCTTCACTAAGATCGGTCTAGTGATGAGCCGCGGTGAACGCATGGACTATGCGATTCAAAAATCCACCGAGCTTGGTGTCACTGCTATTCAATTGCTAAGTAGCCATCATGGCGAGGTCAATCTAAAGCCTGCCCAAGTAGAAAAAAAACTGGCACATTGGCAGCAAGTTGCCATTGCCGCGTGTGAACAATGCGGTCTTAACCGTCCACCGCTTATTATTGCGCCTGTGTCCATAAATGACTGGTTACAAAAGTCAGTGACTCACTCTTCCGATGCGCAAATGGACGTGCGCCCTCCTACTACCAGTACTATTGTCACAACCCTTAGCCAAGACCCTTATTATCAAATATTACAACAACCAGCAGATTTGCGTCTGCAACTGAGCGTACCAGCTGCAGGACAACCAGCAATGCCTAAGTCGCTACCAACAGTCTTAACGCAACAATCTCCTTATATTGAGCTGCTAATAGGCCCTGAAGGTGGTCTGAGTGTTGATGAATGCCAGCAAGCAGCGAAGGCTGGTTTTGAACCTTGGCAAATTGGCTCAAGAATCTTACGCACCGAGACCGCACCCGTGGTGGCGTTGGCGACTCTGCATGCTTTGAGCTATTATGGGTAAATACCCTATGCGTAATCCTAACTGCTGCTCTATTTCGATATGATGAGTCCAACTATGACTGCTTTCGCCCCTATTTCCATCGCAGACAAGCAGCAACTGCTGGCCGAGTTATGTGAGCAGCTTGATGATGCCATATTCATCTTGGATGCCCATTTACGCTATCTATCGGTCAATGCCAGTTATGAGATTATCATTGGCTACAGTGAGTCATTTTTGCTTGGCAGACCACTTGGTGTTTATGCAGCAGAATTTTTATCAGATGAAGAAAGGGCCGTTTTAGCAGATATCACTGACCATCTAGACTGCAATGGTTTTTATGAAAACGACTTTTCGATGCTGAACCGTTATGGACAAATACTTGACTGTCACATGACTTATCGCAAAATCTGTGTCAATCATAGAACTTACTATATCGGTATGGTGCGTGATATGTCCGCGGTCGTCAAAGATCAAAAGCAAGTGGCTCATTTGCTCAATTATGATCAATTGACTGGATTACCAAACCGTAAGGTTTTCTTGAGTCAGACCAGCGACCTATTGTTGGACAGCTATCAGGAAGTCGTGATTGTGCGCTTTAATATTGACCGTTATCGCAATCTAGCAAGCTTGCTTGGCCCTGACGGCATCAACACTTTGGTAAAAAACTTTGTCACACGCCTGAAGAACCTTAAGCTCGATAATTTACAGTGTTTTTCCCATTTTGGCGGCGATGATTTTGCGTTATTATTCGAATTTAATGACGCTAATATGGTACGTCATCAGCTAGACAGCTTAATGCAAATGTGTGAACGCCCCTTCTCTTTAGATGAAAACACTGCGACAGACGCTAAGATTTATTGTCATATTTCCGTCGGGGTCAGTTACTTTCCCACTAACGACGATGAAGTGACAGGATTATTGACCAAGGCTGAAAAAGCGCTGCATTATGTCAAGCAGCAAGGCGGTGATGACATTTGCTGGTATGATGCGGCCATTGACGAAGCCACTGCGGGTAGCTTGCAGTTGGAGGCGGAACTTAGAGCCGCTACCACTGAAAATCAGTTTGTTCCTTATTATCAACCAAAGTTTGAGCTGGCTACGGGCATCATTATTGGTTTTGAAGCGCTGGTACGTTGGCAACACCCGACTCGCGGACTGCTAAAGCCGATACATTTTATCAATGCCATTATCACTCATAAACTGTCGTTTGAGCTGTTCTCGCACATGGCGGTTCAAATTGCTAAGCAGTTATCGACTTGGCAACAGCAAGGGTTTTGTCAACATATCTGTATCAATGCAGATGCCGCCGAATTTAGCCACCCTGAGTTTTCTGAGATGGTGAGCGGTTTACTGGTGCAACACCGTATTTCTGCCCATCAGCTACATATTGAAGTCACCGAGTCATCCTTAATTCAGCGTCATGCAAATGTCAAAAAACAGCTTAATTTGCTCAAGAAACTGGGAATTTGTCTGGCGTTGGATGACTTTGGCACCGGTTATGCCTCTTTGAGTTACTTACAAGAATATCCATTTGATTTTATTAAAATTGACAAAAGTTTTATATCCAACATCGACACCGATCGTACCCAACATGCCATTGTAAAAGCTATTTTAGACTTGGCAATGGCACTTGATATGCAGGTAGTCGCCGAAGGTATCGAAACTCAACAACAGCGAGATGTGTTGCTAAAAATGGGCTGTCAACAGGGTCAAGGCTATTGGTTTGGCAAACCAGTGCCAGCAGAGGCTGCGACTGAGATGTTGATTCAGCAGTACGCCGCCAAATAAACCCCATTTAACGGATGTTTATTTATCCAGTATCATTAGTATTTTCATATGGTTATTCGCGTTTCCTCTTAACGCCTAACGTCGATTGTATAACCGATGCAAGATAGGTTCATGACTTATCAGTGCTGTCACCAAACTTGTATAATCCCCTCTGAAAGCCTATCTTTTATAGTGAATTTGTTAGAGCTTATTAAGTTTCAAGCTTACTCTGACCATCGCCATTCTTTTCAATACTATTTTATATAGCCGACAACATCGTCAATCTGCATTATTGCCTAGCATTTATTTGGGCTCGTTAGATTAATATGGGCTGGACTTGTGCACTAAGTAACAGTGCAGTCATGTGCCTACCCTTGATGATGATTGGTTATATTCTCAAAAGGACAGGAAGTTATGCAATACAAAGCGCCCTTACGTGACATTCAATTCGTGATGCATGAGTTACTCGACAGCGAAAGCCATTATAAAACCCTGCCAGCATTCCAAGAAGCGGATCGCGAGCTAATGGACAGCCTGTTTGAGATGGCGGCAAGCTTTGCTGAAAATGAGCTATCACCATTGAATCAAAGTGGTGACGCTGAAGGCTGCCAGTTTAACAATAGTCAAGTCACCACGCCAAAAGGCTTTAAAGAAGCATACAAAGCGTATTGTGAGCTTGGCTTCCCAGCGTTGTCTGCTGAAGAAGACTTCGGTGGTCAAAACATGCCGTTTTCATTATCGACCGTCATTAATGAAATGGTTGGTACGGCTAACTGGTCATTCTCTATGTACCCTGGTTTATCGCATGGTGCCATTCAAACCATCGAGCATCACGGTACGGACGAGCAAAAACAAACCTACTTAGAAAAAATGGTCAGCGGCGAATGGTCAGGCACCATGTGCTTGACTGAAGCACATGCGGGTTCTGATTTGGGTATTATTCGCACCAAAGCCGAGCCTAAAGAAGACGGCAGCTATAGCATCACTGGTCAAAAAATCTTCATTTCAGCGGGTGAGCATGACTTAACGGACAATATCATTCACATTGTATTGGCTCGTCTACCAGGCGCGCCTGCTGGCACAAAAGGCATCTCACTGTTTATCGTTCCTAAGGTAACGGTCAACGAAGATGGTAGCCTAGGTGAAAACAACAACGTCGTTTGTGGCTCTATCGAGCACAAAATGGGTATCAAAGCCTCAGCCACTTGCGTGATGAACTTTGATGGCGCAACGGGTTATCTGATTGGTCCAGAAAACCGTGGTCTACAGTGCATGTTTACCTTTATGAACGTGGCGCGTATTGGTACCGCAGTTCAAGGTTTAACAGCAGCAGAATATGCGTTCCAAGGCTCATTGACTTATGCCAAAGATCGTCTAGCGATGCGTTCATTATCTGGTGTTAAAGCCCCTGAAAAAGCAGCTGACCCTATCATCGTTCATCCAGCGGTTCGTAACATGCTGTTGACTGAAAAAGCCTTTGCTGAAGGTGGTCGTGCTTTGGTTTATTACCTCTCACATTTTGCCGATACAGTCGCAAAAGGCGAAGGCGATGCGCTTAAATTTGCTGATCAAATGTTGTCACTATTGACACCGATCGCTAAAGCGTTCTTGACTGAAACTGGTCTAGAAGCGGCTAACCATGGCGTACAGGTTTATGGTGGTCATGGCTTTATCAGCGAATGGGGCATGGAGCAAAACGTGCGTGATACGCGCATTGCTTGCTTATACGAAGGTACCACTGAAATCCAAGCACTCGATCTACTAGGTCGTAAAGTATTGGGCTCACAAGGCAAACTGCTTGCAAACTTTGTAAAAATCATCCAGACATTCTGTGAAGAAAACAAAGAAAATGACGAGATGGGTCAATTTATTCGCCCACTTGCCAAACATCTAAAAGAATGGGGTGATTTGACTGCACGCATCGGCATGCAAGCCACTGAAAACCCAGATGCGGTTGGCGGCGCTGCGGTTGATTACATGTATTTCAGCGGTTATGTAACACTAGCCTACTTATGGGCACGCATGGCATTAGTAGCACAAACTGAACTTGCTAACGGTACTAGCGAACAAGCCTTCTACGACGCGAAAGTAAAAACCGCGCAGTTCTACTTTGCTAAGCTATTGCCACGTACCACCACTCACGTACAGCGTATCAGCACTGGTGTTGAACCATACATGAGCATGGACGTTGATCAGTTCGCTTTTTAATTAGACGTTAAATACTGCTAATACTGTATTTTTATCGGCAACATACTCAGGTGTGTTGCCGATTTTCTTAGCGCTATTAAAATTAATAACGAGTAGAGTCAACACTTTCAAGAAATCTATTCTTATTTTTATAAAGGCTATCTTTTATCAATACTTTTGGTGTACGCACAATTCACGAAGAAATACACCCGTGCGCAAGCTTATTTGCTAAACTTTGATTATTAACCGCTAAGGTTAGACCAAAAGAACAATTGATATCTTTAACAACTTTACTTTTATTTATTTGAACCAAAGGAATGTTTATGGCTGTTTATAATGCCCCTCTGAATGACATGCGCTTTATCTTAAATGATGTATTTAACGCGCCTAAATTTTGGCAAAACAACGAAAACTTAGCTCATGTCGATATGGAAACGGTCGATATGATTTTGGAAGAAATGGCAAAACTGACAAAAAACGTTTTGTTACCTATCAACCGTAGCGGTGATGAAGAAGGCGCAACCTTCCAAGGTGATGGCGTCGTTACGACTCCAACTGGCTTTAAAGAAGCTTATAAGCAGTATGCTGAATCTGGCTGGGTCGGCTTAAGTGGTAATTCTGAATACGGTGGTCAAGGTTTCCCAAAAATGGTGACTATGCTGACTGAAGAGATGGTATTCACTGCCAACCAATCATTTGCGCTATATCCAAACCTAACCGTTGGTGCAACGCTTTGCCTAAACGCAGCGGCGTCTGAAGAACAAAAGCAAACTTACCTAGAAAAAATGTACAACGGCGAGTGGGCGGGCACCATGTGCTTGACAGAGCCACATGCTGGTACTGACTTAGGTATCATCAAAACAAAAGCTATCCCTAATGATGACGGTAGCTATGATATCTCTGGTACCAAAATCTTTATCACTGGCGGCGAGCATGACTTAACCGAAAACATCATTCATTTGGTATTGGCAAAAACCCCTAACGCGCCAGAAGGCTCAAAAGGGATTTCACTATTTGTCGTACCAAAATTTTTGGTCAATGCAGATGGCAGCTTAGGCGAGCGTAACACCCTAGCAGTCGGCTCTATCGAGCACAAAATGGGCATCAAAGCCTCAGCCACTTGTGTCATGAACTTTGACAGCGCTAAAGGCTGGATGGTTGGTGCCGAAAACACGGGTCTGTCATCAATGTTCATCATGATGAACTACGAGCGTGTCACCATGGGTCTACAAGGCCTTGGTGGTTCTGAGCTTGCTTATCAAAATGCGGCGCTATACGCCAATGATCGTGGTCAAGGTCGTAGCGATACCCAACTGCAAAGTCCAGAAAAACCAGCGGATGCTATCATTCATCATGCCGATGTACGCCGTATGCTATTAAATGCCAAAGCCAATACCGAAGCCTCACGTTGCTTTGCGATGTACGTGGCTAAAAATCTTGATGAAGAGAAATTTAGTACTGATCCAGAGGCTGCGCAAGCTGCTGCCGCACGTGTTGCTCTATTGACGCCAGTGGCTAAAGCGTTCTTGACTGATAAAGCATTAGAAGCCACCATTGATTGCCAGCAAGTATTCGGTGGTCACGGCTATATCCGCGAATGGGGTATGGAGCAAATCGTTCGTGATACCCGTATTGCGCAGATTTATGAAGGCACCAACGGTATTCAAGCACTTGACTTACTGGGTCGTAAAGTGGCGAAAAATAACGGCAAATACGTCACTCATTTCTTAGGTGAAATTCGTGATTTTGTCAATAACATGCAAGCGGATCATGGTATCAAGCAAGCAACGCTAGATGCTGCTGACACGATTGAAGCATTGACCAACACTGTGCTTAGCAACATTGGCGAGCGTAAAAACGAAGTCAATGGCTGTGCCGTTGACTACATGCATGCCTTTGGTTACCTCGGTTATTCGTACATGTTTGCGTTGATGGTAGAAGCAGCTAACGGTAAAGAAGGTGAGTTCTATACCAATAAAGCCAAGCTCGCCGATTATTTCGTCGGTCGTATCTTGCCACGTATCGATGCACATGCTCAAATGGTTCAAGCTGGTAGTGATCCAATGATGAACTTTGATCTTAGCTACTTTGATGTACCTGCTAGCTAATTGTTTGCTTTTGTAATAAAGTAAGCCATACCGCACTACGATAAGGGGACAGTCACGCTACTGTCCCTTTTTTTGCCAAAAATATCATCACAGCGATGGTTTCCACAATCGATATAATGAGCGCCACAAAATAACTGCTAACAAAATAATTAACCGCTCAGGCATTGTTACGATTAAAATAACGCAAAGTCACAACATTAAGATTGGTACAAATATCTTTAACGCCGAAACCAATAAGCTCTGAACCAATAACTTCCAAATTAGTGAGCTGCAAATTAGAAACCTAACCATCAATAGTGGTAGATATCGCGACATTGATAACCAATATAGCCATTCAAAGCACTTATATCTTTGCTCATACTAAATAATAACAATGATTGAAATAACCACCACAAGGGATGCAATGTGTCAGAAATAAAACACATTTTACAACAGATTACAGCCTTAAGTGATGTGCCAGATCCTGCGGTACTCAAGCGCTTAATCGATGAGCTACGAGTGAGTGATAAAGAGCCCACGTTAGCCAATCAAAACATTCAAGAGCTGATTGATATTTTACGTCAACATCCAGAATATGCAGATGGACTGTCAAGTTTCGTCTTAAAACTGATTATTGAATATCGCCAAATTGCTTTATATACCGATACCGGCATCATGTCGGATCAGGGCTTTTTTAATAGTCTACGTCGCCTTATCGGACACCGTTTTTTACCGCTACTGCCACAAGAAGATTCTGTCTTAGAATTGGTCGGTTATTTATTTGATAAACGCTCTGATGAGCGCTGGCTTGCCAATATTAAAAAAGACAAATGGGATGAACTGGTTGAGCTACTCAAAGTTGATGAGCAGCATTTAAACTTAGTTGCGACAGCAAAAAACAGTATTTTGAACGCGATTATCATTTTGTCATACCGTATCAGCGGCATTGGCTTACATCCAGATTTGATGGAATTTTATCCGCAAATGCTGAATTATTCAGCGTCATTTGTGGCACAAAATCAAGAGGCGGTCTTATACGTCAATCAGTACCGAGAAGCGCATGAGCTTGATACTTTAACGGATATTACGCCCGAAAAAGCGGTAGATCCTGCGCCGTTACTGGTCATGATTGAACAATGCGAAGATATCGTTGCCACCATACGCAAGCGCATTTATAAAACGGGGATCTCTATTCGCCTGACCAATATGATGCTGCGTTTAGACCAAAGCTTGCAGCGTATGCGCATCCTAACTGAACTGGTAGCAGATAATTATGATAAGCGCGATCAGGCGCTCATTGAGTTGATTCAAGCGCTGATTACCACTGCGAGCCGCCGTTATAGTATTGGATACTTAATTGATAATAATACCAAGCTGCTGTCACGCAAAGTCACTGAAAATGCCAGCCGCGTGGGTGAACATTATATTAGTACCGATAAATCGGGCTATCAAAAAATGTTCAAGAAAGCCTCTATCGGTGGTTTTATTATTGCTTTTATGGCAACGCTTAAGATATTAGCCTATAACCTAGCCCTTGCACCGATGGGACGCGCCTTTGTAAATAGTATGATTTATGGATTGGGTTTTGTTTTTATCCATATCGTTCATGGTACGGTTGCTACCAAACAGCCTGCTATGACGGCGGCGGCAATTGCCTCTACTATATCGGACGGTTCTGGCAAAAAGTCACATCAGTTAAATAAACTATCAGAATTGGTGGTCGATATTTTACGTACCCAGTTTGTGGCGATTATGGGTAATATTATGCTAGCGATACCAGTCGCTTTGATTATCTCTTTTGCATGGCTACAATATACTGGTGCGCCGATGATCAATACCGACAAGGCTGCACACTTACTGCATGATCTTGACCCCTTTCACTCACTGGCATTGCCCCACGCGGCCATTGCTGGCGTCTATTTATTTTTATCTGGTCTTATTGCTGGTTACTACGATAACTTGGCAGTCTATAACCAAATCGGTGCCCGTATTCAGCGCCACAAACTACTTCAATACCTACTACCAAAAAGTTGGTTACAGCGTTTAGGCGGTTTTATAGAAGCCAACCTTGGCGCCATTATGGGCAATTTCTTGTTCGGGGTGTTCTTAGGTAGTACTGCAACAATTGGCTATTTATTTGGCTTACCGATTGATATTCGCCACATTGCGTTTGCCTCGGCGAATTTGGCGCATGGACTATTTAATATATCTGCCAACCAGTGGGATTGGCAGATTGTGTTTATTTCTATTTTAGGCGTTGCCCTTATCGGCATGGTGAACCTCATGGTCAGCTTTTCGCTCGCCTTATTTGTGGCACTACGCTCTAAAGAAGTCAAATTCATGGAATGGAGTCGTTTAACCAAGCAGCTTTTCAGCCATATGCTTACCCATCCTTCAGACTTTTTCTGGCCACGAGATAAGCCAATGAAGTATGCTCGTATCGACAGCCAAGGACATATGATTTTTGACGATACCAGCGCTCATAAAGGAGGACAAACTATTCCCAATAATTATGTCGTGCGCCGTTTGTCTGATGTAAAAATTCTACCTAAATCCAAGCAAAAAAGCATGCAAAATGAACAGGCTATCACAGATATAGATTACGATAATAACATCTCAAATGCTGACACTGACGCTGCGCTAAAAAGTCGGGAAACACACAGTACCACCAATCATATCAGTACCAAAAAAACCATTGAACTCGATGATGGGCTGATAGATGAGGAGCTCAATAGCGTCCCTTATAGTAGTGATATTCAATATGATAAAGCGCATAACGCCTTTACTGAGGGTAATGAGACGACTGCCCATCCTGAAAGCGATAACAGCAACCCTGAAAACAAGGCCGCTGGCGATGCTAAAACCTCACTACCTAAACCCAAAAAACCACCAAACCTACCCAGCTAATGGGAAGGTTTTGGTGGTTTAATAAATCGTTTAGATAAGTAAAATAGTTGGGGCGTGACCTCATTTTAAAAACGGAGATAGAAATGAGTCCATACCCTAATATTATGTTCCTGGCTGTCAGCAGTGGGCACTTGACCTGATGATTTTTTCATCACTCAAGCGATAAGCCAATAGATCATTACCCCAAACGCAGCCGCCGTCAAGTGCACGCGCATACGGTAAGTCTACCTCACCTTTCAGCGCTGCCCAATGACCAAATAATACCTTGCGAGTCCGCGGCACTTGCCATTCAAACCAAGGCAAAAACCCCTCTGGCATAGATGCTTCTAACCCTGCTGCAAAGCTAAATTCTAACGTGCCGTCTTGTTTGCACAGCCGCATACGAGTGAAATAATTGGCAATTGCGCGCATTTTGGTAAAGCCGCTAATATCTGGATGCCAGTCATCAGCAGTCTTACTATATAAATTCGGCAATAAACGATCCAGCTGTTTTAAACTACTTTGCAATTGTGACTCTAACTGCTGCGCGTAATTTGCGGCCGCCTCAACCGTCCAATGCGGTGGAATGCCAGCATGAACCAAGACCGTCTGCTCATCAGGAAAAGCCAATACTGGCTGATGACGTAACCATTCAAGCAGTTCATCACAATCATCGGCAGCAAAAATGGGCGCTGTATGATCCTTTTTTTTAATCTTTGCCGCACCGCGCCAGACTGCGATCAAATTGATATCATGATTGCCGAGTACTGTCGCGGCTGCCCCTTGCTCGCAAAGTGCTTTGACATGACGCAAGGTACTTAACGAATCTTCACCACGTGCCACCAAGTCCCCTGCAAACCATAGCTTGTCTTGTGCAGGATCAAAATCCAATATTTCAAGTAAATGAAGGTACGCCGCATAGCAACCTTGCAGGTCACCGATGACATACTGATGGCGAAAGCTCATAAATCCTCAGTGTTTTTACGTGATATTTTTATGTGAAAGTTTTATGTCGTCATTTCCATATAAATGTCTTTGACGACCAGTCAGCAGTAACTCGATTTAAACCTCTACTTTACGCGCTTGATTACTCAAATTCACAAAATCCTTCACACTTAAGACTTCAGGACGTGCTTGTGGGTCGATGCTACACGCTGCAAAATCTTCTTCGCTCAATGTCGGTAGCAACGTTGATTTTTTAAAGATGGCACGTAGCGTCTTACGACGATGGTTAAAGGTTTCACGTACCACAAGCGCGAAACATTCTTCGTCCTCTGCGACGACTGGCTTAATGATATGCGGCGTCAATCGAAAAACCGCACTGGTTACTTTTGGTGGCGGATTAAAAGCACCACGTGGTACGGTCAGTAGATAATCGGTATGGCAATGATACTGCATAATAACAGATAGACGACCATAAGTTTTGCTACCGACATCCGCCGTAATACGCTCGACCACTTCTTTTTGCAGCATAAAGTGCATGTCTTGAATCACATCGGCATAACTGAGCAAATGAAATAAGATAGGCGTAGAAATATTATACGGCAGATTACCAACCACACGGAGCTTGCCACGCTCATCGCTATACAGCTCGCGATAGTCGACATGCATGGCATTGTCTTTGATGATCGTAAAGTTTGGATGGCTGTTGGCACCGATACGAATACGCAGGCTATCTGCCAAATCACGATCCAACTCGACCACAGTCATCGCATCTACTTCTGCCAATAATGGCTCAGTCAATGCGCCCATCCCTGGCCCAATCTCAATCAAATTGTCATCGCGCTCTAAGCGAATGCTCTCAACAATCTCACGGATGACACTGCGATCATGTAAGAAGTTTTGACCAAAGCGCTTACGCGGTTGGTGTTTGGCAGCGCGTAGGCTGTTGGTAATAGACTGAGCATCAAACGAAATTTTGGACATAAAAAAGTCTTAATGGGTAAAAGATAAATGGGCTATAGCGCTATGGCAGCAATGTGCTGGTTTTATATGCGCTTTTATTGGCTCGTTTTGTAATACGAATTATACCACAGCTCGTAAATTTGCTGTATTTTTGAGACATTTTATTGATAAACCGCTCATACCTTAGCGCAATCGACACAGTGCCTTATTTTGTTCTAAAATCGTTTATTATAAGACTATTATGAGAGTAAGCATGGTTCCCTAGTGAGGGCTTGAAGCTTTTGCTGTAGGCTAGTGATATCAATGTTTTAACTCACTGAAATACTCACGGTGTACTTTATGGTGTGCTTACCATACATATTCTATTCGTCTTTAGTGCGCTATAGACGCACCGATTAGACGTTATCTTAAATGAAATTGAGCATAAGAAAAACAGTTTATACAAGATTCATTGAGGTATACATTAATATCAATGATCTGAATTCAGGAATTGAGCCATGTTAACTTTTCATTCAAAATCATCATTGCCGATAATTAGAACGGCAATGGCTTCTACTTTATTAATCGCTGCTGTACAACTGATGACAGGCTGTGACTTACAGCCCTCATCTACAAATAACGATGACACTACACAAACGAATAATATAGACAAAGACATGACCGAGAATGATGAGATGCCTGTCAATCCAGCACCTACAGATACAAGTGCTATAGATGAAGCCCAAACTAACAAAGCGACAGATATAGCTGATGAACAAATCGTCAGCCCGTCAGGGTATCAGAAACTAAGCTTTGGTCAGGTTATTACTCCTGAACTACTAAGCAGCCTAGGAATGACCAAAGCCAAGAGCGATAACGAAAAATGCTATTACGTCAGTAATCCAGAGCTGAGCTATATCGATAAAAAGTACGGTAAACGTGCTTCTGTGCTGTATCAAATCATAGACAACAAGGTTGCCCTGATTAATATTCAGGATCCAAGTATACCGTTTTATAAAGACATCAACGTTGGCAATTCCGCTACAGACGTTATGAAAGCACATAATGACGAGCTTAGCTACGAGATCGATAAATATGCGGTTGATGGTGACTACTATAACCTGATTGCTAATGTCAATTTCAAGGTAATAAAAGAAAGCCCACTTAGAGAATTCTTAAAAGATGACAATATTGAGCTTAATAATAAACAGGATAAGTTACCCCTACAAATTGAATATCATGTCAAGGGTGGTCAAAAGCTGAGTGATTCTATGATTAAGGCGACTGAGTGGACAGCAGAGCATAAAAACCTATTAAAAGGTGAGGTAGAAAGCATAGATATTGGTATACCAGAAGCGATTTATTTGGTGGAAGGTTGCTCTTAAAAGTTGAACGTAAAAAACCCAGCATCTAGCTGGGTTATTAGTGGAAGGTCGTTTTTATAAGGTTGCTTTGTGACTCATGCTTAATCAATGAGTTATCACACTCTCTAAAATCGTATACGCTGCTTTGACCCTATCTGCATTGGGATAGTTTTTATTTGCCAGAATGACAATGCCTGATTTTTCGGCAGGAATATAAGCGATATAGCCACCAAACCCATTAGTAGCGCCTGTTTTATTGACCCAGACGTTGTTTAAAATAGACGTTGGATGATTGTCTATTTTAATGGCTTGAGGCTTTAGCACCACATCCATTGAGTTACCTTCGAGTAAGGTATTTAGCTGAGTAGGATAAGAGTACATCTCCCATCCTAACCCTTGGGTAAAAGTACTCGCCTGATAGTAACCCTTTCTATTATTGTCTAACGCTTGCTGAATATCTTTATCCAGCGGCACCAGCCCCATATTCGCCGCCATAAACTGCGTCATATCTTTAATGGTGGATTTAATGCCATAGGCTTCAGCGTCTAACATGCCAGGATTGACTCGGATAGCATCGCCAACAGCATTATAACCAAACGCATAATCCGCCATTTTGTCATTAGGCACATTGATAAAGGTGTTGGGCATATTGAGTGACGGCAGTATTTTTTCTTCCATCAATTGTGTGTAATCAGCATCCATGCTCAATGCCGATATATAACCAAACAATCCTATGCTGGCATTGGAATATAAACGCTTTGAGTTGACAGAAAAGACTGGCTGCCAAGATTTATAATAACTAAGCAACTCTTTATTGTTTTTGACTTCATCAGGTACTTGTAACGGCAGACCGCCAGCTGAATAGGTAACTAAGTTTATAAGCTTGGTGTTGCCAATGGTGCTGTTTTTTAGGTAGGGAATATATTTATCAGCAGTATCTTCTAATGTAAGTGTGCCATTTAATTCTGAATAACTGGCTAAGGTAGCAGCAAACGTCTTACTGATTGAGCCTAGCTCAAAAATAGTGTTTTCTGAGACAGGTATTTTGGCTTTCTTATCAGCCAAACCATAATGATAAAAATGTGATTTGCCATCGATGATGACGCCAAAAGACATCCCTGAAATATCATGCTCATTCATTAGTAATTTGGCTTGTTGATCAACGGTGCTCTTTAGATGGTCATTGTTATCTGCTGCTTGTACTGTTCCAGATAGTAATGATGCTGTCACTAAAGCGGTAAGTCCCACTTGATTTAACAGGGTCTGAAAAGATTGTTTCATTCTAGGGCTTCTCATTTATTCTGATAGATGTACTGATAATTTAGTGAGCATGCAAATAGCGCTTTGCTTTCAGTTCAAATATACCATCTTACATTATCTCAGAATGCTGAATCCCCGACAATCTTAGCAATTTAGTATCATAGAATGGATCTTTTAGGATATACCCTAGCAGAACCAGCTATTTCAGCCCTCTAAACCTATTAATAGACCACTTATAACAGACTGCTATGGTGGAACCAATTATATTAAACCCTGTTTGATAATTCATAAATAGCCATTACTCACACTAAAGTTACCCAATACTGCGTGATAAATGTCGCTAAGGTGCCGGCTTATGCAAGAGGTCTATTTAATAAGCGGTTTATCTGCCATCTCGTTTGCCATTTTTAATGCTTGATACAAGCTAGTGGCACTAGCATTGCCGCGCCCCGCTAAATCAAGCGCAGTCCCATGATCAACCGAGGTACGGATATACGGCAGTCCTAAGGTAAGATTGACCGTATCACCAAAACCATGTGATTTCAGCACCGGCAACCCTTGGTCATGATACATCGCAATCACCGCATCACAGTTGGCTAGATGTCTGGGTGTAAATAAGGTATCCGCTGGCATCGCCTCTGATATGTCTACGCCTGCTTTGATAAATTCTTGCAAGACTGGATTGATAATTTCAATCTCTTCTATACCTAAATACCCACCCTCGCCTGCATGTGGATTGAGACCACAGACTAAAATACGTGGTTGCGTTAAGCCAAATTTTGCTTTCATCTCATCGACGACAATTTGTACGGTTTGGCGTACATTGTCAGACGTGATTGCAGCAGGGATATCTTTTAGCGGTAAATGAGTGGTGACAAGCGCGACTTTCATGGCTTGGTTGGCGAGCATCATAACCACTTTATCACAACCACTTTGCTGCATAAAAAACTCTGTATGACCGCTAAACATCGTGCCATCTAATAGCTTAATATCAGCTTCTATCAGTGCGGACTTTTGCAATGGTCCAGTGACGATAGCGGCCACTGTTTTATTGGTTGCCAACTGATGGGCAATGTCTAACTGCTTAACGACCATTACCGAATTGCGCGTGTTAATTTTCCCGCAGACAACTGGCTCAGCACAAGATATATTAAGCAGAATAAAAGAACTATCTACGTCAGTATCTGGCTGCGACATCTGCTCTACAACGTTAAAACTAAAGTCATCGGCATCGATATCAATAGTTTGCCAGATGGGAAGGTTTTTCAATACATCAGCTGCAACTAACTCATCTGCGCGCTTTGTCATAGCAGTGCTATCGGCAGTGACCCAAATTGGGCGTTCAAAATCTTGCAATTTACCCTCAGCCGCTAATAGCAGCACGATATCCATTCCAATACCAGCAGGCTCACCAGTTGTGATTAATAATGGCAATTTTTTTTGTATATCTTGCATCGTAACTACGCCTTTATATTTATATTGAGTCGTGAATTTTATTGTATTTTTTATGGGAAAAATAAGCACTGACACTTATATTGTATAGATGATTTTTTACTTATTACAACCGTCATCTAGAATAGATAGTTGTCTATCGGTGCCGAAAAAAGCCTATTATGTGTTAAACTTTCGCTTTTGATTATAGCATTTACCAGTCAACACCGAGATCAGGTTTTGGTACTTCAATTATAGTAGCACGTGGCGTTTTATTTGCTGTATCAGCACCCAATAAAACCCTGATGTCACATACCCATTTATACCCTCTTTTATATCGACTTTTGACACATTAGGCAATCATGGCAGACAACGAAAAAACCGACGACTTACTCAATCAGACACCGCCGCACAATATCGATATTGAAAAGGCATTGCTCGCGTCCTTAATGAGTATCGAAGAGGCGTACGACAAGATTGCTGATATCGTTACCAAAGATGATTTTTATGCAGGGCGACATCAGTATATTTTTGATGCTATTGCTCATTTAGCGGCAGTCAACGAACCCTATGATACGGTCATGGTACACGACTGGCTAGAAGCACAAAAACTCCTTAAAAGTGCAGGCGGCGATAGCTACTTGGCAGATATTTTGAGCCAAAGCCCTGCGACCTTGTTTAACCTGACCGCCTATGCTCAGCGCGTCCGTGAACTATCTACTCTACGCCAACTGATTACGACTGGCAATGAGATGCTCACGCTCGCCTATAATCCTAAAGACCAGAGCGTCAGTGATATTTTAGACAGTGTTGAGGGTAAGATATTTAGCATCAATGAGCAGCATAATAAACGCGCTGAACAGCGTGGACCTGTGGGCATTACGGCTGTTTTGACCAACGTTATTGATAAGATTCAAGAGCTAAAATCCAATCCCGATGGCATGATTGGTTTGCAGACGCCGTTTGCTGAGTTGAATAATAAAACCCAAGGCTTGCAGGCAGGTGACTTAATCATCGTGGCTGCGCGCCCTTCTATGGGTAAAACCACCTTTGCAATGAACTTGGCAGAAGGGATTTTATTTAACGAAGATCTGCCTGTTGTGGTGTTTTCGATGGAGATGCCTGCTGAGTCTATCGTCATGCGTTTGCTGTCCTCATGGGGCGCGATTAATCAGACGCATCTGCGTTCTGGGCAAATGAATGAAGATGAATGGGCAAAAATGATGAACGCCATTCAGCACTTGCAATCTAAACATCTCTATATTGATGATAGTACTGCTTTGCCACCCTCTGAGATGCGTTCACGCTGCCGCCGTATCGCCAAAAACCATGACGGCAAGCTTGGCGCCATCGTCGTCGATTATCTCCAGTTGATGAAAGTGCCAAACCTAGATGGCAACCGTGTTGGGGAAATCTCTGAGATTTCACGGAGTCTTAAAGCGCTAGCACGTGAGCTTGAATGCCCTGTTATCGCTTTGTCGCAGCTTAACCGTAGTCTAGAAAACCGCCCTAACAAGCGTCCTATCATGTCGGATTTGCGTGAATCGGGTGCGATTGAGCAGGATGCGGATTTGATTATGTTCATCTATCGTGATGAGGTTTATAATGAGAATACAGACCACAAAGGCGTGGCTGAAATCATTATTGGTAAGCAGCGTAACGGCCCTATCGGTACCATACGTTTGGGCTTTGAAGGGCAATTTACCCGCTTTATTAACCTAACGCCAGAATACTATCAAAATGTCAGTTTCGAGAATGACGAGTAATCAATCTTATAAAACTTAAGCCTAATAAAAATCAGCCTGATAAAGACTGAAGCTTAACCATAAGCGAACAAATAGTTTTAATAAAATAGCCAGTGCTGCATTAGCCTAATTGATGCAGTACTGGCTTTATAACTTCATAATTCTACTTATAAAGAAGCCAATTATGCGTACTATCACAATCAAACCACAAGCCATTACTCACAACTTAAACCAAGTTAAGAAAATGGCACCAAACTCTAAAGTCCTGGCCATGGTCAAGTCCAATGCTTACGGACATGGTGTGGCAGCGGTATTGCCTGCATTGCACCAAGCAGACGGTATTGGTGTTGCAACCTTGACTGAGGCGCTAGAAGCTCGGCAGTTAGGCTGGGACAAAACCATTGGTTTGATTGAAGGGGCATTTACCACTGATGAGTGGCAGCAAGCCATTGAGCATGATATTAGCTGCGTGATTCACCATGCGCCGCAATTGCAGTGGGCACTCGACAATATCCCACCAGCCAATAGTGCGACCAGAGTGGTTTGGCTTAAATATAATACTGGTATGAACCGTCTAGGCTTCAACGCTGAAGGTATTATGACAGCGGCTAAGCGCCTGCATGAAGCGGGATATCGGCTGATACTAGCCACGCATTTTGCTAATGCCGATGACAGCACTCATCCATTAAATTCAATGCAAATTCAGCGTTTTTCAGATGTATTAAGCACTTTGCAAGAGACTATTAGCAACGATATCAAAGGCTCATTATGCAATTCAGCCGGTATCGTTAATTTTCCAGAGCATCATTATGACTGGGTACGTCCCGGCATTATTTTATATGGTAGCGCCCCTGTCATTGATAAAAGCGCGCATGAATTAGACTTACAGCCAGCGATGGATTTTAGCGCGCAAATTATCGCCCTGCAAACAGTCCATGCAGACAATGCTATTGGCTATGGCAGTCGCTGGACAGCGCAGAAAGACGCTAGAACGGCTCTGGTGAGCATTGGATACGGTGATGGTTACCCTCGTGTCATCAGCGATGAAGCCTATGTCACTGTTATAGATACTACCAACGATCAAAGCTACCGATGTGCAGTCATTGGACGCGTGGCAATGGATATGATTGTCATTGATGTCAGTACCGCACCAGAAGACATTGCGTTAGACAGCAAAGTAATACTGTGGGGCGATGCACCGCACGTCGATGAAGTCGCCGCACATGCAGGTACGATTAGCTACGAGCTACTCTGCCGCCTAAGCAATCGCCCAAATCGTATACAAGTATAATTATGCTGACCTAATCGCTATCCATTTAATAACTGTTTGCCAGACTGATAAATCACGGCAAATTGGACATTTACATTAAGCCTAATTGCGCTATACTAAAAGTTTGTTGTCACCCCAGTATACGCACTGACGCGATACTATTAAAGACTGATGACGTTTCACTGACTGCGATCGACTGCTAGGATTACTATGAGTTTGCGCCATTTTTTGACCTTATCTGATTTAACCAAACAAGAATTAGAAAACCTTATAAAACGCGCCAGCGAATTACGTAAGATGCAACATGCTGGCGAGATATATCAGCCTTTTGTTGGTCGTACGCTAGGTATGATTTTTGAAAAATCCTCAACCCGCACGCGTATTTCTTTTGAAACAGGTATGGGTCAGTTTGGTGGTAGTGCTATCTTTTTGTCGCCAAATGATACCCAGCTTGGGCGTGGTGAGCCGCTAGAAGACTCTGCCCGTGTGATCTCTAGCATGGTCGATATCATCATGATTCGTACCTTTGGTCACGAAAAAGTTGAGACCTTTGCTGAATACTCAAGCGTGCCTATTATCAATGCTTTAACTGACGAATTTCATCCTTGCCAGCTACTGGCAGACATGCAAACCTATTATGAGCATCGCGGTAGTATCGAAAATAAAATCGTCACGTGGGTCGGTGATGGCAATAATATGTGCGCATCGTATATGCAAGCGGCTCATCAATTTGGTTTTGAGCTACGCGTCGCTGCGCCTTATGGGTTTGAGCCTGACCCTGAGCTGATGAAACGCTTCTCGCATTGCGTCAGTATTGTCGAAAACGTACAAGAAGCCGCGAAAGATTCAAATTTAATTGTCACCGATGTATGGGCAAGCATGGGACAAGAGTCTGAACAAAACACTCGTGCGCGCCGTTTTGCCGCTTATCAAGTAACGCCATCGCTATTGGACAAAGCCGATCCTGAAGTGGTATTTATGCATTGTCTACCCGCGCATCGTGGTGAGGAGATCTCTCATGATATGCTTGACGATCCACGCTCAGTGGTATGGGATGAAGCAGAGAACCGCTTACATGCGCAAAAAGCCTTGATGGAATTTTTGCTAAAAGATAAAATTAAACTTTAAACAATGTAGCCATAATCTATTTATGGAAGAGTAAGTACGAAAAAGGCAGACCACATTTAGTGTGATCTGCCTTTTTATTTTCTGATGAACGATAAGCCACTGCTTAACCGGTTTTTAACGAGTAAGCATTTTTTAACGAATAAGTGTCGTCACACCATTACTACCTGCTTTCAGCAATACATCAGCTTGATTAGCTGCAAATATACCATTACACACGACACCCACAATATTATTCAGCTCTTTTTCAAGCTCTATTGGATTACTCACATCCAAATCATAAGTATCTAAGATAACATTACCATAATCAGTCACAAAATCTTCGCGGTAAACTGGCTCACCGCCCATACGGGCTAATTGCCGTGCGACATAAGAACGTGCTTGCGGCAGTACCTCAATAGGAACAGGAAACTCGCGACCTAGCACCTCAACGCTTTTGCTCTCATCAACCATACATATAAACTTGTTAGAAGCCGCTGCCACGATTTTCTCACGAGTGAGCGCGCCGCCGCCGCCTTTTATCAATTGCAAATGCTCATTGACCTCATCTGCCCCATCGATATAAATATCAAGCGTACCAGCAAAGTTCAAATCCACTATTTCAATACCAAGGGCACGAAGTTTGTCTTCAGTGACCTGTGAGCTAGCCACCGCGCCAGCAAGCTTTACAGTTGGCAATAATTCAATCAAACAGTTGACCGTACTGCCTGTGCCTACTCCAAGTATCATGCCATCTTCGACATAGTTTAGAGCCGCTTTGGCTGCGGCTTGCTTTTGTGCTTGCTGATCACTCATCATAAGTCCTTGGCAAAATAAACGTATCGCTTTAAAAAAAGTAAAGGGTAAAAAGGTAAAATGCGCCGCCATTATACCCGATGAGCTTAATGAATGTCAGCGTAATAGCCACGCTAATCGCAAGACATTCATTCAGATTTTAAAATGTAGATAGATAGGGCAACCAAACAACCAAAGCCAGTAGCGTGACCAATAGTACGGGCGGGGTAATAAGCAGTCCAATTTTCATATACTGCCCCCAACTGATTTTATAGTCTTTTTCTGCCAATACATGGAGCCACAATAAAGTCGCAAGGCTACCTATAGGTGTGAATTTCGGCCCCAAGTCATTACCAATCACGTTGGCATAAATCATGAGCTCTCGAGTGGCAGCGGATACTTGCGCGCTATCAATCGCCAATGCACCTACTAAAGTAGACGGCATATTATTCATGACAGAGGCTACAATAGCAGAGAGGAATCCAGTTCCTACTGTTGCGATGACCGTACCCTGCTGCCCCAACCAATTCAAAACTTGAGCACCATAGGCAGTCAATCCTGCATTGCCCAAGCCATAAACAACCAAGTACATACCGATTGAAAATAATACGATTTGCCAAGGCGCTTGACGCAGGATATCAGATACAGAAACAATAGCATCACGCCCTCCTTGCCACCAGCGACCTGCAATTGCCATTAATATTAACGCCGCCACTCCTGTCACCAAGGAGATAGCAATGCCCAATGACTCAGTCGTAAAGTAGGCAATAAGTAGCAACGCGAGCAGTGGAAAGGCCGCTTTAAAGACCAACGGATCTTCAATCGCAGACTCGGGCGCACTCAAATCAGCAAGTGAGTAGTGTTTTGGAATGTGCCGCGCATAGACCACCCATAATACGGCGAGCGTCGCCAATACAGAGACAATATTGACCGGTATCATCACTGCTGCATAACGACCAAACCCAATGTCAAAATAATTAGCACTAACGATATTGACCAGATTAGAAGTGACTAACGGCAGACTTGCGGTATCAGCAATGAAACCTGTTGCGATAATGAAAGCCAAAGCAGATGGTGGTGAGAATTTGAGACGCAGTAAGATAGCGATGACAATCGGTGTCAGTAGCAATGCTGCCCCATCATTGGCAAAAAACGCCGAGATAAACGCACCTAAAATCACAATCATAGGAAACAGCAAACGTCCTTGCCCATTGCCTAGCCTAGCCACATGCAGCGCTGCCCAGCCAAAAAATCCTGCTTTATCTAAGATAAGCGAGATGATGATAAGCGCCACAAAGGTAAAAGTCGCATCCCAAACGATGTCCCACACAATGCCAATATCGGAGAGCTTTACCACGCCAAAAGCCAAGGCTATCAACGCACCACCCATTGCACTCCAGCCAATACCCAGTCCTTTGGGCTGCCATATCACTAAAACCAAAGTCACGATAAATATAATCAATGCGATCATTGAGTAACCTTTTTAGGCTTAATTATTATAAGAACAATTATGTAAGAGCAATTATTAGAAAATGAATGATCAGAGGATACATTAGAGTGATTTTTGATTGACGCGCTGCGACAGCTCCTCTGCGCTTTCTACTCGTTCAGAGTAGCGGTCAGTCAGATAGGCTGAGCGTCCACGAGTCAACCAAGTGAATTTCACCAACTCCTCACAAACATCCACGAGACGCAAATATAAAGGAGACTTATCCATACGATCATCGTCGTTAAATTCCAAAAAAGCTTTAGGAATAGAGGACTGATTGGGTATGGTAATCATCCGCATCCAACGCCCAAGAATGCGCAATTGGTTGACCGTATTGAAGCTTTGGCTGCCACCGCTGACTTGCATCACTGCCAAAGTTTTGCCTTGAGTTGGACGTACACCACCTAATGACAATGGAATCCAGTCAATTTGTGCTTTCATAATACTGGTCATACTGCCATGACGCTCTGGGCTCACCCACAGCATACCTTCTGACCACTGCGCCAACTCTCGCAGCTCTTGTACTTTTGGATGATCGGCATCAGCAGCATCAGGCAATGGTAAACCCGTCGGATCAAAGGTTCGAACCTCACAACCATACCAACGCAACAGACGGCTCGCTTCTTCACTGGCCAGTTTAGAGAATGAGCGCTGGCGTAGAGAGCCGTATAGCACCAATATTTTAGGCGCATGGCGCGGGTCATTTGCACCAATTAAAGACTCAATATCGATAGGCTGTATACTGTCTGCATCAATGTTGGGCAAATCACCCAAATCGATCACATCTAAATCTGCTGTTTTATTTGCCATGATAAATCACTTCCCCATCTTCTTTAGTGAAGCTGCTCACGGGATTCTCTAACAACTCAAATACACGCTCTGAGGGGCGGCATAATGCCGCGCCTTTATTGGTGACCACGATAGGACGATTGATTAAAATAGGATGGGCAATCATCGCATCAATGATTTGATCGTCAGACAGTTCAAGATTGTCTAATCCTAGCTCATCATTGACAGGCTCTTTGCTTCGTAACAGCTCTCTTGGTGAAAGGTTTATCTTTGCCAATAGCTCAACTAAATAATCACGGCTTGGTGGGGTTTTAAGATATTCAATCACTTCTGGATTTTCGCCTGATGCTTTCATGATGGCCAATGTATTGCGAGACGTACCGCATTTTGGATTGTGAAAGATTAATGATTTCATAGCAATCTCACTTATTGTCTGAATATGTTGTTTGAGTTCTGAATATATAGCTATATTACTCACTGTTTACGTCATTAGTATTAACGACCCCACATCCGCTCAGACTATCCATAAGAGACGCACACAATTCTGGATGTCCCGCACAACAATCTTGCAGTAAAAACTGAATAACCTCCTCCATATGTGACAGTGAGGCGCGATAAATTATCTGCCGGCTTTGACGTTGAGACACCACCCACCCTGCTCGTGCCAGCACTGATAAATGCGCTGACATTGTGTTATGAGGCACAGACAGTTTGCGAGCTATTTCACCTGCTGGCAGACCAACGGGCTCTTGGCTGACAAGCAACCTAAAAGCTTTTAGACGAGTATCTTGAGAGAGCGCAGCAAAGCTTGCGATAGCATTAGTTATTTCCATATGTCCAATAATACAGACATATGAAAATAATTCAATATTTTATTTAAAATAACATTGAGATAAAACCACCCTATCTTTCATCAAAACTTAAAATCGCTGCAAAAACTGCAATAGGGTCTTGCAAGACCGTTAAAATCAGCATAGGCTAATCTATTTAATTTTTCTATTCATCCATACTTTTTATTAGGGAACATTATGCTGTCACATTGGGTACGAGCCATCTTGCAAGCCACCGTCTATGACGTGGCAATTCAAACACCACTTGAAGCGGCACCCAAGCTGACCCAACGTTTTGCTAATGACATTCGTTTTAAACGCGAAGACTTGCAACCGGTCAAATCCTTTAAATTGCGTGGTGCCTATAATCGAATTAGTCAGTTAAGTGATGAGCAAAAAGTACGCGGCGTCATTTGCGCCTCAGCAGGTAATCATGCCCAAGGGGTTGCTTATTCTGCCCGTAAGCTTGCCCTAAACAATATCATTGTGATGCCGACCACCACCCCTGACATTAAAGTCGATGCCGTTAAAGCACTGGGCGGTAATGTCGATTTATATGGTGATAGCTTCGATGAAGCCAACCGTTATGCAATCAATCGCGCTGAAACAGAAGGTCTGACCTTTATCCCACCTTACGATGATGAATTGGTCATTGCCGGACAAGGCACCATTGGTCTTGAGCTAACCCAGCAATGGCGCAACATGGATTATGTGTTTGTTGCGGTTGGTGGTGGTGGTCTCATCTCAGGTGTCGCGGCATTCTTAGGTGAAGTTGCGCCGCATGTCAAAGTGATTGCGGTGGAAGCAGAGCAGTCCGCTTCTCTTAAAGCGGCGCTTGAAGCCAATGAGCGCGTTAAGCTTGAGCAAGTTGGACTGTTCGTCGACGGCGTGGCAGTTGCTCAAATCGGTGAATTACCATTTGAAATTGTTCGTATGCAAAAGAGTGATAAGTCAGGTCCTTTAGTCGAGCCTGAAGTCGTGACTTGTACCAATGACGAAGTATGTGCGGCGGTTAAAGACATCTTTGAAGAAAATCGCAGTATCGTTGAGCCTGCGGGCGCGTTACCCGTTGCTGGCATGAAAAAATATATCGAAGCCCATAATCTGCAAGGTAAAAACTGCGTTGGTATTATTTGCGGTGCCAATATGAATTTTGACCGCCTACGTTATATCGCTGAGCGTACTGAGATTGGTGAGAAAAAAGAAGCCATCTTTGGTGTGACAATTCCTGAGCAGACAGGCGCTTTCTTAAATTTCTGCCGTAGCTTACATGGACGCAATATCACTGAGTTTAATTATCGCGCCGATAGCAAAAAATCACCTGACTCTATGGAACCTGCAGCAATATTTGTCGGTATCGCACTAAAAGAAGGCGACAAAGAGCGTAAAACCATTCGCACCCAATTGGCAGCTGATGGCTACACGGCTCATGATCTGACCGATGATGATATTGCCAAATCGCATATCCGCCATTTGATTGGTGGTCATGCACATGTTGCAAACGAGCAATTATTAAGTGTGGTTTTCCCTGAACGTCCAGGGGCATTGCTGAAGTTTTTAGAAAAACTGGGTGATGACTTTAATATCACTTTGTTTCATTATCGCAATCATGGTGCCGCCGAAGGTCGCGTATTGGTCGGTTTGCAAGCGTCTGAAGGTAACTCTCGCCAATTACAAGACGCGTTACTCGATATCGGCTATGACTGCACCATGCTCAATGACAATATTGGTTATCAATTATTTTTGAAATAAAAATAGACTATCAATCCATCAATGGCTGTTTGTTAATCACCAAAAAGCCGCCATTGATGAATGAATAGTGATTATGTATTGGTAGCTTTCATTAATTCATAGCGACCATGACTAGGTAATAAACCGTGACTCAAAAGATATTGATCTTTGTATTATTACTGGTTTTAGCACTTTTGGGTTATAAGATGCTGCAACCTGACAACACGAACAGTAACCCTATCGCTGACGTTACGACTGATACTCCAGTTGACGCTGCTTTTACCTCAACTGATCTGGATGACATACCGCCAACGTACGTCGATTCAGATGCAACGTCAACATCAGTCTCGGCAGTAAAACCAGTACTCACGTCATCAGCATCAAGCTTTACCTGTGATGGCAGGAAGCATTGCTCTCAGATGACGTCATGCGCAGAAGCTACTTACTTTATACAACACTGCCCGAATACCAAAATGGATGGTAACAATGATGGTATTCCATGTGAGCAGCAGTGGTGTCACTGATTTCATGTCAAATATAAACTGAGAACAGCATGCATACTCCTGCTATTTTTGCCGAAGAAAACCTAGAAAATATCATTGGATTTATCGCAGCCAATCCCTTAGCAACCTTGGTTGCTCAAACCAAAGATGGCATCGAAGCCTGCCATATACCACTCTTCTGGCATAACGATAACTTTATGCCTGATGCTAGTGTTGATTCTGATATTAACTCTAATGCTCAGCACGGCTATCTTTACGGTCATTTCTCTCGTAAAAACCCTATTTATCAGAACACCTTACCAGATACTGCGTGGTTAATTATTTTTCAAGATTCTGGACATTATATCAGCCCCAACTGGTATCCTAGCAAAGCGAAAACCCATAAAGAAGTGCCCACTTGGAACTATCAAAGCGTCCATATTCAATCCAAAATTGAACTGCTTGAAGACGCCGATACACTGAGACGCTGAGACGCTGAAAGGGATATTAGCAACCATGACTGCGCAGCAAGAGGTGATATCCGACCATCCTTGGTCATTAGATGAGGCACCTGCTACTTATATCGATGCTATGTGCCGAGGGATTATTGGCTTTAAGCTGCCCATCGATTCTATACAAGCCCAATTTAAATTAAGCCAAAATAAAACCGTAGAAAATATCACAGGTGTGATTAATGGTTTAGCGCAGTTAAAGACAAATGATGCGGCAGAAATGGCGATGAAAGTTGCCAATCAGAATAATGGCTAAGACGAGACTTTCTCTCTTTACCATAAAAATCTATTTTTAAACATTTTGATAGCGCAGGGCTCTTTCAATTTGCAAAAAAGCCACCATTATTATTATCTTACTTTATGGATATCGATGAGGTTTTGATGAGTAAACACAACAAAAACCACAATCAGCCTAGCCATAGCCAACCTGATGTCGTGCGTATGCGTCTCGATAAGTGGTTGTGGGCAGCACGATTTTATCGGACACGTAATCTCGCCAAAGAAGCCATCGAAAGCGGACGGGTACATTATGCGGGTAGCCGCGTAAAGACCAGTAAAGAGATTATGATTGGCGATGAACTACAGATTCGTCAAGGCTCAGCCACTGCCATGACTGAAAAGACCGTCATCGTTGAAGCACTAACGGCGCAACGTGGTAATGCGCTCGCTGCTGAAGTCTTGTATTCAGAAACTGAAGAAAGCGAAGAGCGCCGCGCTTATCATGCTGAGCAGCGCAAACTTGCCAATCTTGCACGGCCTGATAATAAACCCAACAAAAAAGAGCGCCGTGACCTTCAACGCTTTAAGCACAAACAAGAATAAGCTGGTCAAAGCACGACCTTAGATTATAAATAATATCATCGAAAATTCGTGAACATATGACCGTATTGTTTAGCTTCTACTCTTGCCATTCAAGGCATTAACCGTTACGCTGACAGCCGATTTACTTAATTAATTGCATGCTAATAAAAGCCGCACTAACATGCCGGTCTCTTATAGCATGTTTTTTTGTTATACAAGGTCATATTATGCTGCTGAAAACCTGTACCCCGTCTTCTGTATTATTGGTTTGTTTGGGAAATATTTGCCGATCACCAACGGCTGAAGAAGTCTTTCGTCAGCAAGCAGCGATTGCTGGATTGTCAATCAAAGTAGATTCAGCAGGAACGAGTGACTCGCATATTGGTCATGCGCCCGACACTCGCTCGCAACGCCATGCAAAAGCGCATGGTTATAAAATCAATAAACTGGTCGCCCGCCAAGTCAGTGCCGATGATTTTCGTAATTTTGATTTAATTCTAGCGATGGATACACAGAATTTAGCTGATTTACAAGCCATCAAAGACAGCTTGATAGAGACAGAAGACAATTTGGCCAAGTTGGCTTTATTTAGTGAGGAAGATCCTACTTATGGCGGCGACGATGTGCCAGATCCTTATAAAGGCGATGGCGATGACTTTGAAGAGGTAATTGAGCGTATTGAGTCAAGCGCACAAGCGTGGATTGAAAGCTGGAAAGCTTGCTAACGCTAAAGCTAACTTTCTGCCACCTTTATGTCTTTCATCCTTTATAATAAACACTGTGTAATCCATTATCTATCTGCCACATGGGCTATGTTATGACCTCAGTTTCACGCTTGGATTCTAGTACTCAATTTGCCATGACCACTGATTTGCCAGCAGGCTTATTGGCCCGTGAATTAGTCGATTTGTCACATGGTAATACCATGGCCTTAGCCTGTGTCGCGGATACTGTCGTGACACTGACGGCTGAAGCACAGCTTGACGATTTTATGGCAAATTATACAAAAGACATAGCGCAAAATAAGCCATTATTTGTGTTGTCTGGCGGTAGTAATGTGTTATTGCCAGCGCATCTGAATGCTATCGTATTGCAGCCCCAAATGCGCGGTATCAGCCTAACCGCTCAGACAGATAGTTACGTCGATATCGCAGTAATGGCAGGCGAAAACTGGCATGACTTGGTGGTATATACGGTCAGTCAAGGTTGGTATGGGCTAGAAAATCTGGCACTAATCCCGGGGCTAACTGGTGCGGCACCCGTACAAAATATCGGTGCTTATGGTGTCCAACTAGAAGACTGCTTACAGTATGTACGAGCCTATCACTTACCCACTCAAACTTGGCATCATCTCACAGCCACGGACTGCGAGTTTGGCTATCGTGACAGCATTTTTAAACGTTCGCCTAATACCTGGCTAATCAGCTGTGTTGGATTCAGATTACATACCGATGCAACCAAAATCCTAGCCAGCTATGGTGATGTGCAAACCGTTGCACAACGCTATGCCGAGCAAGACGATCGTACGCAGCCAGTGCCTGCGGATATCATGCAAGCGATTATCGATATTCGTCGACAGAAACTCCCTAATCCCAAGCAACTGCCAAATTGTGGTAGCTTTTTTCAAAACCCCATTATTCCTCAATCGCACTTTATTGCTTTACAATCGACCTACCCTACTATCGTCGGCTACGCTATGCCTGATGCCATGGTAAAGGTTGTGGCAGGCTGGTTGATTGAACAGACAGGCTTAAAAGGTGGTGGTATTGCACCGATTTTCACCCATCAGCAGCAAGCCTTGGTGCTGACCAATCATGCCCCTTATCACGCCACTCAAGATGATGTAGCAGATGCCCAACGACATATCGTCGATACGGTCTATGAAAAATTTGCGATTCAGTTAGCGCGTGAGCCAGTTTGGGTAAATACTGATGGCTCTATTGGGTATGATGAGCATGTGGTCTAAGCGGCTATTATCTAAGCGACTATGGCGTTATTACCTGCGTTCAGCTGAGCGTATGATAAAGCTATTTCGTATTATTAATATTACCTTTTTACTTGGCTCAACGACTGTTATTTTAGTACTCATCAGCCTATTCACGCCGCTGTTCTCCCAAGCGATTGTTTATCTATTTACGCTTTTGCCATTGCCCAGCCTACCCTCTGCTGCCTTGAGTTCACCGCCTACCGCTTATGTGGTTTTAGGCGGCGGACTAACCAATGATCATGACAATCAGATTATTCTTAATAGCTACAGCCTCAACCGTGCCCGTACCGCTGCCAGCGCTTATCACGACTTACCCCTACCTATTGTACTAAGCGGTGCTGAAGCGCCGTGGCTCGGTCAATGGCTCATTGAGCATGGTATTGATGGGCTGATAAGTGAAAATGCCAGTATGAATACCTGCGAAAATGCGCGTTTTACCGCCAAACGTATTCCACTGCGTCATGTGTATCTCATTACTGACAGCTACCATATGGCACGTGCTCGTAGACAGTTTGCCTTAAACGGTATCAATAGCACACCACTTAGCGCCCCTTTACCAGTGAGCCGTAACTGGATGAAACCTGCGCAAAACTTAAGTCATTCTCGACGCGCTGTTTATGAAGTTGCCGCTTATTTACGCGATGTGATACGTCCTCAAATGAATTGTCGTCATGCCAACGACGTGACTTCACAGCAGCTGTTAACCCCTAGAGGTAACGCAGCAAAAAAACCTGACGAATAAAGTTCAATACAAACAGGTAGCCAGTTCAATATCTTTTGAGAACTTACCCTAATCACTACCGGTCATCCACTATACTTGTGATGAGTGTATAATAATAAAAGAAAATGCTATTTAAGAGAGTTACCATGCTCAGTATATTTTTGTTAATTCCATTAAGTCTCATGCTGTTTGTGGTTGCCATTTGGGCAGTACGCTATGCGGTCAAATCAAACCAGTTTGAAGATTTGGACAATGCATCACAGCGCATCATATTGGATGATCGCCAAGAGCGACGGCAAACCATACAGGCTCATGATTACTCAACGCCTATTTCGCAAAATGACGATACCACGGTGACTGATATAGTCGCTGATGATAAGGTGATCCATCCTGATATAGAGTCAATTGATCATGCTGACCTTGATAAACATCCAAAAATCTAGCATTGAGCCACCTTATCTATAGTACAAGCTATTGAAAGTGTGAATATATGGCAACCGAGCGCAAATAGTACGACTTAGTACATTGAACGAGGTGGATGCCGTAACCACTTATCAAGGCTTGTACTATCTGCGCAACCTACTGTTAAGTATTGGTTAAATGCCGATTGTATGCGTAGGTTTGCTTTTCATTTTTTAGGAGAATCGCCCCATGACCACCGCTTTACTTATTGCGGCACTACTGATGGGATTTTTTGGTTCACCGCATTGCTTAGGCATGTGTGGCGGTCTGGTGACAGCATTTGGGCTATCGATGAAAGACGTCAGCCCTACCAAACGCCGTGCTCTTGTGGCAACTTATCATTTAGGGCGTTTGACCAGTTACGCATTTTTAGGTTTGATGGCAGGCCTGATTGGCACCACTGTGCTAGAACCCTTAATGAAAGGTAATAGTACGCCACGTATCTTGCTAGGCTTGGTGTTAGTATTCGTCGGCGTGACCATGCTTGGCGCACCATTTTTAAAAAATCTTGAGCGTTTTGGTATGCGATTTTGGCAATATCTCAGCCCACTTCGTCAAAAAGTATTTCCACTCAATACCTTTCCGCGAGCATTAACGGCTGGACTGCTTTGGGGATTTTTGCCTTGCGGATTGGTTTACGGTGCATTATTGATTGCAGTAGTCGCTCACAATCCACTAAGCGGTGCAGCACTCATGTTTGTGTTTGGCTTAGGAACCGTACCGATGCTAGTCGCCACGCACGAAACCGTTGGCTGGTTGCGTGACAAGATTGGACGTTTTCGCTTGAGACAGCTTAATGGCGCTGTCATGGTATTATCTGGCTTAGCCGTTGTGTTTGTCCCTATAGCAATGTCTAGCATGCATGGGGGCCATGATATGTCCAATATGCAAGGCGATCATATGCAAATGAGCGATCCACAAATGACGGATATGCCGATGGATACAAATATGGATTACAGCAGCCATCATATGATGCCAACTGATAACAGCACACACCCCCAAGGTATGGATCATAGTATGCATGATATGAGTGATGGCGCGATCAACATGAACCACGATGAACATTCTGAAATGATGGAACAAGCTCAATAGAATCATCGATAATAGATATTGTTAAAATATAAAATCATTTAACATCAAAATCTGCCATATAAAAAAGCCCTTAACATCAATCATGACGTTGAGGGCTTTTATGATTCCGACAGCTGTACACTATAGTAGAACTGATGGCTTATAAATCACTATTCTTGCCACTGCTCAAGGGTAAACTTAGTATCTAAATGCTTCTCTAGCGCTGGTATATTAAAAGCATCATCTTCACTCACAAAACTAATGCTGATGCCTGTTTGTCCAGCACGACCCGTACGGCCAATACGATGCACGTAATCATCTGGCTGATCAGGCAAGGTATAATTAACCACGTGGCTAACATCATCGACATGGATACCGCGTCCTGCGACATCAGTTGCCACCAAGACAGAAGCATGACCATCTTTAAAACGCTGTAAATACTTTTCGCGTTTTTGTTGAATAACATCGCCTGACAACATCACAATTTTATGCGCTTGACGCAGCTTATGATAGAGACGCTTGACTTGGTCTTTACGATTGGCAAAGACAATCACTTTATCCACTGCCGTATCACTGATGATACGCTGCAACGCTTCTAATTTTTGATCTTCTGTCAGTAAATAAAAGTGCTGATCGACCAACTCACTGGTTTTATGTTCTGGCTCGATTTCAACAAACTGCGGCTCATGCAACCAGCGATAGGCTAGATTCATCACATCTTGGTTAAAGGTGGCAGAAAACAGTAAGCTTTGACGGTCTGTATTGACTGGCATCCGACCGACCAAACGCTTGATGTCTGGGATAAAACCCATATCTAGCATGCGATCTGCTTCATCTAACACCAGTACTTCCACTCGATCTAAATAAACCATGCCCTTATTGGCAAGATCAATCAGACGACCAGGTGTCGCGACCAAAATATCGACATATTGACGCTCAAGCTCATGCTGCTGAGTCTCATAATTGGTGCCACCCATAATACAAACGCTGTGTAGCGAAGTATATTTGGTCAAAGCGATACAATCATCAAATATTTGCTGAGCAAGCTCGCGAGTGGGCGCCATAACAACGGCACGTGGCTCACCCAAATAACGCTCTTCATCATTGGTAAAAGGACGTTTAAGCAAGGCTTCCATAATAGTCAATAGAAAGGTTGCCGTCTTGCCAGTACCCGTCTGCGCCTGTCCAATAGCATCTTGATTTGCCAGCGTATGCGGTAATATTTGTGCTTGGATGGGCGTTAATGCCGTAAAACCTAGATCGCTTACGGCACGTAAGGTCGGTGCTGAAAGTGGCAAATCAGTAAACGTGGTAAAATTACTCAAAAAAATATCCTTTTAAATTAATCACTTGTTCATTACTAATAATAAGTAGACTCATGATAAATAAGCTCATGATAACCCGTTATATTGCTGTCTAAATTAAGCAGCAACAATAATATGAAATCTATATATAGCTGACTGAGATACGGGCATAAAAAAAGCCAAGCCTAACGCTTAATCCCACCAAACATGCTGATTTTGACTCAACATGGGTAAGATAAAACGGGCTTGACTCAGTAGTATATCAGTAGTGTCTACAGACATTATAGCTAAACCGCTCTAATGACTGGATAGATTACTCTTCTACTTTTCTGACTTCTTCAGCTTGAAGGCCTTTATCACCTTCTACCACACTGAATTCGACTTTTTCGCCATCTTTTAGAGAACGATAGCCATCACCTTGAATCGCGCGGAAATGGACAAAAATATCTTCTCCGCTGTCACGTTGAATGAAGCCAAAGCCTTTTGAGTCATTAAACCACTTAACGATACCTTGCTCACGAGCTGACATAATATTGCTTCCTAAAAAAGTCCGCTTAGCCCCAAATTCCTTTGCAACATTGCATATAAACGGGATCTAAGATGATGAGATCAAAAACTTAAGAGTACTATAATCACTACTATCACCTACATACCGCATCTATAGCAAATAATGGTATGTAGCAACACAGTGAGTATTTACAAACATAACGACTGTCTTACTAATTGCTCTACTTCGGCAGTAGCAACAAACTTGCAATAATTATTGCATAAAAAATATCATAGCACGGGTTTTTAGCAACATAAAGACTTTTAACATGATTTTTTGGCTTTAGCTTTATTTTTCATGTAATTTTTTTATAACCTCGCCATCAAGCTGTTATCATAAAGAGAAAGGTTTGATTAAACTGTGCAATTTTACGCTTATGCCATTTCATGCTTATACAGTATCTAAACCTTATAACAAATAATAAATCCTCAACCTCGTTCCATCGTTATAGAGACCATTATGACCTCTCCTTCTCAGTCTATACCAACCGTCACGCCTTCGAAGCAAAATGCCGATAAAACACTCACTCATAAGTTATTGCTGGTTAATGGGGTCAATTTGAATTTATTGGGTAAGCGCGAACCTGAGATTTATGGTCATACGACACTAGCAGATATCGAGGAACGTCTGATCGCACGTGCAGCTCAGCACGGTATTGAATTGATATGTATACAATCCAATCATGAAGGTAAGCTGATAGATGACATCCAATATCATGGACTTTTAGCAGATACAGCACTGCAAGTAGATGCCATTATCATTAACCCCGCCGCCTTTACTCATACCTCGGTTGCATTACGTGATGCGCTCTTAGCCACACAAAAACCGTTTATAGAGGTACACTTATCCAATGTGCATGCACGCGAACCTTTTCGCCATCATTCTTATCTAAGCGATGTCGCCGTCGGTGTTATTTGTGGTTTGGGGCATCTGGGTTATCAAATGGCATTGTCCTACTGGCTTGATAGCCTCTACTCTGTCACAATCAGCGATTAATGCTTAATTCTTAATCCTGATAACCGAAAACCATGAATTGTATAACTATGCTTTATCAATAGCACACGAGTTAAACAGCAATTGTTTGACTAAAATACTAAAATTATGGCTGAGCAAACAACCCACTATATGGTGATATGAATGGCAAAATCGTCTGGAAAGCGCTTTATGAAATTGGCTGGCATGACAGCAAGCATTGCCGGCAAAGCAGCTAAAAACTCATTTAAGCACCTCTCAAGTGACGAAGAAAAACGTTTGCAAGCACGCTCAGAGCTGATGCAAGATGTGGGCATTCAGATAGCCGAAACGTTGGGTGAAATGAAAGGCGCGGTGATGAAGGTCGGGCAAATTGCCTCGCAATATAAAGACGTGTTCCCACCAGAAGTGGCGACAGCATTAGAAAAGCTGCAAAAAGATGCGCCGCCCATGCCGTATGCGCAGATACGTGCACAAATCGAGCGCGAGCTTAAAGCGCCTGTTGCAGAATTATTTAGCGAATTTGAAGAAACACCGTTTGCGGCGGCTTCCATCGGTCAAGTGCATAAAGCCGTTTTGCCATCTGGTCAAAAAGTGGTGGTTAAAGTTCAATATCCTGATGTCGATGAAAACTGTGATAGTGACCTCAAACAAGTACGCATGGCACTAAAAATCGCGGGTGTGCTCAATATGAGCAAACAGTTGCAAGAGCAACTATTCAACGAGATTCGCCAAAGTTTACATGATGAATTGGACTATATTAAAGAAGCGCATAACTTACGAGTTTTTGGCGCATTTCATGCAGAAGACAAAGGTCTTATTATTCCTAAAGTCATTAGCAGCCACTCTTCTAAACGGATTTTAACCCTAACAGAAGAGATGGGAGAAACCCTAACCGTCGCGGCGACTTGGGACAATGAGATCAAACAAGACATAGCCAAGCGTCTGTTCCACTTTACCGCAGGACAACTATTTGGCTTATACCGTATGCACTGTGACCCACATCCTGGCAACTTTGCCTTTCGCAAAGATGGCAGTGTGGTGGCTTATGATTTTGGCGGCATTCGTAGCTATAGTGACAGCGAAGTTCAATTGTTCCGCCGTTTTGCCAAGCATGCCATTAAAGGAGATGTGACTGCCCTTGAGCAGGATCTCATCGCTCTTGATATTCGCCGTGATGACGATAAAAATATCCCCGGAGAGTTTTATGAGAAATGGCTATCCATTGGGCTAAAGCCTCTGTCTATTCAACCTTATCAACAAGGCGCTTTTGATTTTGGTCAAAGTCAGGTTCATCACGAAGTCATTGCTCAAATGCGGACGTCGTTGAAGTACTTTGGTCAATTCCAACCTTCCGCAACCACCATGATGCTAGATCGCACAGTGTCAGGACAATACTGGAACTTGGTCAACCTCGGTGTTGAGATTGACTTATCACCACTCGTTAGTGAATACATTGATGTATAACGATATAAAATATAAATATTTACGAAAGCAGACAGCGCACAAACACTACTAAATATGCAAAGCGTGTCCACAACGATCACAGAATTCTGCTGCAATGGCATGACCGAACTTGCCACAATTAGGACAGGTGACGGGATTGAGTTGCGGACGCATATTACGTGCCAGCTCAGAAGTAAAAATCCCCGTTGGCACTGCAATGATCGAATAACCCGTAATCATGACCATACTCGCAATCGCTTGACCTAGCGGTGTTTTGGGTGACATATCACCGTAACCGACCGTGGTCATGGTGACGACTGCCCAGTAGATAGACAGCGGAATACTGGTAAAGCCATTTTCAGGACCTTCTACCACGTAAATAATCGAGCCGAAAATCGTGACCAATAATACCAGCGACAAAAAGAATACCGTGATTTTTTGCTGACTGGTTTTAAGCGCCGACGCCAAAAATCCCGCTTGCTGCATATAAGCTTTGAGCTTGAGTACGCGAAACACACGTAAAATACGCAAAACCCGTATCACTAATAGATACTGTACCCCCACAAACATGAGGCTTAGGTAACTTGGCAGCACAGACAATAAATCGACTACCCCAAAAAAACTAAAGACGTAACGCACGCGGTTAGGCGCTGAAAACAACCTGAGCGCATACTCTATCGTGAATAAAATGGTAAAAAACCATTCAGCATAAAAGAATATAGTGCCATATTGCAGGCGCATGTATAGCACACTGTCCAGCATGACCACAGCCACACTGGTCAAAATCGCAATCAATAATACAATATCAAAAAGTTTACCCAAACGGGTATCTGTGCCTTCAATAATAATATGAATGCGGTTACGCAGGTGGGTAATGGCTTCAGCCGTCGGTTGCTTCATATAGTCAGTAGTATCGAGTCAGTAGCGATATAAAATAATGGCTTGATGGCAACCAATGATTTAAAATACGCTGGATAAGGCCAAGTTAGTCAAAATAGATAAAATTGGTTTATAATATTGTTCACAGGTCACATGTGAATACAATCACTAAGTTGCCACAGTGTAGCAAAAAAGCACTCTCAACAAAATACAAATCGTTAACGTGTCGGTAGCTCTGTTACTTCAAAGAGATAGCGCAAGCTATATCATAGAAACAGGTGATCTGAGGTGTGTCATCATGCAGATTGAAAAATCTTAAAATGTATAAATACTCTTATTCATGACACACTCATAGTGAAAGATTGTTATTAAATACTTGTTTTAAGCACAATAAATAATACGCAAAACTTAAGGATGTTATATGGCAGGCCATTCAAAATGGGCAAATATTAAACACCGTAAAGCCCGTCAGGATGCGGTAAAAGGTAAAGTATTCACTAAAATTATTCGTGAAATTGTCTCTGCTGCCAAGCAAGGTGATCCTGACCCTAACAAGAATCCGCGCCTACGTGCTGTCATTGAAAAAGCCCTATCTGTCAATATGACACGAGATACCATCAACCGTGCAGTAGCTCGTGGTACAGGCGGTGATGACAATGACAATATGGACGAAGTAAGCTATGAAGGCTATGGCATCGGCGGCGTTGCCGTACTTGTCGAAACCTTGACTGACAATCTTAACCGAACAGTCAGTGAAGTACGCCACGCCTTTACCAAAAATGAAGGCAATCTGGGTACTACTGGCTCGGTCGCTTATCTATTTAATAAGCGCGGTGAAATCATCTTTAATGATACAAGCCTAGAAGATGAAGTCATGCTAGTGGCATTAGATGCAGGCGCGCTTGATATCGAGAATGATGGTGAAAGCTTGCTCGTCATCACTGAATGGGAAAATTTCGGTCACGTCAAAGATGCGCTTAATGCTGCAGGTTTGGTCTCTGACAATGCTGAAGTGACCATGGCACCGTCTACCAGTGCTGAAATAGACAATGTCGATGACGCACTAAAAGTCATGAAAATGATTGATATGTTAGAAGATATCGATGATGTGCAAGAGGTTTATAGCAATGTGAACTTCTCAGATGCGGTAATGACCCAACTTGAGCAATAGTTTTATCCCGCAACCCTTTATGTCTCACACATCAAAAAGCCAAACGTTTTAAATGTTTGGCTTTTTTTGTTTAGTATTATGTGACGAGCGCTTCGCTCCTACTAAGTTTTGCAAGTGACACCTTCGAGAGCTAGCAAGTATGTTTTCTTATCCAGTCCACCTGTATAGCCACCAAGCTTACCATCGCTAGCAATGACCCGATGACACGGAACGATAATACTAAAAGGGTTTTTACTATTAGCATTAGCAACCGCGCGAAACCCTTTGGGACTATCGACATTTTGTGCCAGGGTCGCATAGCTTATTGTTTCGCCATAGCTAATATCTTGTAATGCTTGCCAAACTCGTTGCTGAAACTTGGTTCCTAAGCTGATATCTAATGGCAAATCGAATTCCTGACGATCACCTTTAAAATACGATTTTAATTGCGCTATAGTCTCTATGAGTAGCGCTTGGGCAGGCTCATTTTCGCTTAGGCTGTCCTCATTGATAAACGTAAAGCTCTGATCGACAAGCCCATAGTGTTTCTTAAGTTTGGGAATAGATTTTGAGCTATGCCAAGAGTCACCTGCTAGCAGCCAATTGACTTCTACCAGCTTAGGGCTACTATGCTCATTGACACTCGCAATTAACGTTAGCTGGTGTGCGCCAAAAGCGGCTGTGGTGACTATCATGATGCTTCCTTTCAAATGATGATATTTTCAAAAATCGTTCATCGACTAAAACAACCTATCGAGCGCTACTCTTTATCATCGGTCTCAAATAAGGCGGCGACAAATTGTTTTGGACTAAAGGCACGTAAATCATCAATCGACTCACCGACACCAATATAACGAATAGGAACATCCGTCGTTTCAGCGATATTGAACACCACACCACCCTTCGCCGTACCGTCTAATTTGGTGATGGTAATACCGGTTAATGGTACGACCTTGTTAAAGAGTTCTACTTGATTAATCGCATTTTGGCCCGTGCCAGCATCGAGGACAATCATACCTTCGTGCGGTGCGCTTGGATCAGCTTTACGCATGACGCGTACCACTTTTTCAAGCTCTGCCATCAGGTGGGTTTTATTTTGCAAGCGCCCAGCCGTATCAGCGATTAACACATCGATATTTTTTGCTTTGGCAGACTGCATCGCATCAAAGATAACAGAAGCACTATCAGAGCCGTGACCTTGAGCGACGACTGGAATGTTATTACGCTCACCCCAAATTTGTAGCTGTTCAGTAGCAGCGGCACGGAAGGTATCGCCAGCAGCCAGCATAACGGATTTACCTTCGCCTTGTAGACGCTTGGCAAGTTTACCAATCGTCGTGGTTTTACCGACACCGTTGACACCCACAACTAAAATCACAAAAGGTTTTTTGCTGGTATCAATAATGAGTGGTGCGACTTTTGGCGTTAAGATATCAACCAGTTCAGTTTGCAACGCTTTATATAATGAATGCGCATAAATCAAATCGCCACGGTCTGTCTGCTCGGTCAGACTTTTGATAATACGATTGGTCGCATTGACACCGATATCGGCGACCAGCAGTTGATCTTCGACTTCTTCCAATAGCTCATCATCAATCTCTTTGCCACCGATCAAAATACTGACCATACCTTCGGCAAGATTTTTACGCGACTTACTTAGCCCCGTTTTCATGCGGTTAAACCAGCTGCCTTTTTTCTTGTTTTCTTGCAGCTCTGTAGATTCGATTTCTGGTTGAGTGGTCACTTGTACCGCACTACTCGCAGGACTGACATTTGGGCTATCGCCAAGTTGCTCTTGTAGTGGCATGGTTGGGGCAGTAGAAATAGTGCTAAGCTTAGTATCAATATTTTTATTATTATCGTTATCAGTTGAGGAAGCGCTTATAAAGCTTTCAGAGGCGTTTTTAGACGTGCTTTGCTCTTCTGTCCTCACAATTGGCGCACCCAAAGCAATGTTTTGTGCCGCATCAGCACTTGAGACATCTTTGTTTATTGTGCTGTCTTTTTTCTGATCTTCGATGCTTTGATCATTGGGCGCTTGGATAGAGCCTGCATCTTCTTTCTCATCGATAATGGGCACAGATTGCGAAGGCAGACTGGGTAAGGTAATATCATCGTCATCTAAGTCATCAAGATTGCCATCGAGATTAATGATTACACGACTGCTATTATTGGAGTTATTCATAAGCTTGCCCTAAAAGTTATCACGGTCAATTATTTGATTATTTTAAATGGGTTGGTATGTCGTCATGTTTTTGTCATGGATCATGACCTACGACAGTCAATTTTTAGCCTAGTTTATCATAATTCGAGTTGTGCTCAGACCTTACCATCATAGCCTATCGTCAATTTTTGCAAATCTGGCAAGTCATACCATCCCTTTAGAAAGTTTCGCTTAAGATTTGGCAACAAAAATCTGACCTTACACATGCTAAACTTCGCCTACTCTACCAGAGTTTATTGTAGAACAAGCCTTATTCCAAAGCTTACCAATTACTTCACTATCGCTCACTCAACCCTCATTTTTAGGAATTATCTATGCCATCACTATCTAATACTGACAAAACGTACGGAAACAAAGCAATCAGCATCAGCGCAGCTTTATTAGTAGCAACACTGGTACTATCCGCGACAGGCTGTAATACCACCCAAGAATTTAAGCCAACAGCCAGTGTGATGGTTGGGGCACATAAATCTTTATAAAACCTGCTACCTATCGCTAGTATTGAGAGTGTTCTAACCACTGATCAATTTACAAGTTGCCATTTTATATAAGTAGAATATACCATGCCACTGCCTTTATCACCGTCGCACTTACCTGCCGCCTCTCTACGTCTTGCCTGTGCCTTAGCAATAGCAACGACTCTTGCTGCTTGCCAAACCAGTACTATCAGCACCAACACATTGTCGACTGCTCAGAAGCCAGTCATTGAAAATACCTTGGGTAAAGATGAGCTAAACACAGCTAAATCAGGTCAAAACATTCAGCCCTCATCAGCATTGACCATGGATATGTCAGGTCGACACGAATATCAATTAGAAAACGGTCTAAAGGTAGTGGTAAAAGAAGACCATCGCGCACCTGTGGTAATGACTCAAATCTGGTATCGAGTTGGGTCAGCAGATGAGCCACTGGATAAAGGGGGCATCTCGCATTTGCTTGAGCATATGATGTTTAAAGGCACTACTAACGTTTCGAGCGACGACTATGAGCGCTTGATTGCTAAATTTGGCGGCGTCAATAATGCGTTTACCAGCTACGACTATACGGGCTATTACGAGCTATTCCCTGCCAACCGTTTTCCTTTGGCATTAGAGCTAGAAGCGGATCGTATGAAAAACCTACTTTTTAATGAGCAGGAATTTACCAAAGAGCACCAAGTGGTCATGGAGGAGCGCCGCCAACGCACTGATGATAATCCACTTGCTAAGGCTTATGAGTCATTTCGCTTATTGGCACTCCCGAATAGTCCAAAAGGCGAATCCGTTATTGGTCCGATGGATGAGCTTGAATCCATTACCCTTACAGATTTAAAAGACTGGTATAAAACATGGTACGCACCAAACAATGCAACGTTAGTCATCGTTGGCGACGTTAAGCCGCAAGAAGTGTTGGCTCAAGTCAAACGTTACTTTGGTGAGCTAACACCAAGCGATCTACCTAAACGTCCTGCCGTCAGTCAAAAAGGCTTCCGTGGCTATCAGCAAGTCGACTCCGAGCAAGCCGTACAAGTGCCAGTATTGTTAATGGGTTATAACGTACCCAGTCTCGTCACTGCTGGTGCAGCTAATGAAAAACAAGCTTATGCGCTCTCACTGGCTCAAGATGTATTAGACGGTGGTCTCTCTGCGCGCCTTGAGAGTCGATTGATACGCGAGCAAGGTTTACTTACCACAGTGGGCACTTCATATGACTTGCTAGATCGTGGCGATGGACTGTTTTTGATACAAGCGACTCCACGTGAAGGTGTCAGCTTAGAGCAAGCACAACAAGCCATTATGGCTGAAATAGAAAAGCTAAAAACCGATCCCATCGCCGCCGATGAAATCGAGCGTGCCAAAACCAATACGGTCACAGGGCTCGTCTATGCGCAAGACAGTATGGAAGGTCAGGCGCAGATGATTGGCTCCTTACAGTCTATCGGTCTTGACGATACGCTGCTTGCCAAATTGCCCACCAAACTCGATAGCGTGGCGATTGCTGACATAGAAGCTGCTAGCAAAAAGTATTTGGTAAAGGACAATTTAACAGTGATGCATGTCATCCCACCTAAAGACCAAGCAGCGACAGAGAAATAATCGCGTCGTGTTAGCTCTTTATTCGATACAAGCGCCAATCATAAAGACCTTATTTATAAGAAGAAAACCATGACTCAAAATAGTGATTTGTTGCAAAATAGAAAAAAAGCATGCAGCTCAATACCATCAGCAACCGCCACCATGCAAAAACTGTCGCATCTTAGTCTTTGCATCTTGCTAGGTCTAACAACGTTGACAGCACAAGCAAACACAACAGGTGCTGAAGAATATCGTGGCTCTGCGGCCGTGGATACCAGCGCACCGATTGCCGCATTATCAAAGCTAACCAGCCTTGACGATGATAAACCGTTAACCGTTACTATCCCAACAATTCAGCAGTTCAAAACCAAGGCAGGCGTTCCCGTACGTTTTGTACAAACAACAGCCTTACCTATTGTCGATATCGACTTGCGTTTTAACGCTGGTAGCGCCCGTGATGGCAGTATTAGTAGCACAGGCTTTGGTATTGCTAATATGACTGCCACTATGTTGACACAAGGCTCTAAACGCTTAGACGAAAATGAATTTACTCGCGCTGTCGAAACCTTGGGCATCAATCTAAACAGTAGTGCTTATAAAGACATGTTTATTGTCTCGCTACGTAGCTTATCTGATGATAAGCATCTACTTCCAGCCGTTGATTTAATGACTCAGATGCTCAGCGAACCTGCCTTTGACGACAGCATCCTAGCACGTAATAAAGCACGATTATTGGTTGGTTTACAGCAGCAAAAACAAGATCCCAACAGCCTTGCTAGCATTGCATTTAGCGAAGCATTGTATGGCGAGCATCCTTACGCCCATCCATCAGCGGGTACGCTTGAAAGCGTTCCTACTATCGAAAAGCAACAACTGATAGATTTCAAAAACCGCTATTTGGTCGCAGCAAATGCCTCTGTTGCCATCACTGGTAATCTAACCTTAGAACAGGCAAAAAAACTGGCGGAAGATATCACTAGCAAATTACCGAAGGGTCAGCCTGCAACTGAGCTGCCTGAACCAAAACCACTGAGCCAAGCCAAGCACATTCATATTCCCTTTCCAAGTACTCAAACCACCGTACTCATGGGACAATTGGGAGATAAGCGCGCCACCGATCCCCAGTCTCAGCAGAAGCAAACCAACTTTGCGGTTGGTAATGAGGTACTTGCAGGCGGTGATTTTAATGCGCGACTCATGACTGAGATTAGACAAAACTTGGGCTACACTTATGGCATATCAGGCTCTATGAATCCCATGCTGGCACGAGGACCGTACCAAATCGGTTTTTCAACGCGTAATGACAAGGCGCGCGCGGCCATTGATGCCAGCTTAGCCGTTATCAATGACACTTTAGAAAAAGGAATTACCAGCACTGAGATGCGCTTAACGACGGACAATCTTAAGAATAGCTTTCCGATGGGTTTTGCGAGCAATGCAGGAATTAATGGCTTACTTGGGATGATGAATTTTTATCAATTACCAAACAGCTATCTGACTGATTATGTCAAACGTGTTGATCAAGTAAAGCTATCAGAAGTCAATCAAACCATGCAAGATACCCTTAAACCTGATGATTTCCTGATTGTCACCGTTGGACAAGAGGATCCTTGGAAAGATAAAAAGACCAATAAATAGCCGCACAAAGAAATGCTGGGCAACACTATTTAGTATTGCCCAGCATTTCTTTATAGGTTGGCACTCTTTATGAGTGGTAATAAATTATGAGTAGCACTGTTTATGAGTGGTACTAAAAGTCGATAATGGGTTGTCCATACAAAAAATAATGCTCTTAACCAGAAATAGTCACTGCCACGTCATACATGAAATTTTCAGGCTTATAAGTTGCACCATTATAGGTCAATCGAATCACGTGCTTGTCATAAGAGTCTACTTGATAATCACCATTGGCGAAATCATGCAGGGCTGGCACTATTAGTAGCGCTTCAATTTGACTGTCGTTAATGCTAACCGAGATTTGCTGACCACTGCGTGGGTATAAAAAATAATCACAATGATTATTCACCATCACTTCTGCAGTACGCTCAACGACCTGACTGCCTATTTCTTCTTGTATGAGTTTTGGACAGATATCTGAGCGCTTTGAAGCCAGCCGAGCGTAAGAGTTCTTGATATTATCTTCAATATCTTCAACGTCCTGTAAGTTTCTATCAGGATCAGTAGCAGAATCTTCGGCTGTTAGAGAGCCTTGTTCAGAAAACGTTTCTGGGCTACAAGCACTGATCAATAAAAGAGATAGCAAGACCGAACCAAACAAAGCCATATACGTGTTATTTGATTGCAAAAACGCTTTTTTTGGCTTATCAGACTTATGTGTTTTCACCATGGTTGAATACCGCTTCTTCATAAATCCTACTTACAATAGACGCTATGTTATTTCATAAACTAAATGATCATTAACCATAGTTTTGTAATGCTAAACTATTTATCATTTAGCGCTGCCTTTCATCAGTATTATTATAGCGCTTTTACTCTAACTTAATTAGCTCTGGCTCATATTTATTTGATTTTTTGATAGATCATAGATGACTTAATAGCGGCACGAAGATGAGCTGCTGGCGTGATTGAAGCCCCATTTACGGTAACCATCCGTGTCTAGATGTATCGCACCCGTAGCATATAGCCCTAAACCAAAATTATGAGATTGCCCCTGATATTGCCAAAACTGGCATAAGCCATCTTGCATCGTACTGAGCCGCCATAAGTTATCTTCATACTCTGGCACCCAGATGTCGATAGCACTGGCATTCATATGCTTGCTACTATCGGCACCGCCTGCACAGTCATTAAGACCAGGACTGCGATATACCGAGCGTATTTCACTACTGATGGGTAGAATTCCTTGATGCTTCAATTCGCCGTACAAGCGTAATGTTGGGACGATATTTGCCCATAATTCTTGCGGTGGTAACTGATAAGGCTCATAACCACATTTGCTCCAGCTTCGCGCTGTTGTGAGCAACTGCGACATAGGCGGTACATTTTGTGCGCCTACCCGCGAATTTAGGTAGCGTTGAAAATCTGCTACTTGCCTAGCACGGTAGCTATTGCTATTCAACCACGCGTTAAAATCCATACTAATAGAATCAGTATAAGTACTATTGTAAGTATTATTCGCAGTGCTGTAGCTGTTATTACTGTAAGTTGTATTATAAGCAGGCGCGCGCCGATTGACATTCATGCGCTTATTTTCTTCAATAGACAGACTGTCATCGAAATCAAAATCACGCTGCTTTTGAGCAATCAATCCTTGCATGCTATCGCCACTCAGCATGGTAACGCCAGAATTATAGCTTGTAGTATTCGTCGAAGGTCTGATGTGAGCATTACTGCTACTACCCTGACGTACTTGGATACGGCGTTCACTATTGTCGCTGATAATAGCGGCATGAACAGAGATGCTACTGGCACACATGAGTAGTGCAAGCATAGGCTTGTGAATCTGCCTATAAGAATATTTTTTTGTATTGGTCATTGCAACAAGCTACCGCTAAAAACGTTTTATCGATACTATCAAATTTTCAGCAAGCAAGCTAAACTATCGCCTCTAATCAGAGGCGTGTTATTGGTAATTAACACTTATCCTTATAATTTTTATAATTATGTGACTTTATTTCTTATGTGTTACTTTATCTACGATATTTTACTTGCATAGATATAAATATGGTGCGATTACCTTTAAATGTTGATTTGATTTGAAACTTCCCTCTTACCTCAATTGCCAGACACACTTTGCCTATGTCTTCTAATCCGCAATACCGTTTTTCACGTCAGAGCCATCATTTAGGCCAAGGTCATGCACCATCGTTATGGCAGCGTATACATATCGATCCATGGTTGACCCTCCTCTTATTGACGGTTTGCTGCATTGGTTTGACAATTTTATATAGTGCGGCTGGTCAAGATGTCGGTATGGTATTACGTCAAATGGTCAGCTATGGTGTGGCCTTTACGGTTATGTTTATCATGGCACAGATACCGCCTAGCCTTTATCGCACTTTTACACCCATCTTCTATGTAATGGGATTAATTTTATTGGTATTGGTCGATATCATCGGTGAAGTACGTATGGGTGCTCAGCGCTGGATTAATTTACCAGGGTTTGGCAGTGTGCAACCCTCAGAATTTATGAAACTTGGGATGCCAATGATGTGTGCTTGGTTTTTATCCAAGCGTGATCTACCGCCCTCTCTATCTAGCATCGTCATTACCTTAGCCTTAATCATCGTCCCTGTATTATTAATTGCAAAAGAACCTGATCTTGGGACGTCGCTATTGGTGGCAGCCAGTGGTATTTTTGTGCTTTTTTTGGCAGGGTTGTCTTGGCGATTGATTTCAGCTGCCGCCATATTAGCGATACCGCTTATTGCGATTGCTTGGAATTTTCTATTACATGATTATCAGCGTACCCGTGTCTTAACACTGCTAAATCCTGAAGCTGATGTACAAGGGGCTGGGTGGAATATCATTCAGTCAAAAACCGCTATCGGTGCGGGTGGGCTCACTGGTAAGGGCTATTTAGAAGGCACGCAGTCGCATTTACATTTTTTACCAGAGGGTCATACTGATTTTATTATCGCGGCTTTTTCAGAAGAGTTTGGCTTGTTGGGCGTGATTTTATTAATGTTCATTTATTCCTGTTTGCTCCTGCGCGCCTTATACATCGCTTTCACCCATCCTGATGTATACAGTAGATTACTAGCGGGTGCAATTGCCATGTCTTTCTTTGTTTATGTATTCGTTAATGTGGGTATGGTTGGTGGTATTCTACCCGTCGTCGGCGTTCCTCTGCCCTTCATTAGCTATGGCGGTACTGCGATCGTCACTTTGATGGCAGGATTTGGACTACTTATGTCCATTCACACTCACAAGCCCAGTTGATGCACAGTTACTAGTGATTCTCTAATGAACATTCAAACTTTACCTTAATGCTATTCATGTTAAAAATCAAAAAATACAGGCTATATAAAAGTCGTAAGGCGGATGAACCAGCCAATTAAAGTCTTCATTTAGAGTGTTGTCACATGCAAAATGGTCGAAAATAAATATAAATCAACAACAAATTAAGAGTTTCTAACAAATTTTATTGTTTCATCATTTTATGGCAAGTCCTATAACTTGCCATAAAAATCCTCCTATCTACTTTTAATAATAAATACAAGCCATTGATTTAATTGAAATAATTAAAAATACCCTCATATTTCTTCTCATTAAAACACTTCGTTGCCAATTGGTACTGATAGATTTTAATCCTTGTTTTTTACAAATAATTGCGTTAACCTCGTTTTACTGTACTTTGATACATAACCCGTACATAGCTACTAATAAACTTTGCATTTAATTATATTTTGGTTGTAGCTCGGACGTATAGTTAGCGAATTGTAGATTCCAAGCTTTCAAATACACTACTTAATTAACGGTTTAATAACAAAGACACACGCAATACCTTCTAAAACCTTTATTAATTTAGCAATGTTAGAAAGCTTGTAAATAGCACATATAGCGGACTCGGTACTCAACCTTTGTATTCGGATTGGGTGTTATACTAATATCGTTAGCTGTCATTTGAGCGTTTCATAAGTATCTTTGGTCGTATTATCCTGACCCGCTTATGATAATAAAATGAAAAATTACCATACCTTAAAATCTATAAAAGCCATGTTTAATATCAATAATTATATGAAAAAAATATTGATGATGCGGCTTTAGAGTTTGTGACGCTGTTAGATTGGTCTAACATTGCCACGCTCAGTCTAGAACTATTAGAGTTAGATTTTAAAGTATAAGTTATAGAGGTATCTATGAATAAGCGTTTATCTGGTTTACTTACCATGTCAGCAGTATTGTTTGCGGGCTCCGCAGTTGCTACTAATGCAAATGCTGTAGAAGCAAAAAGCTCTCTTGCGATGATTTCACAAGATAACGCCTCCCATATCGATCGTGTACTTGGTGAGCTTAGCCGTCAGCATGATGGCGCATCAAGTTTGGTGAAGTCAGCACGCCAACCAACTTCATTGGCACTTAGCAGCTCGCTGTTAGCCAGTGACACCTCTCAACTGACCAATGATGAAGATGTATTAGAGCGTCTGACAGCTGTAGCCTCTAACTCGGTCAGTAAATTTAAGCAAACAGGCCTAGCCTCTTGGTATGGTCGTAAATTCCATGGTCGTAAAACAGCTAGTGGCGAAACATTCGATATGAATGGTTTGACAGCGGCGCATCGTTCACTACCATTGAATTGCTATGTTAAAGTCACGAATAAGACTAATGGTAAAAGCGTCGTGGTAAAAGTGAATGATCGTGGTCCATTCCATGGTAACCGTGTGCTAGATTTGTCTTATGGTGCTGCCAAAAAACTCGGTATTACGGGTAAAGGTGTGGGTAATGTTGCTATTGAGCGCGTTTCAGGACCATAATTCTAAAAAAACAGTCTATTTGCATTAAACCATAAAAAAAACCATAAAAAGCGCCTAACACATCAGTGTTAGGCGCTTTTTTGTAGTTTCAGTTTATTGTATCCATTAGGCTACAGATAAAGCTGTAGCGCTTAGCAATGACTTATAAAATAACCATAATCAAAATGATTAACCCTTACACCTTATAGTTCAAATGCACTCTCAATGGCATCATCGAGACGTTCAACGGCAATCACATTGATGCCTTTAAATTGAGGAGCATCCTTAGCAGGCGCATTGGCTTTTGGAATAATGGCATACTTAAACCCATGTTTCATCGCTTCCTTTAAACGTTCTTGACCGTTCGGTACAGGACGGATTTCACCCGACAATCCCACTTCACCAAATACAGCCAATGATGATGGCAAGGCTTTTTCTTTAATACTTGAGGCACAAGCCAACAATACTGCTAAGTCAGATCCCGTCTCTATGACCTTGACACCACCGACGACGTTGACATACACATCTTGTCCGCTGGTATGAATACCGCCATGACGATGCATGACGGCCAGCAGCATGGACAGGCGCTGAAAATCCAATCCTAATGCCATTCGTCTAGGTGAGCCTTGCGAATCATCGACTAACGCTTGTACCTCCACCAACAAGGGTCGTGTGCCTTCGCGGCTGACCATGACAACAGATCCAGCAACGGGTTTGTCATAGCGACTCAAAAATATCGCTGATGGATTGGCGACCTCTTTCAGTCCCATATCTGTCATACCAAAAATACCTAATTCGTTAACGGCACCGAAGCGGTTTTTGACGGCACGAATCATCCGAAAGCGTGAGTCTGATTGACCTTCAAAATATAAAACCGTATCAACCATGTGTTCAAGAACGCGCGGCCCTGCGAGCGTGCCTTCCTTGGTTACATGACCCACTAAAAATAGCGCGGTGCCAGTCTGTTTGGCGTAGCGAGTCAAGATGGCCGCAGACTCTCGAATTTGACTGACGCCGCCAGGTGCAGAATTGATTGCATCCGTATAAATGGTTTGAATAGAGTCAATAATAGCGATGGCAGGCTGCTCTTGAGTCAAGGCGGCACAAATAGTTTCTACATTGGTTTCGGCCAGTACGCGTAATCTATCAGCCGGTAAATCTAAGCGCCTAGCGCGCATAGCAACCTGTGCCAATGATTCTTCACCAGTCACATACAAGGCGCTACCTGCCAATGAGTCGGCACGTGCCATATTAGTCGCAGTTTGCAGCAAAATCGTCGATTTACCGATACCAGGATCACCGCCGATTAAAACGACTGAACCAGCAACCAATCCACCACCAAGTACACGATCAAACTCACTAATACCAGTTGGTAAGCGTGTGTCTAGCGTTACGCTCACGGCATTAAGCGGCATGACCGCACTATGCGTACCCGAATAATTTCCTGCTGGTGCACCACCTGATTCACGAGATGCTGATCGATTTGCTGCTGGTTTAGAAACGTTTTTATTGTGATGCGGCATGCTCACATTTGGTGCTTCGACCAAGCTATTCCATTCACCGCAATCAGTACATTGCCCTGCCCACTTGCCAAAATGCGCGCCGCAGTGCTGACAGACATAACTACTCTTATTTTTTGCCATAACGTATGAACCTTATTCAAGTGTCCAATCAAGATTAATTGATAAAATATCGTGACGCTCTGATAAGCGTTAATTTGAGAATGATCTTTGAGATAAATTAGCCATCAGTATGATGGACTAAATCTTATAGAAGAGGTGATGCTAAATATGATGAATAGCTAGATATAGGAAAAGTAGCAAGCGCTGTCTTGAGAACTTAATGGAAATTATAAGTCTAACAGACAGCGTAAATAGTAGCGCGAAAAACACGTTAAGATATTAGGTGTGTATTGAACATTTAAAAATACGCAGAGCTAATCGATGCGCATTTGGCAAAAAAATGTATTCGAGACAAGTCCAATGCTCAACACATCCTCATTTATACGTGAAAGTCTTTACCCAAATAAACGGCTTTCACCAATTCATTTTCTAACACTTCACTAGAAGTACCCTCAGCAATAATAGCACCTTCTGAGACGATATAAGCTTTCTCACAAATAGCCAAGGTATCGCGAACGTTATGATCGGTAATCAAAACACCAATACCACGATTTTTGAGGGTCAAAATAACGTCTTTGATATCACCAACAGAGATAGGATCCACGCCTGCAAATGGCTCATCTAATAAAATGAACTTTGGGTCAGCCGCCAATGCACGGGCAATTTCACAGCGACGACGCTCACCACCTGATACGCTCATGCCTAATGATTTTCGTACATGCTCTAGATGGAATTCACCGATTAGTTTTTCCAGCTCTTGCTTTTGCTCGCTTTTACTCAATTCTTTACGAGTTTCTAAAATAGCCAAGATGTTGTCTTCGATAGACAATTTACGAAAGATAGACGCCTCTTGTGGTAAGTAACCAATTCCTGCACGCGCACGCTCATGCATGGCATATTTAGACAGATCCATTTTTCCTAAAGTGACACGGCCTTTATCCATATTGACCAACCCTACCACCATATAAAAGCTGGTTGTCTTCCCTGCACCATTTGGACCTAATAAACCAACGACCTGCCCTTGTTCTACGGAGAAAGAGACATCTTTCACAACCCAGCGCTTTCCATAGCGTTTGCCTAGATTTTGCATTGATAGTCGCGTCGCAGGTGCTGCGTTATCGTTGGTTGCCAAAGGGTTTGTATTTTTATTATCACTCATAACTTACTCATACGGTTGCAGAATTCAAGCACTAATACACTAAGGGGTGTTGATACAGTTACATTAACCATTCAGCTTTTTAGCGGATGCTACTTTGGCTACTATTACTACTGGGCGGAAACACCAACTCTACGCGCTGATTACCGCCAGCAGTTGCTTCAACATCACCAGCTTTTAGGCTATAACGAATGACATTACCCGCAAAACTTGCGCCATTTTGAACCAACTTAGCATTACCCGTCAAAGTAACAATACCAGTGACCGCATTATAATCAATCTTATTGGCTTGACCTTTCGCCAGCCCTTTTTCTTGTGTGACTACCTGTTGCATGGTTGCAGGGCGTCCGGTCGCTACTGCCGAGTTGATACTGCGACCCTGTGATAGGTTAACCGTGATGTTATCAGCGGTCATTTTAAACGTACCTTGAGTGATAATGACACTACCCGAATAGCTGGTAACGCCTGTACGCTCACTATAGGTCGCTTTATCTGCCAATAGTTTGATTTCTTGATTGGCATCTGATGGCAGCGCATGACTGTAAAGTGGCAGTGCCAGCAGCATAACCGTTGGCAGCACATGTAATTGACGCAAGCGGCACGATGTTAGATTGAAGCGTGCTAATGATGAGCGTAAAGTAGGCAAAAATTTAGATGTCATAAAAATCACTCGTTTTATAATGGGTAGTAGGATTTGCAAACTTTATGCTAGCTGCTATTTTTATTACATAGTCAATAAGAGTTACTGCGATCAAAACAATGCTTTGTCTTGGCGTTCAGCTGGAGTAAAAGCGACAGCCACTTGACCAAACTCATATTCACCGGTCTCAAGGTTGGCGGTCATGCTAGAAGCTTCAAACCGATTCATGCCTTGTTCAATCTTGACAGGCGCGTCACTATATACTTGCCCTGATTTGGTATTGCCTTTAAGGATACTACCTGTCACCTTTATCGGTTCAATATCTGGCGCGTCTTTATTGCCTTCACTAACCAGTGAAAAGCCCCCTGACAAGCTGAGTTCACCCGTCTGCTGACTGATAGCAGCACTACCCGCTTCAATACGATAACGCTGCTCTGCCGATGGCTCCCAATTCATAGTGATGCCTGACATCTCGTCTAAATTGGTCTCTGGATTGTGCGTCAATGTTTTGGCAGTCAGCTCATACTCAGTTTCGCCTTTCTCATTAGTCTGTACCGCTTTGATATCTGTTGCTTCATAATCAACATCGGTCGCTTCCATACTAACTGGCGGCGCTATCTCTCCTTGCTGTTGAAAAAACCAACCTGCAATACCAGCGATAATCAAGGCAAGAACTATTAAAACACGAGTATTCACGACAAATCATCCTGAGTTTTTGCTGCATCAAGCGTATAGTGCGCGATGAAGTCTTGATAGTGTCCATGACCTTTCAAAATGAGGTCACATACTTCACGTACAGCGCCAGTGCCACCTGCTCGGGTGGTGACCATGTCACTGCGATTAATGACTTCAGCATGCGCATTGGGCACTGTTGCAGCAAATCCAACGGTCTGCATCGCTTTAATGTCTGGTAAATCATCGCCCATATAAGCGCAATCAGCAGCCGTAATATTGAGGGCTGGATCAAGTATGGTTAGCAGCTCATTTAAAGCAACCAGCTTATCATCACGACCTTGCACCACATAATTAACGCCCATTTCCGCGGCGCGCTTATCTACCATAGCACTGCTACGACCTGTAATAATAGCCGTCAAAATGCCATAACGTGCTAACGACTTAACGCCTACGCCATCATGGACAGAAAAGGCCTTGGTCTCGATACCATTGGCATCATAGATAATTTGACCGTTTGATAAAATACCATCGACATCCATTATCAACAGCTTTACTTGTCCGGCTTTTTTGATTAAGTCTTGCATCATATCCCTCTTTCTTAAGGCTATTTTTTACATTTTATTGTTATAAATCGATACTGTGTGAATCTATACTGTATGAACCGATATCTTTATTAATTCTATTTATTTTACACCGGCTTGTAGCAAATCATGTACCGTAATAATTGCTTCTAAACGATCTTGGTCGTCAATAATTAGCAACTGGCTAATACCATTTTCATTCATCACACTGAGCGCATCTGATGCGCGCATGGTCTTGCTAATGTGCCGTGGATTACTAACCATTACTTCACCCATCGGCGTTTGCAAATCGATGCCTTTTTCTAGACCACGGCGTAGGTCACCATCTGTGAATACCCCAACCACCTTATCATTATCATCGGTCACCACCGTCATTCCTAAGCGCCCAGCAGACATAGTAAAAAGCGCTTCTTGCAGTGGCGCTTGCTGATGAATGAGTGGTAAATCTTCCGACTTAGTATGCATTAAATCTTCAACTCGCGTTAGCAGCTGACGACCTAATGCGCCTGCTGGATGCGATAATGCGAAATCCTCTGAGGTAAAGTTGCGCGCATGGACTAAGACAACGGCCAATGCATCGCCAAGCGCTAAAGTCGCCGTGGTACTGGAAGTAGGAGCAAGATTAAGTGGACAAGCCTCTTGCGATTTACCGAGCGTCAATACAATGTTCGCGGCACGAGGCAACATACCGCGCTTATCACGGCTAATACTAATCAGTGGAATATTTAGGTGTTTGACCACTGGCAGCAGCATCTTAATCTCATCGGACTCACCAGAGTTAGAGATAGCAAGCAGTACATCACCTTTTACCAACATGCCTAAATCGCCATGCCCAGCTTCACCAGGATGCATAAAAAAGGCTGGCGTGCCAGTAGAGGCAAACGTCGCCGCTATTTTACGCCCAATCAATCCTGACTTACCCATACCAGTGACCACGACTCGACCCTTACAAGCTAAAATAATATCGCATGCTTGTGCAAACCTATCGTCTATCTGCTCTGTTAGTAAAGCCAATGCCGATATCTCAGTGTTAATCGCTTCGATAGCCTTACTAATAAACTGCTCATGGGTTAGATTGATTTGGGTATTACTCATGGATTCGCTCTATTTTATAATGAATCAATACTGTATTTTACTATACTATGCCCAATATTAATAATAATCTACGAAACCAATCGCTAACAGCGCGGCACGTCATTTTAGACCATTATTATACGTTTATTTATACAAAAAAAACCCACTATAAAAAGCAGGTTTTGATCGGATAAATCACGTATTAGTAATGCACCTTCGATAATGAATCTTGCTCTCTAACCATTGTTATCATTAGATCCATCGTTTGGCTTTTCCTCAAAACCCGTATTTTCTGCTGGGTTTTCGAAACCACGGTCTTGACCAAAACCGCCACGCTCAAAGCCACGCTCCTGGCTCTGACCAAAGCTACCACGTTCAAAACCACGATCTTGGCCTTGGCTAAAGCCGCCACGATTAAAACCACTGCGATTAGACGCAAAGCCGCGCTCTTCAAAGCCACCTGTGCTAGCAGGATTACTACCGCGTTCAAACCCACCACCTTGATAACCTGCTGGAGCAGCGCTTTGCGGTTGAGTGCTCGTACCTGTCGTTGTCGTACTGCTACGTGGATTACGTGCCGGCACGACGGTTGAGATAGCGTGTTTGTATACCATTTGACTGACAGTGTTTTTGAGCAATACCACGTACTGATCAAATGATTCAATCTGACCTTGCAGCTTGATACCATTGACCAAAAAAATAGAGACAGGAATGCGATCTTTGCGCAGCGAGTTCAAAAACGGATCTTGTAAAGTTTGTCCTTTTGACATGAGAGCTCTCCTAAATATTATTAATTATGTTTTAGTGCCAACTATTTTAAGTTTTAATTTAATTATAATGGCTAACGGCAGATACAATAATAAATTTTCTTTATAAAACGTATCTAAATAAACGCTACTTATTCTTAAGTGATTCCACTTTATCGCGAATACATTATTATTGTAAATAATTAAGTAACTAGTTGTTTCATTAGTTATTTTTATCAACAAACGTCAATTAATATTGATTAAAAACACAGTTAGGCTAATATTACACCTACTATTTTGATGAATTTAAATTATAACAGCTATCTACGATATAATTTGATACTAATTGTCATTACTTTCTAATAGTTGCATAGAGCTTTTTGCAATACTATAATTTTAGTACACCATATTGTATTTATAAGGTATTCACTCATACCATATTTTGGGGCGATAGTGGTTTTGCTATAACTGATGGCTCTAAGGCGTGGCGTGTCCTCATTTCCATCGATTAACCTCTAAATGGGCTAACAATGGCTAAATTTTGTCACCATTTTTAAAATAAGGACACGCCCTAGTATCATTGAGAGATTTAATACAAATAATCTCTTGCCTGCGCCATGGTGGTGAATGCTTTTACCATCATATTGCGGTCTATAGAATATCCTTCCTCGCTAGAGGTATCGGCTGCTATCGCCCCATCCATGGAAGTACTAGGCAATTGCATGACTTTGCGTAACCATGTGTACTGACGTTTTGCCAATTGTCTTGTCGCATATAATGCCTTATTTTGCATTTGCTGACAAGCAAGTGCCTCGGTCGCACCATCAGATAAGCTTGATTGACCTGAAGACTGGAGTACTTCAAAAGCACTGTAAAATTGCGCGTTGTCTAGATGCGGCTGTTCAAATACTGGGTGATCGATGTGTACTAGGTATTCTAGTACTTGTCGATAACCAACGCAGCGCATGGATGGTAGATTTGGTGTTAAAGGATAGCGCTCCAGCAGACCAATGACCTCAGTCACCAACCCGTCATTCCACATGATATCTAAACGTTGCTCGATACGTGTATGCAACCATGGACGATCAGGCATGACTGTCAATGCGTGCCATTGCTGATTGGGATTATTTGCCAATGCCTGCTTGGGCTTTCGCTGCCAGTCACTTATAGGAATATCAGTTTGCAGATAAACTTCAACTGCTCGGGTAATACGCTGAGTATCAGTCGCATTAAGGCGCTCATGGCTGATCGGATCTATCTCACCTAAATAGTCGTAAAGCGCACTAATGCCTTTATCTTGCCGCCACTGCTCCACACGTGCGCGAACACTATCATCACTGTCAGGTACTGGAGATAGCCCGTCTAGCAGCGCCATGTAATACATCATAGTACCGCCAACCAACAACGGTATTTTGCCATTCTCGTGACAGCTATCAATCAAACCGGCAACGTCATGCACAAATTCGGCGACGCTATAGCTCTGCATAGGATCGATAATATCAACCAAATGATGTGGATAACGCGCCAACTCAATAGCGGTTGGTTTTGCCGTACCGATATTCATATCACGATAAATCAGCGCTGAATCTACTGAAATTAGCTCATAACGCCCTGTATCATATAACTCATAAGCCAGTGCAGTCTTGCCACTTGCTGTCGGCGCCATCAAACACACCACGCTATTATCCGCTAAATTGGCGTTTAGGCGATAAGATGAGCTGTCAGATGAAAGTTGCATAGTCTTGCCTTTATTAATGATATTAGTAGCAATAAATAAACTTGAGCGGTGTCATCGCTAAAACTTGCTTATTATATTTTTTGTCGTTATAGCTGTCTTGACTCAGGCGCAGATAATAGCATCAATGTTGCTAGTTGATTACCATCTATCGCTTTAATCGCATGCTGGGTCAGTAACGCGTCGACATCACCCAAGAACACCATCAAGTCTTGCTTTGACATTTGCATGCTCACGGCAGCAAGTTGTTGATTAATGTCATTTGCACTGTGCAACCATTGATCTTTTTTACCTGCCCTATTACTAAGTAAACTTGACTCAAATAATGAACGCATCTTTGATTGCCAATTCTCTGCACCGATCAATACACATTGGCTTTGATGATAAAACAATAACCAAGGCAGTGCTTTATTCTCAATATATGTCGTGCCAACAGATTTGGTTAATGCCTCATTTAAATGAGTAACAACATCTAGGCAATAAGGCAAAGATACCGAATGTATTGCGACATCGTTAGCGATACCTCTGGTGTTTTGACTTATTTTCTCAGAAACACTTGGTATGTTTAAGGTTTGAGGCGAATACCTATTTTCTGACAACTGATAGGGTTGTTTGGGCGATTTTACCTGATGGCTTTTGCTTGAATGAATGGTCGTTGATGTGTTTGGCATTACAGTAGCGAATGCATTATCGATAGACAAATTACTATCTACTATCTGACTATTACCTAGTATTTGAATAGTAGCATTAGCATTAGCATTAGGAGATCTGATCGTCTCTGTAGTCACTACCGTCTTAAGTTTTGTCCGAATCGCATGGCTTACATGCGCCATAATATTATTGATCGGACTTATTTTAATACGCTGTTTAGATGGATGCACATTGATATTGAGCCACTGAGTGGGCAAATCAAAATAAAGCGCATAGCCAATTCCTACCAACTGAGCAGTTTGGGCAAGTTGGCGTAGCTGATTGCTTATCAATGCTTCTTTGACCAGTCTTCCATTCACATAGATTAACTTTGGTAAGGTATCCTGCGAATCAGTGATAGGCCATAACCAACCATTAACGCTCGCTTGATCGCCAAAGCTATTATTGGCATACTCTCTGGATGGCTGCATTAAACTGGTGAGGTCTATCGCTATTTCTAACGCCTTCTTGGTTAACGACAACCCAGTCGCTTGCTCAAGACGTGATAATGGCAAAGGATTGCCATTATTATTGCCATTAGCATTTGTAGAAACGGCACTTAAAGACTTTGAATTCGAAAGCCTTGTAGCTGAAGACATCGTACTTAAAGACATCGCATTTGAAGAAAGTGACAACCGTTTTTTATTATCATGAAACAGCGTCAGCGCCACATCTGCTCGCGCCAAAGCCACTTCGCGCACAATCGTTTCGATATGACCGAACTCCGTCGCAATAGATTTCAAATTGCCACGGCGTGCTGGTACATTAAAATATAAATCCTTAACCGTAATGGTCGTACCACGATGATGCACAACTGGCATAAGCTTTGGCGCATCATCTAACACACCCGCGACTTGCAACTGGCGACCGATGCCACTGTCATCATGGCTACTGGTTAAAGTCAGCCGAGATACTGCCGCCGTCGCTGCTAGTGCTTCCCCGCGAAAACCCAACGTCGTAATACCGTGTAAGTTAGCGACATCCGCGACTTTACTGGTTGCATGACGGGTAATTGCCATGACCATATCATCGGGATGAATGCCCACGCCATTGTCGACCACTTCAATCATACCCATGCCGCCTTGAGTAATATGTATCTCAATATTGGTCGCACCAGCGTCAATGGCATTTTCTAGCAGCTCTTTGACTACGGCTGCTGGGCGTGTCACTACCTCACCCGCTGCCAATTGATTTATGAGCAGCGGCGATAGTTTTTTGATGCGAGTATAAGAATGATTGTCTGGGATTTGCGGCATTAAGAGGTATCGTTGTTTTACGTGATGATAAGTAGTACTGGCAGATATTGATGACTTATATTAAGGTCTGTTGAACATTCAAATATATAATTAAATCTTAACAGAGGATAAATCCAAGCCTTGCGCTTGTCCAGCCTTCGATAGCCGCAGCTTAACTTGACGCAACTCGCTATCCTTGTCAGTACTAGTAGCTTGCGTCATATCAATAAACAAGGTGGGCGTCGGTAAATAGCTGTCTGCGCGGCTTGCCCATTCGATGATAACCAACGCGTTTGGCTCATCCAGATATTCATCAAAACCGATAAAAGACAGCTCTTCTGGGTCTTGCAGACGATACAAATCCGCGTGATAAACTGGCTTGATTGAGCCGTCTGTTTGCTCGATGCTATAAGGCTCAACCAAGGTATAAGTTGGGCTTTTGACGGCACCTACATGCCCGAGCGCCTGCAACCAATAGCGAGTCAGAGTCGTTTTACCTGCCCCTAAATCACCTGCCAACCAGACACTACCTGTCAAGGGTAAAGCTGCCAATTGCGCAGCCAAACGTTGAGTATCAGCTTCTGTATACAGTGTCAGCGTCTTAGCGTTTTTGTCCTCTGTTGTACTATTAGGCATCAGGCTTACCTACCTGCACTTGCGTCTGTACCTGCATAGTCACCGTTGGGTTAATAAAGCTTTCACCGCGGATCAATTTGGCATATAGCTCAGGGTCGTGCCACTCGGCACTGACTTGATCGCTAAACTCAAACGCTTCTAAATGAAGCTTACCCATTTGCTCATTCGCCACATCATCAGCAAAGCACTGCGCGTAACCGGTAGCGGTTTCGTGTGCAATCACCGAATAAACGCTGACATCAGATTCACCGTTTTGCATTTGGGTTTGTTTTAAAATTTCTTGCGCCCAAAAGAATATCACGCGTGAAAACTGCTCTGCCGATGGCGATACTGGCAAGCTTATCCAGCGCGCACTGAATTTTTTACAGGCAGCGACATACTCAGGGTCGTCTTTATTCCAAAAACAAATCGCATGATCAAAGCTATCGATAATGTCCTTGATAGACGATTTTAATAAGCCAAAATCATAGACCATTTGTCCGTGATCCAAGCGCTTAGCCTCAAGAATCAGTTCAATCTGATAACTATGACCATGGATAGAGTGTTTGCAGCGCTCAGAGCTACAATTACGCACAATATGTGCATTTTCAAATTTAAAAAGTTTACGGATACGCATAACAATCAACCAAAACAGTAAGCATTTTTATGCTAAATATGAATATTATAAAAGTTTGCCGCGACAACTTATCGGCTTGTGGCTTATTATAGCAAATCGTGATGACTCCGTAAGTAAGCACTTATTAATAGCAGTATTGACTAAATAAATCCATGGCATCGAAAATCTACTTATACAACCCATTTATCAGACAAATTTTTAGAAGTAGCATTAAACAAGGGATGAATACAGGATTGACTCGAATCGTAGGTGAATTGTGCTAGTGCTATCTATTGCGACACCTTAAGCATATACTCATTGCAGTACGCACTATTTGCGTCATCAGCATTAATCTAACCTTCCAGCTATTTACACTGGCTTAAAAGGTATTACGGCTTATCTCAAGAGGAAAAAACCATGAGTAAAGGTCAAGACAGTAAAAAGAATGTAAAAAAGAAACCGCTATTAACGGCAAAAGAGAAAAAAGCCGCCAAACAATCTAAGAAAGACGACAACGGCAGTATCTTAGGTAAACATTAATATTTAGTGCATCATTGTGCCATTTAAAAAATGCCAATCGAACCTCACGGTTTGATTGGCATTTTTTATGCTAGGTGCGGTCTTTATGCTAAGCACCGCGCGGCGCAAACATAATAATTGCCATGCCTAATAACGCAACCGCAGAACCTACTATATCCCACGTGGTCGGCCTGATACCATTCACCGTCCACAACCATAAAATAGCCATCGAAATATACACGCCGCCATAAGCCGCGTAGACTCTACCAGCTGCGGCAGGATGTAAAGACAACAGCCAAACGAAAGCGACCAAGCTTAGTACGCCAGGGACAAGCAGCCAAATAGACTTACCTTCTCGCAGCCATAGATAAGGCAAATAGCAGCCCGCAATCTCTGCTAATGCGGTCAGCGCAAACAGTCCAACGGTTTTTAATTCAGTCAAAACCATCTACTCCTAAACGGTGATAAAACCTGTCATATACTGTACGGCATTGCCAGAAATCATTACTCTGTCACCTGCGACGACACAGTCTAAAATACCGCCTCGTTTTGATGCTTGATAAGCGACCAAGTGATTTTTACCCAAACGCTCAGCCCATAATGGTGCTAAAGCAGTATGAGCCGAACCCGTCACTGGGTCTTCATCGCCACCATTGGCTGGCCAAAAATAACGTGAAATAAAATCATAGTTTTTGTAGTCAGCAGACTTAGCCTGACAAGTCACCACCACATCTAAAGGCGCAAGCTGTTTTAGCTGCTCGTTATCACGCGCTACTGTTAATACGTCGGACTCAGCATTATAAATCACAAAATAGGCTTGAGCATTTTTATAGACTTCAATGGGTGCAATAGATAGTCCTGCAAGCAAGCTATCAGGGATACTGTCAACTTTCTCAGGCTTAGTATTAGGAAAGTCCATTTGTATTTTGCTATCGTCTGTTTGCACAATGGTCAATATACCAACCGCTTTGGCTGAAAACTTAATACAGTCTAAATGAGGGTTTTTGTTAAATAACACAAAGGCTGACGCCAAGGTTGCATGCCCGCAAAATGCAATCTCAGTGAATGGTGAAAACCAGCGGATATGATAAATGCCTTTATCATCAAGAACCATAAAAGCTGTCTCGGATAAGTTGTTTTCAAAAGCAATAGACTGCATCAAATCATCAGTGAGCCAGTTATCAGTGATAACAACTGCCGCTGAATTTCCTTTAAAAACGGTATCAGTGAAAGCATCGATGACATTAATTTCTAGTTGCATTTTATGTTCTCGCTTTATTTTTATAGATCTATGGTTTTATAGCTTTATGAATTTTATGGTGTTACTGGCAATATCAATCAACAATAAATAGCTTAGCGCCTATCTTCGTTGACGAACGATGTGCAATCGTATTGTCCGCCACTTGATAAGTCATGCCCGCTGTTAAGGTGAAAGTACGACCATCTTTTAGTTCGGTGTTCAGCTCGCCCTCAACACAGAATAAAATATGTCCTTTATCGCACCAGTGATCGGCAAGGTAGCCTGCGGAGTACTCAACCATATGCACATTGATATTGTTAAATTCGCAAGTCTTCCAATACCCCGTGCCCGTTTCACCTTTATTTTCTACCGCTTCTACTGTCGTCCAATCGGTAATAGCAAAAGGTATATTTTTCATTTCCATAATGTCATCTCCCTGATTTTATTGTTCATTCATTTATCATAAAATCTTTACTTACTATACCTCAAATCCAGCGCCGCACTTTATTTAGATAATCCTGATAAGTTTTGCCGAATTTTCGTGCCATCATCTGCTCTTCTGGCTGGATTTGAAAGCGCGTCATATAAAGTATAAAAATAGGCAATAATACAAACGCCAGAAAGTGAGAAAGATAGAACGCCCAGCCTAATAGTATAAGCACCAAGCCAACATACATCGGATTGCGGCTATACTGATATACGCCGCTGGTCACTAAACTAGAGACCTTCTCTAACGCTTGCGGATTGGGCGTGGTCTGAGCTATTCTAAATTGAGTCACACCCATAATACCTAAGCTCAGCCCTATCACACCCAAACACCCTGCCAGTGTAGTTGAGCCGTTGAGTGAGAACGTCAAAGTAGGAAGCATTTTAGAGACGCCATACATAGCAGCGGCGGTAATAATAACTTGAGCGACTGGAGGGACTTTAAGTGCTAGAGCGTTCATGATTAGACCTTATAGCGCGTTAAATGACAAACCTGAACAATGAGTGCTCATGATACCTGCTAACTATTTTCGTTTTAATTGTTTACTTTTAGCCCTTTACTATTTAAACCGTCAAAAAATAATTATTCTTACCTTTTAGATGGCTTTATCATTTATTTTTATTCTTTGCTCGCTAACCATATCACTGTATTTATACGGTTAACGGGGATTGTTATTTATCAAAATAACGCCATTTATGTAAAGTAAAAACATATATAAAAATATAATACCTCATAGAGGATTATGTCTTAAAGTTGTCTTTAAATTTAAATGAGGAAACTGGCATCATGATGCGTATTGGATTGTTCTTATTGACCAACTTAGCGGTGATTGTGGTATTTAGCATCGTGTTTGGTATTTTATCCAGATTCTTTGGGATTGGTGGCGTACATGGTGCGGGCGGGTTAAATTACACCAGTCTTGCCATTATGTGCGGCGTATACGGCATGGTTGGTTCGATGGTATCACTATTTATCTCGAAGTGGATGGCCAAAAGATCAACGGGAACGGTGGTTATTGAAACGCCAAGCAATGCCACTGAAAAATGGCTTGTAGATACGGTCGCTAGACAAGCGCGAGCGGTAAATATTGGCATGCCAGAAGTAGGAATTTTTAATAATTCTCAGCCAAACGCGTTTGCCACAGGCTGGAATAAAAACAAAGCGTTGGTCGCTGTTTCATCTGGCTTACTGCAAAGCATGACACCCGATGAAGTAGAAGCGGTATTGGCGCATGAAATTGGTCACGTGGCAAACGGTGATATGGTCACGCTGGCGCTCATCCAAGGGGTGGTAAACGCCTTTGTGATGTTCTTTGCGCGTATTATTGGTAGCTTCGTCGATCGGACGGTGTTTAAAAATACCAGTGATAGCCCAGGTATTGGTTACTTCATCACGAGTATTGTGATGGATATTTTGCTTGGATTTTTGGCGTCTGCCATCGTAATGTGGTTCTCGCGTCTACGCGAATTCCGTGCCGATCAGATGGGTGCAAAGCTTGCTAGCAAAGACAAAATGATTAGTGCGCTTGATGCTTTACGTCCTTCCGAGCAGCGTCCCGATCAAATGCCTGAGAGCATGAAAGCATTTGCTATTTCATCAGGACAATCTACGGGCTTTAGTATCGCAAACCTTTTCCGCTCACATCCAACGCTTGATGACCGTATTGCGGCGTTGAGAAATTATAACCCTAGTGAGGGGTGATAGAAGACTCTTGAAATGCTAAGGGCATAATTTGTAGATTGAATTGACCGTCTATGGATTATGCCTTAGCTTTTGATTAAAGCATAGAAAGACCTAGTTAAGCGAATATAAGTCAGTTGTAATTGAGGAACCATTAAATGAATATAGTTGATTCAATCTAAAAGAGATAAAAAGCAACCGAATGTGTATGTCATAACTCAAGAGGAGGTTAATGCTGTAACTCCTTTTTAGTCGATTGACTAAACTTCTTTATTCAAAGGAGCCAATTTATTAGAACTAATTCAAAGATAATAAGCTGGACAAGACGTCCAACTTATAGAACCTCTATTATGATATATTGCTTTCAATCACGGAAAAATGCCGCTTTTCTATAAGCATCATCAGAAGCTTGTGCCTCACATTGTTCACAATACTCAGTTATATTTTGATAGTACTCTACAAGCTGATCTTCATCTAAAATATTAGGACATTCTGTTGGTGCTTCTTCACATTCATGATTGTAACCAGGACACTGAACATCTTCGATTAAGTGTCTAATACAGTTATTAAAATGATATTTTTGTGGGTCTGATAATTTATCAAACCCATTAATAACAGCAAATTTTGCAATTCCAATAACAACATCTTTATCTGCATTATTATCAGCAGCAGCTTCTTCAATAATTTCTACATTATTGTTAATAATCTCTTCTAGAGCTTGTAAGTTCATAAAATCCATCCTTATTTATGTAATTTAGAAATTCGATTATCTACTAATATTTTAACTATGTGCAAGTAAGTAATCGTAGTGTGTATATAGCGGATAGCAGGATTGGCTCCCCTACCTCCTCGTAAAATTAAAGTAAAAACTCAGACATAAAAAAAGCCTATCTATAAAAGATAGGCTTTTCTAAATCGAACTTATTATTTAAATATCAAACGCTAACGCTCTGTCGCCTTCGCTATCTTTGATACGCGTTGGCAAACCAATCTTATTCAATAGATTGATAAATGGCTTGGCATCCAACTCTTCGACGTTGACCATCTTGCCAGCATCCCACTCACCAGTTGCGACCAGAATCGCAGCAGCGACGGGTGGTACGCCTGCGGTATAAGAGATACCTTGGCTACCAACTTCGTTATAAGCGTCTTTATGATCTGAGATATTGTAAATAAATACCTCGCTATCGACGCCGTTGATTTTGCCTTTGACTTTGTCACCGATGCAGGTCTTGCCCGTATAGTTCGGTGCAAGAGAGCTTGGGTCTGGCAGTACCGCTTTGACCACTTTTAACGGAATTACTTCTTGCCCTTCAGCAGTCATCACTGGCTGCTCAGAGAGTAGACCCAAACTTTGTAGCACAGTGAATACATTAATATAATGCTCACCAAATCCCATCCAAAAACGGATATTTGGTACGTCTAAATTGGCGGATAACGAATGCACTTCATCATGACCACTTAAATAACTGTTTTGCACGCCAACCACTGGTAAATCGTCAGTACGCTTCACTTCGAACATTTTATTAGACTGCCACTTGCTGTCCTGCCAAGAGTAGACCGTACCGGTAAATTCACGGAAGTTAATCTCAGGATCGAAGTTAGTAGCGAAGTATTTACCGTGGCTGCCAGCATTGATATCAATGATATCGATATCCGTCACCGAACCTGCATCCATCATGTCATAGCCAAGACGCGCATAGGCGTTGACCATACCGGGGTCAAATCCAGCCCCTAAAATCGCCGTGACATTATTGTCCGCACAGCGCTGTTTGCGCTGCCATTCGTAATTGTCATACCATGGCGGCGTCTCGCAAATCTTGCGTGGATCTTCGTGAATGGCAGTATCGATATAAGCAACACCTGTCTCGATACAAGCTTCCAATACCGTCATATTGATAAATGCCGAACCGACATTGATGACGATTTGGATACCCGACTCTTGAATCAACTGTATCAGCGCTTGAGTATCCATAGCATCCACTTGGTGCGTATGCAATACGGCAGGCTGCTTGAAGCTATTTTTATCTTTCACGCTTTGGGCGATGGCATCACATTTATCTTGCGTGCGCGAGGCAATATGAATCTCGCCAAGGATATCGTTATGCATCGCACATTTATGCGCGACCACTTGAGCGACACCGCCGGCTCCGATGATGAGTACGTCTTTTTTGCTAGATTTGGCTTGTTGGTTTGTGTTCAATGAACAATCCTCCTTTGTGTCTCTGTCGATACCATCGATAGTGGCGAGTCAAAACAGAAACGAGTGAATGATATGCGTGAATTAAAAAGGAAGACCGAGGAAAACCCACGCACCCGTCGGGCAAAGCACCATTTGATTGTTGGCTTTTGCCCGTGGCGATTATAACAATTTTTATGAAGACATCGGTAAAAATAATGTATAAAAAACAGACGAGTTAAAGTCATTCAAAAACACACTTAAGTCTTTGTTTTCTAAAATTCAAATCAATTTATCGACACAACTAAACTAAGACAAGCTGGCTTTGTAATCTTGATAATCAAAATTGCGCTGCACATCTATACTGCCATCTAGACGACGAATCACAATTGCTGGCATATTAACACCATTGAACCAGTTCTTTTTCACCATGGTATAACCTGCGGCATTACCAAACGCAATCTTATCACCTATTGTTAGGTTATTTGGCAAGGCATACTCACCAAAGATATCGCCCGCCAAACAAGAACGACCATAAATAATGGTATTATCAGCTGACTTAGCGTTCTCGCTGATGGGGGCGATATTGGTAGGGTCGATATCAAGAGAGGCAATATTCATTAAATCACTATTAACAGCCGCTATCGGCGCTGACTCACGGTAAATTAACAAATCAAGCATGTGCGCTTCAATGGATGAATCTACTACAGCGAGATTTTTTTCATTGTGCATAGTATCTAAGACGGTCGTGACCAATGACCCAGCACCATGGATACTTGCCTCACCCGGTTCAAGATAAACTTGCACCCCATATTTTTCACTAAAGCCTTTTAACCTGTCAGCCAGTTTTTCTAGTGGATAATCAGGCGCGATAAAGTGAATACCACCGCCCAAACTCACCCACTCAAGCTGCGCTAAAATATCACCAAATCTGTCTTCGATATCTGCCAAGCTGGCACTAAAGGCTTCAAAGCTGTCATTTTCGCAGTTGTTATGAATCATTACCCCAGTAATGTCATCAAGTACCGCTGAAATCTTGTTTTTATCATGTTCACCCAAACGGCTAAAAGGACGCGCAGGATCAGCGATGATAAACGATGAATTACTGGTCTTTGGGTTCAATCGTAAACCGACAGGAATGTTTTTAGAACGCGCTTGTGACCCAAATGTATTGAGTTGCGAGATAGAGTTAAAGATAATTTTATCAGCATAGCTCAATACTTCATCGATCTCATCAGCACTATAGGCGACGCTGTAAGCATGAGTTTCTTTTTTATTATCACTGTCTTTACCTTTACCAAAAGTCTCGTAGCCAAGTCTAACTTCATTGAGTGACGATGACGTTGTGCCGTGCAAATAAGGCTGCATCACATCAAACACGCCCCAAGTTGCAAAGCATTTGAGCGCGAGCAAGGCCTTTGCGCCTGATAGCTCGCACAGCCGCGAGATAATCTGCATATTGGCAACGATTGCCGCTTCATCGAGCAAATAATAAGGCGTGGGCGGTAGAGATGATTGGGTAATGTTTAGCGAAGTTTTTGCATTCATAAGAGGTTACCTAATAGCTGCTGTTGGCATCATGACAGACATAAATATTTGCGCTATAGTAGACTAAATTCATCATAATTAGAATATCTTATGTCACTATCAACCGATTATTCCACTGCTACTAGCCAAGCTTATTCATCGCAGCTCGACCCAAAAAATATTCATTTAGAACATCTTGATGCTAATGCGCGTACAGTACTGGAGTTTTGGTTCGACAAAGACAATGAGCAATATTGGTTTGCGCAAAATGATGCTTTTGATAAGCAGATAAAGGATAAATTCGGTGACATCTGGCATGCGGCAAAGCAAGGTGAATACGTGACATGGCGTATCGCCAACGCACCAACCGATAGCAATAGCTCCATCACGGCGTTGGCAGGCAGACTAGCAGAAATTATTGTCTTAGATCAGTTTTCGCGTAATTTGTGCCGCGGGCAAGCAGGCGCTTTTGCACAAGATAGTATGGCTATCGCATTGGCACAAGAGGCTATTGGACAACCACACTTTGATACGTTACCGACTGAATGGCGCAAGTTTATCATCATGCCATTTATGCACTCTGAATCATTGATGATCCATAAGCGCTACTTACCATTGTTTGAAAAATTACATGATGACAATACGCTGGATTTCGAAAATCGTCATAAAGATATCATTGAGCAATTCGGTCGCTATCCGCATCGCAATGACATTTTAGATCGCGAGTCAACGGATGAAGAAGAAGCCTTCTTGCAACAACCGAACTCGTCGTTTTAGCGCTTATATATCTATATAATTGATTGCAATATGGTTTATTGTAATATAGTTACTTCAACTCAAAAGAAGTGTGAAGTACAAGGCAACCAAGTATAGGCATATATAATATTTCAAGCGAGAGGAACGCCGAACTCTTTTATAGTGCAATGGCTTGACTATCATAATAAAGCAAGGGCTGAATCAGATAACTGGTTCAGCCCTTGCTTTATTCTACTTACTCTTTAGATATTTTCGTCCAGATTGGTGCTTTTATTCAGATTAAGAACACGTCTTAGTTCACTTAATTATTAGTTCACTATCCCTGTCGTAAAGGTAAAGCTCTCACGCTCGATAGTTTTATTATCCACTAAAATATCAAAGCTGACACGGTAGTCACTGTTGCCATGTAAACCACAGTTTTTGCCTTTTTTACTGGCAATCTGGCAGCTTTTTAAATTATCAGTGATTGGTAATATAAAAGCTTCGTTTGCTGGTAAAGCATTTGCCGTATTTTTATAGGGATCTTGGCGATAGTCTAGCAGCTCAATCGGTACATTGATATTTCGCTGGATATCATGGAATGTCACATTGCTGATATCAATCGTTTGAGCGGATGGCATATTGATATAAATAGGTTGTCCGATAGGATCCACTCGCAAGTCACGCCCTGTATGCTTGACAGGATCTGGCGTCTCATTATATAGTGCGGTTACTGTATCCGTCACGCCTTCACATGGATAAGTGAATACGCCTTTAACCGTATTATCTTTAGTCGCTTGGGTCGCTGCTGCATGGTTGACCAATACATAACCTTGGTTGTTCTCCGCCTCTTTATTGTATGGCTTATAGATAACCACGCCAGTACCCGTCACGCTTGCACTAGGCATCATTAATGAACGCAAATGGTAAGGCGCTGCCAGCAAGGACTTTGCCATCGAGCCTGCCACAACATCCGAGCGAATAAGATTGCCTGCTGAACTATAGTGGATAGATTGGGCGATATTTTCAGTCACACCATATCGTACATTTGGGTAATTTGCGTTTGATAAGCGATCGGTAAAACTGAGCCCACCAAAAAATGGATTATTGTTACTGGTAACGCCAGAAATATCTGCAATCTTATTTTCGTAATGCGCACTGAATGCGGTCGGTGAGCTATTGGCAAAGACGTATTTAATATAACTTGCATGTTTAATGGCAACATCATCAAGCACGGTATCAACAGATAAGCCGCTCAGACCACAGCTGGTACGTGCCAAACTGAACTTATTGTTGGCAATTAATGCAGCCTTTACCTCATTAGTAGCAGTAGTGCTATCAGGTTGGTCGCCAACATCATCGCTTGAATTGTCGCTTGTATTATTATTGGGCTGATCGTTTGGCTCGATAGCAGGTGGGTTCGGGCTTGGCGCATTGGTATTAGAGCTGCTATCAGAGCCACCACCGCCCCCACCACAAGCCGTTATAAATACTGTCAAAAAAAGCACTGCAGCAAGATTTTTTTGTGGCGTACTGATTAATAGCGTACTGAGCGTCATTTTTTATCCTATAGAATAGTAGCACGTATATAAGTCAATAAAAGCTAGCGTTAAGTATGCGGACATAAGCTAAGTAGACTTAAGCTGCTAGGGCGTGTTGAACATTCACAAATGGGCACTGCTGATAGCTAAAATTGTTCCAGACAAGGCGCAAGTCGACGATAATGTTAATACCTTAGCTAGAATTGCAACGCAGTATGGGGCAGTTTTAGTATCAGCCCCGATATTAACAGAAGGGGACAGGACTCTTTTTTGCCGCTTCATTGTTAAAAAGAGACGCTTAGAATGACTAAACTTACTATTTTTAACGTCGAATCGCCTGCAAAATAGCCTCTGTCAGTGCCATGGTCGAATGTTCGACACGCCCTAACATCACAGTATTGAATTTATTTGTAATGGCATTGTAATACAGTCCAAAAATTTTTACTTGGTGTTTGTTGAAGACTGATACGTTCATTACGGACTGTCTTATTTTTAGCCATGACTATTTTTGCTTAGGCTATTTTAAAGAAGCACGCTCAGTTTAACGTTTATTTTTAAGTGATTTGTTCTTAAGTGGCTTTCTCTAATGACTTTCTGACTGGTGCAAAACTACGTCTATGCGCAGATAATACGCCGTATTTTTCGATCGCCTCCATGTGTGCACGTGTTGGATAGCCTTTATGTTTGGCGATACCGTATTCTGGATGCTTGGCATCAAGCGCATACATGGCTTTGTCACGACTGACTTTAGCCAATATACTGGCGGCAGCAATGCTGGTATGACGCGCATCGCCCTTTACCCACGCTTGGCAATCGATAGTCGATTTTTCTATACCCAGTTCAGCGAGCATTGCCTCATTTAATTCAGGGCAGCGATTACCATCGAACAAAACTTCGACCTGCCTCATAGAGTTGACAAGATGATGAGCAATGGCTTTTAACAATACTTCGGTACATAAGCGCATACCGAGCATCGTCGCTTGCAAGATATTGACTTGATCGATGACCGCTGCTGGGATCTCGGCGACAACATAACCAATAGCATGCTGTTGAACCAATGGATAAAGTCGGTCACGCTTCTTTTCACTCAGCTGCTTGGAGTCGGTCAAGATAGATAATGGCGTGTCCTTTAATGGCTGCATCTCAATCAATCCTGACCAGGTTTTAGGCAATATCGCAGCAGCCACATTGACGCTACCGAGTAACGGCCCACGTCCTGCCTCATCAACGCCCATTTGTAGCGTTGACTGCTGTAAGCCTTGCTCCACCTTGATCGGATACTGAACAAGTAGCTCACCAATATCTACCTGACCCGATAAACGAATAGGCTCAACCAGCTGTAGATATTGACCTTTGATATCAATTTGCTCAATACTTACTTCGATCGGGGTGACAGAGTTGTGGGTTTGGTACTGGTTACTCATAGGGGCGCGGTATCTTTGTTATTAGGTATCATTGTAATTAATAGAAGAAGAAATGATCGCAATCAATAATGGCTTAAATCCGATGTTTCGCTTGGATAAACCATTGCTCAATCACACTATTAGCAGGATCATGATTACTCTGCTGTTGTAATAAGTGCTTGGTGGCGACGATATCTTTTAATTGCTCAGCATAGGCACGCGGTTGTAGTAGCCGCATGACCGTACGACAGATATTGTCGCCACTCGCCTGCTCTTGGATCAACTCAGGAACGATTGCAGTATCAGCCAAAATATTGGGCAGCGCCACATAAGGCACTTTGACTAAGCGTTTGGCAATCTGATAGGTGAGCTTATTTAATTGATAAACCACCACCATCGGTCGCTCTAATAGCATCGCCTCTAGCGTTGCAGTGCCAGATGCCAGCATTACAATATCTGAGGCTGCCATCGCTTGCTGACTAAAGGCTGGCTGGCTATCATCATAAACTACAACGATGGCAGCACGCAGTTGCTCTGAGCGCTGATCAATAACATCTTGGACGATGTATTGGTGATTCTGGTCGACGGTCGGAATGATAAAGCACAGCTTGGGGTCAAGCAATATCAACTTTTGAATACCATCCAGCATCAATGGCAAAATAGCAGTGATTTCACCGCGCCGAGAGCCTGGCATTACACAAATAAGCTGGCTGACATCGTCAAATCGTTCAATAAAAAACTGCTGCAAGCCATCGTTGTGCCAAACCAGCTCACTACGGCGCTGATTGATCGGTGTCTCTAATAATGTTTGATCGATCGTACGCAACAGTGGATGACCAACACATATTGCTGGATGATTATGGCGCTCATAAACGGACAGCTCAAAGGGGAACAAACACAACACAAGGTCGGTCGCTGCTTTAATATTATGAATACGTGACTCACGCCATGCCCAAATAGAAGGGCTGACATACTGCACGCAGAATACGCCTTGCGGTTTTAATTTTTTAGCCACTCTAAGATTAAAATCAGGCGCATCAATGCCGATAAACCAATCAATATCAGCGGCTTTAAATGCACTCAGTAATTCACGGCGAGCTTTAAGCAAGTCAGGCAATTGCGCCATAACTTCTACCAAACCCATCACCGCTAAACGCTCTAACGGAAAAATGCTGTGTAGCCCTTGCGCTTGCATTTTTGTACCACCGACGCCGACCCACACAATATCACCACGTAGATTATTCATCTGCTGCATGAAGTCTGCGCCCAAGCTATCCCCTGACACCTCACCTGCGACGATACCGATGACCAATGGCACAGTCTGTAATTCAGCACTTCGAATTTCAGTCTCTGTTTGGTCTATAAAGTTATGATATTGATCAGGCGTAGCAGAATCTGTCATGACAAGCTCTCGATATTAAAAAATACAATAAATGCATATAAAATAAATGAATGATTATTATAAAATACGACGCATAAAATCTGCGCGAAAGCTCTGTGATACCTAAGCATTCGCCATACTCACTATTTTATCGTCATACCTTTTATATTGTCATCATACGTGACGATGATACAAATAGCTAAATTAGCTGATAAAAGCCAGAAATGACCACTTAACGGGTTAATTCGTTTTTCTATACGGACAGATAAATGGAGTAACAATCTTGCTTGTTGAAGCGCTCATATACGATTGGCGCTGAACAAGTATAACTAAGTTTTGGTTTCCTCATTCCAGTTATCAGTCAATTAACTGCGCGACTGCCCTTGTCAACCAACACTTTTGTCCGCATAATGAAACTCCCTATAAATCAGCTAGACGATATATAACCATGACAACATCAGTTACCCATAATGCAGATATTGACGACGTGAATATTGAAAAGTTCATTCCTTTGATCACTCCCGCTGAGCTAAAAACTGAGCTACCTTTATCAGATGCAGCCTATAAAACCGTATTAAACGGTCGTAATACCATCCAAAACATCTTGGACGGTAAAGACAAGCGCCTCTTTGTGGTCATCGGCCCCTGCTCTATTCATGATATCAAAGCCGCTCACGAATATGCCGATCGATTGGCCATATTAGCAAAAGAAATCGAAGATAGCGTGTTTGTGGTGATGCGCGTATATTTTGAAAAGCCACGCACAACCGTTGGCTGGAAAGGCATGATTAATGACCCTGATATGAACGACAGCTTCGATATCGAAAAAGGTCTGCGTACTGCCCGTAAGCTACTGCTCGATTTGAATGAAAAAGGTCTGCCTTGCGCCACCGAAGCATTAGACCCAAATACCCCGCAGTACATGCAGGATTTGATCAGCTGGTCAGCGATTGGCGCACGTACCACTGAGAGCCAAACGCATCGTGAAATGAGTTCAGGCTTATCGTGCCCAGTAGGCTTCAAGAATGGAACAGACGGCGGCATGACAGTCGCTGTTAACGCAATGCAAGCCGTAAAAGAAGGTCATAGCTTCTTGGGTTTATCAGCAGATGGCAAAGTCTCAATCATCAAGTCTAAAGGCAATCCTTACGCGCACGTGGTACTCCGCGGTGGTAACGGCAAGCCCAACTATGACGAAACTGCGGTTGCACAAGTGGAAAACGAGCTGGCAAAAGGCAAAACCAATAGCAAGATTATGATTGACTCAAGCCATGCCAACTCAGGTAAAGACCCATATCTACAGCCGATGGTTATCCAAAACGTTGCTGAACAAATTCAAAACGGCAATAAATCTATCATCGGTATGATGATTGAGAGCCATCTAAAGGGCGGCAATCAGAAACTGACCGCTGACTTAAGCCAGCTTGAATATGGCAAGTCTATCACTGACGGTTGCTTAGATTGGGATAGTACGGTCACTGCCTTACATAACCTACGTGATATGGTCAAAGACGTTTTGCCGAATCGTTAATTTTTAATCTTTAATAACGATTGCCCATAAACACAGATTATTAAGTTTTTTAAGCATTATTAAGCGTTTAATAAAAAAGCCCGTCCGATATTATTATCGGACGGGCTTTTTCTTATAAAATAATTTAGTTTATTGTTATAGAGTCATTTAATTTACCCTACTCGCTCGCTGATCCTAAAACACTGTTTAGACTTTCAAGTACGTGCTTAGAAGAAGCCTGCTTTTGCAACTCAATCAACCGCTCATGCGCCATTTGACGACGTGGCTCAGCCAAGGTATTCCAACGCGCTAGCACTTGCAATAAACGCGACGCCAAAACAGGATTGGCATCATCCAACTTTTTAATCACACCAATATAAAGCTCTAACCCTTCTGCCGTCCATAAAGCCGTTGGCTGCGAGGTGAAGGCACTGACCACTGAGCGTACACGATTGGGCGTATTCCAATCAAAATCTGCGTGAGCAATCAAGGATTGGATAGTATCAGCGGTCACAGTATCAGCAGACGCTTGCACACTAAACCATAAATCGATGACCAAATCATTATTTTGGAAGCGATTATAAAAGTCTGCTAAATACTTATCAGCATTTAGCAGTTGATGATTGACCATCGCTTTCAACGCACCGAAACGCTCCGTCATACAGCTTGCATCATCATACTGCTGCTGCGCCCATTCATCTGCGCCATCGACATTTGCGGTCAGCGCCATATCGAGCACCACATTACGCAAGGCACGGGTGCCACGAGCCTCGGCACTATCTTCATAAGACTGCATAGGTAGCTGCTCATAAAGCTCAGCCCATTGATCTTTTAGCGCCTCTGCAAGCGGCTGATACAAGTCGTCGCGCTGCGCTTTCACCAATGCTGGATCGTAATCTTTATGAATAGCAGACGCCAGCTCTTGCGCTGATGGAATATCAAGCAAGCGGGCAGCCAACATCGCATCCTCAGCCGCGAGCACAGGCAATGTCTGCGCTAGTGCTTGCAGATAGATATCAGGACTGCTCTTCTCGCCTTGACCTTGCAGCAAGATACGATTGACCAGCATCTGCGTCACTTGCCAGCGGTCAAAACCATTGATTTCATGTTTGAGCAAAAATGCCAAATCTGCATCTTGATAATCATAATTGAGCTGTACTGGCGCACTAAAATCACGTAGCAAGGATACTACAGGCTCACTCGCTATATTTTCGAAGGTAAAGGTTTGCGTGGCTTGATCGAGTAGCAGCATACGCTCAGCCACAATGTCACCAGTGTCTTTATCAAATAGCGCAGTCGCTACCGGAATAGGCAAAGGTTTTGGCGCAGCAAAGCCACTGACATGACGGGTTTGCTGACTTAACGTAATCGTCAGTGTCTGCGCTGCATGGTCATAATGTTGATGACCAGACACCATTGGTGTGCCCGGCTGACGATACCAGTCGATAAAGCTTTCAATCTTGCTATCCGTGATGCTAAGCGCTGACAAAAAGTCCTCAACCGTGACTGCTTGCCCATCATAACGACGGAAATACTCATCCGTGCCTTTACGAAAATTCTCGGCTCCTAACGTATTGGCAATCATGCGCACGATTTCAGCGCCTTTCTCATAAACAGTCGTCGTATAAAAATTATTAATCTCGACAAAACTCTCAGGGCGTACCGGGTGTGCCAGTGGTCCTGCATCCTCCGCAAACTGATGAGCACGCAAGGTCGCCACATCGTCGATACGCTGTACGGCACTCGACTGCTGATCCGCTGAGAATGATTGATCGCGGTAAACAGTAAAACCTTCTTTTAAGCACAATTGAAACCAATCACGGCAAGTGATGCGATTGCCTGTCCAGTTATGAAAATACTCATGGGCAATGATGGCTTTCACACTAAAGCTACGCGCATCCGTTGTCGTTTCAGGACTGGATAACACACAAGCAGTATTAAAAATATTTAGACCTTTGTTTTCCATTGCGCCCATATTAAATTGACTCACGGCAACAATCATATAGCGATCTAAATCGTAGGCGCGACCATAATTGACCTCATCCCATTTCATCGAATCTTTCAACGCTTGCATACCGACATCACATTTATCGATGTCAGCGGACTTTGCGTATATTTCCAGCAACACCTCACGACCTTCGCTGGTGGTATAAGAATCCTTTAATACGTCTAAATCAGCGACAACACAGGCAAATAGATAGCTTGGCTTATTGGTTGGATCATGCCATATCGCATAATGACGGTCTGGGGCATCTACCACCTCACCCGCTTCGACCAAGTTACCATTGGCTAATAGTGTTGGATAACGCTTATCCGCCTCAAGACGCGTGGTAAATATCGCCAGCACATCGGGGCGGTCTGGATAAAAGGTGATTTTACGAAAACCTTCCGGCTCGCACTGAGTGACAAACATCGTCTCATCACCACTGCCCGCCATATAGAACCCTTCAAGTGCAGTATTGGTCTGCGGACAGATGCGTACTTGAATCTCTAAAACAACCGCATCAGGTGCATTAGCAATCGTCAACGTGCCTGCTTGTTGTTGATAATCCTCAGCCGTCAATGGCTTACCATTCATCGTAATGGCGATCAGCTCCAACTCTTCACCGAATAATACGAGATCTCCTGCTGTTTGACGTACCATCTTCAGAGTGCTGTCTACCTGTGCATGATTTTCGAACAGTTTAATATCTAAATCAACCGTTTCCACATCAAAGCTAGGTTTCTGGTAATCTTTTAAATTAATTTTACTTGGTGCATGCGGTGGCACATCTGGCATATCAGGATTAATGATTTGAGCATCAGTTTCAGCAATAGACATGGGTATTCCTATTATTATTTAGGGCAAAAAATATATACGGCAAAAAGCATGATAATTTAGGTTAAGGCAGGTCATCAATTAGTATAATTTTATGATCATTAAGATGATAATGGTATCTTGCTACATTGACCTAAACTGCCAAATTTCAAGAGCAGATCGCAATTTTATTATGTTCATCGTCCCTGATACTTATCAAAATGCGATAGCAATGAGAGAGTCGATATATCAAAAGAATGAGAGAGTCGACATATTAAAAGAGCAGCATAATCAGCATCAATCACCCATTGGATAATCGCGATTAAAATGATTTAATAGGGTCACTGATGACCAACACTCGATAAACGGCCTATTATATGATAAAGCAAACTGACAGTCGTTCAGACATTACGTTACCATTACTGATAGATTACGTTGAGGCTCTTTTGCCCTCACTAACCATACAAGAGAACGCATCCACAATCATTGAATCTACTGATAATGACACTGAGTTGCTGTGGGTCGTCCCAAACCAAAATGCGCGGTTAGCATTAAAGACATTGCTAAAAAATACCCGCTCACCACAAATATCGACACTATTAGAGCTCAATCAACGACAATTACCTGAACGTTATGAGCTCGCCTGTTTTTGGTTACCCGCACTCTCACCCGAATTGCTGCAGCAGTATATTCCGCTACTCATGCGCTATCGAGATCTTTATGCGGCACACCTGCTCATCGCCCTTAATGACACCCTAGATCTAAAAGCTTATGGCTTTACCCCATTTGATATCTTGCATGAGCCATCTTTAGAGATGAATACTACTGACAAATCAGAGCAGCCTTTATCTGTAAAGTCATCAGCGTCCGCTAGACTTTGGCAGTTCAATTTATATGATTATAAACAGCTGCCAAATTGGTTAAATGCGGATTATTGGGCCAATCCTGAAAATTGGGGCAAGCACCGCTGGTAGTAGATCTCATATCTATCTGTAAATTCTAGCATTATTTACAGTAATACTACTTACATAAAGTAACATTTAGTATATGATAGATAGCAATTGCCTAAGTTTTATCGTAAGCAGTTCAAAAAAAACAATTTTAATTAATTAAAATTTTAGGAGCTCATTATGTCAACCAGTTTTTCTAAGATCGCAGTCCTCGCTGTATTATCAAGCGCTGTGGCACTAACCACAGGTTGTGCGACCAAACGTGCTACTTCTGAAGTCGTGGTTGCCCCACTAGGTATCCCAGGTGGTCAAGTTGGATACACTGGCGCAGTCATCGTAGATAACTCAAGCGCGGTTATTATGGGCGCAGAAAACCTACAGGCAGTTGTTTACTTTGCTTTTGATAGCAGCGAAATTACTTCACAAGCAGCGAGCATTCTTAATCAACATGCCAGCTTGCTCAACTCAAATCCAGCAGCCAGCGTTGTTATCGCAGGTAATACTGATGAACGCGGTAGCCGTGAATACAACATGGCACTAGGTGAGCGCCGTGCTGCTGCTGCACGTGATTACCTTGCTACTCAAGGCGTCGCAGTAAACAATATCCGCATCATCAGTTATGGTGAAGAGCGCCCTGCTGCCGCTGGTAATACTGAAGAAGCTTACGCACTAAATCGCCGTGCTGAATTGTCTTACTAACACCAGTAAAACCAATCACAGTCGATAAAGCTCAACATATTTTATAATTGAAAGCCCAGCAATAATATATCGCTGGGCTTTTTGCATGTTACTAAGCGAACCAATCCAATAGATGTAATTAATGATGCCAAGCTCTATCTTAAACCTGACCCATGTACAATATACCCAGCTCGATCCTGCAACGTGGTGCGCCACTGCACAAGTAAGCGAGTGTTCATCCCTCAACTTTAAAAGACTGTGGGATGAATTACTGTGGTCATCCGCGAACAATATATCACAGGTAGATTTTCAGAAAATTTACGAGCTTAATTGGCATTACTGCCTGTCACCAGTAAGTTTATCAATGCGTGAAATGGCGCAGCATCAACGTCACATACAACGTAAAGGCGTTCGATTATTGCTACAACAATTACTGGATGAGCTAAAGTTGCGCGATACTTTGGATGAGTCAAATTTCCCGTACCGGCTTAGCAGCAGTGAATATTACGTATGCTTTAGTCATACAGGCAGCAAGAATCATGATATTAATCAAAATACCGTTCAGACAATCAATACATCATTGAACAGTAAAGTAACCGTGGTCATTAGTCGTCACCGTCCCATTGGTATTGATATTGAAACCAATCATGTAGCATGGCGCGTGGCACAGCGGTTTTATTCTGAGCATGAGATGGCTGCTTTACAAGCACTGTCCCCACTTCAGCGTAAGATTATCGCTAAATTACTGTGGCAAATAAAAGAAAGTTTTATCAAAATTCATCAATACAAACTGGTACAAGGGTTAGGAATAGATTACTCCTACCTGATTGCTGATTTGATTCATGCTATTAGAGAACCGTCATATTTAATGGTCATAGCAGACATTAAGTCCGATTACCGTATCGCGGTATTGTCAGCGCAACAAACCATCGTTATTTTCTAGATTGTTTGTACATATGATTTATTCTAACAACTGCCCTTTCACAGACAAAAAAAACGACCCTAAAAAGGATCGTTTTTTCTTACTCTTCTTCTAATAACAGTACTTAAACTGTGATTAGATTAGAAACGGTAAGTTGCACCAAGCTTAACAATTGGCATCCACTCAAGATAATCTTTATCTTCAAGCTCACGCTCAGCAAGTTTAGCAACTTGACCAGCATTTAAGCCTGAATCTACACCACCTGGAGTAACACCATTATCAATATTCACATTTCTTTCTGGGTCAACTGCATTTACAGTCGCGTTAGTTTTACCCATATAGGCTGCGCCGATTTCGCCGAATACACCCCAGTTGTTACCGATGTTAGGACGGAAACCGATAGTACCATAAGGTGCTAGTTTGTTACGGTGTTCCATAGTACCTTGTAAAGAACCTACACCGTTTTCGCCATCAGCAACAAACGTTCTATCGTTAATTTTGTATACGCCGCCATCTGGATTAGCAGTTACGTCGATATCGTTGTCAGGTACGATGATACCAGCACCCATTGTGAACCAGTTACCAGTAGGGCGTAATTGCACACCTAGGTATGGGTTGCTGAAGTCAGAATCAACGTCATAGTTTACGTCATTTGCGTCAAAATCACCGCCGAATAGGTCAGCAACATCGCCACCTGCCCAACCAGCTTGTAGTTCAGTTTTCTCATTTAGTGACCAACCGATGTTAGCACCGTAACCTAGTGTACCAACTTCAGCGCTAACAGAAGCTGGGTTGATAGCAGTTTGGAAGAAAGTCTTAGTACCACCAACAACAGCACCAGTAGTGTTGCGAACGATACCAGCGTCAGCTTCATATGCAACAGCAACAGGCTCAGCTTCGTAAACAACTGCATCGTTACCATCAACAACGATAACAGGTTCAGCAGCTAGTGCAGCAGTTGACGCTAAAACGGCAGCAGAAATTGCTGTTAATTTAATAAGTCTCATAAATACTCTCCTAAAGTGTGGAATAAGTCGCCCATAAAAAATGACAATTTAGCTTTTCTTAAATCGATCATTTTGTTGAGCAGATTAAAACAATTTTGGCCGGAAAAGTCACCCCTCTAGGAGCGCTTTTTATTTGCCGTTATGTAAAGATTGCATAGATATTGTAATAATTACTACACCAATCCGCAAAACTTCGACTTTCTGTTACACAATGCTCTTAAAGTAACTCAACAGCGCAAACATGAATATTGGTTAGCTTAATCTTCATGTAAGGATATTACAAAATATGTCATTATAATGACCTACCTCTTTATTCAACTCAATGACAGTTATATAGCTTATTACTACAGTTTGTTGTATTTTGTGAGTTGGTGTAGTAATTATTGCTTTTAGAAAACTTTTCAGAAAAAAGTATTGGTATCAGTTTTCAATATTGTATGACTGTGTGACGTTAGCATTAATACATTTAGTATTGGCATATAAAGTAACTAGATCTTGTCTAGGCTTGATATTATGCTAAATTAGAGGTTAGGGAAAATGTGTCGCAAGGCTGCGTATTTACTGTTATCTGTTAATGCCTTGTTGTATTTCCTACTGTATTCTTTTTATTCTTATTGAGCCACTCATATGCCTAAAGTATCGTCGATTACCCGTGTGTTAGAGATTATCGAGGCGGTGTCCTATGCCTCAAAACCGCTCTCGCCACTTGAGCTATCGCAAGAGCTTGATATTCCAAAGCCGACCATTCATCGATTGATTCAAAATCTGCTCGATGAAGGGTTTGTGACTGTGGATATTGGCGGCGGTATTATACCGGGCAAGCGGGTACGCAACTTGGGTGTTGAGCTGTGGCAGCAGCGATTGTTCTTTAATGAGCGACAAATGATTTTGCAAAAGCTGGTTGATGAGCTAAAAGAGACCTGCGGGATCGGTGTGCCTTATCAGATGAATATGATCTATACCAACCGTGCAAATACGACCTTGCCGATACAGATTTATTTGCCAGTGGGCGCAAAGTCGCCAATGTGGTGTACAGCGACTGGTAAGCTGTATTTGAGCCAGTTGCCGCGCACAAGCCGCGACAAAATTCTGCAAAACCTGTCGTTGGATAAGTTTACCAAAAATACGATTACCGATATCGATGCGCTAAACGCTGAGCTTGATCGTATCGCTGAAACAGGTATTGGTATCGATAATGAAGAGTTTATCTCTGAGATGGTGGCAATCGCCGTACCGATACGGGATAGAAAGTCGCGCTACCTTGCCTCGCTGTATCTTCATGCACCGACCATAAGAGTGTCTTTAGATGATCTCTTAACCCATGTCCCACGACTGCAAAAAGCAGCGAAAGATATTCAGTCTCTCGTCTATGACCTACCCAGCTAGGTGATGCAATATAAGTAAAAAAAAGGTCTGCATTAAGATAATAATGCAGACCTTTTTTTAGTTATGCTTTTTTTAATATCTTAAGTCAATACTGAGCTGTCATGTCGCGCCATAATGCTCGAAAAATCTTTGTCGCCATTCTCGACGGTATGCGCAGCATAAAGCTCAGTCGCTTTAGCGCCCATTGGCGTTTCTACATGAGTATCTTCAGCGGTCTGCATGGCAAGGTTAAGGTCTTTTTGCATTAGCTTACTCATAAAGCCGCCTTGATAGCCATTGCTAGAGGGGACATTTCCCATCACTTGCGGATAAGGATTATAGACTTCTAGCGTCCAGTTACGACCTGAACTTTGTAGCATGATATCAGATAGAACTTTTGGATCGAGACCATTTTTGACGCCCAGATTAATCGCTTCGGCCGTTCCTGCCATCAAAATTCCAAGCAGCATATTATTACAGATTTTTGCGACCTGTCCTGCGCCATGCTCGCCTGCATGGAAGATGTTTTTGCCCATCACAGCCAGTATCGGCTCAGCTTTGGCAAAGGCATCAGTGCTGCCACCAACAATAAAGGTTAACGTACCAGCGATAGCACCACCCGTACCACCAGAGACTGGAGCATCTAAGAAGTCTATGCCAAGCTTACTTGCCGCCTCTGCCACCAACCTTGCATCAGCCGCTGCAATAGTACTACTATCAATGACCAAGGTGTCTTTTGGTAAATTCGCCAGCAGACCACTATCTCCAAGATAGACAGAATGGACGTGCTTGCCAGCGGGCAACATGCTGATAACTACTTGGGCATGACGTGCAGCATCTTTAGGACTGTCTGCTACACTGGCACCTGCTTGCTGTAAGCGCTGAGTCGCATCCTCAGACAAATCATAAACCGAGAGCGGGTAACCTGCTTTTAACAAATTCTCTGCCATTGGTGCGCCCATATTACCAAGCCCAATAAAAGCAATATTTGGCTTAGTAGTATCGTTATCGGTAGCATTTAGATCCTTTGTATTCATCTCATCATTCCTTGATGGTTAGTATTAATCATGCGCGCAGGCGTTGCTACACATATAGCTGTAAACTATTTAATTGAGTGTAATTTTAATTTGATGTCTATATTGAATTGATAAATTTAACTTTTAACGCACAGACTGACTGCCTAAAGCCTCATCACCCAACCAATCGCCTAACGGATGCTCACCTTTAGCATAAGGATTCACAAAGTGCTGCTGTATGTACGCCTGCCCTTCGCTACTCAAGCAGTCTGCTAGTGAGCGTGACCACTGTGGATTACGGTCTTTATCAATTAATAGCGCACGTACGCCTTCTCTAAAGTCAGGATTAGCGGCACAATTTACGGCTACATTGGCTTCTAAATACAGAACTTGCTCTATCGATAAGTCAGTGACTTTATAATAAAGCGCATAAGTTAAAGCAGCGGTAACTGGGCAGCCATGGCGATAAGTATCTACTGCTCGCTGCGTCCAGCTATCATTTGCAAACTCTGTATCTATTTTTGCGAGTGCCGCATCACTTTGTAATAAAGCATCGATATCACCCAGTCCGCCGCTGTTCATCAACTGCTGAATAGATTGCCAATGGATTGCCAATTTACTAGCAGGCAACTCAGCAATTGGTTGCGCTGCAAGCACACGGCTAACGATACTATGAGCACTATTGTTATCGCATTTATCCGTACGACTAGCGGCAACCTGCCAATCACTCTGTTTTAAACTTTGTATGACGGCATCATAGTCACTACTGGCGACGGCATACTCTGCAAGATTGGCTAATAGCGCATCATTGCCATTACACATCGCGCCCGTCAACCCTAAGAACAAGCCCGTCTTAGCTGGCATACGCTGCAAAAACCAACTGCCAGAAGCATCAGGGAACAGCCCAATAGTCACTTCTGGCATGGCAAAGCGCGTGCGCTCTGTGACCAAGCGGTGACTACAACCTGCCATCAAGCCCATGCCGCCACCCATAATAATGCCGTCACCCCAGAGTATTAGTGGTTTGGAATAAAAGTGCATCTGCCGATAAAGACAATATTCATGACCAAAAAATTCTGTCGCATAAGGATTCGGTAGCGGTGCATCACTAGACATACTGTCATAAAGCTTGCGAATATCACCGCCAGCACAAAATGCCTTATCGCCTGCGCCTTTTAATAGTAATGCTACCACTTGCTCATCACCTTGCCACTGCTTTAGTTGTTGCGATAACAATTGACACATCTCAACGCTAAGGGCATTAAGAGATTTGGGCGTGTTTAACGTCATTATTCCAATCAGGTGACCACAATCTGTCGGCTCGGTGCTGAATAGTACCGGCGCGTCTGATGTGCCTTCTATAGCTACTGTCATAAAGGTGACCTACAAATATCAAAAGAAAAAAAATAGTATCATTAAGTTTGGTTATATAGCGTTTATTTATTTTGCCAAACGGGCTTACGCTTCTCTAAAAATGCTTGCACGCCTTCACGCTGATCTTTGGTATCAAATAATTTAACAAAGGCTTCACGCTCATGGATAAGGTTTTGCGCAGGTGGTGTGTCTCTTGCCGCTTGAATAAGTGTTTTGGAATAACTGACCGCAACTGGTGATTGTTTAGCGACTTTTTGTGCCAAGGCTTGTGCTGCTAATAAACCGTCACCTTTTGCAGTGACTTCTTCGACTAAGCCAATGCGTAGTGCAGTCTGGGCATCGACGCGCTCGCCGCACAATATCATACGCTTTGCCCAACCCTCGCCTACCAAAGCCGTTAGATTTTGCGTACCACCGGCACACGGCAACAATCCCACACCCGTCTCGGGTAGTGCCATCTGCGCATGTGCTTCTGCGATACGGATATCACAAGCGAGTGCGCACTCAAGACCACCACCCATCGCATAACCATTGATGACAGCGATGCTTACGCCGCGATAGGCTGACAGTGCCTCGAACGCTTCACCAAAGGCTATCGCCATACTGATCGCACGACCTTTATCACCATCTGCAAAATTATTTAAATCGGCACCTGCTGAAAAAAACTTTTCGCCATCGCCATGAACAATTAGTGCATATAACTCGTCGTTGGCATTGAGGTCAGTGACCAGTTGCTTAAGCGCCTGTAGACTGTCCATCGTCCACGTATGAGCAGGTGGGTTATTTAGGGTTAGCGTCGCAATATGACCATTAATTGATAGTTTTAAGTTGGTATAATCCGTCATGAAATATCCTTGTTATAATTTTTTATAAAACCGCTTTATTTATAAATTCGAATAAGCAAATTATCCATTTATATAAACTGATTAGCGTAACTGGCTCAACGCATCATCTTGTAAGAGCTGACGCGAGACAATCACGCGCATAATCTCATTGGTACCTTCTAAGATTTGATGGACACGCAAATCTCGCACATGGCGCTCAAGCGGATACTCATTGAGATAACCGTAACCACCATGCAGCTGTAAGGCTTCGTTGGCGACATCAAAACAAAGATCCGTCGATAAACGCTTTGCCATCGCACAATAAGTAGAGGCTTGAACATCGTTATTATCGACTTTGCTCGCCGCTAAATAGAGCATTTGCCTTGCGGTAATGGTTTGGGTCAGCATATCGGCAAGCTTAAATTGTACCGATTGTAAGCTGGCGATCGGGCTACCAAACTGGCTACGCTCTTGCACGTAATTGGTCGCTGTCTCAAGCGCCGCTTGCGCTGTCCCTACTGCACAGATGCCGATATTAATCCGGCCGCCATCTAAGCCTTTCATAGCAATACGAAAACCTTGACCTTCCTCGCCGATGAGGTTTTCTACTGGCACTTTGACATCTTTAAAGCTAATCGTCCGTGTCGGCTGTGCTTTCCAGCCCATTTTATGCTCGTTTTTGCCGTATTCAATACCAGCACTGTCTGCATCAACGACGAATGCTGAAATCCCCTTTGGACCTGCAGCGCCCGTACGTGCCATAACGACCAACACATCGGTTGAGCCTGCACCTGAAATAAAGGTTTTTTCACCGTTCAGCACATAATACTCGCCTTGCTTATCGGCTTTGGTACGCAGTGATGCGGCATCAGAACCGGCATTAGGCTCGGTCAAACAATAACTGCCCAGCCATTCGCCGCTGACCATATTTGGCAAATATTTTTTGCACAGCGCATCGCTACCAAATTCGCCAATCATCCAGCCTGCCATATTATGAATACTCATATAAGCCGCCACAGACGTATCGCCCCATGCCAGCTCCTCAAATACCATGGCAGAATCTAGACGCGGCAGACCCAAACCATCATAGTCAGGATTGGTATATAACCCTAAAAAGCCGAGCTCGCCTGATTTTTTAATCACATCGACTGGGAAATGCGAGGTGCGATCCCATTCAGCGGCATTAGGCTTTAGCTCTTTTTGGGCAAACTGTCTGGCAGTTTGGCGAAAGGCAATTTGGTCATCGGTCAATGAAAAATCCATGGGGTCATCCTTGTGCTGAATAGGGTGTATTAAAGCGTCAATGCAAATATAGGTGATTCAGCGTTAAATTGAAATAGTCGTATTGACGCCGCGACTTGCTTCATCATCAAACCAACGCGCCGTAACGGTCTTGGTTTGGGTATAAAATTGCACCGCTTGCTTACCATAAGGACCCAAATCACCAAGTTTACTAGCACGTGAGCCTGAGAATGAGAACATCGGTAGTGGCACAGGAATCGGCAAGTTAATCCCGATTTGACCGACTTGGATATCTTGCTGGAATTTATGCGCGGCAGCTCCTGACTGAGTAAAGATAGCCGTGCCGTTACCATGCGGATTGGCATTGAGCATCTCAATTGCTTCATCTAAGCTGTTGGCACGCATGATACACAGTACAGGTCCAAAAATTTCTTCTTTGTAAATTTGCATATCTGCAGTGACGTTATCAAAGATAGTTGGACCAACGAAGTTGCCCTGTTCATAACCTTCAACCGTAATGCCACGACCATCGAGTATCAAACTCGCCCCTTCTTCTACTCCAGTACCAATCAAATGCTCAACACGCGCTTTTGCCGCAGGAGAAATCAGGGGACCCAAATCTTTATCATGCTTACCAGCTGAGACGATTAAACCCTCAGCTTTGGCTTTGATATCATCAATCCACTCACCGGCAGCACCGACAAGGACAACCACAGATAACGCCATGCAGCGCTGACCAGCAGCACCAAATGCCGCGCCTGCTAGTTGATTCAGCGTTTGCTCTTTATTAGCATCCGGCAAGATAACGCCATGGTTTTTTGCGCCCATCATACACTGTGCGCGTTTACCTGATTGACTGGCACGCTCGTAAACGTGTTTGCCGACGTTGGTCGAACCCACAAAAGAAACTGCTTTGATATCAGGATGATCACAAATAGCATCGACAGTAGCTTTGCCGCCATGTACGACGTTTAGCACACCTTCAGGTACACCTGCTTCAACCGCAAGCTCAACCAGACGCATGGTGACCATCGGATCTTGTTCAGAAGGCTTTAGGATAAAAGTGTTGCCCGTAGCAATCGCCATTGGGAACATCCACAGTGGAATCATCGCTGGAAAGTTAAATGGCGTGATACCAGCACAAACACCAAGTGGCTGCCAAATACTGTAAGTATCAACGCCTGATGCAACGTTTTCAACGAAGTCACCTATTTGCAAATTGGCAATACCAGCAGCATGCTCAACCACTTCTAAACCACGGAATACATCGCCACGCGCATCAGCAATGGTTTTGCCCTGCTCTGCGGTCAGGATTTCTGCTAACTCATCCATATGATCGCGTATCAGTGCTTGATACCTTAAAAATATACGCGCACGTGTGGTGATTGGTGTTTTGCGCCACGTTTGAAACGCTGCTTTTGCTGCTGCAACGGCTTGATTTATTTCATCGTCAGTAGTTTGCGGAACTTTGGCAATAACTTCTTGCGTGGCAGGATCAGTGATATCAATCCATTCACTGGTATTAGAATCAACAAATTGACCATTGATGAGCTGCTTGACGTGGTGCATAAGATATCCTTATCTTGTTTGCGAGACTACCCTTTAGCGGTGTCTTAATATTCAAAAAGAGAGAAAAAATGATGAGCTTTTATTGATCAAACGTAATTTATAAAATGATTTATTTCGTATCGTTATTGACTATACCAATAAACCATTTTTAGGGTCAAGCGCTTTGTCAAAATTTTATCTGAGTTTATGTTAACGAGAAAAACTTTATGTAAGGTATATTTTCAGTTTGAGCGAAAGTGACTAAGTGATGATAAAAATGAGGAGGCGCCTTAAATTAAAAACAAAAAAGCCCATGATTGTGCATGAGCTTTTTTTCAATATTAACGTCAGATGGCTTTTTTCAATTAATACGCCATCGTATTAGTAGTCTTTCATGGACTGCTTAATCGCCTCAATCGCTGTTGGATTATCAAGCGTTGACATATCTCCTGTTTCGTTGCCTTCTGCTAAAGCACGAATGGCTCGACGTAAGATTTTGCCAGAGCGCGTTTTTGGTAGTGCTTGCGGGAAATAAATTGCCGCTGGCCTTGCGATACCGCCAAGGGATTTGACCACAGCACCGATGACCTGCTGCTCAATACGGAAACGATTTTCGGTAGTTGTGACTTGTTCATGATCTCTCAGCACACAAAAGGCTATCGGCAACTCTCCTTTCAATTCATCATGAATACCCACAACCGCACATTCTGCCATTTCTGGATGCGTGCTAATCGCTTCTTCAATTTCTTGCGTGCCAATACGATGACCGGCGACGTTAATCACATCGTCAGTGCGCCCTAAGATATAAAAATAACCCTCCTCATCAGTCACGGCATAATCCGAGGTTGAGTATTGCTTGCCATCAAACAGACCAAAATAACTGCTAATAAAGCGTTCGTCATTTCGCCATACCGTGGTCAGACAACCGGGCGGCAATGGTGCACGAATCGCGAGCAGTCCTTTTTCGCCAGCTTTACAAGGTTCGCCAGTTTCTTCATTAATGACATGCGCATCATAACCATACATGGGATAACCGGGTGAGCCTTGCTTGTGTGGCTTATGATTAAATTTAGGCGTGTTACTTAGAATGGGCCAGCCAGACTCTGTTTGCCAATAATGGTCTAAAATTGGCACACCTAAATGCTTAGTCAGCCAATTGGCTGTCGATTCATCCAGTGGTTCACCTGCCAAAAAGAAGGATTTTACGCTGGAGACATCATAGCGTGTCATCCATGTCTCATCTTGTTTTTTCAGCATACGGACACCCGTCGGTGCCGTGAATAAAATATTGACCTTGTTTGCTTCGACAATTCGCCACCAAATACCGGGGTTTGGGCGATGCGGCAGACCTTCATACATCACACTCGTCATGCCAGCCAGCAATGGTGCATAAATGGTGTAAGAATGCCCGACCGCCCAGCCGATATCTGATATCGCCCAAAATGTCTCGCCCGCCTTGCCATCGTAGATATAGTCCATCGACGTCGTTAGCGCAACCGCGTGACCACCGGTATCACGTTGCACGCCTTTTGGCGTACCCGTAGTGCCTGAAGTATACAGAAGATACGACGGCGTATTTGACTCAAGCCAAACTGGCTCGACAATCGCATTGGCTTCACAGCTGATACGGCGCTGAGTTGCATAATCAACATCAATATTTTTTGGCTCAAATGGTAAAATGCCACGATTGATGACCAATACATGTTCGGGCTTAACCGTTGCTTGCTCGACCCCTTGATTGACAAGATTTTTATAATTAATAACTTTACCACCGCGCAAACCTGCATCCACCGTGATGACCATTTTTGCTTCAGCATCATCCATACGAATGGCTAAGTTATGCGCCGCAAATCCACCAAATACCACAGAATGTACAGCACCGATACGAGCGCAAGCCAACATGGCATAAGCGGCTTCTAGAATCATCGGCATGTAAATGACAACGCGATCGCCCTTGCCAATACCATGACGCTGTAGCACATCAGCAAAATAATTGACTTCTTTATATAGGTCATTATAGGTCAGACGACGTTTGGTATAGTCCGTGTAAAGCTCGACGTTGTTACCCAAGTCTTTAAACGCATCGACGACTGCAGGAAAGGTTTCTATTAACTCTTGGTTAATCTCAGAGGATAACCAGATAAAAGCATCCTGTTCTGCGCGCTCTGCAAGATGGCGATCCACACAGTTATAGCAAAGATTGGTCTCGCCACCGACATACCACTGCGCAAATGGCAGATTGCTGTCATCAAGGATTTGTTCAGGCTCTTTATGCCAATAGATACGCTTTGCTTGCTCTGCCCAAAACTGCTCTTTATTTTCAATAGAAGAGTGATAAATTTCAGCAAAAGTTTGAGTGGTATTAGATAACGCTTGAGAAGTCTGAGCTTGGTCTGACGATTGGTTGGTCACTGAAGTGGCGGTTTGCTCGCTCATAATAGCTGTCCTTAGCGTAAATGATGGGTAATACGATGTAATATTGTCTAATAATGTCATAGTAAAGATTGGCTATCCCTGCCAGCTATCTCTAATAGAACAAAAAACCGATACACTACGTATCGATTTAGTAGGTATCGGTTTAAAATGTAGCAGAGCTAACAATAAAGGTCAACTATTAAGCCAGTTATCTGCTCAATAGTTAAGCCACTTTAAGCCTATACCTCAGTTTGATCAGCATACATCTCACGCATCACTTTTTTGTCATGTTTACCAACAGAAGTCTTTGGTAGCTCCGCGACGAACTTAAACTGACTTGGCACACCATATTTCGGAATAATACCCCGCTCTACGGCTTTCTCAGCAATGGCTTTGATATCATCAACGCTCGTGTCTTGAGCATTAGGTTTTAACACAATCAAGGCCAATGGACGCTCGCCCCACTGTTTGTCACGTACCCCAATCACAGATACGTCAGCGACCGCTGGATGTAACGACAAAATCGTCTCAATCTCTAATGACGATATCCACTCGCCGCCTGACTTAATGACATCTTTTAAGCGATCAGTAATTCTAATATAACCATCAGGACGTATATAAGCAATATCTTGGGTGTGCATATAGCCGTTTTCCCACAGCTCTTTGCCCGCATCGTCATTTTTTAGATAGCTTTGCGTTAGCCAAGGTGCGCGTAATACCAGCTCGCCCGTATTGTCTTGACCGGTACCAACCGACTCATTATTGGTACTCCATATTTGAGCATCCACCATCAGTACGGGCTTACCAGTCATACAACGGCGAGCGATATCTTCATCTTCACTCATTTTAGGCTCGTCGAGACTAAATTCTGTCAAGCTAATAAGGGGCGCTGTCTCTGACATACCATAACCGGTATATACTTCGATGCCTTGTGCCATGGCTGTTTTTGCCAAGCCTTCAGTCAATCGTGAGCCACCGATAATCATTTTTAAACCATTAAAGCTAGCACCGCGATCTTGCGCTTCTTTGAGCACCATTTGCAAAATCGTTGGGACACAATGGGTAATACTAACTTTTTCATTAATGATCAAGTCCATTAACACATCTGGTGCATAGCGTCCCGGATACACTTGCTTCAGACCAGCCATGGTCGCGGTAAATGGAAAGCCCCATGCATGCACGTGAAACATTGGCGTCATCGGCATATAGACATCACCATAACTGACGCCTTGCTTGTCGGGCAGCATACCTAGTGTCGCCGCTTCGGTGAGGGTATGCAATACTAACTGGCGGTGGCTAAAGAATACGCCTTTTGGATCGCCCGTCGTGCCTGAGGTATAAAACGTTGTGGCAATGGTATTTTCATCAAAATCTGGGAAGTCAAACTCACTATCGGCAGCTTGTAATAACGCTTCATACTCACCTACTACGCGGTTTTGATTACCACCGAAGACTCCTTCAGATGTCACACCATCATCATCTAGCCAAATAATGTGCTCAATACTAGAGTTTTCAAACTGATAGCTTTTGACCAATGGCGCAAACTCAGAATTAAGCAGCAGCACTTTTGGCTTAGCATGATTGATGGTATAAAGAATTTTTTCTGGCGATAGGCGGATATTAACGGTTTGTAAAATATACTCTGACATCGGTACAGCGAAATACGACTCCAGATAACGATGGCTGTCCCAATCCATCACCGCCACTATATCACCTGCATCTAGATTTAAACCTGCTAAGACATTGGCCAAGCGATTGATACGATTGAATAAATCTTTATAGGTAAGGCGTTTTTTATCAGCATAAACGATTTCTTGCTCTAGCGACACCGTTTTGGCACGGTTCAATAGTTGCTTAACTAATAAGGGATAATCGTAAGCAGAAGGGGCGCTGTGGTAAATATTTGACATAGATATGACGTCCTTGTTGGTCATGCGGATAAGTTATTATGCGGGTGAATCATGGATAATTGATGGCACGCAGTTCTAGTTATTTTAGCTTTTACTTATAAAAAATTGGCTGTTTAAAAATTGATAGCGGCTAACATTATTAATAGAATTATTAAGGTGTATTGAACAGGCTATATCGATAGTAAGAAAAAATAGGTGCTATGTAAAGCAACCTTACATAAACATCCTAAGCTGCAATAGCTTGATGAAAATTTCTCAAAAACAGCCATCAAGCCGCGCGTGATTTTGTTTTAATCATACCAAAACTGGCAACCAGTAATGCCAAAATCTGTACAAATAAGAGCAGCCATACTGTGAGCGACCACTGCCCGCGCGCATAAGCCATGCCGCATAACCACGCACCCATCGTACCGCCAGCATAATACCCCATGTAATATAAACCAGACGCCAATGAGCGCCCTTTTTTAACATTGACGGCGATATAACTGATGGTGGCAGCTTGGGTGATAAAGACACCTGAGGACATAATAGCAAGACCAATAATAATGCCCCATAACGGCGTCACTAGCGTTAACAGCACCCCAATCATAGAAACGAAAACAGCCACGCGTACTGTGCGCGCTGAACCAAAGCGACGTAGCAAAGTCGTCGACAATGGCGTGATGACAACACCTATCAAATAAACGGCAAAAATATTGGCAAGCGCACCCGTACTCAACTCATATGGCGTCTTAGCAAGATGTAGATTGATAAAGGTAAAACAACCCACGAGTGAGAATAAAACACACGCTCCTAGCAGACACGCCGTTACCACATAACGATTGGTTAAATGCTCACCGAGCGTCTGCATCGCGGAACGAAAATTCGGATTGGCCACAAACTGCTGTGACGATGGTAGCATCTTGCCGACCCACAGCGCACCGATAAGGGTCATCGCTGCCATCACATAATAGCCTTCACGCCAGCCGATAAGCTCGTGCAAATGCCCAAGTAAAAATCGCCCCATGAAGCCGCCAAGTACCGAGCCTGAGACATAGAACGACATCAGTTCTGTGACAGCGCGTCCCTCAAACTCTTCACCGATATAAGCAATCGTCACCACGGTAATGCCCGGTACAGACAACCCTTGCATAAACCGCCACATGCCCATCCAACCAATACTCGGACTTTGGGCAATTAAAGCAGTTGGTATCGCTAAAAATAATAACGCGCCAACGATAAAGGATTTACGCCCCACAGCGTCAGACAGCATGCCCAAGAATGGCGACATAATAGCAATCGCCATCACCGTTGCACCGACGATCATGCCCGCCTGCACCTCAGTTGCGGACATATCCACCATCAATACTGGCAAAATAGCCTGAATAGAATAGACCTGCAAAAAAGCAAACATCCCAATCAAACCAATGGTGAGCTTTAAGACCCACGATGTCGAATTATTGATTGGTGTAGATAGAGGTTCTGGCATATTATTTTGGGATTTACTGATGGTATTTTTCACAGGGATACAGGCTATGTTGGACGCGGATGATCTGGCGTGAGTAATAGAAATAGGACGATAATAGCTGAAATAATGACAAAAATAATGATGACAATAATGGCTGATGCTAGGGATAGGTGTCATGTATGATTTTAGCACACAAAATACCAGACTCTGGTTTCGGTGTGTTATCGGTATTGCTTTATTTATACTTAGGGTCTGTTGAACACTAAAAACTGCTGCTTTATATACTGGGTAGGTGACGTATATTTTTGACAGCAAGCAGATTACTGTCTACTATTATTTTGATCTATTATATATAAATGCGATTCACAAAAACTTATACCCACAAAATATAACCTGCGACAAAATCCAACTCACCTATAACAGACTCTCTATCATGCCCAAACACCCTTTTTATTCGCAATGGATTTCCGCTATAGGTGCACTGGTTTTTTCTATAAGTGCGTCGGCAGTTACGTTAGACGAAGTAGCCGCAACTAATAAGCTCACAATTCAAGAGCAATCATCCAAAATAGTATCAACCCCGATAGCGTCAGCGGTTGCAATAACATCGCCTGTATCAATACCAGCCGTGCCGTCAAACTGTATTCCTGACAGTGTCATTACAGCGGCTGAGCTGTCAGCTACGCGCGATAATGGTCCTTTTACGGTGGCAACTAAATCTGTTCCTCGGCAACTAGCCAATGGCTTCGGCGGCGGCACCATTTATTATCCAACCAACGCAGGCAGCTGTGGTCTGTTAGGCGGAATCGCGGTAGTACCCGGTTATGTGTCCTACGAAGCCTCTATTAAATGGTGGGGGCCACGTCTGGCATCTTGGGGATTTGTGGTGATTACTATCGATACCAACTCTATTTATGATGACCCCGATAGCCGTGCCACCCAATTAAGCGCCGCACTCGATCATATTCTTAGCGATAGTACGGTGGGTGCGCAAATAGATAGCACACGTTTAGGCGCTATCGGCTGGTCAATGGGCGGTGGTGGCGCGCTGCAGTTAGCGACCAAGCGCAGTGACGTTCGGGCCATTATTCCGCAAACGCCCTATAATGATAAAGACTACGGCAACATGGACACGCCTGCTTTATTTATTACCTGTCAAAATGACCGCATTGCCTCTAATAAAAAGTACAGCAGTCCATTTTATAATAATGCTGCTGGCGCAAAAATGAAGATTGAGATAAAAAATGGCAGCCACTTTTGTCCAAGCTATCGCTTTAATGAGATATTGCTGAGCAAACCAGGTATTGCTTGGATGCATCGCTATATTAATGGCGATACCCGCTTCGATCAGTTTTTATGTCGTAACGACAACTATGGCAACAATCCTCGTATATCCGCTTACGACTATAAAAACTGCTCGTAAACAAGGCACTCATGAGAAAAGCACTTATAAACGATCCGCTGGTCAACGTCTGACTTAGGAGCGCTTAGCATAAAAAAAGGCTACCGAAATGGCAGCCTTTTTTGTAAAGTCATTAACGCAATTATTCACAGCTCGCTTTGCCAGTGCGATGATTCACAGCACCATTGGCGGCTAATAGCTTTTGCATATCAACCAAATCTCGCGAACACGCATATGAATAGGCACCTTGATTATACGAGCCCATTTTTTTGTCTTTGGTCGTTGCCACTAGATTTGGATTAGCACCTTGCGCCAATAAATAGTTGACAGTTTCAAGGCGATTATTACTAGCTGCAACCATAATCAAGGTTTCACCATCACTTTCTACTGTCTGATCATTTAAGTCCACAGGCGATCTTTCATTCAATAACGTATGTACTTTTTTGACAATATTGGTATTTTTTCCCAGTACAGCAGATTTCATGACGTTATACACATCACCGTCATCTTTAGCATAGATATCAGCGCCTTTACTGACTAAGTAATCGACCATATCTTCATAGCCGATAAAGGCAGCCCAGCCTAACGCCGTTTGGTTAAGGCTACCTGTATCTTTAACTTCTAAGCCTTGACCATTGTTAACCATGTATTTGACCGTGGCTAGATCACCATGTTTTACGGCGTCAAACCAAGTAGCATCTACACCTGTAGAGGGTTTGTCATAAAACACACGCCAAGAAAGTTTGTTTTGATTGGCAAGATCAAAATTCTCAGTAGTGCTGAAACGAAAACCCACTTGTGGGACTGGTGCTGTTTGAGCAGCTTGGATAGTGTCCATTTTAGTGACGCTGTTATCATTGTTTAGGCTTGAGCAACCTGCTAATAACATCGTTGCCATAACCGCTGATGCGCTCATTTTTCCAAAAAATCTCATGACTCAACCTTCAAATATAAATTAAATAGCGAGAGGTATTATACAGATTCATTAAATAATAATCTATAAATTATAAGCTATGAATGACAATGACCCTCGGTTAATATAGGCTTATATCCGACTTTAACGTTATACACTGAACCTAACAATCAACATCTTTTTTATAACAGACTTTAGGTACATGACTCACCATAATAAGAGGTCATTTATAATAAGTTGTCATCTATTGATAAGAAATATTCATTATTAAAATTACTAAGACATCAAGAAACTCGAATAAAAACACTAAGGAATAATTTCAATGACCGATAAAATTCATGATTTAGGGGCAGGATTTTGGAATATACGCGGATCTTTTCGCATTGGCGGTGTTCTAAACATTGGCACTCAGTGCTCACTTATACAGTTAAACTCAGGAAAGTTTATATTTTTGGATAGCTATTCATTGACTGGTGACGTACGCGATGAGGTGATGGCATTAACCAATAATGGTCAAGATGTCGAAGCAGTACTGAACGTCCACCCATTCCATACGGTGCACTGTGCACAAATGGCAAAAGACTTCCCGCAGGCGACCTTTTATGGCAGTAGCCGCCACCATAAAAAAATACCTGAAGTAAAATGGGCCGATGACTTGGTTGAAAGCGATGCGGTCGCCAAGCGTTACCCTGAGCTTAAGTTCTCAATGTCACAAGGCATCCACTATATCTCACCCAATGAGATGATTCATGCAGGCTCACTATTAGCCTATCATCCTGCCAGTCAAAGCTTGCACGTCGATGACACCTTTATGAGTCCACCGATGAAGTTATTAGAGGCGATATTAGCTGAACTGATACTACATCCAACGACCAAAAAAGCGCTAAAAAATGAGCCCGATGCAGGCAAGCAATATTGCGATTGGGCAAGCACTTTGGCACATGAATGGCGCGATGTGCGTAATTTCTGCGCCGCACATTCCTATTTGGTGACATTTAATGACGGTGAGTTTGAAGTGGCGCTATTAAAAGCCATTGATAAAGCCCGTCCAAAATTAGAAAAAGCTTAATTGACCGTATAACCTCACATTAGAATCATAACAAAGGGAGTGACCAAGATGGTCGCTCCCTTTTTTGCAATGACGCCATCAACATCAAAAATCACTAACGAAACAATAAAGACGCTAGCTCATCTTGGTTATTGATAATATCTGCCAAGGTATAGCGCTCAAGGACGTTAATAAATGCCGTTAATGCTTCAAAAAAAACACTTTTTAGTTGGCATGCTGGGCTAATGACACAGCCTCTAGCGTTATTTGTCGTTTCATCAATAAGCGTAATAGGCAAACCAGTCTGTCGACCATCACTACTCTTATCATTAGCGGGTGTCGCAAAGCATTCGACCAAATCAAAGTCCGGCTCTATTTGTTTAATTAATATACCCAAATTGATGTCTTTTGGCGCACGAGCCAAACGTATACCACCATTTTTACCACGCACACTTTCTATATAACCAAGCTGACCCAACTGATGAATAATCTTGGTCAAATGACTTTTAGAAATGCCATAACTGTCAGCAATATCACTGATATTTGCGAGTAATGGCGGCTCTGGTTTCACCGCCAAGTAAATCAATGAGCGCAGTGCATAATCGCTATAATTGGTCAATCGCATTTATTTGCGCTCCTATTTTATATAAATCTCTCAAGTATGTATCAGCCTAAATTTTAGCAATGTAACTCTATAAGTTTGAAAATGAGGGTCTTGAAAAGTCAGTGTCTCAGACAAACGGTATTTCGGATAAACGGTATTTTAAACAAACAGTGTCTGGAAAACAAAGGTCTCAAAACCTTATAACATTTGCAAAATAATCTACTTAAAAATATCAATCCTAAAGCGATAAATTTTGATAAATCCCCTATTCTTTTGGCGATAACATTATAACTGCTCTACAGGCTCTAACCAAACAGACCGTCAGGTCTAGGACGTGCCAGCATCGGCAAATAACTGATGCAAAATAGCACGAAGCAAGCAATCCACGCCCCTTGGGCAATCATGATCCATAACAGATAGTGACTCATATCAGCAAGCGGCAACAGCACGCGACTGACAAATGCCAATACCATCAGACCATACATAATATTCACCGTCTTGGGCGGCTGATGAATGCTGCGTCCCGTATGGCCAAGCGATACTCGCGTCATCATCGCCACGGTCATCATACCAACGCCTGCAATGGCGAGCCCATGCATCGCAATACTATGAGTATAGCCCAACCATGGTTGCAGCGCATACAGCAGAAAACTCAAACACATGCCCAAAAATGCAACATATAATGACCAAAGCAATGGCTTTTGCCAGATACCGCGATGATACCAGCCTACCAAACGGACGATATTAACCACTGCTACGCCAAGCGCCGTAATAGTCAGCAGATACTGATTAGGATAAAACAAGTCACTGATAAAAAAGGCTAAGAAAAACAATAAACTCGCAATATCCTGTACTTTACTATTGCGCAACTTGATGACTTCCGTCGTTCCAACACTCAGACCACGTTCAATAAAGAATGGCACCACGCGGCGACCAATGGTCAGCACCAAACCGATAATTAAATAAAACCCTAGATAAATACCTATTTTAGTCATACTCATATCGGCATTGATAATACCCCAGTAGCAGATTCCATTGCCAATGGTCAATAATGCCAGTTTCGCTAAGATGCCCATTTGCTTATACTGCTTGACCTGTAATACCGCTCGACATATCACAAATGCCATCGAAGCGATAAACAATAAGTCAAATACTGCGGCGACATATAACAACGATATACTGCTACCCTCAACCGTCATACCAAGCCCAAAACCTGCCCAGCTCAAACGTGCCAACAGCCAACAGCCAAATATAGCCAGCAGCTTATAACCATGCGGCATCATTACCCCTGTCCACGTCTTCACTGCCGTGAGGAGAAATCCTGCAATGACCGCCAAGGCATAACCATAGACCATCTCATGACCGTGCCAGTACAACGGATTCAGTGCTTGTGCGTCAATATCTGTATGACCGGTAAATACAAAAGACCATAGCAGCATCGTTATCACGGCAAATAGCGCGGCAGCACTAAAAAATATTCGAAAGCTCAAATTCAGAATAGGATGCGGAGAGCTGGGCGGCTTGCTGGGTAAGTTGATCGATTGCATGGCAGTCTTCTTAGAAGCATGTGAATAGAGTTCAACTTAAAGATTCATTTTAAATGAATGTTATAAGTTATACAATAGTGATAATTTTATAACTCATTATAACGGTTTGCTATTAGCATAAAAAATAACCGCTGATAAGACTATTAAGCGGTTTAAAACGTGCTATTCAGCATTTATGGTCTAAAATCTATAAACCGCTTTAACTTACATGACGGCCTTGCCATTTATCAATGAACTCAGCATTGGGGTCGTATTGTTGGGTTTGCTTGCTAAGATTAAATTGCCGACATCCTCTTGGATCAGCGCCTACGCCCGCTAGATATTGCCAATTCCCCCAATTACTCGCGACATCATAATCGATAAGATGCTGCTCAAAATAGGTTGCACCGTAACGCCAGTCTAAACCCAGCTCATGAATAAAGCAGCTAGCAACGATTTGTCTGCCTCGATTGGACATATACCCTGTTTGCTTTAGCTGATTCATGCAGGCATTGACGATAGGATATGGCATGCTGCCATTCTGCCATTGCTGCAAACGCTGATCGTCAAAATGAGTAGCTGGTAATTGATGACCAATGCCCTTAAACAAAAATAGATTGCTACCATGTTCAATCGCATACCAATAAAAATACTCGCGCCACAGCAGCTCAAACCATATCCAATACGTTGACTCATTGGCGATAATCTCACGCTCATAATGACGTAAGCGATTCAACAGTATTTTCACAGACAAGCAACCTTTTGCCAGCCAAGGCGAGAATTTAGTAGAATGCGTCCAGTCATCCAATGCATTACGTGTGGTTTTATAAGTGCGCGGCGCAGCAGAATCAAAATAGTGAGTTAAATGAATCATTGCATTTGTTTCACCACCTTTAAAGCTAAGCGCTTGCTCATTAGATGCTTGTGTTTTAAAAAGGTATTTACTATGACCCATCAACGCATCAGGCATTGGCGGTAGCGACTTTGGCGTAGGAAAAACAGCCACCTCGTCGTCAGCATTCAATAAATCATGGCTTGCTTCAACCTTTTTGCGAAACTGGGTAAAGCTTTTGGGCAGGTCTTGTGTCGGTAAATCAGCAAATAGCATATGGGTTGATTGCCTGTGCCATATTATCTGCGGATATTTGCTCTGCAAGGCAGCATAGCCTTTATTTTGATTATAATCTACCGTGTGGCTGACACAGATATCGGTGACTTGTTGCTGCTCAATGAGCTGGCATAACTTAGTAAAGGTGTTTAAGGCAGACTCTACCTTATCTGGCGACAAATGACTCTTTGATAAATAGCTTGGCGACAGATACAGTAATCGATTACCAAGGCGCTGAAGCGATCGATCCAAATCTGCCAAACTCTCAGACAAGAACTGCTGACGAGCAGCGCCCATCTCATTAAAGTGGTAAGCTTGACGGCTCTCTCTCGATTGAATGCAATCAGCCAAAAAATCAGCATAGATGAGCATCAGGTTGCCTTGATTACTTTTAGCCAATGTCGCCGCTTTGACTAACGTTTCATTGTCCTCTATGCGCAAATCGTTATGAAATAAGACCAATACCGCTTTTTTGACTGACTTATTTGATGCGTTGTCTGATTGGTGATTTGACATACTCTCGATTCCCAAGTAGTTAAACGCGCTCACTTGAAGCTGAGTCTAAACTTTGACTTCCTCCCCGCCCTCAAAGGAAGGGGATTCCTACTAAAGACGGCCAAGCCCGACCGCAAG
>NZ_JABUZG010000047.1:0-19891 GCF_014897815.1 Psychrobacter sp. PG1
TAACAGGAGAATAAGCAATGACTACTCAATCTGACATTAAAAAACTGGCTGAGCAAATGGCTGGTAGCATGAACAGCTTCGATGACATCAAAGACTTCCAGAAGCAGCTCATGCAATCCTTTATCGATACTGCTTAGAATAGGCGAGATGGAAGACCATCTCGCCTATTCTAAGCATGAGAAGGCAGATAAACCTAATAAGCGCAACGATCACACTAAAAAGACCGTCCGCAGTGACACAGACGATCTTGATATCTTGACCGTAAGAGACCGTGATAGCAGCTTGGTTTCGAGAGTTACTGACAACATATTAGCTGACATCATCGCATGGCAGAACAGACACCTTAATAGGATCTATCTTATCGTCTCTCAAAATTCATTTTTGAGGCTAAAGGATAATCGGTACTATTTAAAGAAGGGGTGTAATGGACATAATTCATGCTATTTGAGAGATTTTAACCCTAAAAATTCTTTAATAAACCGTAACTTACGTCTCTCATTTAGCCCATGATGACTGTGTAATTGTCGCTTCAACTCACTGAATAATCCTTCAAGAGAATTGGTGGTATTTGGTATATCTAAGTGGTCGTATTCTTGACAAGTGAATAGTCCATCACTATTGGTTCTCAGACTACGATAAGCACTTCTAAGACGTTTGTGGGTGTACCACGTTTTACCCGTATATTCATTAGTACTACGCTCATTGAGATAGGCTTCATGAGTCACATACCAGTGATCTAAGCGCTGTATGAAGGCCTCTTTATCAAGCAGTTTTATTTCTAAAGTAAGTCGTCTAAGCTCGATACTGGCACTGTTCTTAGGACGACGAGTGAGGTAGCGGGTCACTATTTGCGCCTGATGAAACTGGCACATCTGGTAAGGGGTGTGGGTGAATAAAGTACGCAGTCCTCGTCTACCATCACAGGTGATGCTTTGTATATCAACGCCTAACGATGCTAGATGATCAATTCCTTGTTTGTAAGCGCTGTTGGTTTCATGACTCACTATCGCGTAATAAAGTACGGTTCTAGTGGTATTGTCCATAAAGATCATTAAACCAAACTTGCGACCAAAGTAAGTGGTGTCCATGATGATATTAGCAGTCTTTGGTCGCTTAATCTGATACTGGGTACTGACTTTATCTAAGCGTCTTTGAATGGTGTTGAGACTACAGTGATATTTATTAGCCAGCTGTTGGTAGGTCTGTTTTCCCTGAGTGTATTCTGTCCAAATGGTTTGGTTATTGAGTCTTGTGCCACCTAAAAACTGCCGTCTGCAAGCGAGACATTGATACTGCTGTTTGCCAAGCTTGCGTCCGTTCTTCTTGGTGTGTTTTTCACGACAAAAAGGGCAGTTTTTTGATTCATGGCGTTGATTCCTTGCAAATATAGACAGTATATAGCGTTAAACCCTACGCCAGCATGAAAAATGTCCATTACACCTAGACATATTAGATCTAATCCTCACTAGTTCTGTATCGCCAGTAAGCTTACCTGCCGGACTGTCACACTCAAACCAGATTTTTCTTTATAGATTAGCCTTATCCGTTTATAAAAAAATCATTTTGGGTGGCTCATGCATTAAGAAGTTTTGGTGAGATATATTCCAAGCGTAAGCGCCTGCTAAGGTAAAAACAAGATAATCTCCGATATGCAGCGCGTCAATCCATTGGTCTTTTGCCAGTATGTCTTTGGGTGTACAAAGCTGGCCGACAAGGGTTGCCCTAGTGCCCGTAATGGCAGCTTGCGCTATCAGATTTTCTGATGGTTCGGCTACCATTGTATGGCTCATGCGGCGCGGTACAATATAAAAAGGATGGTTGTGCTGCTGGGCGGCGGGCGTTCTAAAATGATGCGTGCCGCCATGACCAATCACAAATGTCTCGCCAAGATTTTTTTTAATATCCAGCACTTCCATAACATAATAACCACAGGGCGCCGTGATAAACCGTCCAATCTCGAACCTAACCATAAACTGCGGATTTTCCGTTAACATGCTAGCAAGCTGCTGACAGAATACTTGCCACTCAAAATGCTGCGGCCGCTGATCATAGTGAATACCAATGCCGCCGCCCACGTTGATGGTCAGTTTTGAGGGCAGCGATGGATAATCCTGCTGCCACTTCTTGACCACCTCTATATAGCGCTGCATTAACAACAGGTGACGCTCGACTGATAATTGATGTGACATCAAGTGAAAATGAAATCCACAGAATTCAATAAATGGACTTGAGTCGATGATAGCTAGCGCTTGCTTGAGATGGGTTTCATCCAGCCCAAAGGGGGTAGGCTTGCCGCCCATGACCAGCTTACTGCTGCCGATGTCACCAATATCAATATTCATCCGTAAAAATATATGGACGGGAAGCTGTAAGGACTGACTCAAGGTTTGGATGCGATTCAGCTCGACCAGACTCTCCACATGAATGGTATCGATTTGCTGTTGTATGGCTTGCTGTAGATCTGAGGTCAGCTTACCCGGTTCACCAAAAATAATAGGATGGTTCGGCTGGTGGGTCTGTAGCCAATTAAGCTCGCCTGAAGAAGCAGCCTCAAACCCATCGACATGATCTGCCAAGGTGGATAGTATTTCAGGCTCTGCGTTGGCTTTGATGGCATAAAACAGCTGCGTATTAGCAGGCAAGCAGTGCTTCATGGTTTTTATCCGCTCTGCTAAAGATTCTAAGTCATAAATGTAAGCACACAGCGGAGTCGACTGCGTACTATGTTCATGAATAGCATTTATAATTTTTGCAGGCAGTAGATGATTATCTGCTAGCGGGGCTGAGTGGGTTGGTGTCATGTCAGTTGTCATTTTACGAGTGCCTTTTAATCTGGTTTTTAGTCTGATACATAGGGATTATGAGGTTTTACAGTAGCGTCATTGTCTGGCTTTCTGTTTTGGCAGTGAGCACAGAGGGCTGCCACGGGCAAGGCAGCATGACGTAGGCAGAATGCTTATCAGCAAGCGTGAGCAATCGAGTCTTATAATTGGTCTTGCTGGGTAAGCTGCCGCCGTCTAACAAATCTTGAATTTCAGGCTGAGGACCATATACTAGTTGCCAATTGATCAATATCTCTTTGACATGCTGCCAAAGTCGCGCCTCTAATTTCTTAGCTGATTGCGCGTCTCGGCATAAATAAAAGATGGCCTCACTAAGATTATTCACAAAAACGCAATAAGCGATACGTGACCATCCTGCCGCTCTAGAATAGTGGATAGACTGTTTGCAGCGCTCAGACAAATCGGTCGCGTCAGCAAGCGACCAAAGGCTATCCACCAGCTTGGTGCCTTCTAAATCTCGAATCCACACGCATGTCGGCAGGCCTCGATGAAAGCCAATCACCGTGTTTTGTAAATGCGGCTCAAACACAACGCCATGGTTAAAAAAGTAATCAAACGTGCCGTCAATCAAAATATTGGCATAACGGCTGAACCATAAACAGGCTAGGGTATCATAGGATGCGCGCTCATTATTATGCTGATCACGGCGGTTACAGCGCTGCTGTAGCTGACGCTCGATAACACTGTCTCCGAACCTATCCTCGGTAAATAAAGCAGCAGCCACTTGCGGCGTTAGGTATTTGATATCATCTGTCGTAAAAGACTCTCGGAACAACAAACCAAAGGACTCGGTAATAAACTGAGCCGCGCTGGCATCGCCATCGGGGAATTTGGCGCTCATATCAAGGGTGGCAGCCCCAGGCTCCAACATTAGCTTAAAAGCGGGCGCAGTCAGGCGTTTGCTGCGATCAATTTTTTCTAAAATGCTATTTAGATAAACGGCACTGTGTAGCTCATACCAAGCGTTTTTGCGAATGCAATTGGTTAAACGAACATGGATGGAGCATTTAATAAAATGCGACAGCTGATCATGATATAAGGTGCGCACCGACGAGGTTGGGGACACCACCTTACCCGTCAGGCCAATCGGTATCATATATCCTGATGCAATTGCCCGCTTGATGGTCGGATTTGCTAAGATGCCATCGGCTTCCCATGGATGACAAGGGTAGTAGACCCAGTCGGTGTCGCTATCGGTATTTAAACCGTCGGAATTTAAACTGTTAGTATTTAAGCTGTTAATTTCTGAATTCACGGGCGCTAATAATTCATCAGTAAGTAAGGTGTGCGCGATATTGCGCAGGACGGTTTTGGTGTCTTTGCCAATATAGCTGACGAGGGAGGAGTCAACTTTAAACCAAAACAAAGCAAACTGGCTTTGGGTCTCGGGCGAGTGCGCCAATAAAGACGTCATATCGACCCCTTGCCGGCTTTTCGGCGACGGATGATACGCATGACCCCACGGCAATGCTTGTTCGCTATCTATATAGCCATTAACGGTGGATTTATCTTGCCGGTAGCTAGTGGCGTGGTTGCTAGAGGCCTGCAAAAAAGCGGTTGTCACGCTGATGCTATTATCAATCTGATGCTTTAGCTCTTGATTGATATCGATTTGATAACGCGTAGCAATATAATTGTGCAGATAATCGACCAATTGATGAATGTTGAGGCACGCCCATGATTGACCGCGAGCTTTTAGCCAAGGCGCTCCGCTTGGATGGCTCTTGCCTAGATGACTAAAATACGCCACTGGCAATACGATTTTTGCAGAAGCAGCCTCATTAGCGACAGGAAATCGAATCGTCAATAGTTGTGTGTTCAGGTCAGCGCGGTTATCACGTAGACACAGTGGTAAATCGTCATCAGACTCATCAATGCTTAGGTCTTGATAAGGAATGGCAAACTCACGAAGATAACAATTGATGATATTTGTCACTGTATGCTGCTCAGACTTGTACTGATGATACTGCGACAGCAGACTTGGCACTGGGGTGCTTTTGACTGATTTACTGGGTCGTAAAATATTTGGTATTAAGTGATTTAGTATCGAGTTATTTGGTAGTGAATAGTTTGGTTTCATAAGTGATGTCTTTTTTTTAATGTTTTAGAGTAATTGTTGTTGGTAGTTCCCTTTACACAGTCTTGCTATATTTTTCTTGATACATTTTGATGGTTATTATCGCGATAACTGCCATCATTGCTGAGAGAACAAACGGAGAGAGCAAACCAAACATCGGTACAAATAAAGTGACTGACAATCCTGCTAGCACGCCGCCCCATTTTGCTAGCGCATCATAGCGAGAGAATATTTTGCCGCTATGTTTAGACTGATTGGTATCCGCCATTTGTGCATGCAGGCTTTGGTAACACATAAACATGCCAACGCCAAATAGCATTCTAGCCAACCAAATCAAGGCAAGATAATCCGTCATATGCAGTAAAACCGCACTCGCTAATACCGCAAAACCAAGGCTTAAGGACATTGCTGGCATACGATGACTGATGCGTCCATAGAGCAGCTGGCAGATCAGATATATGGCATGAGGCATGGCATATAACTGTCCTATTTCAGCGCTGCTAAGCCCAAAGCTTTTGGCAAATGGCAAAAAGTATGGAAAAGTCGCTACCATACAAAAGGCTAAGAAAAATTGCAGCAGCGATATAAACAGATAAGGATTGTCGAAAAAAGTTACGCCCGTTATTGCTTGCACTGAGTCATGGGTCTGCTTTTTATCGCTTTTGGCTTTTTTACTGTTACCGTTGTCATTTTTGGTTGTTGTAGATGCTTTTGGCAATTGGGTAGTCTTGGGGCTTGTATCGGTATTGTCTGCTTTGATAACGTCTTTTTTTAGCAAAAAGCTGAGCAGTAGGGCTAAGAGCGGCAGGATGGCAAGCACGCGATACAAACTTAACACCTCGTAATGATGCACCAAAAATCCCAGCCCAATTGGGGCGGAAATCAGGGCAAGCCGCGCCGAAAACTGAGTAAAATTTAGCATCTGTTGTAAGGCGTTTTTATCAGTGATACTTGTTGCCAAATAAGCGTTTGATGCCGCCATTGTCCCGCCAAACAGCCCCTGAACGCTCAGTCCGATGATAAGCTGCCATAAAGACTGGGAAAATCCGCATATCAAAAACCCCACCGCCAAGCCAAGCTCCGCCCGTAACAAGGAGGTCTTGCGACCATACGTATCAGCAAAACGTCCCCAGTATCTGGCAGCGATGGCGGTCATCAGGGTCGGTAGTATAAACAGCAACCCAACCCAGCCTGATTGCAATGGCGCATTTAGCTCTTGGAGCATGATTGGCAAAAACAACGGCATACCTAACGCAGAAAACGCAGACAGGTAGTGACAACATAGGACAATTGCCACCATCATTCGATAGTTCATTACGAGTCCTGCTTGTGTCGCTGCATAAGCTTTAAGGTGTTGGGTGCTGATTTGCCATAAAACTTATTGATATCAGTCGCGCCAGACTGCTCTTTTGACAACAGACTGCCAGCAGACAGCAAGTATTTGATATACCAATGCTGGCTCTCTAATAAGATTTGCTGTGCAAGATGAGTGTCGTAACCTTGCTTGGATAAGCTGTGTAATGTCGTATCAATACCGCTTAGGAGGGTTTGATAGGCCTGATGACGATCGATGATGGCATGGGCGCTCATCATCTCGATAATGGCGGTGATGTCGAGCTGGAGCGTGATGGTCAAAAACATCTGCGCCAACGCCAACTCATCTTCGACGACGATACGTTGATCTTTAATCGCCTTGATGTCTATCAAGTTGTCGAGGCCAGCTTGCGCCATGGCCGTGTTAAACCTTAGTGGATAAAGGCGTGCAGAGTCATTGTCTTTCATAAGTAAGGTCATCGTTCGGCTATGGTGATCAAAGACAATGACAGCATTTTGCTGGTTGGCTTCTAACGCAATGCCGTATTTTATCCAAAGTGTCAAATGGACATGGCACAACAGGCCAATGTAGTCTTTTAACCAACGCTGACTATCCCCGTCATAAAAAATATCAATTAAGTGGCTGACAAAGGGGCGACCATCCGGCATGACGCTGCCAAATGCTGCCACCGGGACAGGAGTTTTACCCATTAGATTAATGTCATCATAGCGTCTGACGATAAAGGCGAGGGTTTTATCATCGCCCATATGACCACCTAGGCTTTCGTCGTAATGGGCATAACACCCTTGCAGCGCAGCATCATTTTTTTCAATCAACTGTAAGGTACGCTGAAACCAGTGACCATCATAAATGGTTGAGGGTTTGATGAGACGCACGTTTTTATTGCCCAAGGTGCGGGCGATGAGCGGTACTTTGATATGGATATTTGGCGCATCGCAGCACACCACCGTGCGCACAGATAAGGTTGGTTGTACGCTGAGCGCTGACTTGGGGGCCAATATAATTTGTAGCGACGCCTCCTTGAGAGCATGCTGTTGTAGCAGCGGCAAGGTGAGCGGATGTACTGGGAATAGGTAATGCGTCTGTTGCAGATCACGACTGAGACCGACGTCGGCAAAGCTTGGCCAAATATCAGGTAGCTTGGTGCTGATAGTGGCTAATGTTTTTGAGATAGCAACCCAATGTAGGCGAAAGGTTGGTGCAAATTCTGGACTATAGGCTGCAATATCAGATGCGTCTAGGCCAAGCTTGGCTCGGGCAGTCGGATAATAAGGATGATCCAAATACGAGGCGACTTGATCGGCATATAGCAAACGCTCAGACCAGCTTGGGTATTCAGTAATATTACGTACAAGATAGCAGCATTGAGACTCAAACCCTCGGCGTGCTAACGCCCGGTGTTCGGTAGCACAATCAAGCTCAAGCAGATAGCTATCAAGCGCAGTCTCAGAGGCATCTGGCAACTGCTTGAGAACAGCGACAAAATCTTTATAATCATGCTTGATAGCGTAACCGTCTGAGTTTTTTTGCAGCCACATTGGGCTGGCAAGTTGCCAATATTGCATATAATCACTGGCCGCAACAGGCAAGCAATTGGTTTGGTCAGGTGAGGTTATCTCTAGCCATAATGTCTGCTGTTTTAGCACTTCTGGAAGGTTAGGAAGATCAAATTCTGTTTCTATAATAGTGCTATCTGATAGCAAGCCATAGACATCTTCGCGGATACAGGTGTTGATAAAGCGTTCGGTAATATATTGTTTGTCCATTATAAATTCTCAAAATATAACAAGTTAAAAACTAAAAGTTAAATAGGTAACAGGTAGATCTCACGTTTATGCGTCAAACTGCCATTGCAAACTTGCTATGGCATCGTTTAGTACGTCATTTATGGTGTTTTCACAATCAGAATAAGCCAGTAGTCGGCTTAAATAGTCTTTATTAGAGTGGGTAAGGTGAATGGTTTGATGTTGTTGTTTTAGCGGCTGATGGATGAGAGTTGTCTGCTGCATTTGCTTATTAAAGGGGCTGGGTGCTGTGCAAATGGTGCCAGATTGAGGTGCAACAATATAATGAATGCGTGCATGGGTGCTGATGGCAAGTGCTCCGTACTCGGTCTCTAGCTCAGCAATGCTGACCCCTTGATGTAGTCGAATAATGGTATCAAACCAAGGGTAGTGCGCCATATCATCTAATAAAAACTCTCTGCCATCGCCGATGCTGCGATAGTTGATTTCAACCAAATGTATCGCGCCCGTTGGGGTAATAATAAACTCACTGTGACAGACGCCAAGCCCCACACCGATATCTTGTAAAATCGCCAAACAGCGCTCACGGTACTGTACACATAAGGGCGTGTTCCACACTGCATCAAGCTCTACAAAATGTGGCGGCTCAGTCAACGTTACTTCAAAGCCGCCTACCGCCACCAAACGCTCACCATCGCTAAGTGTCTCTAATGTCATTAAGCGCCCAGCCACATAGGACTCAACTAAAATAGGTAAGGTTTTTGACTGCCAAAAATCTTGGCAATAGCTGAGTAGCTCATCTTTATCCATACAAAGCTGCACATCCATGCTCGCGACGCCTTGCTTGGGTTTGGCAACTAAAGGAAAGCTGATGGCAGGATTGTTGATAGTAAGGTTGTCGATGGCACAAGTGTCAAGGTATAAGTCTTTGGCGTTTAGCAGCTGATATCCAGCTTGGTATAAGTGAGCAGATTGTAGCTGTGTTCTCATTAAGTACTTGTCTTTAAAGACTAAGCAATGACGCCAGTCTTTACTAGGAAGATGGAAGAAGTCCGCGACGATGGCGGTTGCGGCTTGTAGATGGTCGCTATTACTAAAGACCAGATTGGGCAAGATATGATGATTGTTTAAGGTATCAATGATTGCTAAAGGATTAAACACATCGCATTCCAGAATGCTGATTTGCGCCCCTAGAGGCATTGCTATTAACGCATCCATGTGTGCGTCTTTATCATCGGTTATGATAATTAATTGACTGTCAGGTGCGTGCCTAAATTTCAATAAGGCAGGGATAAAACCTTCAATAACTGCATCATTGACCACATGAGTGATCAGAACCGTCGCATAGGACATAGAGCTTTCCTTTTTTGATGAACCAAAAATAAAGAATAAACAGAGATGTTATTTTTCATGCTCATGATATTAATGATAATCATTTGCAATTAAGTTGCAAAAAATAATGTCCTATTAATGTCTGAAATCTACTAAAAGTTTTTAAGAGAGGGGTTTAAATGCGAAGGTAAGCAGTGAAAATTGATAAAAGAGACAGGCAAGTTACAATATATTATTGAAAATAAAAGCAAATCCATTTCAGATTTGCTTTTATCGCTGCAAGGTATTTAAGAATTAAGATTTACTAACCCTTAAAATTGATAGTTGAGTCCCAACTTGTACGAGCGTCCGGGTGCAGGATAGCGACCGACAGGACTGGTATCAATACCGCGGAAATAATACTGCTCATCAAATAAATTGTTGATACCGAATTGAACAGACAGCTTTTCATTCTTGGTGTCTTGCAATGTTTTTTGTAGACTCAAGTTCCAAACTTGATAAGCAGGTGTCTCGCCAATGCCTCCGTCTTTGCTTTCTACTACCTTGTTGGCATTATCAGCATAAGCTTTGTCATAGTAAACACCAGATAAAGTAGCATTGTAATCTTGATGCTTATAACTGGCGTGCCAGCCCAACTGATGTGGCGAGCTGTATGGCAGTTGATTGCCTTTATCTTTTCCTTCTTTCAGCGTGGCATCAAGATAGTTGTAACTCAGACCAACATCGAGGTTTTTGAAAGTTTTTGGGCTATAAGTAATCGCAGTCTCTAAGCCTTGGTGCAGTGTACGACCCACATTATCGAAGCTTTGCTCTGCACTGTTCCATTGCAGTTGATCTTTAAAATCTATGCGATACAGTCCTAAATTGGCTTGCAAATTATCGGTGGTATAGCGTGTACCTATTTCATAGTTCCATGCCAGCTCACTGCCTTCTTCACCGATACCGCGAATATTAGCAATTTGCGGCGTTCTTAGGGATTTTTGCGCGTTGGCATAAATCAGCCATAGATTATCATCAGATTTATTTAAGGCATAAGACGTTGTGAGTCCAGGTAGCCATTCCGTAATGGTGTTGTCTGTTTGCGTGTTATTGCCAGCATCATTAAATGTCATTTTTGCATTCTCGTAACGAATACCAGGGGTGACTTTTAGACGCTCATCCAGAAAGCTCATCTCATCGCTAAGATAAGCGGCCCATGCATCGGTTTGTAGATTCCAATCACGGGGCGTGGTGGTCGTGCCATCCGCAAACTTGGTTTGCGTCAGTTTATAATCGATGTCTTCATTGACGTAGCGCATGCCACTAATTAAGTGATGTTTGATATTTTTGCTATCACCAAGCTTCACAGAAAACTTCGGCTCTACGCCATAAACAGTAAACTCGCGAGGTGAGGTACGCAGGCTGTCTGCTACAATAGCAGGGTCTGCCCAATGTACACCTTGTTTGTTCGCTTGTGAGTTAAATCCCCACTCAAAGTTACGCGTGGCATGATGGCCAAAGGTCGTCAGGTCTAAGACAGCTTCATCACCGAAATCCAAGTAGTTTTTGTACTTAGCATGCCAGCGCGTTGATTTGCCTTGATAAGCTTCAAATGGGCGTTGACTCTTTCCAACATCTTGCTCATAGGCAGCAGGTGAAAGCGCACCTGACATTTCTGTATCAGCATCATAGTATTGCAAGAACCCTTCTAGTTCCTGATTGTCGTCGATATACCAAAGGGCTTTTGCTTGTAGGTTAGTGATTTCAGTTTCTGAGTGATCTCTAAAGCTGTCACCTTTGATACCATTGGCTTCTAACTGTACGCCAAAGTCATCATTTAACCAGCGACTGTGCCGCGCGTATAAACTGGTCAATGGCTTACCGTTTTGCTCAAAGACGGTTAAGTTGGTGCCAATTTCAGTTTGAGTGTCTTTCGCTATAGGTTTGGTGATGAGGTTAATCACACCGCCGACATTATTTGGGCCATATTGGATTGCAGCCCCGCCGCGTACGACATCGATACGCTCAAGGTTATCAAGGGTCGCTGGAAAGATAGACTGACCAGTGTGACCGTAAGGCGCCAAGGTTAAGGGAATGCCATCCATTAAAAATTGCGCCTGCCCACTGCGGCTAGCATGTAGACCACGGATAGAAATGTTAGGTAATACACCTGTGCCCGTTTCATCGTCAATTTTGACACCTGGAATAAACTGTAATGCACCGTCAATTGAGTTGCTCACGGTTTTCTCAATGAAATCGTTATCGATTACCGTGCGATTACCGGCAAATGCTTTTACCTGATTAGCACTAGAATCCCCTAACGTCTCTGCAGTTACAATGATTGGCGCTGCGGTAAAGGAAGGTATTTGTGTCTCTGCTTGATGATTGATGGCGCTGTCTGAATGCGTTTTAGAACTGGTTTTTTTGCTGGCAGGTGTTACATCAGCGCTACTTTGTTGATAAATACAAAGCAACGCTAAACAAAGTGCTGAACGTTTAAAAAAAATAACCATAATTATTCCAAGTATTTAGCGTGTATTTATAAGAGTTGAAAATGGACAGTGTTACTAAAACGTTGCAATTATAAACAGTAATGGTTATCATTTGCAAAACTATTATCATTCATACATATAGAGGATATAAGCTTAAGACGCTATTTTTGTTTTAAGTATTTCAGCAGAAAATAATCAAATAGCCAGTCGTTATTTAAAGATTTCTACCTTAAACGCTGCTCGCTAAGAGTTGGTATTCTCACTTATTCTTCACGCATTCTATGGTCCTGTATATGCCTAATAAACCACCCAAGCGACTAGTAATCGCGGTTCGTGCTCAACTTTGGTTAACCATAACAACGACAGGTTTGGTGATGGCGGTCAGCACGTCATCACTTGCTCAAGCAATACCTAACCAGCTATCAACAACAGAGCCATCTGTAACGCTTGCACCTATTGTGGTCACCGCCAAAAAATATGAAGGTTATGCCGCTTATGCGCCAACATCAGGAACTAAGACACAGACAGAATGGTTAGAGGTGCCACAGTCGGTATCGGTTGTTACTAAGACCGAGCTAGAAGATAGGGGTGCAGTGCGTGTGATGGACGCTATGAAAGGTGTTGCAGGTTTAAACAATACACTGGGTGAGGGCAGCCGAGATGAGTTTGTTATGCGCGGGTTTAACGGCTTGAACGATGTCTATAGCGATGGCATGCGCGATGATGGCAAATTGCAGTCCTATCGTAGCCTTGCCAATGTCGAGCGCGTAGAGGTGGTCAAAGGACCAGCAGGCGCTTTATATGGTCGCGGCAGTGCCGGTGGTATTATTAACCTCGTCAGCAAAAAAGCGGAAGGCGATGACTTTAACAAGGTGCAAGCGCAAGTGGGTAGCGATGGCTTAGCTGTGGCGCGTGTCGATAGCTCCCATAAATTATCAGATACCGTCAACGCGCGTATCAATGCTGAGTATCGCCGTAGTGACTCCTTCGTCGATCATGTCGATTCAAACGATGTCTTTATTGCCCCGACAGTGCGCTGGCAGCCGACTGATCAGCAAACCCTAGATTTCTCCCTTGATTTTATGCGTCAGCATCTTGTGCCTTATCGCGGCGTACCCTCCAAAGATGGCAAACCGGTTGATGTGCCCGTCAATACCTTTTATGGCGGCACCAATGATTACCAAGATTCAGACACTTGGCATGCGGCGGTCAATCATGAGTTTGATATCAACGATGATCTTAAATGGACCAATCGGGTGTCATACAGCCATATCACTTTAGAACAAAAAGGCACCCGTCAGTCATCAGCAGATGTGAAGGATGACAAAATTGGGCGCACCGTTAATAATTTTGGTTATGACCCACGCACCAGCAAAACGTTGCAGTCAGAGCTAGCTTGGAATAAAGGCAACCATGAATTATTATTTGGCGCTGATTACAATGACATTGACATTGATTTAACCCTTGCTACTGATAAAAATGTACCACCCACATCGGCAACCAACCCAAGCGCAGGTTCAACCCCCAACCCAGGGTTTCCTAAATTTCGTAAAAACAGCACCCAAAATGTCGGCGTCTTTGCGCAAGATGTCTATCATATTGGCGACTGGTCATTGGTGGGTAACGTCCGCTATGACAATATGCGCTTGAGTCAAAGCGCTAATGGTAAGGATAGTGGACTTAACGACGACAAATTCAGCTACCGCACAGGCGTCGTCTATAAGTTTAATGATGCCACCTCTGCTTATGCCACCGTAGCGCGTTCATGGCAGCTACCTTATTCTGGAACGTTTATCAATCCAAAATTGGGCGCACTGTATCAAACCGACCTAAAAGAGATTGGGGTGAAAACGTATTTAAATAATGACGATATTATGCTCAATGCCTCTCTCTATCGCATTGATAAAGAAGACCCAAAAACCAATGACAATCGCGAAGTGACAGATAAAGATGAGTTCCGTCATCAAGGTCTAGAGTTAGAGGCACGAGGTAAGCTACGTGATAACTGGGATGTGTCTGCAGGTTATAGCTATATTGACGCAGAAGATAAAAAAACGGGCCTAACGCCAAACGATGTACCGAACCAAACGTTCTCGTTATGGACAGCTTATCAACCTGATGACCAATGGCGTATTGGCGGCGGTGTGAACTATATTAGTGATCGCTATGCCGGAGATGCAGAGGCAGTCGAGCTAGCGGGTTATACGACCGTAGATTTAATGACCGCCTATAGCATGGGCAAACATAACCTGCAGTTGAATCTAAATAACGCTCTAGATAAAGAATATGCGCTGGGGGCTACTAATGGCCTCTCGGGCAAAAATCAAATTGGGCTTGGTGCGCCAAGAACGTGGCTGTTAACGTATAACTATGAGTTTTAACGAGTAAGTGTTAACGCCAAACTCTTATGTTCCTAGAGCTCGATCCATTTCATGATAGTAAGACAGGTTATTTATGAATCAACGTCCAAAGCTCACGCTTATACTACCTTTATTGGTCATCGTATTGATTGTCGTTGGCGGCATTGTTTTTATTATCAATCAAAAAAACAATGCTACGGCAACGCTACCATTGAATGCTGATAATGACATATCGGTAGCAGCCACTCAGTCAAATGCCAGTCGTGACATGAGCGACAATAATGGCGTGCTTCTGCTAACCGATGAAGAAATTAAAGTACGTTTGTCCAATCTAAGTAACTATCCGAATGACCCGAAGCGTATTGTGGTTTTGGAATACTCATTTTTAGGGGATGCATTAGCGTTAGGTCTGACGCCAGTTGGTATCGCCGATGACAATAAGCCTGACAGTATTATTGCCGAGTTTACCAAACAACTCTCGGATTACACCTCGGTCGGTTCACGCTATCAGCCAAGCCTTGAGGCCATTGCTGATTTAAAACCTGATCTGATTATTGCCGATGATGAGCGTCATACGGTCATCGCCGATGAGCTGAATCGCATCGCACCGTCGGTCGTACTAAAAAGCCGCGGTGAGAGTTATGTGGAAAATATCCAGACGGCGCAATTGGTCGGTCATATCGTCCACCAAGATAAAAAAATGTCGCAAGTTATCAATACCCATCTAAAGAAGATGGCAGATTTAAAGTCGCAATTGGCAACCACTCCTCTTGCTAACCACAGCGTTCAATTTGCGATTATCAGTGATAAAGGCATGTGGCTACATGGTCCAAGCTCGTATGCTGGCAGCTTACTTAATCATCTAAGTATCAAAAGTCCGATTCCTGAGCAAACAGGTGAGGCGTATATCGCAACCAGTTTGGAGCAATTATTGTCGGCCAATCCTGATTGGCTATTGATTGGGCGTTATAACGATCATACTATTTATGATGAATGGAAGTCCTCACCATTATTTAATCAGCTAACGGCGGTTAAAAACAATCAGGTCATCGAAGTCGATCCCAATTATTGGGCGCTTAATCGCAGTATGCAATCTGCTGAATACATGACCGCTGAGCTGCTTGAGATTGCATCGAGCCAAGGCGCAGAAGGTTCAAGTCCTTCTGTAAAAGAGTCAAATTAATGTGCCATTACAAGACTGTCTGTTTAAAGCAGGGCGGCTTTTATGGTTGAGACAAAACTGAGCCGCTCATCTTCTATCTCACTTAAACCTTCTATTGTAAAGCGTCCGATAATACGGGCGTTATTATGGTGTGGGTTATTAGTCATTTTACTGATTGGCTGCTGGCAAGGATTAACGGCGTATTCAAAATTCACCCTGTCGCTGACGGATTTATTTTCGTTATTGACGCAGCACAATACTCAAGCCTCATTAGCCGCGCAATTATTAATAGAGATTCGCCTGCCGCGCGTCCTTGTGGCGATTATAGTCGGTGCTAATTTGGCGGTAGTAGGACTGCTGATGCAGGTGATGACGCGAAATTCACTGGCCTCTCCTGCGGTATTGGGTATCAATGCGGGGGCAGCTTGTGTGGTGGCCTTATCCTCTATTGGCTTAGGGGTTAGCTTTTTAACCTCTACCTTTTTACAAGCGCTGGTCGGCGCACTGCTTTCTTGTGCTCTTGTTGCAGGATTGGCAGGTTACTTTTCTGGTCGTCCGGTGCATCCTGTCCGTCTTATCTTGTCGGGTGTTGCTATCAATGCGCTGCTGGTCGGTATGACACGAGCGGCGCTGATTACCACGGATGAGCAGGCGTATGGGGTATTGTATTGGCTAGCTGGCTCTATTGCCAATACGCGCTGGGAGTCCATTCCTATGCTTGCAATTATATCGCTGCTGACCTTGGGTTATGGCTGGTGGCTATCACCTAAATTAAATGTCTTGGTGCTGGGCGATGAAGTGGCGAGCAGCCTTGGGATAAAATTGCGAGCATTGCAATGGTCGTGCGGGGCATTGATTACTATATTAACGGCGGTCAGTGTGGCGGTAGCAGGTCCCATTGCGTTTGTAGGTTTGATTGTCCCGCATGTTGCCAAGCGTCTGTTAAAACAAGTATCGAACATGGCGTATGAGCAGCTTTTACCATTATCAATGCTGCTTGGCAGTATATTGATAGTATGGGCAGATGTCTTGTCACGGGCAGTGGCTTATCCGGCAGAGACACCGGTGGGCTTATTAACGGCATTGATTGGGACACCCGTTTTTATTGCGCTAGCATGCAGACGGCGACTGGATAGTTAATCAAGACGGCTAATTTTGTGCTTATGTTAATCAAAAGTGACTCAATACTTTATCAAGCAACCCTTTATCAAAAAATAAAAGTAAGTAACAAATGACAATAAGAACCAACGCTTCTGCATCGCTCTTACACTCATTATTTGCTCGTAAATCGGCAAGTAGGGCGGTGGGACTAATTATAGTGCTGCTATTTATACTAAGTATTAGCAGTATATTCTTTGGTGCCAGTGAATTAACACTAGTACAAATCTGGCAGCATTTACAGCAAGGATTTAGCGGTGACAAAGATTTTATTGTTTGGCAGCATCGATTGCCGCGCACGCTATTGGCCATATTGGTGGGCGCAAGTCTTGGTCTGTCAGGTTCCTTAGTGCAAGGGGTTATTCGTAACCCGTTAGCCTCACCTGACTTAATGGGTATCAGTGCTGGCGCAGGGTTCTGCGCGACTTTGTTACTGGTTATGCTTCCTACCGCCCCAACGTGGTGGTTATCTGTCGCAGCCTTACTTGGCGGCTTATTGGCGTTTTGTTTTATTATTCTACTGGCACAAATATCTCAGCCTACGCCAGCACGCTTGGCACTGATTGGTGTCGCCATTAGTGCCTTTTTAGCCAGTGGGATTAATTTTTTGTTGGTGCTTTATCCCGTTGAAATCAATACGGCAATGATTTGGTTGACCGGTAGCTTGTGGGGTCGCAGCTGGCAACATATTCCTATGCTGACTGTTATATTTGCCGCGTTGATGGTCATCAGCATGTATTTAGCGTGGCGTTTGGATGTGCTGGGGCTGGGTGAGGAGACAGCGTATCATCTTGGTGTATCAGTCAAACCACTAGAATTTAGCACTTTACTCATCGCAGTGGTGATTGCGAGTTTGGCTGTATCGGTGGCAGGGACGGTTAGTTTTATTGGACTGCTTGCACCGCATATCGCACGATTGCTCTTTGGGCATCAGCACCGCACCTTATTACCAGCGTCAGCGCTAATAGGCGCGATCATTTTAGTCAGCGCAGATGTATTGGCACGCAGTCTATTTGCGCCTATTGAATTACCAGCTGGCGTTTTAACCTCGGTGATTGGTGCGCCGTATTTTATCTTTCTGCTATCGCGCTATAAGGGGTGGTGATGCTATCAGTGAATGAACTCCAGCTTGGCTATCATGGTGGTCAACATATTATCAAAAACTTGTCACTTGAGCTGCCAGAAAATAAAGTCATTGGGCTCATTGGTCCAAATGGCTGCGGAAAATCGACACTGTTAAAAGGTTTATGCCGCTTGATTCAACCGCAATCGGGTAGTATTTTACTTAGAAAACAAGATATGGCGCAGTTAAATAATCGGCAGATTGCCCGTCAGATATCGGTATTGCCACAAGTGCAGACCAATCCTGAAGGCTTGAGTGTTAGACAATTGGTTGAATATGGTAGGACACCTTATGTCTCACATTGGGGCAAGCTAAGTGCTACCGATAACCAGATAGTAGATAGGGTCATGCATGAGATGGCGATTGATTCTTTGGCTGATACGCCGCTTGAAGCTTTGTCAGGCGGACAACAGCAGCGCGCTTGGATTGCGATGATTTTAGCCCAAGACACCGATATTATTATGCTTGATGAACCGACCACTTATCTGGATATCTCTTACCAAATAGAGCTGATGCGACTCATACGGGAATTAAAGGATAAGGGTAAAAGCATCATCGTTGTGCTACATGATCTTAACCAAGCGGCGAGATATTGTGATTTGTTAGTGGTACTAAAATCAGGCGAACTGCAAATGATGGGCAGCCCTCATGAGGTGATGACGGAGGGGATGCTGGCTGACATATTCGATGTGCAAGCCAAAGTGATTACCGACCCTGTCGCAGGCTCGCCAATGTGTGTGTATTTATAGCATACCTGTATTATCGATTAACTTGATGGAAGTTGTTCTTAAGTGTTTTAAACAGCTATAACTTAATTATATTAGTTAAATAATAAAGTTCTTTATTAGAATTAATCACTTACTAAACTCTATTTTTAACAGCCTCGCCTAATCAAAAAGCTAAGTAAAAACCTCTTATCATCTGTTCTCAATTATTTGACCATTGCAATCCATCTGAATAAGGCGTTACAAATTGAAAATCGAATACTGGGTAGGACTTATAATATGCGTTACTTATCTACTGCTTATTTTAGTGCCACTATGGGAGTGGAAATATAATGAAGACACTATATCTATTTATAGAAAAGTGCTGATTAGCCTTTTGATGATAGAGATAGTCTTGTTGTTTTTTTATGTGGTTCGATAAAGGGGCTTTGTTCATACTTCTCAGAGAGTTAATTCTCCGACAATCTTGAGGTAATTTAAGGTTCGTAGCTGGCTATTATTAAAAATTTATAGAAAGAGATTTAGATGCCAAATTTTATAGTTGTAGATAATGAAATTGTTAACCTATCGGAAATAAGACGGGTAACTGCGGATAAAAAGCGAATTACAATCATATTTCATTTAGGGTTTTGGAATGGTAACGCATTCAAACAATGTACTGACAACCAACATTTTGAAGAAGTTTTTAAGGATATAGTAACCAAGTTAGAAGCCGAGCATATTTGACTATACTAATTAGAACGCCCAGTTTTAGGTAGCAAGTCTTTCATCGTATTAGTAATCTATAACAGTTTTGTTATGCTTACTAAGCATAATTAAGTTAACCAAATATGCTATAGAGTATGACAGCAATAAGCAAAAGGGACGATATATCATCACCCAGTATTATCAATTTATGCCAAGTTTTACCCTTGTTGTTATCGTGCATAATAGAGCTACTATTGTAATGACTTATAAAATCATCATCACTTATAGAGTATCTTTTTTTCGATAAAGATATTTTTTGATCTAGATTTATAGGTATGACAACTTGCTTCAAAGCTGCTAAAAACACTCCTAGCCATATTAAGATGTTCGGTATATCTCTATCTATAAAAGAGGCTATGAAAAAACCAAAACTTAGGATTAAAGCCATAATAAAAAGCTTGCGGTAACTTCCTTTTGGGTAATCTAGGACAAATTTCCGCATCAAAAATCCTAATAAATGAACGTATGTTTATTTAAAATATTAAATAGTAATGTTAGTGATAATTATTGTCAATAAAGATATTCATAGCATCCTAAAGATACGGTACCCTAGTGAGGACTTGAACATTCATCTGTGCGCTATATACAGCAATAGATTAAGTTTTTGGAATGATGACTGTGTACTTCATTATGTACATGTAGTAAGAATTTCGAGAATATATTTTAAAAAGATAGTTCGCTTATGAAGTTAACTGAAAGCACTTAATAAAATTGCGTACTTTGCTAAATCAGTTATCATGACAACTTATCAAATGATGTGATGCTTTACTCAAATTCTTATGGCGTCTTATTAAGTATTATATAAATAATAT
>NZ_JABUZG010000047.1:19935-30485 GCF_014897815.1 Psychrobacter sp. PG1
GATCAATATGACAGGTTTAAAACTGAAATCTACCATTGCATTTAATCGTAATCTATCTAAGGGACTACGTGGCGCAGTGGTACTGCTTGCCGTCACCTCTTTATTTGCTTGCAGCCAGCCAGATAGTAGTGTGTCTGATACAAGCATAACATCGGCATCAACTGAAGATGTAGCGGTTGCTTCAAAGACAACTGAACTAAACGTTATAAACGCCCCTATGATGATTGAGCTATGCTGAAGAAACCGTAGAGGTAAACTTGGTAAACTAAGCGTATTAATCGGAGTTTACCATGACCAAGAAAACCAGAACTTATAGCACATAATTTAAAGCAGAAGCCGTTAAGAAGATAGCAGACAATAATGGCAACATTTCAGCTACCGCAAAGCAGCTTGGCATAGCGATGCAAACCTTATCAAACTGGCAGAACGAAGCCAATCAAGGCAAGCTTTTAGGAACTGAGCAGTATGACCCTGAGCTTATGGCAGCTATTCAGGAAATAAAGCGGCTCAAGCGGCAGCTTAAAGTGGCTGAAGAGGAACGAGAGATACTAAAAAAGGCCACGGCGTACTTCGCGAAGCACAGTTGATGAAGTACGTCTTTATCAAAGACAACCAGCACCTTTTTAGTATTACCTGCATGTGCCGTGTATTAAACGTAAAACCATCAAGCTATTACGACTGGATAAATCGTGAGATGAGTGAACAGCAGATACACCGTAACCACTGTGAGTTATTAGTTAAAGCGGCTCATAGTGAGACTAAAGAACGTTATGGTGTTGATCGACTACATGCCTACCTAAGTGCGCAAGGGTATGATATTAGCCAATATATGATTAGAAGTATTAAAGAAGGGCATGACATCAAATGCCGTCGCCACAAGCGCTTTAAAGTCACCACTGACTCAAACCATAACAAGCTTGTCTATCCAAACATGCTGGATCAGCAGTTTGATGCTAAGCACCCCAATGAGTCTTGGGTCAGTGACATCACCTATATTTGGACTGATGAGGGTTGGCTGTACTTGGCAGGCGTTAAAGACTTATACACTAAAGAGCTTGTTGGATATGCCATAAGTAAGCGTATGACCGCCGATTTAGTCTGTCGTGCATTGACTATGGCAATTAAGAATAAAGGTCCAAGCCAAGGGCTGGTTGTACATTCTGACAGAGGCAGCCAGTATTGCAGTCATGCCTATCACAAAATTATCAAGCAACATCAGTTTACAGGCTCAATGAGCGCTAAAGGTAACTGCTTTGATAACGCACCTATAGAGAGCTTCTGGGGTACGTTAAAGAATGAGTTGATATATCATCAGGACTATAAGACCAGATTTGCCGCCATTACCGATATCATTAGATATATCGAGTTGTACTACAACCAAACTAGAATTCAAAAAGGCTTGGGCTATCGAGCGCCAAGACAGGTGTGGTTTGATTATTATCGTCAGGCTGCGTAACTAAAATCTCCCAAGTTTATGTGTACGGATTTGACGGCAGGGGTCAGTCTGGCAGGTTATCATCACGCCCAAGGGGCTTGGTTTGCTCTAGCAAGTGTTGTCGGTCATCTCACTTGTGACACAACTTTTGAGCATTACATACATACGGCGCATTTACTAGCAGGGCAGCAGTTAAGTGAAGCCAATCTTGATATACCCTTTATAGTATTGCAAAACATCACGGGTATCAGCTATCAAAAGCTCAATTATCATGATAAGACGGTTTATGATAAAACAACTAAGACCGTATTTTGTCAAAACCTTAAAAGCGCATCACGCGCCACTATTCACAACAGCGAATACAAATGAGCAAACCGTTCAAAAAGCGAGTAGCAGTATAGAGAAAGCATTACCTCGTTCTATTTTTATGGAGTCAAGATATAACGCTGTTATTGCCTTTATAAAAGAGATGGACAGCATTAAGCCTGTACTACGCAAAAAAGCGTTAGAGTCTGTTGCAATTAAACATGGCATTCATCTCCTTACTGCGCAAAAGCTTTATCACAATGCCGATACGCTAAACAATAATGACAAATTGATTACTCATGTTAAAGAACAAAAGGCGCAAGAGCAGGTCACGCTTGCTTTAGACAGAGCCTATAAGATGTCTATTGATACGCCTGATATGCTGCGACAGTTTGTCAATATTTATCAGAAAAAACATATCACATCTCGATCTTACTTAAAGTTTGGCATCAAAAAATCACAGCATGAGCTATTAGCAAGCTTTTTAAGAATGGGCTATCAGCTGGTTGCTGCCCACTACTGGCAATTGGTATCTAATAGCGAAAGTAAAGTCAAAGACTTTAAGAAAAAGTATAAGTTAGATAATGCCATCAGGGTATCGGTTAATCAAAAGTGTGATGGGTTTGAAGTTAGAATCGTTAAAAAAGTAAGAACGTCTTCTACCGATAGCAAAGTTTATGAGTCGTCCGGAGTGTTAAAATTCTTAGGAGGTGTTTTGATGGTGCTGGTTGAGTAGCCCAATGTTTTGACGATACATGTACTACAGGTTTTATCGCCAATTAGCTTAATTTTATCTGTTAGATATTTGTTTATTAAAATATTTACTGCTATATAATAGTTGTCTTTAGTGATAGATATATTAAACAAATTACCGCCATCAAATTTTATTCATTAGAGTAATATGTATGCAATATAATTGCGTTAAGACATTCTCTTTACTTTCTATTAGCACAGGCTTGCTATTGGTCTGCCCAGTACATGCTGATGTAAAATATATAAATATGAGTAGTTTAAATTCTGAAGTTACTGCTCATATCACCTCAAAAGTGATCAATGCTTCAAGTTCAAAAACCGGAAAAATCAAAAATTATAACAAAACTAAATTAGATCAAGTTATTGAGCATAATGCAAGTAAATATGACGTATCTCCTGCATTGATTAGCGCAATCATAAGACAAGAATCCAATTTCAATGCTCTCGCTGTCTCACCTAAAGGCGCAAGAGGATTGATGCAAGTTCTGCCCTCAACAGCGGAAAATTATGGTTCTTACGATTTATTTCTACCACACCATAACGTAGAAGTAGGTAGTCGTCATTTTTCTAGATTAATGAAAAAGTATAAACAGTTACCATTGGCATTGGCGGCATACAATGCTGGCGAAGGAAGTGTAAGTAAATATAATGGTATCCCTCCTTTTTTAGAAACGCAAAATTATGTTCTCAACGTTTTGAAATATTACAATGCAGGTCTTGATAAACAAATTTATGGTATAGATATTCAAAGTCAAAGCGATGGTCCAAAGGTTTTGGTAGAGCAGAGTGTGATTAGTGATAAGACAATAGAAATTATAAAAGCGCCTAAAGTTCTATATTTTAGTATAGATCGTTAATTTTTTTAATAAATATTTAAAGTCTGATTAAAAATAAACCATAGTGTATACGTGACAACGATATAACAAAAGTATATTATTAATGCTATAAATTGCACTTTTGTTGAGATAAAGTTATGCGCCTAACCTCTTTATTTTTCAGTATGACTATACTTATTAGTTTTTCTTTGAATGCTGCTGAAACTAAAAACTTAGGTGAGTTGTTTACCAATAATGCTAGCAAAGTTTGTAATACCAATGGTAATAAAGGAACTCTTGGTTGTCCTGTCAACCAAGGCGCCGGTATTGTAGATACATTGAGTGCAGATCAAGGCGTAGGCAACCCTATTAATGTCTTAACGGGCAATAAGTTTGAACAGGCAACTGACATACAAGCCGTTGGCAATGACTATGCACTAAGGCTCAACCGCTACTACAACTCAAGAAGCAGCCAGAGAGGCCTATTCGGTATAGGCTGGCGTCATGACTACGAGATGCAACTGCAAGACACTGACAGCACTATAGATATCATCCAAGCCGATGGTCGTCAGATTCACTTTCAGAAAACTGCAGCTGCCCTTGGTAATAGCAGCCTATTCGTCACCCGCTACCTAGCAGACAAGTCCGAGCTTGGTTATATAGAGCGCACTCAAAGTGCAGACCCTAGCAAAGCCGCCTGGATATGGACACTACCTACTGGCAAACAGTTTGAGTTCGTTGTTCACAAACAAGTCTCTAGCGTCAACAGGCTTGGCTTGCAGCGCTACGGTCAACTCTCTCGTGTCACCGAACAAGCGGATGATCCCAGCAGCCCCTACTGGGCACTTACCTATGGAGTAGAGGGAGAACTTGCCCAAGTACGCAACCATAATGGCGACACCCTCAAGTTCGCTTATGAGAGAACCCAAGGCAACCTACCTAAGATCAGTGTGACTAGCAGTACGATAAATCACAACAACAGTAACCAAAGTACGGGCAGATGGGTCTACTTCTTAGATCAAAACAACAACCTTGCCCAAGTGGTCTCACCGACTGGCGTTAGAACCGGCTACCAGTACAACGACCCCCATGACAAGCATAACCTCACCGCTAAGTTCAGCTACAATAAAACCAAACCTCAGCTCATTACCGAGTGGCAATACGATGCTTATGATCGAGCTATCAGCTCCTCTCATAAAGACGGTGTAGAAAGGGTCAGTGTGGTTTATGACAGCGACACCGTCATTCCTACTCAAGCGAATCATGTATTCACTAATATTCTAACTAATAGCGTAGGGGAGAGCACAGATTACCGCTATCAATACACTAACGGTGAAGCACAGCTGTTATTGGTCACAGGAGCGGGCTGCGTCACTTGTGGGCCCGCCAATGTCAGCTACGAGTATGACAGTGCAGGACGGGTGACTAAAATTAGTCAGCTTGATAGTCAAGGTCAGAGTATCTCATCAATAGCTACAGAGTTTGATACATTGGGCCGGGTCAAAAGAGAAATAAACCAGATAGCAGGTGTACTATCTAATAAGCAGTCCACTACTTACTATGAGTATGTATCAAATAACCCTAGCGATGCTGGATTTTCTCTTATTTCTAAACAGTGGCAAGCCAGTGTTGCGGCAGGTAAGCAAACAGGCATAAGGTATGTTTATGATAACAACGGACTTGCTATCGAAAAAATTGCGTTTGGCTATACTCCTGATGGCAAATCACTCTCACGAACCTTTTTGCAGAGCTACGATAAAAATGGCAATGTTATCCAAGTAGCGCTACGCGATGATAATGCTAATAGCAAGCCTATCATCATAGAAGCCTACACATGGTTTGAAGACGGCAGTATTAAAACTACTGAGCAACCTAACTTAAACGCCAAAACCAGCTTTACGCATAACGATGCAGGTCTAACCACGAAAATCGATCGTCAAATGGGTACAGAGAATACGACAATTAAGCTCAGCCTTGACAATAACAATCTACCTATGTCTGTTTCTCGCTATCTCAATGGAGAGTTATTAAACGGCGTTAAATATCAGCGTAATAGTAAAGGTGATATTATTAACGTCAGCGATCTAGACAATAACTTTATTGCCAGCTACGCTTATGATACTGCTGGACGCAATCTAGGTGAATTGACTCCAACGAGTGCTATGTTGAGTCGTTTGGATACAGAAGGCAGGTCTATAGTTGACTACAGTATCAGTGAAAATAATATTGATAAGCTAAGCTACGTCTACGATGCTAAGAGTCGAATCACAGGTGTAGGTAGGGATGACACCCAATTAGTCTCTGTTAGCTACAGCGAAGATGATAGAGCAGCTGAAGTAGTAGGTGCTAGTGGCGAGTATATTTTAATGCAAGAAGGTAGCTCAGAGTCTAATGAATATGTACTACCTAATATCTGGGATGCTCTAGGTATAAAGGGAACGACTGTTAAGACGATCAAATCAGGCGTAACTCGCGTCGACCAAAACGATGATATTACTACTGATTATGGTGTTGATGACTTTGGACGCATCGTTTATATAGATAGTAAGACCGCAGGACGCAATAACTACCGTTATGACGCTCGCGATCAACTCATTGGCATAAAGATGGCAAATGGGGGTAAAATAAGCTACCAATATGACAATAAAGGCCGTCAAGTTAGTAAGGAAGTTACTCAAGAAGGTAAAGTTGTACAGCAAGTTACTTGGGAGTTTGATGATAAAGATCAACTGCTTAGTGTCAAAGGTAATAATCAGCAGATTGAGTATCAATACGACGACCAAGGCCGCGTCACTCAAAAGCGTCTTAGCTTAGCTGATCTTGCAACTCCATTAGTGACAAGCTATCATTATGACAAAGATGGCAGTATGGTTGGCACTACCTTACCTGACGGTATTAAGGTACTCAGTCAAAATAATCAGATTCGCTATAAAGCGCCTGATGATATCAGAGCAACTGCTATCTATAGCCAAAGTACCCATCAAGCTTCTAGTATCAATCAAACCAGCTATCAGTTAGGACAGCACATCGTCATGGGTCACTTCTATGATGACAATGGCCAATTCTCAGGTCTTAGCTATCGTAGCATACCAAAATCTGGCGACAATCCATTCATCCGATCAGCTCGTGCAGATGATATCATTCCCTTATTTAGTCAACAGTGGCAGCGTACCTCCGATGGTATCGTTGAGCAAGTCACTGAGCTTGACTATCACGCACAGCCTACAGAGCACAATTATCTCTATGACAGTCAATATCACCTTATCACTAGCTCATACCAGCCTATAGAGTTGGACAACAGTTTTACCCAAGTGAGTTCAGTCAACAAGCAAACTGATGATCAAGCGAATAATGACAGTATAGAAGCACGTTATATCTATGACGAGCTTGGTAACCGTATATTAGGTATTGATGACGCTCAAGTACTCAAGAAATACCAATACGACGACAAAGGTCGTTTGACCACTATTACACCTGTTGCCCAAACCGCAGACAGCCCAAATATGAATGCCCAAACCATTACTTATGATGCTGCTGGACTTCCTACCCAGTACGGCGGCTATCAGCTAAGCTACACAGCAGGGCAGCTGAGCCAAGTCAAAGACAAGTCAGGTAAGCTCGTTGCCAAATATACCTATAATGACGAAGGGCAACGTATCAAGAAGACAGTCTATCAAAAAGACAACAAGCCACTTGTCACACCAGAGATCAGCTATTATGTTTATGAAGATAGCCAGCTCCAGCATGAACTTGATAGTGAGGGCAATATCAGTCGTCATTACGTCTATATTGGTAATACTCTAACGGCCACTCTTGACTATCCAACAGAGCAGCATGGAGAGGTATTAAGCAGCGATCAGTCTGATATCTCACTATGGACTAGAGGTAAAAACTGGTTAGGGTCACTATGGACTCAAGAGAGCGCTTATCCAACCATTAACTATGTCATCACCGACTATCTAGGACGTCCGCGTCAAGTACGTGATGGTGAGACCAATGCACTTAAATGGCAGTTTACACCTACTGCTTTTGGGGGTCAGGTTGATACCAGTATCAATGTTAATAAATCAGACAGCAGTTACGAACTAAACGTACGCTTCCCGGGTCAGTACGAAGATACAGAGACGGGACTGTACTACAATCATTGGCGCTACTATGATAAAGGCACGGGTCGTTATCTGTCTGCTGATCCGCTAGGACTTGGTGGTGGTGAGAATCTATATGCTTATGTCAATGCGACGCCGACACACTTTATTGATCCACCGGGTTTGCTCTTGTTTGCTTTTGATGGGACGGGGAATCAGGACTATGGGAGCAACGAGCGTTCTAACGTTGTAAAGTTTAGGGATGCTTATAAAGCAGATCCTAATGAGCCTAATATGTTTAAAAATGGTATTCATACGATTGATGATCAGTCTAGAAGGTTTGGTAGTTTTGCAAATAAGAATGCTTTCTATATATCTGGAGCTGCAACTGATGATCAGTATTCTGGTATCGAAGCCCCGCTTGGCGATGGCGGTTTCGGTCTTTCAATTGTAAAGCGTGTGGATAAAATGGTGGAATATTTACATTCTTATTTAGAGTATGTAGAAGACAACTACACAGGTAAAGATAAACCTAAAAAAGCAATCAATATTGATCTAGATATTGTCGGTTTTAGTCGAGGAGCGGCTTCTGCAAGAATGTTTGCTAGTAAAGTCACTAAAATTATGGAAACAGGAGAATGGTACACCTATGGACAAGCTACTAATGGTAACCCTCATAGAAAAAGAACACAGCCTTGGAAATATACGAACGCATGGTTAAAAAATAATTGTAATGTAAACTTTAATTTTAATTTTATGGGACTTTGGGATACGGTACCTTCTTATGGCGGAAGTTTAGACAATGATGTCAGTGATTTAAATAATTTTGGAATGTCATTATCTATACCAGATAGATTTAAAAAGGTTGTCCATGCCGTAGCCGTTAATGAACATCGTGCTCATTTTCATGGACGTTCTATGTTTGACAACCAAGCTCAAGCAAATAGATACGCGCATTCAGCTAATCGAGTCGAACGTGGATTCTTAGGTGCACACTCTGATATTGGCGGTGGTTATGGAGAAGGCGACTTGTCAGATGTGTCATTAATGTGGGTGATCCAAGAAGCTAAAAAAGCGGGTATTGACTTTAACGACAACCTAATAGCAAAAAAGGGCTGGAATAACGTGACTGATCCTATTGTTCACGATAGCGTCGGTGTAGAGCTATCAGGAATCAACTTTATGCCGGGTCGCGAGTTTCGTTGGGTAGGCTCTGATGTAGAAATGTTCGACGGTAGACAGCAGTTTGAAAGATTTGCTCATCTTAAGTTCAATTGGAGAGATTCTTTAGAATTCCAGTCTAAAAATACCCAAGGTGAAGTTTTAAGAAGGTTTGAAGATATCGAACGCTGGACTCGAGAATACAATAGAGTCGATCAAACATCAACAGGGCATCCTGTTTGTGGTGAAGTAGTCATGTGTGATGAAACCGAAGAAATCGTAGATCTGAAAGAAACAGGGGCAGAAGGAAATCCAACGATTTTGTATAAGTACATGCAGATAAAGGGTTATATTGCATGGTTGAAGAACAATGGCTATGGTTTAAGTAATTTGAAAGTTAAAGGCAAATCGTAGACTAATGAAGGAAAAACGCTGTGACAAACTTAATAAAATTGCTACTGATAAGTGTGAGTATGCTCTCCATGTCTTGTAGTAGTGCGGGCTTAACTGATAAATTAGCAAGAGGACCTACTTTTAAGATTCAAGTAGAACAAGAGCACATATATACAGATGTGTCAGACAAGGATTCATTTGAATATGATACAGAGCCAAGAATAATCATTGAGTCGCTTACTCCAGTCATCTGCAAAGGTGGGAATAACGATGACTTTTTAGCAGGAAGTTGCGCGTTTGATGAAGATAAACCTTTACCTGAAAAAATAGAGTTTCGTTATGGTGTTTGGTTATCGGATGAAGAAGTGGATAAACGATTTCCTCCCATACCCTTCGAGGCTTATGAAAATTTACCAGATGACAGAGACTTCAAGACATTAGATGACTGGTTAGAAGCAAGAGACGAATTTAGAACAAAAGTCTTTAAAAAACCTGAATATAAGAAAATTCGAGAGGCCAAGTTTGCTGCTATGGATCGAGAAATAGACTGGCATACCCATACTATTTATCCAAGGCAAATAATGCAGAAGTATCATGATGATATGGGGTTTATAAACAGAATGCGAGCATCAATAGTATATTATAACCTAACCTTTCATTATGATATGAGCGTTTCTGAGAAAGACAGAATACTTTATTTAGATCCAGCAGTGCCTCGATGGTTATCCAAATAGTTATGTTCTTAAGGTTCTTAATTTTTCTCATAGAGCTAGATACTTATTGTATTTGGCTTTTCTATTACGCACTCAGACATTGTTGGAGGTTATGGAGAAGGCGATTTTGTAGTGGCATAATAAGAGAAAGTATATGAATAAAAAAACATATATTGGATTGGCTGCCGTAGTGTCGGTAGTAACCATTGCATTCATACAGACAGTGAACGCAGAAACGGAGCTTTGGTTAGAGTTTTCATCTGCTCAAGACAAAATGTACTTTGTTAAAAATAGCGACAACCTGAATCTATGTACGTACATGTCGAATAACAATGAATGGCCTTATTCATCTTGGGCAAGTCGTTGCTATTTCAAAGGGAAAATACCAAAGGAAATAACTATAGAATATACCCCTTGGTTGCCATACGATGAAGATAAACTAACCTATTATGGCAAAAGCAAGTTTTACCCAGAAGAGAAACCGTTTACCATTTATTATAATCCAAATGATGAACAAGTTAGTGAAGTACGCTGGGTAGATGAAGGGATTGCAAGAAGGACAAAAGCTTTGGATGCGTTGCCTGAATCATCATGGCACACTTTTACTATTAAGCCAAAGCAGATACTTGAGAAGTATAAATGGAAAAGTCCTGAAGGACGCCCTGTAGGTATAGTGATTCCTATTGGATCGAGCGCTTTTGTTTATCCGAGCATCTATCCATACAATAAAGATAAAGTACTGACTATAGAAATGTCTTTAGATGAAAATGATAACTTAACAATCGATGAGAATTTTGAATGGGAAGATGAATATTCAAAAGACTTACTGATGAATTAACAAATATTGCATATGAACCGCCCCAAGTATATCGGAGAGTGATTTACTTGA
>NZ_JABUZG010000057.1:0-52960 GCF_014897815.1 Psychrobacter sp. PG1
AGATTCGGGTGCGTTGCACTTCGATGTTGAATCCAAGCAGCTTAATAGCAGTATTGTTTTGATAGAAATAATATAGAGATTAGCTCAGATAGATTTTTACCAAAAAAAAGAATAGCAGTTCGACTAAAAAACAAAAAGCCTGACTCATCAGGATACCAAAGACATACCTTTCCTCCTGCCCAGATGCTCGCGCATTTGGGTATTTTTTTATCTGCTACTTTTGTGCCTCCTATATTGCAGCAGTTTGATTATAAATGAGCCTTATAACGACTGGTTTAGGTCTGCAGCATAAATTTAATTGATGTAAATATAGATAAAATGGTCAATTTTTAGTAAGGTGAGCAGGCAAATAGAGTCGTTGCCGAATAGGCTATACGAGTGCTATCAAAACTTTATTTATAAATATCCATTCCACAGTGGCTTTACTATGAAAACCCAAACTATGACATCCCAAGCGACAACTCCGATGATAGAAAATACAGACCCTCAACCGATGACGTTTCAGGATTTAATCCTAACCCTACAGAATTATTGGGCCGATAAGGGCTGCGTTATTTTGCAGCCTTATGATATGGAAGTCGGCGCGGGTACTTTTCACACCGCGACATTTTTACGCTCGTTAGGTCCTGAGCGTTGGAATGCTGCCTATGTGCAGCCATCACGTCGTCCAACCGATGGTCGCTACGGTGATAACCCCAACCGCTTGCAGCATTATTATCAGTTTCAAGTGGTGCTAAAGCCAAATCCACCCAATATCCAAGAGCTGTATTTGGACTCGCTAAGAGCCATTGGTATTGATCCATTGGTGCACGATGTGCGTTTTGTTGAAGATAACTGGGAGTCGCCAACGCTGGGTGCGTGGGGACTAGGCTGGGAGATTTGGCTCAACGGTATGGAAGTGACGCAATTTACGTACTTCCAGCAAGTAGGCGGTCTTGAGTGCTTCCCAGTGACCGGCGAGATTACGTACGGTCTTGAGCGCTTGGCAATGTATGTGCAAGGCGTCGATAGCGTTTATGATTTGGTCTGGGCAGATGGTGAATTTGGTCGTGTCACGTATGGCGATGTCTTCCATCAAAACGAAGTGGAACAGTCTACTTATAACTTTGAGCACGCCGATGTGCCGATGATGGGTCAGATGTTTGATTTTTATGAGCAGCAAGCAGATAAATTGGTTGCCGAAGGTTTGCCATTACCTGCCTATGAGATGGTACTAAAAGCCTCACATGCTTTTAATTTACTTGATGCTCGTGGTGCGATTTCAGTGACCGAACGTCAGCGTTTTATCCTACGTGTGCGTACGCTTGCCCGTAAGGTTGCCATTGGTTACGTCGAAGCACGCGCTAAGTTAGGCTTTCCATTAGCGGATGAGGCGCATCGTCAAGACGCGCTTGATAAGTATCTGCCAAAAGAAGAAGCCGCTGAGAATACAGAAATCAATCAAGCTATTGATAACAACCAATCTACTAATAACAATAAATAGGAGCATCCCATGAGTACTATTCTATTTGAACTGGGGTGTGAAGAGCTACCTCCAAAAAGCCTAAAACCTCTACGTGATGCGCTACAAGCAAGCGTGATAGCGCAGTTAACTGAAGCTGATATTACCTTTGATAGTATCAAAGCCTTTGCCGCACCGCGTCGTTTGGCGCTTCAAATTCAGGGCATTAGCGATAAGCAGCCGGATCGTAGCGAGCAAAAGCGCGGTCCTGCGATTAAAGCCGCGTTTGATGCGGAAGGTAATCCAACACGTGCAGCGATGGGTTTTGCGAAAGGCTTAGGTATTGAAGCCAGTGAGCTGATAACGATTAACACCGACAAAGGTGATTATGTCGGTTATGAGCAAGTCATTCATGGTCAAGCAACTACTGAACTGTTAGCTACCATTTTTCAGACTGCACTAGACAATCTACCGATTGCTAAGCGTATGCGCTCAGGTGCCAGCCGCAATGAATTTGTGCGTCCAGTCCAGTGGGCGGTATTGATGCAAGATAGTGCTGTCATTGATGCCATTATCCAAGGTCATCAGACGGGCACACAAACCCGTGGTCATCGCTTCCATAGTCCTGATTATCACGAGATTGCGCACGCCAATGACTACGAAGAATTACTAGGCAGTTTAAAAGTCGTGGCTGATTTTGATAAGCGTCAAATGCTGATCAAAAACCAAGTCAAAGCGCTAGCAGATGAAGTTAATGCTGATGCTATCGTGCCGCAAGATTTGTTGGATGAAGTCACCGCATTGGTTGATTTTCCCATTGCACTGCGAGCAAGCTTTGAGCCGCGTTTTTTACAAGTGCCGCAAGAAGCGCTTATCTCTACCATGCAAGCGGATCAAAAGTATTTTTGCTTAACTGATAAAGCAGGCAAGTTGCAGCCTTACTTTATTTTTATTACCAACATTGAGTCAAAAGATCCCAATCAAATTATCGAAGGTAATGAGAAAGTCGTACGTCCACGTTTGGCCGATGCCGAGTTTTTCTTCTTACAAGATCAAAAACAGCCATTATTTGCGTTGACAGAAAGCCTCAAAACTCGTGTCTTCCAAGACAAGCTGGGTACGATTTGGGAAAAATCTGAGCGTATTGCCAAGCTTGCCGCCTTTATTGCCGCCTTGATGCAACAGCAGGGTCAGCAGATTGATATCGATGAAACGGTGCGTGCGGGTATTTTGTCAAAAGCTGATTTGGCAAGCTCATTGGTCGGTGAATATCCTGAATTACAAGGCATCGCAGGCACTTATTATGCGCGTCTGAATAATGAGCCAGAAGCAGTCGCGGCAAGTTTAGAAGAGCAATATTTGCCCAAGTTCAGCGGTGACGTATTACCACAGACGCCAATTGGCATTTGCTTAGCATTAGCCGACCGTTTAGATACGCTTGTTGGTATTTTTGCCATTGACCAAGCGCCGACAGGGTCAAAAGATCCGTTCAGTTTACGTCGTTCAGCCATCGGTATCTTGCGTATTTTGATCGAAAAGCAATTGCCAATTAATCTGGTTGCGCTCGTTGAACAAGCAATCAAAGGCTATAGTGACGCTGAAGGCAGCAAGATTGAAAAAATGGGTGATACGTTTACTCAGGTCATGGCATTCTTAAACTCGCGCTATCGGGCGATGTATACCGAACAGGGCGTGAGCGTCGATACCATTCAGGCAGTGCAAGCGATTAACCCGCATATGCCGCTCGATTTTGATCAGCGTATTCGCGCGGTACAAGCCTTTAGCGAATTGTCACAAGCTTCAATGCTTGCTGATTCAAACAAGCGTGTCGCCAATATATTGGCTAAGTCAGAAGTGAGTGTCGCTGATACTGTGGATGAAGCGCTATTGTCTGAATCTGCCGAGCAAAGTTTATATGCAAGTGTGCTGCAAGCGCAGACGGCGGTTAAACCGCTGCTAGAACAAGCTGATTACACACAAGTATTGCAAACGCTTGCTAGCTTAGATGAGCCGCTGACGCAATTCTTTGATAATGTGATGGTCAACAGTGAAGACGCCGCCCTTAAAAACAACCGCTTAGCGCTGCTTAAGCAAGTACGCGCACTGTTTTTAACCGTCGCTGATATCAGTGAGTTGCAGCTATAGTTTCACTAATATAGATCGCTCACTTTATTATTTTCTATTTAATATAAAAACTGGCCCGCTATGGCCAGTTTTTTACGCCATATCATGGCATTTATTGATAAATTATCATGATAAATGGATGGACAATTAACTCGCTAAAGCATAGCACTATCGTCAGTATTGATGGTTAAGTTATACTGTTCAGACGTATTGAATAATCCGCCAAACGGCTTTTATCATTCATAGCGCTTACTCATATTTAAAGGAGCACTGCCGTGTTTGCTGTTATCATTATCATCATCGTTATTTGGATAGTAATGTGGGGGTTTTATAAATTTATGTACCCGCGTGCGCCCAAAAGCATGATGCCAAAAAAAGGGGATGTGATTACACCGCGTCAGTGCAATTTTTGTGGCAACAGCTTAGCTGAATACCGCGGCGTCCTTGAAACCAAGCCCAACTTGGCTGCAAATAGTGAGAGTGCCATTGGCGAAAACCAAACATTGTTTTTTTGCAATTATGAGCATCAAGCAGATTTTCATGCAGGTAAGGTTTATAACCCTGACGTATAAATAATTAGATTATGGCTTGGGCATAAAAAAGTGCTTGGCTCATCAGAGCGAAGCGCTTATTGTTTCGTCGCGTAATATGCGCTTATAAAACAGACTGTGCGTCTTTCATAATTTTATTTAATAGCGCTTCAGATTGTTTGTCTTGCTGTAGTCGATCTTCATCGCTTCTTTGATTGGTGTGTATTTTTTCATACAAATTCAAGCAGCACAATACTAAGATACTTTCTTGACTGAGGCTTGGCGCATCTCGTTTGAGATCTAGTGCATGGTTATTGATATACGAGACAGCTGAGAGCAGCTCTTCTTGTTCGTGTACTGGGCAATAAATAGGATAAGTGACACCCGCAATTGCAATATCAACCTTTTTGATTTGTGGTTCAGGGATAGTGGTTTTCACAGTAGCACTCGACGTATTTGAACCAGTTGCAGCGACTGGTTGTGGTTTAGAAGAAATATTCTGCTGTTGGCCATTTTGTGGCTTTTTTTCTATAGAGTTTTTGTGGTCATCGGTCATGATAAATCCTACAATGTCTGGTCAGTAAAATGAGTAATATAAAATATTACCGTTTTGATTTTGTCGGTTTCATTAGCAAGTAGTAATGATCGCTCATTGCCATCACTGATCAGCCTTCTACTTGATCGATGTGGGTTAAGCGTTTTAATACAACTTGTGTACGCTCTGCTGCCAATTGATTCTTTTTCTGCAGCTCACTGTTTTGCTGTTTAATATCGCTATATTGCTGCTTTAATTCATTGTTTTGTTGCTGTAGCTGGCTGTTTTGTTGTTGCAATTGGCTGACCTGTTTTTGCAGTTTGTCTTGCTCTTCGCCTATCATATGATGCGCTTCAGCCAAGCTTTGATAGCGCTTGTCGAGATCGTTCAATTGTTTTTTGGCACCGTCGCGTTCGCTATGACTAGTGTTGAGCTTGGTCGTTAATGCTGCAAGCTCTTGAGGGTCGCTAACAGGATGCTGTTTGAGGCTGCTAAGTTCAGCACTGACAAGCTGATACTGTTTTTTGATGTCGAGTATCATTTTTTCTAATATTCTAAGTTGATCATACATAGTCAGTTTTTATCCTTAACAAGTAAGCGTGAATGAATTTTGTTCTCTGCGTTTAATAATGCCATAGGTGACCGCATAATATCTATATCAACAAAGTAATTACCTATATTAGGTGTTGTTTGTTTATTTTTATTAGCCATGGTTTGATTGATAATATCAAGCGATGTCTCACACCTATTTTATTCGTCTATTTTTATTTTTTAAGCAATATTTTTTAAGCAATAATCAATCACTAGGATCTTTATTATGAATGACAATATATCTGGCTGGAATACATGGCTGACTGCTTTTGATGACTGGACTGACGTGTCTATCAGCGAAGTGCACGGCTTGATGACAGGGCTGATGACGGCCTGTAATGCGCCTGATGAGCAAGTATGGGCTAAGGTATTTGAGGAGCTCAGTTTTGCGCCGTTACCTGACGAGGCATTGACACTGTTAACAGAAGAAGCGGAAGACACTGTTTTTCAGCTTAAAGACAAAGACGATGCTTATTCTTACACGCCATTAGTACCAGATGATGAACATGATTTGTACGAGCGCGTGATGGCATTGAAACAGTGGGCAAATGGTTTTATGACGGGCTTTGGGATTACCGACTGTGGTCTCAGTGGTGACGAAAATGAGATGCTGTCTGATTTGGCTAAAATCGGTGGTATTCGCTTAGAAGATGATGAAAACTTTGAAGGTGGCGAAGAGTCTTATCTGCATATTTATGAGTTTGCGCGCATGGTGCCAGTGAGCTTTGCCACCCGCAAGCGTAAACCTGTTAAAGATATTGCCCTGATTGCTGGACTGGCTATCGGTGCCAAAACCACCAAAGAGCTGCAGGCAGAAGGCAAGTTACCAAAGCCAATGCCGCCAGTCGTTGATGCGATGAATCAAAACCGTCCTTCATAATAAAGACGCTATCGTAAGAAGCAATCTGTCGTAAAAGCCAACTTATCATCCATGCTAGGGCGTACCCCTAATCTAAGCGAAAACTACTAAATGGGTTAAAAATAGTTAAATCTTGCAAAACTACGTCAAATAGCTGGTTAATATCCCGATATTATCTGCGCTATTTTCCTGATTCGGCTATCATTTATCTCATTTTTATCACCATTTTCAAAATGAGAACACGCCCGAGTATTTTCTAAAAAGATATGAGAGATTTTAAGAGTCATTACTGGCGCTTAGATAATAGAAGGGAGATTATGATGATCACCGACAATGATATGATGTGTTTGCGCCGCTGCGTAGAGCTTGCTACTGAAGCGCTAGAGGCGGGCGATGAGCCATTTGGTAGCGTATTGGTCGACGACGATGGTCATGTGCTGCATGAAGATCGTAACCGAGCCAATACGGTCGATGCTACTTATCATCCTGAAATTGCCGTTGCAAAATGGGCAGCAGCAAATATGACAGCGGAGGCGCGCGCTAACGCTGTGGTTTATACCTCGGGCGAGCATTGTGCCATGTGTTCGGCCGCGCATGCGTGGGCAGGGCTTGGTCGTATCGTTTATGTCAGCTCATCAAAACAGTTGGATGAATGGATGCAGGAGATGGGCGTAAAATCCTCATCACCGATCAATTCATTAAGTATTCAAGAAGTGGCTCCGAACATACCAGTACAAGGTCCGATTGCAGGCTTAGATGCAGAAGTAAAGGCGCTGCAACAGCGCGCATTTCAAAGATGCTAACGCTTTCTATTTTTACCATTCCAGAAATTACAGTAGCGAAAAACGAGTGCGAGTACTACATCTAGTAGGCTTGGAAAATTTAACATCGCTAACCGTATTTCTAAAATCGGTATTATATCGTGATAAGGATATTTCATGACTTCGAACAATAATAATCAGCTCAAAAATACGTCTTACCCTGCGCATAGTATCGATTGGCTTACACGCTTGATTGCTTTTGATACGGTCAGTCGCCATTCAAATTTAGCCTTGATTGAAGATGTGCAAGCGTACTGTGAACAATTAGGTTTGATAGTAGATTTGACTTTTAATGAAGCCAAAAACAAGGCCAATCTATTCGTTACTGTGCCAGTAGGCAAAAACTTTGATGAAGTAAATCATGGTCTGGTGCTGTCTGGTCATACCGATGTGGTGCCAGTTGATGGTCAAGACTGGGCGTCAGATCCATTCACTGCGACGATACGTGGCGATAAGCTATACGGGCGCGGTGCGTGTGATATGAAAGGTTTTATCGCTTGTGCATTGACGTTATTACCACGCGCTGTGCAATTATCAAATAGCGGTCAGTTACGTCGTCCACTGCATTTGGCATTGTCATTCGATGAAGAAGTGGGCTGTTTGGGTGCGCCATTGATACTGGCAGATTTGAAAGCTCGTGGTATCACACCTGATTATTGTATCGTCGGTGAGCCAACCAATATGACGATGGTTGTGGCACATAAAGGCATTGCCGTTTATCGTTGCCGCGTCCATGGTAAGTCTGCGCATTCGTCATTGACCGCCCAAGGTGTCAATGCTATCAGCTATGCCAGTCGTTTGATTGGTTATGTTGATGAGTTGGCAGAAGAATTGAGCCATCGTGATGGTGCTCTTGAAGATGGGGACGCGCTATTCGATGTGCCTTATTCCACATTGTCTGTAGGCACGATTCGAGGTGGTACCGCGACCAATATTGTGCCTAATCTATGCGAGTTTACCTTTGACTATCGTAACCTGCCGCATATGACGCAAGAGGATATTCTTGCACCGATTCAAGCGAAAGTGGCAGAATTAAATGCCCAGATGCAAGCACGTGCTGCCGATACTGGCATTGAGCTGATGCAAGAAGAAAGCGTACCGGCAATGACTGATAACGACAGTGCTGAATTGCAATCGTTAATAGCCGCTCTGACTGGAGATAAAGAGCGTCATAAAGTGGCTTATGCAACTGAGGGCGGGCAATTTACCAATGCTGGCATCCCAACGATTATCTGCGGTCCCGGTAGTATTGAGCAAGCACATAAAGCCGATGAATATGTCGAGCTGAGTGAAATTGAGCGCTGTGATGGTTTTTTACAGAAATTGCTAAACAGCTGCACAAGTAAATAATATATAAAAATACCAGACATAAGTATATAATGTGAGTAAGTATAAATAATACCGCCTAAATGGCGGTATTATTTTTTGGTAATGTAGCGACTCGTGTGAGAGCTGCTGATATACACATAGTAGGGGTTGGTCGATGTCTTGGCATCTGTTTGCAGTATTCTTTGCAAGTACGTTTTTTATTTCAGCGACCCCAGGTCCCAATATGCTGCTCGCGTTTCAGTATGGCATGAACTATGGCGTAAAGCGCACATTGTGGACGCTGGCAGGACTGAGCCTTGGGTTGTTTATTTTGCTGCTATCGACACTACTTGGACTCGATGTGATCAGTCGCCAGTCGCCTTGGTTGTTGACAGTCATTAAAGCAGTGGGTGCGGCGTATTTAATCTATCTGGGTATTAGCTCTTGGCGCGATGTAGGCGATGGCAGCTTGATGAGTGATGCTCGTGAAATGAGCGAAGAAGTCGCGGCTGAATATTCTATTTCTGGCAGTGAAGATACAGCTGGTACACCGCAGCCACGTTCGCTCTCAAGCGCAGCGGTGAGAATCTCGCCAAGCAATGTAACCTTGTTCCGTACAGGTGTTTGGGTATCGCTATCTAACCCCAAAGCCATCTTATTTTTTGCAGCTTTCTTCCCCAAATTTATCAATTTTAGTGCGCCGTTATGGCCGCAGTATATTATGCTGACTTGTGGGCTGTTTTTGAGCGAGACGATTTGGCAGCTGATTTATACCATTGGCGGTAAAAAGCTGGCTAGTTGGCTTGATGTTGGTGAGCGTTTGGCATGGCTCAATCGCGGATGCGGGGTGATATTTATTTTAATTGCCGCGGCGTTATTGGCTGAGGTTTTAAATGGTTTTTTGGTTTAAACGTCTTTGTCAGCAATTTAGCAAGCATTGTACTTATATACTACAGCTCCTTATTAAAAACTGATAATTAGAGAGGTTTTATATAAAGGATATTTCGTAAAAAACAAAATTGTAATGCAGTTTTTTACGATTCGCAAGGTTTAGATAACCAACTTATAGGGATTTATACCAAGAAAGTATCTATCTCAAGTCGATGAGTTACATTTTATCGGTACTGTCCACATGAGCTTGAAAAAATAACTCATTCTAAGGCTAACACTCTATGTATAATCGTAAAATAAAATTAGCATCGAGTAGTATATCGATAAATGTCCAGTTATTATAAGTTATTTTTTTGACTTAGATTAATAAACGGAGAAAACCATGAATGATAGTCCTGATACTAACCAACCATTCAGTTTAGAGACGCTGCTAGACTTTGATATGCAAGAAAAATTAAAAGATAAAAATCTTTGCAAAGTACGCACAGTAACTACATTTATCAATTTAGATTTGGACATGACAACATGGCATGCTGTGTTGGAAGAGGCTATTAAGCACTGTGAAAAAATAGTCGCAGGTTTAGATAATGAAGGCTATACCGTACAATCAATACGTATAGTAACCAACCCGTTTGGTGAGTATCTAGATACTTCAAAGGTGTTAACTGCTGCCACTGGATTGGCTACCATCACTGATATTTTAGCGACGCTCAATAAAGGTAAAAATGGTCTGCGGGTTCGCTTTGCAATAGGAGAGGCTAAGACAGCACAAGAAATTAGCATTTTGCCCGAGCTTATTGCTCAATATGGCGATTTGTGCAATGCTTGTGTGAATGTCACCGCTAATGATATCGGTATCTTAGATAATGCATTGATTGAGCAATGTGCGAGCGCGGTACAAAATATTGCTAAACTCACACCTAGAGGGGAAGGTAATTTCAACTTTACGGTAAATTTTAACTGTGATGAATTTATTCCTTACTTTCCAGCGAGCTATCATAGCGGTGAGGTGAATAAAGGCTTCGTTATTGGTCTTGAAACGCCTGATTTATTGGTAAAAACTTTGCAGCAGGTACGTAAGCAATCCAGCTTTGATTCTGCTAGTTATCAGCAACGTCAGCGCATTGCCTTTGATGCTTTGAGCGTAGCATTACAGTATCATATCGATAATGTCGATAGCTGCGTGAAACGACTTAACGCAGCCTCAGGGTGGAATTATCTAGGTATGGACACTTCACCCGCACCTTCTAAAGATTGTCATTCAATGGTTAAGGTTTACAAACTGCTTGGCGTTCCTTATTTTGGCGCTTCGGGTACGGTTGAAATATCGGCTTTATTAACGAAAGTTTTTAAATCTATTACAGGTATCGATATTATTGGGTTTTCAGGATTGATGTTGGCAGTCACTGAGGATAAAGGATTAGCGCAAGCCACTATCGATAATGAGTTTGACATACCTATGTTATTAACCAATAGCGCTGTCTGCGGCATTGGTCTTGATACAGTTCCTATTCCGGGGGATACACCTATCGATAAACTATGTGCCTTGATGCGAGATACGGGCACTATGGCTTATCGATTAAACAAACCTTTGACGGTCAGAGTGTTTCCGATACTAGAGCTTAAGGCTGGTGATATGACTCAATTTCAGAGTAGAGACTTATGTAATTGCGCTGTATTAGCTGTGCCTTGAATTTAAGCACTAGTATTTATGATTTGTAACATCTATCTCGTTGAATCAGGGGGTTACGTTTTATTGGTACTCTTTACATGAGACTGAAAAAATAAACTCACCTACAAAGCCAAATAAAAAGCCGCTCCCTACTTAAATAGAGAGCGGTTTTTTCATTTATACAGTTTTTTATAAAGGGTTAAGCCAAAACCTCAACCAGCTCGCCTTTTACCATATGCGGACTGACAAAATCAGTCACACGTACACTGACGATTTTACCCAGTAGCTCATCTACTTTATCAACGTCAAAAGGGAACATCACGGTACGGGTATTGTCCGCCGTGCCGATTAAGCAGTCAGGGTGACGATTGGCCACTTGCTCAACCAAGACGCGAGTCGTAGTGCCGACCATTTCATGGGTTTTGGCAAGGGTTGAATCGATAATAACCTGTTGAAATTCTGCCAAGCGTGCCTTTTTAGTTGCGAAACTCACATCATCAGGCAATTCTGCCGCCGGCGTACCCGGACGCTTAGAATAGATAAAGCTGTAAGAATGATCGAAATTCAACTCTTTTGCCAAGTTCAAGGTATCTAGGAAATCTTGATCCGTCTCACCAGGGAAGCCAATGATAAAGTCGCTCGATAAGTGAATATCAGGACGAATGGCTTTGAGCTTATTAATCTGATTGATATAAACATCGATTGTATGGTTGCGCTTCATCGCTGCCAAGATAGCATTTGAGCCACTTTGAACAGGCAGATGCAAGTGAGAAACCAGCTCTGGCAATTGTGCATAGGCATCAATAATGTCATCAGTGAACTCTAGCGGATGGCTGGTCGTATAGCGAATACGCTCAACACCATCGACATGCGAGACATAATGTAACAGCTCAGCGAAACGGCAAATACTGCCATCGTCTTTTTCACCGCGATAGCCGTTGACGTTTTGACCCAATAGGTTGATTTCACGCACGCCTTGCGCCGCTAAGCTATCAATCTCAGCCAATACGTCATCGAGTGGGCGTGACAATTCTTCACCGCGGGTATAAGGCACCACGCAAAATGAGCAATACTTTGAGCAACCTTCCATGATAGAGACAAAGGCTTTAAAGCCTTCTACTCTTGGCTCAGGTAAAAAGTCGAATTTTTCAATACTTGGGAAGGATACGTCAACTGTGCCGATGCGATTTTTTGGTGCGATTTCACGCTGCTCATGTGATTGATCATACAGCTCTGGCAAACGGTGTAATGTCTGCGGGCCAAATACCATATCAACATAAGGCGCGCGCTTTTGAATGTTATCGCCTTCTTGTGAGGCAACACAGCCACCGACACCGATCACAAGATCAGGACGCTTTTCTTTTAGTTTGCGCCAGCGACCCAATTCTGAAAATACCTTTTCTTGCGCTTTTTCGCGGATAGAGCAGGTATTCATCAGCAGCACATCGGCTTCATCGATATCATGCGTGACTTCCATACCATGGGAATCACCGAGCACATCCAGCATTTTGCCAGAATCATAGACGTTCATCTGACAGCCCTGCGTAGTGACAAAGACTTTCTTAGTCGCTGTTTTGACAGGTGCTTGGGCTGAACTTGATTCTTTGAGTGCAGTGACAGCAGGCGCAGTAGCGGTTGTTTCAGCGACAGCAGTGTCATCGATGCGGGGATTAAATACAGTAACACTCATAAGGATAAGTCCATGATTGACTAAAATATAGCGTGATAGGTGATTAACGGGTGGCGTATTTTATCACAACCCTATGACAATGTGAAAAATTAGCAGCGTCAATTGTTGGTCGTTATGATAAATTATTTATAACAGTATCAATTATTTACTGCTGCTAGTAACGCGTTTGGCAAAAATTATGGCTTGCTATCACTTCTATGTTACACCGTGCTATCGTATTTATTAACAAAAGGTAAAGGTGATGGTTGAAAGTGCAACGAGTATAGTATGATGAATGCGACCATATTAGCGCGATTAATTAAATCGCGATTTACGCCGTTTTGGCATTGTTATGCTAAATATATTATTTAGCCAAATCATTTGGACACATTACAAAGAGAGTCAGTATGACAAAGCCGCAGGTTGCTCATAGCATCAAGGATAGAGAATCTATTAAGCAAAATGAAGATGCAAAACGATTGAAAGCAAGGACGCTACGAGTCAGTGCGTTAAGTTTGGCGACAGCAATGAGTGCGCTAGGATTGTCACAGGTGGCTTGTGCTGAGCTGACGTGGGGCGAAGAGGACAGTTATCAGCAAGAAGGCAGCTATCAACAAAACAGTGGCTATCAGTCAGACAATGGTGTGAGCTCATTTACAGCAGCGGCAATTGCGGCAGAACGCGGTGATGTCAGTGCCTTATACAATTATGAGCAAGCGATGAGCGGCGGTTTGTTTGCCATGTATCCCACTTATTGGCGGATGAATTTAGATCTTAATTCGCAAAGTTCGGCGGCAGTATCACAGTTTGTGCGTCAATATCCAAATACGGTAATGGCAGAAAAGCTGGTGGCCGATTTTGCTGAGACCAAAGCAGGCTCCAATGATTACGCCTCAGTACGCCAAGTTGCGAATTTGATTACCAATGCGGATGCCAGTGAGCGCTGTGCGGTTGCGCTTGGGTTCAATAATGGCGGCGATACTATGCGGGCTATGGCAGCCAAGTCTGAAGTTTGGTTGACGACCAAAAAGCAGCCAGCCTTGTGTGACCAGCTCGCGATGGAGATGAATAATAACGCGCTGATTAGCAATGAGGATCGTGCGGCTCGGCTCAAGCGTATGCTACGTAAAGGCAAAACGGGTGACATTATGGCATTGTCATCACGTTTAGGAACGCCCATTGCTTATTCAGCATTGAGTGAGATTCAACTGAATCCGTCTGCTTTTTTTAGCCGTTTTAGTCGAGAACCTGCCAGTCAAAACAATCAATACCTATATCTATATGCTATGGGACGCGTTGCTGACAAGTCTTACCGTGAAGCTGCATTACAGTTAGATTTTGATGTTAAGCAAGACAATCAGCGTTCAGTTAAATTGTTGAATGCGGAGACTCGTCGCTATGCGTATCGCATCCTTGGGGTGCAACGTATGAATCATAATACGGATGATGGTTTTAATGCTGAGGCGGTTGACTGGTTCCGCAATAGCCTAGACGAAGATTTTAATTTTGAAGAAGCCGAAGATTATGCCATGGCAGCGATTCGCTTTAGCCGCTGGGATGATGTGGTCGAAGCCATCTCAAAAATGGAGGCTGAAACCCAAAAAAGTGACCAGTGGCAATATTGGCTGGCTCGCGCTTACGAGCAATCAAGCGATGCAAACAAGCGTAATACTGCTAAAAAAATGTATCAAAACTTGGCAAAAAATAATGACTATTATGGCTTAATGGCAAAGGATAAAGTGGGTCAGCGCTTTGATGCCAGTCGTTTGGGTGGTAATAACTTACCGAATGTCAGTACCGCTGATCGCGCACGTGTCATGCAAGATGCCAACTTTGCACGTGCTTTTGCTCTATATAATGCTGACGCCAGCCGTGCCTATGCCAATCGTGAATGGAACTGGGCAGTAAAGCAGGCGCGCGACAAGCGTGATGATAACTTGATTATTGCCGCTGCTCGTCAAGCCTATGATATGGGCTGGCTCGACCGAGCAATTTATGCCGTTGATAATACTGATAGAGTAGACAGCTTAGCGTTATCACATCCGATGCCGCATCAAGATGCAGTCGTACGTTATAGTCAGTCTGCTGGTATCGATCCTGCTTGGGCTTATGGCATTATGCGTCAAGAAAGTCGTTTTGTTGCATCAGCACGCTCAAACGTTGGTGCCAGTGGTTTGATGCAGGTGATGCCTGACACAGCAAAATATATTGCTCGAAATTTAGGTGAGACCTATAGCGCCAGCCGTGCCAATAGTGGCGATACCAATATTCGTTATGGCACGTGGTATATGGGTGATATTTTCGGTAAGCTAAACCGTCAACCTGTGTTGGCAACGGCTGGTTATAATGCGGGTCCGAACAATGCCAAGCGTTGGCAACCAGTATATGGTTCGCTCGCAGCCGACCAGTACGTCGAGTCGATTGCCTTTCCTGAAACCCGTAATTACGTCAAGCACGTGATGGAAAATGCCACCATTTATAGCAGTCTATTAGGTCGTAGTCAGCCTATTAGCCAGCGCATGGGCACGATACCTGCCGCGTTCTAAAATGCTAATGTATAAACCAAAAAAACCATTCGTGAGCAATCATTAATGGTTTTTTCATGTCACTTTATGTCACTTTTGATCGTGCAATCAAAACTAGTTTTGTCTTGACGCGATGCCTAATTCGACGCCCAACCTCGCTGATGATGACATGCTAACGTTGCGATATTTTTGTACTATTGATGCTATCATTAGCTTATGTTTACGTTTCTGCTATAGATTAAAAAAAACGTTTTGCTACCATTGCATCAATTAGTGTCTTTTATACGTGCTTATAATAAGTGCTTATCAATCAACGCACACATTTTTGTTAGCTCTATTCTTAGTTTTATCAGTGTTTATACGTCGAACACTATTAGCTAAACGATAGCCCATGTTTTTATCATTGCTAGATGCCTTCAGCCCCTATGATCAAAAAATATTTCAATCTGTCCCTGTTATTAAAAGTTAGGCATCAGTCATCTATTCAGCAGATGCAGGTGCGCTCGCTATCTACTCTGACGCCAGATTTAAACCAATCAAGCTCGATAACTAATACATCTATGGATAAACTAAATAAGACGCTAAGTATCGGTGCATTAGTGATATTGCAAGGCGTTATGATGATGCCGGTACATGCCGCGAGCGCTGTTAAGAGCGGACAGCGTGTGTTGATGATTGAGATGACGCCAGCATTGTGTAGCATACAGCCGACACGTGCCCGCATGCGTCAATGCTTGGAAGGTTATTCGTTGACAGTATCAGGTCTGGATATGGGCTATGGTGAGCGCTGCGGACGCGGTAGTGAGCCACGTCTGACACCGTTACAGTTAAAAGTCGTCAACCGTATTATGCCTGATACGACAGTACGTAGCCAAGCTTGGCAGCGTTATGGGGCGTGTAGTCCACTTAGTGCCAGTAGTTATTTTCGCCAGATTACCAATTACGCTGGCGCATTAAAGCTGCCTAATGAGCTTAATACGGGTAATAGCTATACAGTTTCTAAATCTCGATTTATCAGTCAAATGACCCAGCTTAACAGTGGCATGTCCTCAAACAGTATTGATTTGATTTGCCAAGCGGGCAGTCGTCGTCAATCAACATTGACAGATATCCATATTTGTTATGAAGGGAGCGAATTTGGCACATGTCATAATGTTGTGAATAATTGTGGCAGTAAATTCGTCATTTCAGGTGGGAAATAGTTTTTTTAGCCCATTTAAATGCTTATTGTTTGAATTGAGGACACGCCCTAATAATACTCGCTTATTTTAAGTGTTGTATCCACTGTATACAACGCTTCTCAATGCTGTTATCAGCTGCCTTTTATTGCTTTCTAGCACTTTATCCGTATAGGTTTACAGTAGATATAAAAATCCTCCCGTATAAAATGTAACAATATAATCGGTGGTCGGCGTCTTATTGTCTCTAGACGATTTGCTGAACGAAGTGCTACACTAGCTCTCGGTTTATGACTGCTATATTCAGTAGGCAAGTCGCTATTTACAACGATAGTCATCCATTAGAACCATCAATCAGAATCATGAATTATCTAATCTATAATTAGGGAGTATTCAATGTCAATGAAACAGCCTTTACGTGTTGCCGTCACTGGTGCCGCTGGTAATATCAGCTATGCTATGTTATTTCGTATTGCATCTGGCGAGATGCTAGGTAAAGATCAGCCAGTTATTTTGCAATTGCTTGAAATCGCTCCAGCACTTGACGCCCTAAAGGGTGTGGTCATGGAATTAGAAGATTGTGCATTCCCTTTATTAGCAGGTATTGTGCAGACTGATGATGCGACGGTTGCATTCAAAGATGTTGACTATGCTCTGCTAGTCGGTTCACGTCCTCGTGGTCCAGGTATGGAACGTAAAGATTTGCTAGAAGCCAACGCTGCGATTTTCTCAGCACAAGGTAAAGCATTGAATGACGTTGCAAGCCGTGACGTAAAAGTATTGGTTGTCGGTAACCCTGCCAACACCAACGCCCTTATCGCTCAGCGTAATGCACCAGATCTTGATCCACGTAACTTCACTGCGATGACTCGTCTAGATCATAACCGTGCCATGGCACAGTTGGCTGGCAAAACTGACAGCACAGTAAATGACGTGAAAAAAATGATCATCTGGGGCAACCATTCATCAACGCAGTATCCTGATCTGACTGCTGCTACTGTCAACGGTAAGCCTGCATTAGATTTGGTTGATCGCGAATGGTACGAAGCGACTTATATCCCAGAAGTACAACAACGTGGCGCTGCAATCATTAAAGCACGCGGTGCATCATCTGCCGCTTCTGCTGCCAACGCGGCCATTGCACACGTACGTACGTGGGCATTGGGTACTGATGAGAATGATTGGGTATCGATGGGCGTTTATTCAAACGGCGAATACGGTATCGCAAAAGGTTTAATCTACTCATTCCCATGCACGTGCACTAACGGCGATTGGTCTATCGTAGATGGCGTTGATGTGTCATCAAATTTCTCTAAAGAGAAAATGGCAGCGACTGAGCAAGAGCTTAGCGAAGAGCGTGATGCAGTAGCACACCTGCTTCCATAAGCCGCCAATGTCACAATGTCATCATGTCATAAAACTGTTATATAGAAATTGATCTAAAAAAGCCCTCTAATGTAGAGGGTTTTTTTGTGTCTTGTCTGCCTATCCAAATACAATTGATAACGTTAGATACACGTTGATTAACAGCTATTAAAATAAAGCTTGCTACAATAAATGTGTCAATTTAGATAATAAACACAAAGACACTCGTACCATTTAAGGAGAAAAACATGTTGGGTGAACCAGAATACAATATGAATGAATTATTTGCACAGTTGGGACTTGATAGCTCAGATGCAGCGATTGACAGTTTTATTGAAAATAATCAGTTGGATAAAGAAGAGAAGTTGATAGAAGCGAGAATTTGGACAGACAATCAGCGTGCTTTTCTACAAGAAGAATGGGAAAAAGATGCGGAATGGGTAGAGGTCATCGATGACTTAAACGTACGTATGCATCCAGATGCTTAGAAAAACCCCATTAAATAAAAACCCACTAACGTTATAAACGCTGTGGGTTTTTTTATAAATTATAGATATCGAGGGTCGCATTTAAGCTTAATAGCAACCTAAATGGGCTGCTGCTCTCGCCACTCAATTAATGCTTTTACATCATTATGGATGCCTGTTTTTAATGCTTCTAAGCCATCATAATGTCGTTCACCATGTAAATAATGCAAAAATCGAACCTGTAAAGTTAATCCATATAAATCGGCATTTAATTCTGGAAAATGAACTTCCAAACGCCAATCATGTTGTTTATCGACAGAGGGTCTAGTGCCGATATTGGCTGTCCCAAAGAGGCTATTGGAACGTAATCCTGAGATACCTGATTTGCCATCTATAGCAAGTGCCGATAAGCCATCAGCAATCACTTGCCCATCCTCGTCGAGGCTAACGACATCAACAGCAAAGATACCATGCAGGGCAGGCTTTAAACGCTGTAGGTCAATATTCGCAGTAGGAAAGTCCATGGTGCGACCTATTTTATCACCACCAACGACCATTCCTGTAATCGCATAATCGCGACCAAGTAGCACATTAGCAGCGTCAATATCACCAGCCAATAGTAAGTCTCGAACGCGAGTAGAGCTGATACGTGCCGCTTTACCACTATCATCGATGACGGTATGTAGGTTGGTTACATCTAAGCCATAATTCCGTAAAAACTGACTGTCGCCAGTACGGTCATGACCAAATTTGAAGTCATCACCCAACACCAACGCTTTGACATTTAAGCGCAGGGCTAAAAGATCCGCAAATGCTTGGGCGGATAGCGAGCGAAATTCTGCATCAAATCCTGCCACAATCAAGGTCTCAACGCCATATTCTGCTAACAAAGCTTGTTTTTCAGCGAGATTGGTGAGGCGAGCAGGCGCAGTGGCTGGCGCAAAAAATTCACGAGGCTGTGGCTCAAATATCATGACAGCAGAACCAAGATTTTGTGCATGCGCAATATCACGGACTTGTTCAAGCATCGCTTGATGACCAAGATGGACACCATCGAAGTTACCGATAGTGAGCACACAGGGCACTAAATCTACTGGACTAGTATTTGCAGTCAAATTACTTGGCGAGGCAATCAGTTGCTCAAGAAAATAGGTGTTCATAAATTTTCAGCTATGATAGATAAAACCAGATAAAAAACACACCCGTACCAAAATCAATGTGTTTAAAATCAGCCATTATAAAGTAAAATGACCATACTAACATCCTATAGTCTACTGACAATAAAAGTATGGCGCTATCCGCTCTGTCATCTTAAAATACCGTGATGTTTGTCCACATGCTTTTGTAATAACCCTCTGTATAGAAGGATCATCTTGCAACAATTATCACTCATAGACTATTAATTAATAATTACGGAGAACTTATGCCCGTTGCTGCCTTGAATGCTGTACCAACTGTTTTGTTAGAACACTATCTCACTGATGAGTTTGTCGTGCAGCGTGCAAGTAGAGACGACTTGTCAGAGATTTTGGTGATTTATAATCAGACTATTGCAGGTAAACAAGCCACTGCCAATCTCACCCCAGTGACCTGTGAAGAGCGTGCAGATTGGTTTGATGAGCATATAAACAGTCCGACGCGTCCTATTTATGTCGTAAAAGCGATGCATAAGACCACGCAGAATGCAGCGAAAACAGAGACAGCAACAATCGTCGCTTGGGGTAGCTTTAGCGATTTATATGCACGACCGGCTTATCATATCAGCACTGAGATTAGTATCTACTTGCATCAGGATTATCACGGTCAAGGATTGGGCAGTTTATTGACATGCTGGATGTTGACACAAGCGCCAAGCCTAGGCATTCATAATGTGATCGCGCTTATTTTTGCGCACAATCAGCCAAGCTTAGGATTGTTCCGTAAGCTTGGTTTTGAGCAATGGGGATATATGCCAAAAGTGTGTGATATGCAAGGCTTTATCGCTGATGTTGTGATGCTTGGCAAGCCGGTGTCGTCAGATTAATATTAAATTTAAATTTAAATTGGTATCAAATAAAATTATTGAAGATAGTTCAAGTGACTTAAGCTAAAATAACTTAAGCTAAAGTGATTTTAAATGAGGACAGCAAAGCGTCTTACCCTAGGATTTTCCATTGACCTTCAATTTTTTGCAGCTCATAAGTCAACGGTGCAGGCGCACTTTGTCCTTTTAGCATCAGCTCCCCAATGATGGTGGCACGGGTTTTATCATCACTGTATTTAGTATCGGTGATAGTGACGCCATCGACGGTTTGCTGAAAGGCATACTGGGTTTTAGCCAGCTCTTCTTCGAAGTTTGCCATATCTACTTTATAATATTTAGCGGCTTCCTTTACCTCGCCATAATACAGGCTATCTAATGCTCGTTTGACAGTATCTTCCGGTGTACCAGCTTGGGTTGTATTGGTTACGAGGCTTTTTTGCTTGGTCGCAGAGGTAACTGGGTCAATATCATCACTATCAATAGCCGTTTCATCGTTACCACTGTCAGCCGCCTGCTCACTTTCCACAGCTAATGTTTGATTAGTAGTATCGTTTTCAGCATCAATGCTTTTATCAGAACTGCCTTCAGCGATGGCTGCCGTATCTTCGGCACTATTAGCTGTCTTATCGTTATCGCTACAAGCACTTAAAAGCAGTCCAGTACTAAGGACACCAGCAGTCAGGATAGTTGGTAAGCGTAGCAAGGTTACTCGTTTGGTTATCATTATTAGCCCTCAGATTTCATTTATTCGTTAATGGTTAATTATGGCAACTATCCGCGTCATTCACTATCCATTCTCTTACTAAGCTTGTTTTGGTTTCGTAAGTGAAGCTGCTTAACCATGCTTTAGCTGGCGCGGACGGAAACCAGTGGCTAGTAATACCACGCCATAAACCAGTGCTCCCACGGTACACATAATGAGCAAAGCGGCGATACGTCGCCATTGAGCCTCATCGCTAGGGAAATAAGGCAGCATGACATAAAGTACGCCAATCATAGCGCTAGTCGCAATCGCAAACTGGGTGAATAGTTTTTTCCAATGACTGCCAAAGCGGAAAATATTACGTTTATGTAAGAAATAATATAATAAGCCTGCGTTAACAAAGGCCGCGCCCGTGGTTGCTAATGCCAAGCCGCCATGTAGTGGAATCTCTAAGAAATAAAATATACCGATAAAAATGACACTAAAAATCATATTGGCAAAGACAGAAATGATACCGATTTTTACGGGTGTTCTGGTATCTTGACGGGCAAAAAAAGCAGGGGCAAAGATTTTAATAAGCATAAAGCCTAAAATACCACCAGCCATACTACGTAATGCGAGCGAACTCATCTGCGCATCGCGTAAGGTAAATTCACCGCGCAAAAACAGCGCTTGCATCAGTACATCGGCAAGTATAAACAACGCTGCTGATGCAGGAACACCGACTAAAATGATTAAGCGTGCCGCCCAATCGATGGTCTTTTTAAAACTAACATCGTCTTTTTGCGCCTCGCTTTTTGATAAACTGGGCAAAATGACTGTACCGATTGCCACGCCAATCAAGCCTAATGGCAGCTCACTCATACGCTCTGCGGCATACAGCCAAGAAACCGAGCCGCCAATCATCAATGACGCAAAAATGGTATTGAGCAGCAGATTAATCTGAGTGACAGAGACGCCAAAGATGGCAGGCAGCATGAGTTTTAAAATACGGCGAACGCCTTCATGCTGAAAGTCGACTTTGGGTGCGACCAGCAGCTTTTGTTGCCATAGCTGCGGCAGCTGTAGTAAGAATTGCAACAATCCTGCGATAGCGACCGCATAGCCTAGTGCCATGATAGGAACATCGAACATAGGGGCAAAAATTAGCGCGCCACCAATCATACATAGGTTCAATAACACGGGTGCAAAAGCAGGCGCAGCAAAGCGTCCGTAGCTTTGTAAAATGCCACTGGCAAAGGCGGTCATAGAAATAAATAGCAAATAAGGAAAGGTCAGACGCAGTAATTCAGCGGTAATAGCAAATTTACCTGGTTGGTCGGCAAAACCAGGCGCGAATAAAGTCACGACCCACGGTGCCATTAAAATAACAACCACAGTAAGCATCGACAAAATTAACAGCAGAGCGCCTGAAGTACGACTGACTAAGATTTGTACCTGCTGCAAACTATATTTTTCTTTGTATTCAGATAGCACAGGGACGAAGGCTTGACTAAAGGCACCTTCTGCAAATAAACGCCGCAAAAAGTTTGGAATTTTGAAGGCGACCAAAAAGGCATCCATCAGACCACCAGCGCCAAAGACGCCTAACAATACGACATCGCGTACCAGACCTAAGATACGAGATAGCATGGTCATACTACTGACCACCATGGTTGAACGAAATAACCGACTTTTTGCCATGAGAACCTATTGTGCTAATTTGTTTAATGAAGGTTGTTTACTGATGGTTGTCTACTAAGTTGCTGCTATCAAAAAACTGATGGATTATAGCATTTTCATAATCGAGATAAATGGATTGGATGTGGAATATAATGCATACAGTTAACTGTTAATAGAGCTTGTAACAGGATTGACAAAATAATTATCCATACGACTTAACCCTCAAGAATGTTGGCGACCATCTCACGCAATTTTGACCATTCAAAATAATCACCGGGATCTGTTTTGCGACCAGGGGCAATATCGCTATGACCTGTTAGATGACGACGAGTTTTGGGGTAGGCGGCATAAATGGCACAGACTATTTTTGCAAGTACCTCATATTGTGCGGCGGTGAAGGACACAAAATCAGACCCTTCAAGCTCAATACCGATGCTATAATCATTACATTCAGGGCGACCCAAGTAGCTAGAGCGTCCAGCATGCCACGCGCGCTCATTAAAATTGACAAATTGAGTCATCGTGCCATCACGCTCGATGAATAAGTGAGCCGAAACCTCCGCGTCTTTAATCGTTTGAAAATAGGGATGCGCCGCCCAGTCTAGCTGATTGGTAAATAATGCTTTAACGTAATGGATGCCGTCAGTATCAGACGCTCCGAACTCGTTCGGAGGTAGGCTGATATTATGAATAACAATAGTATCAATACTCATATCTGTTGGTCGCAGATTGCAGTTTGGTGATGCAAGGTATGTGGCGGCAGATAATCTGCCATCGTTAATCTTTATTGGTGTTATGGACATAATATTCTCTTTTATCATGATATTAATAAGTGGGCATTGACCGCTGGTTGCTAGCCATTTTTATCAATCAATAGCCATTCTGATAATAGCTACCTTGATAACAGTAGCTTTGATAGTAACAACTTTGATAACAGCCACTTTAACTAAGATATTTCAATGATCTAGCTCGTATATGGCTTTTGAGGTTATTTTAGTGAACGATTCAATCGGCATTATCAACCAGCCATCAATCACGCTATCGGCGTATGAATAATAACGTGCGAGGTTTACCCCATGTCTCTAAAGCCTAATTTTTTATCTGTAGATTGTACCCTAACTACTATGAGTCAACGAGCGCGTTTACCACTTGCTATTGCAGGATTGCTACTCTCTGCACAAACGCAAGCTTTTTTGCCAACCCCAGCATCATTAGTAACGACAGGGGCATTAGCGCCTACGCCGCAAGCTACTGCAATTGCTAATAATACGCCAGATAATGACGCTCCAGAAGATACCCAAGGGCTAGAAAAAAGCAACGCTGAGCAATTATTAGCCAAGTGGCGTGAGCAAGCAGCAACACAAAATTTAGCCCAAGATACGACATGGCGACGTTTATTATATTTTTTTGATGATCAAAAGAATTTGATTGGTAAGAAAAAAGACACCAGCATGGTTGATGAGGCTGACTTTTTTTTGAGTGAGCATGGTCGGCAAGACTCGAATGCCGAGCTTGATGCGTTACTCGTCGCCCTCGCTAATGAGATAGCGACAACGAATAACCGTACTGTCAAAAAAAATACTGCCAATAATTCGGTATTATGCCGTTTCCCAGCGCGTGTACAATGGTTGACCGATACATTAAACATTGATAAGGCGACGCTACAAGTTGACTGTCCGGAGTTGAATGAATGGATGCAAAAGATTGCCCCTGAGCAGCTATCTATCATGTTTGCCCAAGAGTATTTAGACAATCCTTTATCAGCCTTTGCTCATACGTTATTGCGTATTGACTCAAAAGCCAGTGTGGCTGATCCGAGCCAGATTCATCACGCGGTTGCGCTGAATTATACGGTTGGTGGTAATCCAAAAGACAATTTTGTGGTGTATGCCATCAAGTCAATGACCGGCGGTTATGACAATCTCATTGAAATTGACCCTTATCCCGCAAGGCTGGCGAAATATCTGCAAGAAGACGAGCGTGACGCATGGACGTATCAATTGGATTTGACACCAGCGGAAGTGCAGCAGATTATGTTGCACGTTTGGGAAACCAAAGATTTAAAATTGCCGTATTACTTCACCACAGATAACTGTGCGTCTGAGATTTTACGCTTAATTGATGTGGTGCGTCCGCAGCAGCACTTATTGAGTCAGCTGCCTTATGCGGTTATTCCTTCAGATGTCGTGCAGTTGCTTGATGATGAAGGCTTACTTGCCAGCACCAACTATACCCCTGCTGATAGCACTTTACGCCAAGCGCAGTTGAATAAGGTCAAAGAGCAGCGCGAGCAATTCGGCTATCACAACAGCGCAAAACAGACGATTAATGAGGTTAAATCTGCCCAACTCAATACGGTTTCGAGCATGTCAGCTGATGGACAGACGTTATTGCAGCCTGATATAGCAGTATCAGATAACAATCCAATAGACAGACATCCGCTGCAACTGGCTCATATGGGACTAGGGCAGCGCGGTGATAATAACTATATCGATTTGGGCTTACGAGCGGGCTATCATGATATTCTCGATCGTCCCTCAGGATTCCCACAGTTTTTTGACTTAGAAGGCGCATCTGCGACTTTGCGCCTGTACGACACCGATAATGACAAAGCCAATCAGCCAAACAGTGTGGTTTTGCAAAATGTGACATTGATTCGTGGGCGCTCATTTAATCCGGTCAATTCTGCCAAAAAAGGCAAAACGTGGGGCGCTAGCATCGAGGCGACGCGTGTGAATGATGGCTCCCAGCAAGACGGTCGCGATCATTTAGTTGGGAGCTTGGGCTATGAATCAGGTTGGTCATGGGCATTTGGCACGCCTCGCACAGGTACAGGCGAGATGCCGCCGCAGCTATGCTATACCTTTTTGTCCGGCACAGCGCAAGCAGGGCGCGGTATCAATAAAGGCTTTCGCGTTGGTGCTGGCGTCAATGCAGGCTGTCGTTATCAGATTAACAATCAGTTACGCGCGCAGGCTGAATTGCAACTGCCATATTGGTATCATGGCAGCAGCGATGAGTCTAATGCCCGTGGTCATTATTGGCAGCCGATATCGACATTAGGGCTACAATACGATATCGATAAAAAACAAGCATTACGCATTAATGCCAACTATGAATGGCAAGATCGTGTTGATGCCAATGAAGACGTACAGCTGTCGTACAGACGCTATTTTTAACATTTATTACTGAAAAAATGTATAGATTATTAAAAAGATGTATGGGTAGTCATTAGAAATGGCGTTCGAATAAAGGATAAATGATGAGTACGCAAAATTTATTGATTATTGGTCAAGGTGATATTGGTTTGCCAGTCAGCAACCAGCTGGCACAGGACGGCTTGAATGTCACAGGTTTGGCTCGTGGTGAGCGCCATCATTACTCTTTGGATGATAACGCTGAATTTATGCAAGCCGATGCATTGACTCTGACGGCTGAGCAGCTGCGAGATTTTACGGCGATAGCAATTATCGTTACCCCCGATGATTATTCGACCAGTGGCTATCATAATAGCTACTTAGCAATTAGCCAGCATTTGGCAACGCTTGCGGACAAACTCACCAACCTTTCACGCATTGTCTTTATTTCGTCAACGGGTGTTTATGGGCAAGATAACGGCGAATGGATTGATGACAATACTGCGCCTGTGCCGCCAAAACGCGAAGCATCGCAGGTGATATTGCAATCAGAACAAGTCCTGCAACAAGGCTTTGGTGATAAAGCCATTATCATTCGTCCAAGCGGTATTTATGGACGCGTGCGTCTCATGCGTCTGCGCAAAGCCCGCGAACCACAAAAGGAAGCAGTGGCAGCCGCGCATTGGAGCAATCGGATTATGGATCGCGATTTGGTCGCTATCATCGCTAACGTACTGACTATCGATGCGCCCAAGCCCCTTTATATTGCTACTGATTATGCGCCAGTCACGACTTTTGAGTTGGGCGTTTGGTTAAGTCAGCAGATAAATGAAACGCCTCCTGCTCTTGACGATAAAAAAGTAGCGGTTACGGGAAAACGCTTGCACAGTAATATTCCATTAGCTTGGTTGGCATATCCTGATTGGCAAGTCGGTTACCGTGATATTTTGCGCCATCAAGAACAACATTAAGAGTAATATGCCAGTTTGATTTAATTAGAATTATTTTTATATTTTATAGCTTATGGAGATTTCATGACCCAGCCTTCTACTTCTGACACTCATTTACCCAGTGCTGATCTTACAGCAGCAGGCGGTACAATTTCAGAAGGCAATGCTGAGCAGTCGTCTATTTTGCCAGATAGTACCCAACCTGCGATTGTACATCCTAATTTTGACCCGAGTCGCTTGGCACTTGATCCTGCCAGACCCTTGAGCGATATTCCAGAGCCTGCTAGGCGATTAAATGGTCAATTGCAACGACTTTATGGTCGCTCTGCGCGTTTTTATCAGCCTAAAGAACACAGCTTGTCAAAATGGTCGCTGATTGCTTCAGAAGTATTGGGCGAGCATCTGTCATTAATGCGAGCAGCAGAGCTTGTCGAGTTTCCAGACAGCTTTTATCACAATCACAGCGCGCAACCATTATTATCATCATTAAATGGTATGACTTTGCTCGACATGGCTGATATTCAGCAGGCGCTTCGTGCTTATCCAAAACTGCATCGTTACGGTTTTGCACTGAATGGCTCTTCTGTAAGTACCGATACGAGCGTTAGTAGTAATGCTAAAAACAAACAGGCTTCTTTCCGTGCATTGACCAAACGTTATAACCCAGATGAGTTGCTCAACAGTGTTTACGCCGAAGATTGGCAGGTGGTGTTGCAGCCGCAACAATTTGAGACAGGTGAGGGCAGTTTGGCTACTGACATTATGGCGTGTAGCGTTGCTGTTCATGCATTGAGGCAGTGCGAGACACGCAAAAGTATCAATCACCGCTACAGCGCCGCGCAAATCTGTCAGCACATACGCAGTTATCTGCTGAGTCAAATCATTTGTGAGCCATCGCAGCGCCATGCCTACCGTCAAATACGCATTTTCACAGGACATGTTATTGTTGCCGCGTATCATTTAGGTTGGGAGATACAAGTGAGTGATGACGGTCAGTGTTATTTTAATCTCTCATCGCGCAGTGGCCTATTGACTCGTTATCCTAACATGCAGGATTACGACATCAATGGTTGGTCAAGCTGATCAATAATGCGTACAATAACGCCAATTTTTTGCTCTTCTTTTTGTCAATAGGAACGCTTCCATGCTTAATGCCTCAATGCCTAATGCGCAACACCCTTCTTTCTCCTCACATCAATTTATCCAACTGGCTTTAGACAATCAAGTTCTCAAATTTGGCGAGTTTGTCCTCAAGTCTGGTCGCATCAGTCCGTATTTTTTTAATGCAGGCTTGCTGGCGTCGGGTGAGATGTTGTCGTTGCTCGCGTGTGGTTATGCTGATGCCTTGGCTGAGCAAATGGCTGCTAGTCATAACGGTACAGATGAGCAGGAGCTGGTGATATTTGGGGCAGCGTATAAGGGTATTCCTTTTGTGGCAGCAACCGCGCAAGCCTTATGGATTCATCATGGTATCAATGCCAAGTGGGGCTATAATCGTAAAGAAGCTAAAACTCATGGCGAAGGTGGCAACTTAGTAGGCGCTGACGTTAGTGGTAAAGCAGTCTGGGTACTCGATGATGTCATTACCGCTGGTACGGCGATGCGTGAAGTGGTTGAGATTTTAGAGCAAGCGGGCGCTAGCGTTGCCGGTATTATCGTTGCCCTTGACCGTAAAGAAAAAGGTCAGGCTGAGCATTCTGCTATTCAAGAGTTGGCGTCGACATTAGAGGTACCAGTGCGCGCACTCGTCGATATCGATGATTTAATCAGTTATTTGGCAGATGACCATGGCGTACAAAGCGATCAGCATAAAGATGCAACCCAACTTGCCAAGATGCAACATTATCGCGCGCAGTACGGCGTATAGTTGGGCACTGAGTTCGAAGCTGTTCTATATTAATAATATAACGTAAGTGAGCCTTATCATGAGCCAAGAAAATCAAAAAAAATCGTTAAACATACTCGTTATTATGGATCCTATCGAGCAGGTTAATTATAAAAAAGACACGACCCTTGCGATGATGTGGTCGGCACAAGACCGTGGGCACAGCCTTGGCTATTGTCAGATTCATGATTTATGGTTGAATCGTGGGCAACTGATGGTTGATACGCAGCCAGTGACCGTCAAGCGTGATCCTGAAGATTTTTATACATTAGGCGATAAAGCGACAGCGCCAATCAGCGACTATGACGTGGTGTTGATGCGTAAAGATCCGCCGTTTGACATGCGTTTTATTTATGCCACTTATATGCTTGATCATGCCAAAGCGGCAGGCGTGCTAGTGGTCAATGACCCACAAGCGATACGTGATTGTAATGAAAAGCTATTTGCCACGTGGTTTAGCGATTATATGAGCCCAACGATCGTGACCAGTAAACAGGCGCATATTCGCAAGTTTATCGCTGAGCAGCAAGACGTCATTGTTAAGCCATTAGATGGTATGGGCGGTACGGGGATTTTTCGTTTGACCGCAGATAGTCCAAATATCGGCGTCACGCTTGAGATTTTAACTGAGCTTGAAACCCTGCCGATTATGGCACAGCGTTATTTACCAGAGATCAAAGAAGGCGATAAGCGCGTGTTGATCGTTGATGGTGAAGTGGTCGATTATAGCTTGGCGCGTATTCCTACCAAAGGCGAGACCCGTGGTAATCTTGCGGCGGGTGGTAGCGGTGTTGCGATGCCGCTCACCGATGTCGAACGTCAAGTGGCAGAAGTCGTGGCACCTATTGTTAAAGAAAAAGGTCTCATGTTCGTCGGGCTCGACTTAATCGGCGGTCGTATTACCGAGATTAATGTCACCAGCCCAACGTGTGTACGTGAGATTGATGACCAATGCGGTACAGATATTGCGACGGACTTTATCATCGCCATTGAGAATAAAGTAGCAGTTTGCGCAACGCTGTAAGGATAGAGTGATTTATCACTAAGCTATGCGCACAATACTTAAAAAACACTGTGCTAAGATAGATTGATAAACAGCATCTTTTCATAGCGCATAGAAAGGCGATAAAACGTCATTTATAAACGATGCTTTTATGATTTTTCGATAGTATTTATAAAAGCCAAGTCGTGATTGCTCGCGGCTTGGATTTTTGTTATTGACAGTGCATAAAGTGCTATATATCAGCCAACGATTTACACTATACTATGCGAGATTTTATAGGGTCATTATTGGCTGATGACTAAGATGATCATAGGATAATAAGTCCTTCATATAAATAAAGAAAAGATAGGCAGGCGTTCATGAAAGCACCGCATATATTAATGATGGCCGCGGGTACTGGCGGGCATGTGTTCCCAGCACTGGCAGTGGCTGAGGAATTGACTCAGCGTGGTGCGGTTATTCATTGGCTAGGAACGCCAAATGGTATGGAAAATGGCTTGGTTGCACCGACTGGTTATCCTTTTCATGCGATTGAGATGCAGGGTTTACGCGGTAAAGGAATCGGGCGTTTATTGAAGTTGCCAGTGACTTTATTGTCAGCGACGATGGCAGCTATAAAGGTGATTCGTAGTAATCAAATTGACATAGTTGTCGGTTTTGGTGGTTATGTGACAGCGCCTGGCGGTATCGCTGCACGTCTGACCAATACGCCTCTGATTATCCATGAACAAAATGCCATTGCAGGCATGAGTAATCGCTACCTATCCAAGATTGCAACCAAGGTGCTGCAAGCATTTGAGGATACCTTTGCCAATAGTGCACAGGATGCTAAGCTTGAAACGGTGGGTAACCCAGTACGCAATGCTATCACTGGTGTCTCTGAACCGACGGTGCGTTATGATGTTAATGACAACTCACCGCTCAAATTGTTGGTGGTGGGTGGCTCACTTGGTGCACGAGCCTTAAACGACACTGTGCCAAAAGCGCTGGTATTGCTCAATCAGCCTTTTGAAGTGCGTCACCAATGCGGGCGTAACAATGAGGCTGCCACACAAGCGGCTTACGATGAGCAAGACTTGAGTATGCACAAGTTTGTGGTACAGCCTTTTATCGACGATATGGCCGCCGCTTATAATTGGGCAGATATTATTGTTTGCCGAGCAGGCGCATTGACGGTTACGGAAATCCAGAACGTCGGTATTGCCGCAATTTTTGTACCGCTGCCGCATGCGGTAGATGACCATCAGACTGCTAATGCCCGCACGTTAACCTCACACGATGCGGCGATTTTGTTACCGCAGTCTGAGTTGACAGCGCAGCGTTTGAGCAATGAGCTTGCTGCCCTTAATCGAGAGAAGTGCCTAGCGATGGCCAAAAAAGGCCATGCCCTTGCCAATCGAAGTGCGAGCAAGCAAGTTGCTGATATTATCTGGCAAACGCTGTAGCCTACATTCTTATAGCTGACTGTTTTTATTGCCAATTATTTTGATACACTAAATTTTATTAGCCTTTAATAAAGAGAATCCCTATGTCTAACCCTGCGAAAGCTCTACCTAAGCGTTTGATTGAAATACCAGAAATGCGTCGTATTCAGCATTTGCATTTTGTCGGTATTGGTGGCTCGGGGATGTGCGGTATCGCGGAGGTGATGAACAATCAAGGTTATCAAGTAAGTGGTTCTGATATCGCTGAGAGCTTAGTAACCAAACGTTTGGCACAGATTGGTATTGATATTGCGATCGGTCATGACTCCAAAAATATTGCCAATGCTGATGTCATCGTTGTATCGTCAGCGATTGATCGCAGCAACCCTGAAGTAAAAGCGGCATTAGAAGCACGTTTGCCAGTGGTACGCCGTGCCGATATGCTGGGCGAGTTGATGCGTTATCGTCACGGTATCGCTGTTGCTGGTGCTCACGGCAAAACCACCACGACCAGTTTGTTGACTACCATGATGGCAGAAGGGCAACTCGATCCTACCTACGTGATTGGCGGTAAGCTGAATGCATCTGGTAAAAATGCTGCACTGGGTAGCAGTCGTTTCTTGGTGGCAGAAGCCGATGAGTCTGATGCGTCGTTTTTATCGTTACATCCGATGGCCGCGATTGTCACCAATATCGATCAAGACCATATGGAAACGTATGAGAATAGTTTTGATAAATTAAAAGCCGCTTATATTCAGTTTTTACAAAACATGCCATTCTACGGTTTGGCGGTGGTCTGCGGTGACGACCCAGAATTGTATGCCATGATTGATGATATTGGTCGTCCCGTACTGACTTTTGGACTTGAGCCTTTTAACGACGTTCAAGCCATCGACTTGGTAACGGAAGGTACGAAAACTCACTTCACGGTACTGCGCCGTGACCGTGAGCCTTTACGTTTGACCCTCAATATTCCTGGTACTCACAACGTTTACAATGCACTTGCTGCTATTACTATGGCGACTGATGAAGGGGTCGATGACGAAGCGATCAAACGCGCTCTGCAAAAATTTGAAGGCGTTGGTCGCCGTTTTGAGCAGCATGCCTCTGTCAATCTTGATGATGGTAATGTTTTATTGATTGACGATTATGGTCATCACCCAAAAGAAGTCGATGCCACCATTAAAGCGGCGCGTCAAAGTTTCCCTGAACGTCGTTTGGTAATGATGTTTCAGCCGCATCGTTATAGTCGTACCCGTGATTGCTTCGATGATTTTGTTGAAGTACTCTCCAGCGTTGATGAATTATTATTATTAGACGTATATTCAGCAGGTGAAAGCCCAATTACTGGCGCTGATACCAAGTCATTGGCACGTAGTATTCGGTTGCGCGGTGAAGTTGAACCGACGATTATTGACAAGGACAATTTAGCTCCTGTCATGCAGCGTTTATTAAAAGCCAATGACATGCTCATTACTCAAGGTGCAGGTAATGTAGGGCAGATCGCTGTCGACTTGGCTGCCAATAACCTTTACATTAAGTAAGCTAAAAAATTCTAGGAACGATCTTCATGACGACTGATACTAAAGAAAATACCAGCACTCAAAATTCAGATAATTTAGAGAGCAATGATGCCACTTTAAACACGACGACCAGTGATGCAAAAGATGCCAGACAGTTTGGTAAAGTGGCGGTTGTCTACGGCGGCAGTAGCAATGAACGCAGCGTGTCATTAGACAGTGGTGCTGCCGTATTGCAGGCGCTACAAAACCAAGGCGTTGATGCCACTCATTTCGACCCTAAGCATCAAGACATAACAGAGCTACGTGAGTATGACCGCGTGTTTAACGTGTTGCATGGTCGCGGCGGCGAGGATGGTTTATTGCAAGGTGTGCTGCAATGGTTTGATATTCCGCAGACGGGTTCAGGCATTCTGGCATCAGCGCTGGGTATGGATAAGGTTCGTACCAAGCAATTGTGGCAGGGTTGTGGGTTAGCAACCGCGCCATTTTCATTGTTAACAGCTGAGACTGACTGGCAGCAAGTGGTCAACATGCTAGGTTTACCACTTATTATCAAGCCTGTTCATGAAGGCTCGAGTATTGGTATGACCAAGGTCAACAATCTTGACGAGTTGCCAGCGGCTTATGCAACGGCGGTACAGTGCGGTGATGCGGTCATGGCTGAGCGCTGGATTACCGGTCGCGAGTTTACAATCGTCATTATCGACGATGAAGCCTATCCAGTCATTCGTCTTGAACCTGCTGATATTACCAACTTCTACGATTTTGAAGCCAAGTATAATCGTAATGATACCAGTTACTATATCCCCTGTGGTCTGAGCGCTGCTGACGAAAAGCATTTACAAGATCTGAGCCTTGCAGCGTTCCGTGCCGTTGATGCCAAAGGCTGGGGACGCATCGATGCTATGCAAGATGAAGCAGGCAACTTCTGGTTGCTTGAAATCAATACAGTGCCAGGCATGACCAGCCATAGCTTGGTTCCGATGGCAGCCAAGGCTCGAGGCATGGACTTCGATGCATTGTGCTGGCATATTTTAGCGCAGACATTATAGTGACTGGTATAGCAGTTATTGCTTAAATAGTTATTTAGCAATGCTACTTTTTAACATTGCTCATTTTTTAGTATTGTTCATAATGCTATTGATATTTATTAAGGCAGTTGTCATTAATAGGCTGTCTTAATAAACCAGTGATAAAACTTATGAATGATTAGAGTTAAATTTTTCTTATAGCCTGAGAATACTACTAGACTAGAACGGGTTAATGTATCACTAGAGCTGCTATACCACAGCGTCATGTAAACTTGTGTAAATTCGTTGTCACTAGTAGGGGTTAAGCTATTGTTTAACCATAAAATACGTTAATATTGTAATTATAGGTCTGTTTTAGTGATATTTCTGTTTTCTATGAATTTAGCCCATAAGTTATTCATAAATTAAGAAAAATGTTACGTTTAAATGAGCATTACGTTTAAATGAGCATAATGTCATCCTATAAATCGTTTTAGTAAAATATTTTGATAATATGTCAACTTAATAGGCTTCTGCAAAAATATGCAGAGTTACATTTATAAATAGCATGATCAGTTTTATGCAAATATAGGGACAAAGGTCGTTATGGCTCAAACTGTCAACGAGGTAACTGACTTGATGAGTGATAAAACCCGTCGCCCAAACTCTAAGTTCCAAGTACCGACTTCGCTCAAATATTTTTTTATGGTATTGGTACTAGGGTTGCTCGTACTGATATTGATAATGGGTGGAAAATCGTTGCGTGATGCACCGCCAGCTTCTATCCATGTGAATAATCAGGGTTTAACAGTTACCCAGTATCGCGCATTGCAACAGGTTATGAATCAACAAAAGGTAAGCAGCTTTTTTACCTCTGATTTGCAAGCGTTAAGAGATATTACGACGGGTCTGGCTTGGGTTGATCAGGTCAGTATTTCTCGTGATTGGCAACGGGGCATAGTCGTTACTGCATTACCTAAGCAAGCGGTTGCTAATTTTGGTACAGAGCGTTTGGTGGATGCAAAAGGTGCGGTTTTTGTCCCTGCTGATAGTAAAGATCTGACGCAAGAACGCTTCGCCACCTTACAAGGTGAGATAACGCAAGCCCCAGTTATCATGCAGCAGATGCAGCAAGTTAACGACTGGTATGCGCCACTTGGTATGCAAGTCGAAGATATTATTCTGTCACCAAGAATGACTTGGCTGATTCGTTTTGACAATGGACTGCGTGTGATTGTTGATAACGAGAATACTGCGCAAAAGCTGCTGAGTTTAAGTCAGCTGCTCGGCAATCAGTTAAGTGAGCGTCGAGGCGAAATACAGTCTGTAGATTTGCGCTATAAAAATGGTTTTACCATTGCTTGGGATATGGCACAGCCAAAAATTGATGCAGCAAAATAACGATAGATAGATAGATAGCATAAGCAAAAACTGGTTAGCATTTTAGTTTGAGCTATTTTGATAGTTTGTAGCACAGAATATACAACATCATAGCGTGTTGATAACGCTTTTTTTAATGATCTAATGGAGACGTCATTTGGTCTCCTGTTTAGCGATAATTTGTCTGGTACCATGAAAAATACTGAAAATCTGGTTGTTGTCCATCTAAGTGCCACGGCAGTCTATGTCGTCATTGGTAACGTTGTCTCTGCAAAAGACATCCGTATTCTGGGCGTGGGACAAGTCAAAAATAGCGATTTTTACCAAGGTCAAATAAAACACCGTGAACGTCTACAAGGTGCTATTAAACAAGCCATTCAAGAAGCAGAAGATACTGCCAATTGCCGCGTGCATAGTGTGTGGTTGACCTTAGCGACACCGGAATTATCGAGCAAAAATAGTGCAGGCGAGGTACGTGTAGAAGATGAGGCGGTACGTGCCAAAGATATGGTGCAGGCGTTGTCTAATGCCAAGTCACGCGATCTATCTTCAGACTATTATCTAATGCATTGCTGTCAGCAGGGTATCTATGTTGATGATCAAGATTTCATGGTGGATGATGCGATCGAAATGATGGCGCATAATATTACTGTGATGTATCACATGATGATGATGCCCGTTGCTAGTCGTCAGAATATCCAAAAATTACTGCAAAGCTGTGATGTTGGTATTGACCACATTGTATTTGATGCAGTAACGAGTGCTGAATATAGTTTGATGAGTGACGAGCGCCAGCAAGGGGTCTGTTTGGTAGATATTGGTGCTAGTACGACCAGTATTTGCGTTTATAAAGAAAACAAGCTCATATTTACCCATTGTATCGCGACAGGCAGCCACGAAGTAACGATGGATATCTCAGCTGATTTTGGTATCTCCATGATTGAAGCTGAAAAGCTGAAAAAAACCCATGGTACTGTCGATGTCAATAGTGTGGATCCTAGCTCATTCTTTATCTTTAAACCACAAGGAACAGGTGACGAGATTAATATTGGTATCTATAATCTAGCCCGTATTATTGAAGCGCGCTATGTGCAGATATTTACGGAAGTTGCTCGTCAATTACATGAGGCCGATCTCATCGGTTATATCGACAAAGGTATCGTGCTTACAGGTGGCGGTACGGCGATTAAAGGTATGATACCCTTTACCAAAAAATTGCTCAAAATGCCCGTAGTATTAACCAATACTCATCCTGCTATTAGTGCTCATAATCATTTTGATAATGATGAGTCATTTAAGCAGCTAAACAGTCAAGTAAATGATCGTGCTTATCAAACGGCATTTGGTACACTATTATATAGTCAAAGCGAGCAGTTTCGCCGTAGTGAAAAAAGCGAGCCTGAAGCGATTCAAAAAAATCGAGTCACTGGTGTTTTTCAAAGTGCAGGGCAGCGTTTTGCTAGTGTACTCAAAAAGATATTATAATCTGTTAGCAAAACATACTTATATTAAGCAGCATAAGAGTATGCAGCTATATAATAGGCAAGAATACGAAAAGTAACACCCTGTACTATACTGGCATATTTTGGCTAGCACAATTATCTAAGCCATTGCCCTGTTTTATTTAAATACAATTATATATAGTAAGTCGATAGCGCGCCATATAAGTGTGTTACCAAGTATCGACCATCACGCTATCTGCAACTGGAGAAACCTTTTTATGTCAAAATACACCATGCCAGATGATAACCAGCCTCAAAATAACGGCCAAGCAAGCTTCACTGTATTCGGTGTTGGTGGTGGTGGCGGTAATGCGGTTGAACATATGGTACAACAAGGGATTAGAGGTGTAACGTTCGTCTGTGCTAACACGGATAAACAAGCGCTTGATCGTTTAACTGCACCGCATAAATTGCAACTTGGCGCAAAAACGAATCGCGGTTTGGGCGCAGGGGCGAACCCAGAAGTTGGGCGTGAAGCAGCAGAAAGCGAAGAAGAAGCCATCCGTGCATTGCTCGAACATTCAGACATGGTGTTCATCACTGCCGGTATGGGTGGTGGTACGGGCACAGGTGCAGCGCCTGTGGTTGCTCGTATTGCTAAAGAAATGGAAGTGTTGACGGTAGCGGTTGTTACGACGCCATTTAAGTTTGAAGGTGGCAAACGTATCAAGGCTGCTAAAGCTGGTATTGAGCAATTGACTAACTTTGTTGATTCTATCATTACGATTCCGAATGATAAGTTGATGAGTGTCTATGGCAATATTTCTATGCAAGATGCCTTTAAAAAAGCGGACGATGTGTTGTTACATGCGGTTCAAGGTATTGCTGAAACTATCGCTAGTGAAGGTATGATCAATATCGACTTTAACGATATCCGCACTGCTATGACTGCCAAAGGTCATGCGATGATGGGTATTGGTCGTGCTAGCGGCGATGATCGTGCGCGTCAAGCAACTGAGAAAGCCATCAGATCACCATTACTTGATGACTTGCGTTTAGAAAATGCAAAAGGTCTATTAGTTAACGTGATTTCTTCTGAATCACTCTCATTAGATGAGATGAGCAAAATCAGTGTTATTGTCGAAGAAATTACAGATATTGACGATGCTCATATTTTCTATGGTTCAGTGATTGATGAAAAAATGGGTGATGACTTACATGTCACTGTTATTGCAACGGGTCTGACGTTAGATGAAAACGCTGGGCAAGAGCCAGAAGTAGTCGAGGCACCAGTTCCTTCTGTCAATAGTACTCAGCCTGTTGACCCTAACGTGCATACCAGTGCTTTAAACAGCCAGAAGCAATCGCAAGCTCAGATGTATCAAGAAACGGCTAGTGCTACTCGCTCAAGCGCGCCTCAAGAGCAGGCGAAAACCAAAACCAATAGCATTCAAGACTATCTAAAACGTCAACAAAATAAATAATATTTTCAGATTTTTAGATTCAAAAAAAGCCAGTACTAAGTTGCTGGCTTTTTTGTGCCTATAGAAAATGTCCATATATTAGCAAACTGATTCAGCTATGAGTGCGCTCTATTTATAAGAGTCGCCTCTCGATGCGAAAATAATCATTAATAAATAGGCGTATAAAACAATTTATGATTGTAACATTTGGCTGTTATTTCCCTGTTTTAACAGAGGCAATGTGATCAATAAGACATGAGAACCATCAAAATTTATTGACGATAAGTGTTATCAATCAAGGAGATAAGGAAATTAGCGAGTTTTAACTATGGCGAACTAGGGGCGGGTAATGATACACTATGGCAATTGTAACAAAATATGTGAGAAGACAGCCATGAACCAAAGAACCATAAAAACTGCTATTGCTGTTACAGGTATTGGTCTCCATAGTGGTCAGCCTGTTGACTTAGAGTTTCATCCGCAACCTATTGATACAGGTATTGTTTTCGAGCGTTCTGATATCGAAGGCAGTCAGCCGATTCCAGCCAGTGCTTTTTTAGTACAAGACACTATGATGTCGTCAAACCTAGTGTTTGGTGGCACACGTGTGGGGACGGTCGAGCATTTGCTTAGTGCCATTGCAGGACTTGGCGTGGATAACCTTTTAATTCGTGTATCGGCCTCAGAGATACCGATTATGGATGGTAGTGCCGCTCCTTTTGTAGCGTTGCTGCTTGACGCAGGATTCTGTGAACAAGATGCTTTAAAGAAGTTTATAAAAATCGTCAGACCTGTAAGAGTAAAAGTAGACGATAAATGGGCAGAACTGCGTCCTTATGAAGGGTTTGAGCTAAATTTTGAGATTGATTTTGATCATCCTGCTATCGACAAAGATTTTCAGCATGCCCAGTTGCAGTTTTCGACGCAAAACTTCATTGAGCAATTGAGTTCAGCCCGTACTTTTGGATTTTTACGAGATATAGAAGCCTTACGTCAGAATAATTTGGCGTTAGGAGGCAGTATGGATAATGCTATTGTTATTGATGAGGCAAATATTCTTAACGAAGAAGGTCTGCGTTTTAATGATGAGTTCGTTCGCCATAAAATTTTGGATGCTTTAGGTGATTTATATTTGATTGGCTATCCGATTTTGGGTCGCTTTAATGCTTATAAATCTGGTCACGCGTTAAACAATTTATTGGTACGTGAGATACTATCTGACCATAATAATTTTGAAATTGTAACTTTTGATGACAATGTAACATGCCCAATTCAGTATTTACCTCTCGAAGGTTTGACTGTTGAAGGATGAATACAGGAATATACACGAAGTATCGAAACATTTACGCAATATTACATAATCCGGCTGTAATTACATTCTAATAATATTCGTTTTTTTGAATGTATTGTTCAGATTATTTTAACAATTCTGCTCTAGAGTAGAGAATATCAAAGCTGTGGATAGTTTTTCAATCATCTGTTGGTGACGTTCATAATGTGAACGGAGCTAGCAGGTGATTTTTTTTGTTTGCGTCATTACAAAATCGCAGCGTTATCAGCTGATTTTTACGGTTTTGTTTACACAACTTTACATAGTAACGTTAATAATTTCAATGATTTGCCAGACGTAAAAGTGCTTTTTTGAGATTTTCATCAGTGGTGACATGCTCTGCGGCCTGTGATATAGTCCGCTTTGTATTTTGGCTAAGAGCCTGATTTTCATTGGCTTTACTAGATTTTGAAAAAGTTGCTGATACTGCTGATAGTTGTTTAGATGAATGATTATCAGCTGAATTTTTAGCGACGACGACGCGAATTTGCTTGAGTTGTTTAAATGTAATTGACTGCTCTGTTAAGACTTGCAAATAAGCGCTCTGTAAATAGCGAATATGATTGGCAGCAGTCATTGAGCCCACACTGAGTATTAATTGCTCGGAGGTGAGGCCTACGACCCAACAGGTATTAAGAATTTCTTCAGGTAGACAATCTACCAATAGCTCTTTTACCTCATTAGTCGCTTCTATGTATAGCCGCATATTGTCAGCAAGCGTTCGGGGTAGTGCGCTACCAGCAAAAGCTTGATGGTCGATAAGTTGGGCAAGCCGATTTGGCTGTTTTTTTGACATCGTGATGACTCATCTAATAGGTGACAAAATCGATATTCATAATTGACATGCTAAAAGCAATTGATACTGAACGATTTGCGAGACAGTGAACTAAGCGGAATATGCTATTAACTGATAATACCAGCATTAGTCACTACAGAAGAAATAGCGGGCTGTTTTAACAAGGATTTTATCATGTTTTGTAATGATCATCTCCTCTAAACTAATTGATGCTTTGTCACGGATGACGAGCGGTCTTGTATTAACAATAGGTAGTAAATTTATGAAACAAGCTTTATTAATTTTGTCAGTATTGGGAATGGGTATAGCACAGACAAGTGGTGCTGTCGAAACAACCTTTCAACCAAATAATACCTTGAGTCATACCATCACTAATATCTCTGCTTCTGCGAACTACGGTTCTAGCCGCAATATCTATAGCACTAACAGTGGTGCCCATGTATATAGCAACGATGAGATCAGTCAAGCCATTGATAATTTAAGTGCGCATGCCAAGCAAAAAGAATACCAGCTTGCTTCGCTTACTAGCCGTTTGTCTTATGAGCAGCGTCAGCAGCAATCAAGCCGCGCTCCTGATCGTAATTCTGCTCCTGCTATCGCAGCGGCAAGTGCATCGCGAGTAGCGTTATCTAGAAGCTCTGGCTACTGTGCTCGCTATGTACGTAAAGCGCTACAATCAGCAGGTTACGAATTTACGCCTAACCCTTCAGCTTATCAGTATGCCTCTCGCGGCACACTTGCTCAAGCAGGTTTTACCAAGATCAGTAATGATATGCAGCCACAAGTGGGTGATGTCGTTGTCTATAATCGTACGTCAAACCGTCCACATGGTCATATCCAGATCTTTGATGGTAACGATTGGGTATCTGATTTCCGCCAAAACAGCATTAGCCCATACAGTGGCACTTACAGCTATACGACATGGCGTGATTCGCAATATGTCGATGATGCATCAGACCGTGGTATTTACCTCGCGATGGCTGACAAATAGTAGCCAGTTAGATGTAACCTAAGTTAAAAGTTTTCTCCAAATCCAGTAATGCCTTTATAGCGTTGCTGGTTTTTTTTGCGCTTGGAGTTGTGATGCTCAATTTAAAAGTAGAGTTAAAGCTCAAATCTCGGCCAGTGGCTACGATTGTGAAAGTCAGGCGGGGAGGCGTGGTTTGGTGCAAAATATAAAGCAATCTCACCAAACCATAGAATAACGCAAGGATTTATTTGCTCAATCATAGTATTTGCGATGGCGTACTGCTTATTGGATCGTTGGATTACTGGTACATTAAAGCTGCGCTCATAATGATGAGGTTTTTTTGCTACTGATGGATTATTAGATAAAGGGTTCTCCACGTACCTTAATGTTGGCGTTACATCGTTTATCCAATTAATAAACGCGCGCGATTGTCCATCAGCTGCATATAAGGGTGTTGGCGGTAAGGTCGCAGGATTACGATAGCTCTCAAATTGATATAGCGCGTAACGACCGTCTGGATTGGCATTAATCTCGATATAGGGCGTTGCCTTTTGAGCATCCGTTAGATTTTCATCATTTATCAGACGACCAGCGATAAAACATTCAAGGCAAGTCTCTTCCCACAAGTAATCATCGAATTTTACTTGCGCTTGCTGCCACATTGACCAGTTTAGCTGCTTTGCTAGCAGTTGGTTGGGCAGGGTGAGTTGATAGGTTAGCTGTAAGTATAGTGATGGCTGTCGAATAATCTGAGCACTCACATTTATACAGATGCGCTGTAACGCATCTACTGTTACACCCAGTTGCTGCGCATCGTTTACTATGGTTTCGGTGGCCACACAGAGATTGAATGATTGATTCATAAATTAAGACCCGACAATAAAAATATAGAAGTAACCATAAGAAAAGTTGTACCGACTAAGCGAGCTAATATTACACGCTAAGTAAATTTAAAACGAGCAGACAACATAAAAGCCGCGAGCAAGATGCATCGCGGCTTTCACATTTATCGTCACCATGTGGCTATGATTTGAGTTGATATGGCATACCATACCATCACATCACTCAAACCAGCTGGTCATCACATATTATTATGCATGACGTGCTAAGTTAGACAATTTTGGGTTGGCGTTTGGATTTTTACGTAGTAACAATGCCATACGACCAATAGAATGAACCAAAGACGCGTTAGCCGCTTTGGCAAGTTCCGCACCGATGACATCACGCTCTTCTTTTGTGCCAGCAGGCAGTTTTACTTTGATGAGCTCATGATCTGATAGCGCGCGATCAATCTCTTCAGTAATGGTTGGGGTAATACCTTTGTTGCCAATCATGACGATAGGTTTGAGGTCGTGACCAATGCCTCTTAGGCGTTTGATGGTAGCGTTATCGAGTTGCATAGAATTCCTAGGTGTTGGTAAAAATAAAAGACAGTGCTATTAAGAGCAGTTGACGACCATTATAGATAATCTGTGGTCATCTTGCATGAGATCAGCAGGATTTTGCACGATTTTACGTGATGAAAATGTTAAACTGAATGTTTGGGCACATTATAAACGCTACTGTCTGATAAATCAGTGTTTTAACCAATAGAATTTAGTCAGTTTAAGACTGCAAATGTATAAAAATCTTGATTGATAGCATATTCGAATGAATTTAAACCATATCGAAAGTGCTTCATAAATCTTTTAGCTACTTCACTAATATGTATGAATGTTTTGCAAAGCAATAGGAGCAGGTATTTTGGCCACGCGTATCGAAAATAAAAAACTGTCAAAGAGTAGTAGCGCTTGGATGAAAGAGCATATTGACGATCATTACGTGCAAAAAGCGCAAAAAGATGGCTATCGTGCCCGTGCCGCCTATAAACTATTAGAAATTAATGAAAAGACCAATATTATTAAAAAAGGCATGACGGTTGTAGATTTGGGCAGTGCTCCGGGCAGTTGGTCTCAAGTGGCAGGTCAGCTAGTAGGTGAAAAAGGCATTTTGATTGCCTCTGATATTCTGCCGATGGATACATTGCCTGATGTGACCTTTATTCAAGGCGACTTTCGCGAAGCAGAAGTATTTGATGCGATAATGACAGAGGTTGGTGATAGGCAGGTCGATGTAGTGCTGTCCGATATGGCACCAAATACGGCAGGAAACAGCGCAATCGATCAGCCACGTATGATGTATTTATGCGAGCTGGCAGTGGACTTCGCGCTTGCAACCTTACCAGAAGGTGGCGCACTTATTATGAAAGTGTTTCAGGGTGAAGGCACACAAGAATTACGCAAGCAGATGCAGCAGGATTTTAGTAAAATCCGTAGTATCAAGCCGGGTGCATCACGACCACGGTCAAAAGAGATGTTTTGGATAGCGATTAAATAATCATAACGTCGTTATTTCACAGCCATTGTAAGCGAGATAATGTGTCACCATAACATAGTCTCATGAGCGCATTGAACCCGCTACAATCGTTAACTGAATAATAGCGAAACCTGCTTGAATTATGCAGGTTAGCACCACATATCATGGTATATTAACTTTGTTTCAAGCATATGTTTTAGGCAAAGTCGTCTGACAATAAGCGCCTGATGTGCTCATCTACGATAGATATATAGGTCATTGATATTTATAACTTGTGAAAGCGGCCCCTATGCAGCATTTGAGTTGTATGAGTCGAATCATAAGTTTTGGCTATGAATATATCTACTAAAAAATGAGCGATACGTTTATAGACGTCACGTGTTTAATAAACACACCAATAAGTAAGGGATGGGAATAACTAGTGAGCGACATGGTAAAAAATACCTTATTGTGGCTGGTGGTAATCGGCGTTTTGGTGCTGGTGTTTAGCGGCTTTGATCAATCATCTGAGCCGGATAGCCTTAACTACTCTGAGTTTGTGACCGCTGTGTCAGAAAACCAAGTAGCCAGCGTTGAAATCGATGGCGAGCAAATCACCGGCGAAAAGAAAAATGGTTCATCTTTTGAGACCATTAGACCAGCTGTGTCAGATGATGAGCTGATGCCATTGCTGCGTGAGAACCAAGTCGAAGTCCAAGGGACTGCCCCAAAACGCCAAAGCGTCTTGATGCAATTACTGATAGCCAGTTTCCCAATTCTATTGATTATTGGTCTGTTTTTATTCTTCATGCGTAACATGCAAGGCGGCGCTGGCGGTAAGGGCGGCGGCCCTATGAGCTTTGGTAAGTCAAAAGCTAAAATGCTGACTGAAGACCAAATCAAGGTGAACTTTGAAGATGTTGCTGGTTGTGAAGAGGCCAAAGAAGAAGTGGTTGAAGTGGTCGAGTTTTTACGCGACCCTGATAAATTTACCAAGCTTGGTGCGACGATTCCACGTGGTATCTTAATGGTAGGTCCTCCAGGTACCGGTAAAACCTTGTTAGCCAGAGCCATTGCTGGTGAAGCTAAAGTGCCGTTCTTCTCAATCTCAGGTTCTGATTTTGTTGAGATGTTTGTCGGTGTTGGCGCCTCACGTGTACGCGATATGTTCGAACAGGCTAAAAAGAGCGCGCCTTGCATCATCTTTATTGATGAAATTGATGCGGTCGGTCGTCATCGTGGCTCTGGTATGGGCGGCGGTAATGATGAGCGTGAGCAGACACTGAACCAATTATTGGTTGAAATGGATGGTTTTGAAGGCAATGAAGGCGTGATCGTCATTGCAGCGACCAACCGTGCGGATGTGCTTGATAAAGCGCTATTGCGTCCAGGTCGTTTTGACCGTCAGGTACAAGTAGGCTTGCCAGATATCAAAGGCCGTGAACAAATTCTTAAAGTGCATTTGAGAAAGCTGCCGAATACTATCGGTGTGGATGCCAATGCATTGGCTCGCGGTACACCAGGTTTCAGTGGTGCGCAGCTGGCCAACCTTGTCAACGAAGCGGCATTGTTTGCAGCACGTCGCAACAAGACCAGCGTTGACATGAATGACTTTGAAGATGCAAAAGACAAGCTATATATGGGTCCTGAGCGTAAATCAATGGTCATCCGTGAAGAGGAGCGCCGTGCTACTGCTTATCATGAAGCAGGTCACGCCTTAGTCGCTGAGCTACTACCAGGTACCGATCCTGTGCATAAAGTAACGATCATGCCGCGTGGTTTTGCGCTTGGGGTTACTTGGCAGTTGCCAGAGCATGACCAAACCAGTATGTATAAATCAAAAATGCTGAGCGATATTGCTATCTTATTCGGCGGTCGTATCGCTGAAGAAGTCTTTATCAATCAAATGTCGACGGGTGCTTCTAACGACTTCGAACGTGCAACCAAGATGGCTCGCGCCATGGTGACGAAGTACGGTATGTCTGATGCGCTTGGTATTATGGTTTATGAAGATGAGGACAGCTCGCAAGGCTATTTTGGCTCTAGCAGTCGTACGATTTCAGAAGCCACGCAACAAAAGGTCGATGAAGAAGTTCGCCGTATGTTAGAGGAGCAATATGATATCGCGCGTGAATTGATTGAAGGCAATCAAGAAAAAATGCATGCGATGGTAGATGCTCTAATGAAGTGGGAAACGATTGACCGTGATCAGTTGCAAGATATCTTAGCAGGTGAAGACCCACGTCCACCTAGAGTTTATCAGCACAATGAAGTCAACTTATCGAAAAATGATATTAAAACAACCAATTCAACACCGCCACCGTTACCAGCGATGTAGTTGTCAGTTGATTCATATCCAATAGAAAAAGCCCTTTATCATAAAGGGCTTTTTTGTTGTCCATATTTCGTGAAGGGTTTAGTACAGAATAGAGTTTACTGGTATCATAAGCACAACGCATAACAAGCACAGTGCATAACAAGCAGTCTGCAATAATTAGAACGTTTTGATGAGAGATAATTTGGTTATGTCCTTATTTCAGCCCTTACCCAGCTATAAGATATCAAGTTGTGATAAAACACTAGATCTATCGCAGCCTCATATTATGGGTATTCTTAATGTCACACCCGATTCGTTTTCAGACGGTGGACAGTTCAACGTGGTAGATAAGGCTGTTGCGCATTGTCAGCAAATGATAGAAGAAGGTGCGACTATTATCGACATTGGCGGTGAGTCTACTCGCCCCAATGCGGATGCTGTGGGCACTGCTGAAGAGATGCAGCGTGTTGTGCCAGTGGTTCGAGCCATTAGGCAGCAATGCGGGGAGGATATTTGGCTATCCATTGATACCAGTAATCCAGAGGTTATGAAAGCGGCTTTTGACGCTGGTGCTGATATTTGGAATGATGTACGCGCACTCAAACGCGAGGGTGCAGCAGTACTAGCGGCTGAGCTTGATATACCAGTCATGCTCATGCATATGCGCGGCGAGCCAACAACGATGAATAATTTGGCACACTATGACGATGTCATTAGTGACGTAAGGGCTGAGCTATTATCGCGTATTGACGAAGTAACAAGAATCGGTGTCAAGCGTGAGAAAATCATTATCGACCCAGGCTTTGGTTTTGCGAAAGATTATGAGCATCATTGCGCACTATTAAGCCAGCTTAGCAGTCTACAAGCGCTTGGTTTACCGATGATGTTTGGCATTTCGCGCAAACGTTTTTTAGCGGAAGTACTAAGTAAGAGTGGCGTCGAAGTCGTTACTACTACTAACGCGGTAGATCGTGATGTGGTAGGTACGGCGGCTGGTATCTTTGCCCTACAGCAAGGCGCTGGCATTATACGCACCCATAATGTGGCGATGATGCAGCAAGCAGTCGCCTTATGGCGTCAATTATCCGCGCATAATTATCCTTAATCCCAATTTAAAATGATGAGAGTACTTTTATGACCACCCCGATTCAGCCAGAACCAACCAATGAACAGCGCCGCATTATCTATCAAGCACGCCGCGGATTAAAAGAGTTAGACTTTTATATTGACCTTTATGTCAAAGAGATTTACTTAACGGCAGAGCCTGCTGAACAAGAGACATTTGCAGAAATGCTGACTCATGAAGACCCTGATTTGTTGGATTATTTCACCAATCAAAATCGTCCAGAAAATGAAGAAATATGGGCGTTAGTCAATAAAATCAAGACATGGCGTCATACCAAAGATTTGACTTAAAGACTGATTTAGGTATAAGAAATGGTTGTCCAGAGTTGGTTTAGCTAGGCCTAAGTAATATAATGGTCTGCCGTTTTTTTTTGGTGATAAAATATGACCTTGGCAAATTCGTTGCGTATTGATACGGCTATTCGGCCTGCCAGCTATTTGCGTTTGCTGCTTTATAGTGGGTTGACCGCCGTCATGGTTGTACTGGCATGGCTTGCTTCTTTACTGTTATGGCAATATGTGCTTATTTTAACCGTTACCGCCGCGGTGATTATTTATTTAACATTATCACGGCCCATACTGCTGCACCTGAGCCAACCACCACTTAGCTATCGTGTTGATCAACATTGGCAGCTACTGCTCCGTACGGGTCGCGGTGATGAGCTATGGCAGGCACAATTAATCGCTGTCTCTGGATATCGATGGGCGATAAGCTTTGAATTTAATGTTATAGAGCCTTATCAGCGCTCTTTATCAGTGACCATCTTTCGAGATCAAGTGAGCCCTGAACAATGGCGAGAGTTGAATATTTTGGCTAGATTGTATTGAATACTTATAAATAGTGCTTATTAGTACCATGGTTGAATGTTCAATATGCCTAACATAAACGCCGAAAATACGAGTTAAGGAAGTATTTTTTTATAGTTTCCAATGAGAGGTTTTTTCCACGAATTTACGAACGCCTACATGTCATAACAAAACACCTATCTGGATAGCGAAAGAGATTTGTTATATTGCAAGAGAATTATGAATCGCATAAGTAAATCACGCTGTTGCTTAATATATTAAATTAGCAGCGAAGTTTTTAGCGGTTTATAGATAATAAATAATATGACAAAAAGGAATCGAGAATGAGCTTATTAGGGAATTTGGTTAGTCAGGTGGCCCGTCGTGCGATGGATCCTGAAGATGCGCAGCGTAATCCTGTAAATCAACGCATTGATCCACGTTGTACAGGTGGTCTTGGGGATATATTGGGTAGCGTGCTCGGCGGTGGTAGTCAAACTGGTGGCTACAATCCACGCCAGTATGATCGTCAGCCAGACAATGGTTTTGGCTTAGATGATATTCTCGGTGGGTTAACAGGCGGTGGACTCACTGGTGGCAATCAAAGTGGCGGCGTCAATTCTAATGCCGGCGGTCTTGGAGACATATTAGGCAGTGTGCTAGGTGGTCAAGCCATGGGTGGTCAAACGAGAAAATCTGGATTCGGTGGTAAAGGTATGCTAATCGCTGCACTTATGCCAATGGTACTAAGCTGGATCAAACGCAATGGCGGCTTGAGTGGTGCATTATCGAAAATCACAGGTATGGGTTATGAAAACCAAGCGCGTTCTTGGATGAGTAACCAGCAAGACAATGACAACCTTGATCCAAATGATATCAGTCAGTTGTTCGATGAAAATGAGATTCAGCAGGTTGCAGCACATACTGGTGCTAATGACGTAGAAGTCCGTCAAGGTCTTGCTGAATTGCTGCCAGAAGTAATGAATCAGCTGACACCAAGTGGCAATTTGGATAATGAATCTGAAGCCAATGAAGAGATTGATCAAATCATTAATCAACTATCTAGTCGACTAGGTGCGTTAAAATAAATTTATCTTTTAAAGAAAGTCGCAATCGTTAATGCCACAAAGTTAATACCATAAAAAAGAGTACGTTATCCAACGTGCTCTTTTTTATGGCTGTTAGTTTAACCCTACTATTGGTACTCAATTACTGAATATTTACTCTTTATTCTAAATAGATATGTTAAAAATGGTGAATAATAGAAAAATAATTCTATAAATCTTATAAGATGGTCATATGATTCATTGAGTCTTTTGTCGCAGTGGCTACTTTGATGATCCTTTATATAATATGACTGCGTGATGGTATAAGCATTTATAAGGATACTTAATCATGCCATTTAAGCCTATTCAAGCAGCGGTTGCCATTTTGGTCGGCTTGATCATTTGGTTTGTGATACCAGTGCCTACTGGCGTTACGCCTGAAGCATGGCACATGCTGGCGTTATTCATCGCCACTATTGTCGCCATCATCGGCAAAGTATTACCCATTGGTGCCATTGCTATCATTGCTGTCACCCTAGTCGCACTGACAGGCGTGACTAGTGATAGCCCAGCACAAGCCATTAGCGATGCACTATCAAGCTACTCAAGTCCGTTGATTTGGCTAATTGGTATTGCAGTCATGATATCGCGTGGCTTGATAAAAACGGGTTTGGGTCGACGTATTGCCTATTATTTTATTTCTATTTTTGGTAAAAAAACCATCGGCGTGGCTTATTCTTTGACTGCGGCTGAATTGATGATAGCACCCATTACGCCCTCTAATACGGCACGTGGCGGCGGTATTATTCATCCTATTATGAAGTCTATCGCGCAAAGCTTTCACTCAACACCTGAGGAAGGCACCCAAAATAAGATTGGTCGATATTTGGCGATGGTGAACTATCATGCCAACCCGATTACCTCTGGAATGTTTATCACGGCTACTGCGCCCAACCCTCTGGTTGTAGATTTGGTGAATAAAGCCACGGGCGGTGATATTCAGCTGTCATGGACCACTTGGGCAGTGGCGATGTTTGTACCTGGCATGCTATGTCTGCTTGTGATGCCGTTAGTCATTTATATAATTTATCCACCTGATGTTAAAATCACGCCCGATGCAAAAGGTTTTGCCAAGGAAAATTTAGCAGAAATGGGAAAAATAAGTAGCCAAGAAAAAATCATGCTCGGAGTATTTGCTCTGATGCTGTTATTGTGGGCGAATATTCCCGCATTGATGTTAGGTAAGCAATATAGCGTTGATGCTACCACCACAGCATTTATTGGTTTGACGACCTTAATATTGACTGGGGTACTGACTTGGGACGATATTTTAAAAGAGAAGTCAGCATGGGATACCATTATTTGGTTTGGCGCCCTTATTATGATGGCCGCTTATCTTAATAAGCTTGGACTGATAAGCTGGTTCTCTGGCAATATCGAATCGATGATTGGCACGACTGGGCTTGGCTGGATCGGTGCTGTGACTATTTTGACCCTAGTATACTTATATATCCATTACTTCTTTGCTAGTACCACGGCTCACATTACTGCACTATTTGCAGCATTTTATGCGGTGGGTTTAAGCTTGGGCGCACCGCCGATGTTATATGCGCTTATCTTAGCCGCAGCGGGCAATATCATGATGACGCTTACGCATTATGCAACTGGTACTGCGCCAGTCATTTTTAACTCTGGCTATGTGACGTTAAGAGAGTGGTGGAGTATTGGCGCAATAATGAGTGTGGTCAATTTAGTTATTTGGATCGGTGCTGGTTTGATTTGGTGGAAAGTGCTCGGCTATTATTAATAGATCGCTCAAGTCATATTGTTTTATGTACAGATGGATGTATTTAAAAAAAGGTGAGGGTGGGTTAAAAGCGCTCATCTAATGTGTCTAATGTATAATTGAGCGCGGCAAAACAGATATCGCTCTGAAAGCCTCGATATTGCAAAAACCGTAGCTGCTTTGCTTTGTCTTTTTGTTCAGTGGGTATGTCATCGCCGTACTTCTTAGTGCGGGCTGTGACCGCCAGTTTGAGCCAATCGACACCATCTACCAGATTATCTGCACTATCATCTACAAACTCCCTAAACTCTTCTGACTCTGCATTTGCCATATCGATTAACTCATCGATATTACTGGGCATGGTAATTTTTTTACGATAAAACTCTTGCTTGATACGCCCACGTCCCCGACCTTTACGGATACTTTCACGAATGAGCATGAGCGTCGTGCGATAATCACTTTGGTAGCCTTTTTCCTCAAATTCATCGAGTAGCGCATCAATTTTATCTGGGGCTTGCTCCTTATCAATAAGCTTTTGCTTAAGCTCAGCCTTGCCGTACTCACGGCGCGATAAATAATAAAAAGCTAACCAACGTAAACGACTTTCGGCTTTGATCTCATCTATTTCTGCTTGTCGTTGTTCAGGCGTGCGCAAATAGGCTTTAAGAGCAGCGGGTAGGTTATCCATCTGACTGTCGACTGTGCTATGCACAGAAGTGTTGGTAATCGCAGCATCGGTTGTATACTGTGATTCTTTGTTAAATTCATTATCAGTAGCTGCACTATCGTCTGGTTCACCATGAATATTTTGTTTAACTTCAGCCAGCATCTCTTTGATACTTTGCGCTTCTGGTTGCTGATAAGCAGGCACGTCACTAGGCTCAGGGCTAAAGTTAGCCGCTGGGTGAAAACGTTTTTTACGTTTCTTGGTTTGAGCAGAATTTTTATTGGTAGAAGATTGAGCCTCAACAAATTCTACTGCAAATTCAGCATCGTCAGATAATGAATGGTTTTCACGATAGTAAGTTGAATGCTTACGTGTCTTAGTTGTTTTTTTAAGGTCGCCTTGATAGGAATGCTGAGAAAATTTGGAGGATTCAGAGTGTTTGGAAGATTTGGACGGTTTTTTTGATTTGATAGCTGAAATACTCGCTGAATCGGCATCGGATTCAGCGAGTATTTCAGCTAAGGTTTTAATGTTCATAACAATTTAATTTTCATAACAAGTCATGATTATTAATAGCGGTGAATAATTGCGCCGTTATTGTACAGGGTCAGAGACCAACGCTTCATTGGCTTTATCTTCGGCTTTGGTCTCTTTCTTTGATCCAAGCTTTTCTTCACGGATTTTAGCTTCGATTTCTTGCGCAATCGCAGGGTTTTCTTTTAAGAACAGCACAGAATTGGCTTTACCTTGACCGATTTTTTCATCGCCATAACTATACCAAGAGCCTGCTTTGCCAACGGCTCCAATTTCAACACCCAAGTCAATCACTTCGGCTAAGTGGTTGGTACCTTCACCATAAGTAATTTCAAACTCTGCTTGGCGGAAAGGCGGTGCCATTTTGTTTTTGATGACTTTGACCCGGGTTTGGTTACCGATGATTTCATCACCGTTTTTGACTGCACCAATACGGCGGATATCCATACGCACTGAGGCGTAGAATTTGAGCGCGTTACCACCAGTCGTGGTCTCAGGGCTACCAAACATCACACCAATTTTCATACGAATTTGGTTGATAAATACCACCATACAGTTAGAGCGTTTGGCGTTACCAGTGATTTTACGTAGGGCTTGGCTCATCAGACGTGCTTGCAGACCCATATGTGAGTCGCCCATCTCGCCTTCAATCTCTGCGCGCGGCGTCAAGGCAGCAACTGAGTCAATGACAATCATATCGATAGCACCAGAGCGCACCAACATGTCGGTTATTTCAAGTGCTTGCTCACCATTATCAGGCTGAGACAGCAATAGCTCGTCAGTGTTTACACCAAGTTTGCGCGCATAAACAGGGTCAAGCGCATGCTCAGCATCAATAAAGGCGCAGGTGCCGCCTTGTTTTTGACATTCTGCAATCGCCTGTAGCGTCATGGTCGTTTTACCTGAGCTTTCTGGGCCATAAATCTCTACGATACGGCCTTTTGGTAGACCACCAATGCCAAGTGCAATGTCCAGACCCAACGAACCTGTTGATACTACATCGACATCCATAATAGCTGAGTCGTCACCTAAATGCATGATGGTATTCTTACCAAACTGCTTTTCGATTTGACCGAGTGCTGCTTTAAGGGCTTTGGCTTTATTGTCGTCCATACTGGATTCCTTGTCTTCAATCATTGGTTAAAACTATAAATTTGGTATGATAAATAAAATGTTTGTAGCTATGAAGGTTAACGGCTCAATAGTGCTGATGGCTATCTAAATAATAGGCAGCGTTCGTTCAATGTCTATCTAGGATGAATGGGCTAGGGTATCGATGGTGTAGACAGTAATATAGGATATCACTCTACTATACAGTAAAATCCAATAACGATAAAAGTAAAATTAAGTTCATAATCAGCGCCAACAGATGTAATTTGTAGGTAACATTATGCTCGTTAAGCCTTAACTGTTTCCTAAAGTGCGGTTGATTAGATAAGGTAATTATAACAAAAACCAAGGAATATATAGAGGATTCAATGATGCTAAACGACACTAACTGTCGCATTGTATATAAGTGATAACTTGTGTAATCTAGTTGCTGAATATATCCTAATTTTGGATAGGATAATGCTGCCCTTTGTCAATAGCATTAAAAGTTGTCCACAACAAATAAAGCGTCTAAATTTAGCTTTTGTGAAACATCAGTGAGGATTAATTTAATTTAAAAATATATTGAAAATAAATTA
>NZ_JABUZG010000057.1:53005-162997 GCF_014897815.1 Psychrobacter sp. PG1
TATTATGAAATATCATTTAACTTACTGATTTAGAAGGTTTTTTAAATTGTATAAAAAATGAACGATTTTACCTCATCCTTTGAGCTATCTAGGGAAATTGTTGTCAAGTGCGTACTTATGCACAGGGTTATCCACAGCTTATGGGGAGAACTCATGAATCCCTTATACTATCAATGTTTGAGTAGATAGGTAACCTGTGAGTGTGGTGCTGGAATATATTTTTTACCCCTATATGTAGCATTATTAATTTAAAAATTCTATGAAAATAGACGATGTTTCACGTATTAAAAAAATTTTATTATTTTTAATAAAAATACTTATAGCTTGTCTATTAAGGGTTGTAGCTGAAAAAAATCAAATAATATTGTCATTAGATAATTTGCAAGCACAAAAAAGCGGCTAAATAATTTAGCCGCTATGCAGAAGTCATCGAAGATAAGTGACCCAAATCTAGTCTTTAATATAGATTAAATCCCAAACGCCATGTCCACTATTTATACCGCGGCGCTCAAATTTGGTCATTGGACGAAAGTCAGGGCGGTCGGTGAAGTTACCTGTGCCTGCTTGATTGGTTAAACCAGTAAAACCGTCTAATACTTCAACCATCCAGAAGGCATAATGCTCCCAGTCGGTTGCGGTATGGAACCAGCCGCCTTGCTTTAGACTACGAGTCACAATCGCCATGCGTTCAGCACTGACGAAGCGGCGTTTGTGATGGCGCTTTTTTTGCCATGGGTCAGGGAAGTAAAGCTGGATGCGATCAATATGGTTTTCTGGTAGTTGCTTGAGCAATTGGATGGCGTCACCGTTGATGATTTTGACATTAGTCAAATTTTGAGTACCTGCCATATAGGCGCATTTACCGATACCTGGCTCGTGCACTTCGATACCAACGAAATTGCGGCTAGGTTCTGCTGCTGCCATCTCAATGAACGAATCACCCAGTCCAAAACCGATCTCTAAGGTAAGCGGTGCTTCACTACCGTTAGGGCTATCAGCGAATAGCGTTCGTAGATTGTCAATACCATCAAGATTGCCATCACCGAAACTGTTATTGACCAAATACTCAGCAAATTCTGGCGCGGTCAGTGCCAGTTCGGCATTTTTATTCATGTGCGTACGTCGTTTCATAAAAGTATTGACGATACGTAGATGTTTGCTTTCTTCAGGCTCACTCTCATTACTAATACGGGATTCAATGTCAATATCAGTATTGCTTTCGGTATTAGTGCTGAGGACTTTTTGCTCATCAGTAGTATTCGTACTATCGATGTTATCATTAATATCAGGATGTTGACTCATAGGATTGACAAGGCTTCATAAAATGGGTGATGTATGCTTATTATAAGTTAAATCTATACAGCTGTGAACGCACAATCCTTTTTTAATATTGTTATCGCTGATCCAGCATAAAAGAGTGAAAGCGTTGACCTTGTTTGACGTATCACATATAGATTGCCATTCGGCTGCCTTGACGCTCTTTTACATTGAATTAGCGGTATTTATCTGTCGTTTTACTGTTCTGCACATCGGTTTTGGCGTTATCATATAAAGTGAGTAATGGATTTAAATTTTTCTTCATCGTTAATAGGGGTCATCTATGCTATTTATCGAGACGGATTCGCCGCCCCCTTTTTATCAAGAACAGCTGACTCCTGCTAAGCGTACACAACTTGATAAATGGTTTATCGGTCACCGTAGCCAGCATTATTATCTGAAACGTTTTGAGCAGTTCGATACGCAAGGTTATCTGTCGCCAAAATGGCATTGGGCAGCATTTTTTGTGACGTTTCCTTGGCTCCTCTATCGCAAACGCTATATGGATGCGATTGTCTATAGCGTAGCAGGCTGGTCGTTTATTCAGCTTAATGTGGCACTGGTATTGGTTGCGTTTGAATTTTTGGCAATGCCCTTTATCCCTGATGCTTACCAGATGGCGACACGCATAGGTATTGCCGCGATCATTTGGTTATTTTGGTCATTTATGGTGGCGCGTTGGACGGATGCGTATTATTACCGCATGGCGCGACGTGAGATTGCGGATGCTATCGATGATTATCCGCGTGATGAAGCAGCGCAAAAGGCGCATCTGCGCCGAGAAGGCGGGGTCAGTCTATTTGGGCTAGGATTGGGGTTTGGTATTTTTGCCTTTGCTTTAATGGTCATTAAGATACAGTTTCTGCCAATTATTGCCAAGCCAAAAGCCAATGAAGTACTGTTCGATGCGTATGATACAGCCAAAACGGCACAAAATCGTGTGGCACTGATTTATCAACAGACAGGGCAATGTCCAATGAATTTACCTATTGATACAGGCACTCAGCAGATACGAATTGATATCGATAAAGAGGCCGCTGGCGTAGTCGAAACGGATTGTGCAGTCATTGCGACCATACAAAATGTTCAGTTCCCTATCCGCTATCTAAATCAGCAGACACTGGTTTTTTACCATGTGCCAGACAGCGATAGTTGGAACTGTACAAGTTCACTAAATAAGAAACTGGCACCAGCAAGCTGTATGCCCGATTAGGGCATGTTTGATGATTTAACCATGACACTGACTATTTGTGAATCATCAAACACGCTTTAAAATATATAAATATTTAGGTGTTAGAGTCAGTTGCAACGTCGTCCTTTTTATCAACAGGTGTTGCTTTACTTTTTAGCGCGTCATAAAAATCCGTTAAGTCCATTTTTCGGGCTTTATCAATGTCTTCATCAAACAAGCTTTCTAGCTCTGCCATCGCTGATTGTGCGGATTCAATCATGCTGGCTTCATCATCATAGATCGCTTGCTGACGTTCAATTAAGTCATCGTCGTAATCGCGGAAAGTTTGCACCGTCTCGCGCGCTTTTTCTGGTGAGATGCCAAGCAGTTGTAGCGACTCACGCGACATATCCAAGGATGATAAGTAGGTCTCACGCCAAATATGACGCACACCGACCTCACGCAATCGATAATAATGCTGACGGTCACGTGCCCGTGCCAAGACAATCAAGTCTGGATAGTTTTTACGTAAGTATTGAGCCGTGGTGATAGAGCGCTCTAAATCATCGATGGCTAAAATAAACACACGGGCTTTTTTAATACCAGCCGCGCGCAATATCTCAGGGTTTTTTGGGTCGCCGTAATAGACTTGGTTACCAAATTTACGCACGAAATCGACGCGATTCGCTGAGCGTTCAATGGCGGTAAATTCGATGTTATGCATGCGTAGTACACGACCGATAATCTGACCGACGCGCCCAAAGCCAGCAATAATAACCTGATGTTCATGATCGGGGATGGCATCGTATTCGCGGCTGGGTTTGCTTTTGGCAAATAAAGGCTCACCGATTTTCTCAAGTAACAAAAATGCCAGTGGTGTGAGCGCCATGGAGATAGTGACGATAAGGTTCAGGGTGTTGGCAAGCTCAGGTCGCAACACATTTTGAGCAGTAGCGACACTGAATAAAACAAAAGCAAATTCACCACCTTGAGCGAGCGTCACACCCAGTCTGATACTGGTTGGCCAGCGATTGCCTGATATCTTTGCAATGGCGGTAATGACACCAAATTTGATAGCCATCAATGCCATTGCACAGCCAATGATAAACATAGGTTTTGCCAAGATAAGTTTGACATCAGTCAGCATACCGACCGACATAAAAAATAAGCCAAGTAGCAACCCTTTAAACGGCTCAATACTGGCTTCCAGCTCATGGCGATACTCAGAATCTGCGAGCAGTACCCCTGTCAAAAAAGCACCCAATGCCATCGATAAACCAATTTGACCCATCAAAATAGACACACCCATCACGATAAATAGCGCAACGGCGGTCAGCAGTTCTGATGCACCACTAGAGGCTACAAACTTAAAGAAGGGACGAACGACATAACGACTAGCAAAAATCAGTCCAGCAAAAACCGCAAAAACTTTGCCAAAATAAATCAAATCATAACTTTGTTCGCGCACCCCTGATAGGAAAGGAATGACGGCTAGCAAAGGGATAACCGCAATATCTTGGAATAATAAAATCGTGAACGCTTCACGACCGTGGGTGCTAGAAAGCTGCTGTTTTTCAGTCAGTATTTGTAGTACAAAAGCTGTGGACGACAAGGCAAGGCCAAAACCGACGATAAAAGCAGTATCGAGCTGTAAGCCAAAAATTTGATGTAACAGCCCCATTAATAATGTGCCAGTCAGACCAACTTGCAAACCACCGAGGACAAATATCGAACGCCGCAGTGCCCATAATCGTGAGGGTTGCAGCTCAAGTCCGATAATGAATAGCAGCATGACCACGCCAAACTCAGAGAAGTGCAACAAGCTCTCAGCATCGCCTGCGACGTCCAGACCACTGGGCCCCAATATCAATCCTGTAATGAGATAACCTAAGACCGTCGCAATGCCAAAACGTTTACCAAGGGGTACAAAGAGCAGGGCTGCTCCTAAGAAGATTGTAGCTTGTAACATTAAATTTGGTGAGCCGGTGGCGGCAGCGAACATCTGGAATCCTTAGCAATCATGATAAAATAAGCGTTACAATATGGGTATAGCAAAAATAAAAAATCTTAGCATACGTTATTTTTTACGATAAATCTTCCACACACCATTATCGGCAAGTGGATTGTTATAAGCATCGTTACGGCGCTTACGCGGGGTCTGGCGACTGTCTACGATTTTGAAATCGGGCAGCGCATGGACGATAAGCCCCGTTCGATAAAAACGCACGCGTTCAGGCTCCAGCATCTCGCCCTTACTATCTCGGCAAAATACATAAGCGCGCAAATCAATAAATTCACGATGCGCCACCAAACGCGCCTCATCATCATTATCAAATACTGCACTCATACGCGCAATTTCATCAGCACTATAGTCACCACACTTATCAGTAAGCGCACCGACCGAACCGAAGCTTTTGGATTCTTTTGCACGAGTCTTGGTCAAATGTAGCCTTTGAACATGATAGATAAATTGCGGTATCTCAAGGCTGGCTGGTAGCGGCAGATGATCGGGCGGTAAATTGGCAGCAGGATAAAACGCCATGGCGCGCTCAAGCAGATTATGCCAACGCTGCTGATATGCTTGGACTTCGGCAATATTGCCTTCATAAATTGGCATATCACGAACTTGACGCAAAATATCAGGCGGAAACTGCTCATCTCGAAAGCTAGCAATGTCTTCTTGCAATGTTGATAACAATGCTTTGGCATGCTTTTTACCCTCTGCTGAGATAGGGTCATCAATGTAGCTTGGAGCAACAAAAGGAGCTGAGCGTCTCGACATGGCAGAAAATAATCCATTAGTGGTAAATTGGGTGTTTCAGCTTTAAGTATACAGAATTTATATGAAAAATATGGCGGCGAGGCTAAATTTCCCATCATTTTTAACATGCCATTACAATGCTAAAAATCGGCGTGATATAAGCTTATGTAAAATAAAGCCTGTTTATGTCGGCGCATAAGAAGTTATGTTCATGTACGATGATTCGTCCGTTGATAGTAAGTTGCGCGGATTATTGAAGACTTTTAGCAAAATAATTTTAAGGGTTTTCGCGGCAGGACTGGCGCTGTTATTTGGATTTTGGTTGCTAGTTGCGTCATATATGGCAGCTGGTTATTTGACATCTGATTATGTAACGCACATCAGGACTGACGCATGAGATTTTTGGATTCGAATCATATTCTTATCATTGGGGTTAGGTATTTGGTTAATAACAACGCTTTGGCTAATGTGGTGCATATAACGTTATGATTGCCACCACTTGATAAAACGTCGCCAATCAATCATAGGCAACGTTTAAATTGATATTTGAATGAAGAATGGTCCTTCCAATGTTTAATGTCTGACTTTCAAAGTCTGACTTTCAAAGTCTGACTTTCAAAGTCTGATTTTCAATGTCTCATGCTTAATGATTGTGACCAATATGATTATTACCCTCTGTTTGTTGTTCTGAGATATCGCAGACCAGTGCATCGCTATGTGCCTCAGTCTGCGGATGTGATGCGCTTTCTACCTGAATGGTCGCATGATGGATGCCGAGTTCAAGCAAACTTTGTTCTAAATTGGCAATCAATATGCTTGATTCATGAATACTCATTTCACCATCGACAACGGCGTGACAAGACAAGGCATTTAGACCACTGGTAATACTCCAAACATGCAAATCATGGACTTCTTGTACTTGCGGATGGGTAAGCAGTTTTTTTTCTACATCCACTAAGGATATGCCTTCTGGCGTGCCTTCCATCAAAATATGTACGGAATCACGCACGACGCGATAACCACTAAATAATATCAGTATCGCGACAATCACCGAGGCCGCTGCATCCGCCCAAACCCAGCCGAAGCTCATCATCAAAAGCGCGGCAACAATAGCGGCAACCGAACCCATTAAGTCACTCAATACATGCAGGTAAGCACTTTGCATATTAAGGTTGACTGGTTTTTTACCCGCATTTTTTCCTTGAGTGTCTTCAAGACTGTCTTTATGACTACCAGCATGACTGTGACCATGTGCATCTTCGCCGCGACTGCCTCGATGCATCAGCCACGCAACCAAAATATTGACCAACATACCGATAGTAGCAACGATAAGCATGCCTTGGGTAGCAATTTCAGGCGGTGAATTAAAGCGCTTAATCGCCTCATAAAAAATCATTAGCGCAATAATGACCAGCGTCGCACCATTGACTGTTGCGACTAAAATCTCAAAGCGTTTATAACCAAACGTCTTTTGATGAGTGGCTGCTTTTTCTCCAATTTTAAATGCCATTAACGTCGCGCCAAGTGCGATTGCATCACTGAGCATGTGACCTGCATCAGATAATAGCGCCAAACTGCCAGTCAGCCAGCCACCGATGGCTTCAATAAACATATAGCCTGTGATAATGATAAAGCTGAACAGCAAAGTACGCTGATAGCCCTTGGTATCTCGCGGGGCTGTTGTTTGCTCTAAGTGTTCATCGTGATCGTGAATGGCTTGATTGTCATGAGTGTAGTTGCTCTCATCCTCTTTATGCAGATGGTTAGCCACATTAACAGTATCATTTTGATGAGAATGGTTGCCTTGTTCAGCGTTTGATTTATTTTGACTCATAACAACACTCAGAATGACAGAAGAGGAAATTTGATTGCTTATAAGGCTGGACTTGCTGTGCACAAACTAGCCAGATATAAAGAATTTAGCATATTTAATAAATGCTTGCTGTATCTAGGCAGTAAACCATTGGTTACTATTTAGAATAACGTTCTTGAGGGCGTATCCTCAGTTCAATCGATTATCCTCTAAATGGGGATAAGCTCTAGTAGCGGACAGCGATAAAGTAATAATCTGAGTTAAAAAGTGATGGTTAGTAATTGGCGGTTACCAACCAACAGGGTCGATATCCAAAGTGAGTTTAAGGTACTTGGTACTTGGCAAGGTCAGTACGGGCTGCCACCAGTGCTGTAATACATGATGTAGTTGCTGTCGATTTTTGCCTAAAAGTAGCAGTTGTACGTGGTAACGGCTATTCTTTTTGCTCATTGGTGCATCGATAGGTCCTAGTACGGCGAGATTATGACCATTTGGCAAAATGGTAATCGCATCTTTAAGGGCTTGGGTCGTGGCGGCAAGGGTTTTGCCCTCACAGCGTATCAGGGCAGCATGACTGTGTGGCGGTAAACCCATCATTTTACGCTCTTGCAATAGCTCGCGAGCAAAAGACAAATAACCGTCTTTGACCAGTTTTAATAGTAATTCATTATCTGGTTGCAGCGTTTGAATGAGTACACGACCAGATTTATCACCGCGACCGGCACGTCCTGCGACCTGAATCATCAATTGCGCAGTATGTTCCGGCGAGCGAAAGTCGGCGGACAAGAAACCACGATCGGCGTTTGGCAAGCAGACAAGCGTAACATTGGGGAAATGATGACCTTTGGCGACCATCTGCGTGCCAACCAAGATGGCAGGATTACCTTGATTGATACGTTGGTAGATATTCTCCCAGCTGTCTTTACGTCTGGTGGTATCGCGATCGATTTGGATAATGGGATATAGCTCTTTGCTGGTTTGCGGATTGGCAAAAATCGCATGCAGGTTTTCGCTGAGCCTTGTCGTGCCCATCCCTTTGGCATCCAAATTTTGACTGCCACAATCCGGGCAAACTTTTGGAATATAAGCTTGCCAGTCGCAGTGGTGGCATTTTAAATAGGAGCTACTATAAGCGTTGTGTTGGGACTGGCTATTGTAATGAACGGTTAAATGCGCGTCGCAGCGCGGACAATCTGCTTGCCAACCGCAAGCTTCGCATAGCAAAACTGGCGCATAGCCGCGACGGTTTAAAAATATTAATACTTGATCGCCCGCTTCTAGCGTTTGCCGTATTGCCCCAATCAGCGCATCGGTCAGCCCAGTATCATAGCGCGCGCCGTCGTCCGTCGCTTGTTGATGAGTACTTTGCAGGCGCGCATCAATCAGCTGCATGGTCGCAAGCTTCGCATTACCGGGACGAGTTTGCAGTTGGCACTCCAGCAGCTTACCGTCATCGACCAGTTTTAGATGCTCAAGAGATGGCGTCGCCGTACCCAATACGACAGGGATATTGGCTTGTAGTCCACGATACAGCGCGACGTCAGCGGTATGATAGCGCAAGGTATCTTGCTGCTTATAAGAACCATCATGCGCTTCATCAACGACAATTAAGCCCAAATCTGCAAAAGGATATAGCACCGCTGAGCGTGTCCCAATAATGATTTGGGCATGACCAGTACGGCAGTCTTGCCAGCCTTGTAAGCGATGAGTATTGTTCATGCCGGAATGCAATAAGACAATATGAGCGGCAAAGCGACTGGCGAAACGCGCGCGTGTTTGCGGTGTCAATCCAATCTCTGGTACCAAAATCAATACCTGTTTACCAGCTTCCAATACGGCTTGCATTGCTTGCAGATAGACTTCTGTCTTGCCACTACCAGTGATGCCATTTAATAAAAATCCCGTGTAGCGATTGGCTTCATGAGCCGCAATAATGGCGGTAACGGCGAGTTGTTGCTCGTCATTGAGATCAAGGGGCATTTTTGCTAATTTAACAGGCGCAGGTGCTTGTTTGGTCTGAATATAGCGTTCGATTAAACCTTTGTCTTCGAGCGCCTTTAAAAAACTCCTTTCCATGCCCTCTAGCAATAAAATATCTTCACTCGCGCCGCGCTCGCCATGCAACTTAAGCATATCAAATTGTTGTTTTTGTTTTTTGGCGTTGGCACGAAAGTCAGCGTCGCTTACATGTGGCAAAATTCGCCAATGGGTAATCAATAAATCCAACGGCTTACCTTGACGAACGAGAGTTGGCAGCATGACTGCTAAAACGTCACCAAGCGGGTAGTGATAATAACGCGCCAGCCAATGTGCCAGCTTTAGCATACTGGCGTCCAAAATAGGCTCAGCATCTAAGCATTTATTGATAGGTTTTAGCTTATTAAGTGGCACGCTGCTATTTGCTTCTGGAATATGAGCGACGACGATACCGATTAAAGTTTGACGACCAAAGGATACTTCGACACGGCAGCCAATATGAGGTAAAGAAGGGCTTGATAAGGCGTTGATATCTACTGGTACGCTATAGTCAAATACCCGATAAAGGGGCACGGGTAGAGCAACTTGTACCAACATAGAATGCGTTCCTAATTTTCAGGTAAATGGTTTTTGGATAAACAGTTTTTAGGTAAATGGACTTTAGATAACCAGCTTTTAGATAACTAGATCGTAATATTGATGAGAATAATAGCAGTAAGCCCAAATAGTGATATTTGGGCTTACTCTGGCCTTACCTTTTAGCAGTGGCTTTTTTGACGTAACGACTTGAGAATTAAGTACGTCTATGTATTAAGCCTTACCATTTACATGATGATATGGCTTAAGTTACTCAATATATAAAATTGACTCAATCTCGACCACACCGCCTTTAGGTAACGCTGCTACTTGGACGGCTGCACGAGCAGGATATGGCTCGCTTAGATTGGCAACGAACACGTCGTTTAGTGCCGCAAAATCATTCAAATCTGTTAATGACACGTTAAATTTAACCACGTCATTTAAGCTGCCACCAGCCGCTTCACAGATGGCTTTGATGTTTTCGAACACTTGCTCAGCCTGTGCTTTAAAACCTTCTTTTAATTCCATGGTATCAGGGTCAAAACCCAGTTGTCCTGAAATATAGACGGTGTTACCGACTTTGACGGCTTGCGAATAAGTACCAACGGCAGCAGGGGCTTTATCAGTTTGAATGGTTTGACGAGTCATATTATATCCTTTTTATCTTTTTCTGGTTTGGTAGGTAAGGGCGCATTATTCATCATTTACATCTCGTTTTTCACCATACAAATGATGACACGCTCTACGTTTATTTGTTAAAAATCAAAAAACACAGTTTATCATTGTTTCAGGTCTTTCTAAAATTTTCTAAATCCATTATTCAATGTTCTATTGAGTGAGTGTTGGTGGCGATGTATCACGCGCACTACACCTTGTTACCAGCACTACAGCTGATACAGCCTGATGATGTTTGGAAAACCTAGCAAGGAGCGTAGCTCGCGAATGCCTTGTGCTAGATGATTGCGACTGCGAACGATGATATGGATGATGGTGTCACTACTGCGCACGTCTACTTTTTCTACCCCGATATTTAATTGGCGTAAATGATAGATGACTTCAGTAATCTGTTCGTCGCTGAGGGCAATAGATAGCTTTAAATAAGCTGGAAAGCGAATCTTTCCGGTATTTTTTATGTCATGCTCGCCAGCGTCACCTTGTTTTATGGCCTTGTCATTACGCCAGCGCAGTTGTATAACCTGATAAGGATTGTCTTTACGAATATCGTCAAGTGAAAAGCACTTGTGTCGATGAACAACCAGACCGTGACGGGACAAGTGACCGACGATAGGATCACCATAAATAGGGTGACAACAATTGGCAAAATCAAGCTCAACCCCAGACGCATTGACTATCAGCTGCTGTGGTTGGGTCATATCATCGCTGTGTTCTTGTGCTTGTAAATCATTGACTTCATCGCTAAACAAGCGAGTTACCACCAGCTGTGGTAGTAACGTACCAGAGCTTATTTGCTCAAATAGTTCGGATTTTTCGGTCAAGCCACGCCATTCAGTGAGGTTTTTCCAATCACTATCGGTTAAGTCATCGAGACTTTTTTGATAGGTTTTTAGCGCCCGATCTAAGGCTTGTTGACCATGGTGTTGCTTATCAGCAGGAGACAAGTCTTTAAACCAACGCAAAATCTCTTCACGCGCTTTATTGGTCACGACAAATCCTAGCCATTCTGCTTTTGGTTCTGAGTGGCTATTGACTTCTATTTCAACCAGCTGCCCATTCTTAACGACCGTGCCAAGTTTGGCTTTTTTACCATCGATATTGGCACCAACGGCTACATTGCCGACCATCGGTCCGACAGCGTAAGCAAAGTCTAGTGCGGTTGCGCCTTGTGGTAGCTCATAAGCGCGACCCTTTGGACTATAGCAGATGATTTTACTGGAGTGTAGGTAATCCATCAGCTCATTAATGGTAGAGACCGCCGCTGAAAAGTCTGGGCTATTTTCATCTAAGCTGTCTTCATCGACCAAGTCTTTCATATTGCGTAATGAGGCTTGGATAACCGATTGGCTAACGTCTGAGGCATGCTCTGCACCGATGACACCAAGCCGCGCTGCGCTTTGCATTTGCTTGGTCAAAATCGTCACTTTGACGACATCGTTATCGCGCTCATAGATAAGCGTGAGTGATTGATTGCCACCTGGTAGCGGACGACGAATATTATCAGCGATATGAGAGTCATCAATCTGGTATTTTTTAATTAAGTAATAGGCCAATTTGTCACAGGCTTCGACATTATCGAGGACAATCTCAAAGGCATAATGACGGAGCAGAGCGTTGATTTCACCGCGATTGCGGAAAAACTGACGGTAGATGACCACGCGATTGTCTAAAACTTTGACCAGACCATTCAACCCCAAATTATTGAGGACAATACTCAAATAGCGATGGATGGCCTCTCTTTGAAAGTTACGCCCAAGCCCGTGCTGTAGTAGCTTGTCAGACAGTTTGTTGTACATGTCAGAATCAAGGTTACGATAACAGAGCACCTCGATATAATCGGCAATATCATTAAGACCCATCAGCCGCGCAAACGGCACATAAAAGTCCAATGTTTCTTGTGCTGTAGTGCGTTGTTTTTCTGGGCGTACTGCATCTAGTGTCGACATATTATGTAAGCGGTCTGCAAGCTTAATAATCAATACACGTGGGTCGGCAAGGGTGGCTGTCAAAATTTTATGAAAGGTGGCTGCTTTGTTTTGCTGTTTATTGTGGGAGGACGACTTTAGCTTAGTCACACCGTCGACCAGTCTCGCCACTATTTTGCCATAGCGCTGCTCAATCTGCTCATCGCTCACCTCGGTGTCTTCGACCGTATCATGCAAAATCGCTGCAATAATCGTATCTCGATCCAAACGAAAACCTGCCAGTATCTCGGCCACCGCAATCGGGTGGGTGATATAAGGCTCTCCTGATTTACGCTTATCTTTGATGTGCGCAATATCACCGAACTCACAGGCATCAATAATATCACGGCGTTCAGCAGCAGTGAGGTAACCTACTGAGCGCAGTAAATTATATTGAGCCTCATCGACTAAATGATGGCTGAGTTTGGGTAAGGTTTGACTCATAAAGTAACGATCCTATTTTCCATTACCTGTTTGCCTGACTGTCTATCGGGTAAATGGTGACTGAATGAATGCTGGAATACTATAAATATAAAAAATTTCGAGAAAAAAGATAAAAATAGGTAGACCATCCTCTAATTAATCGTAAATCGCATTCAATGTCAACTGCTAAGCGAACAGGTGCTATAAAAATTTAGAAATTCTAACTCAATGGTAGGTTTTCAGGTATAAATGGTGACTAAAACAGTCAAAGCAATATCACAGCAATCAGCCATTACAACCAAAAAACCACAGCCTATGCTGTGGTCTCTCGTCAATATGTCATCACTGTGTGGATTTATCTTATAAGGCAGTGGTTAGCTTTATAGGCTTCATACGACAAATCTTCAATGCTGTATCTTAATAATACAGTGTCTTAAAAACCATGATCGCCTGACAGTGCCAAATCTAATGAACTGGTGGCAAAGTTGTGCTCTGGCTGATTTAGGATATCGCGAGTGATTTTACCAGCAGCGATTTCACGCAATGCCAATACCGTAGGCTTGTCATTATCCACATCAACCAATGGTTCTGCGATACCTTTAGCCAATTGACGTGCACGTTTGCTTGCCACTAAAATCAGTTCAAAGCGATTATCAACATTATCCAAACAATCTTCAATCGTCACTCGTGCCATATGTAGCTACCTCGGTTGTTTTTATTAGTCACGGAGCTTGCCCGCCACTCAATAAAAATAATATCAAAATATAAAGGGGGGATAGCGAGACATTATAGCATTTTTTGCCCAGCCGCGTAGTTGCTTTTTGCGTGTCTATTAACGTATCTATTAATAAGCGCTCATCGACTGAGTTGACAGTAGTATTTCGCTCTTGCTTTACTCTTCTACTTTATTGCTAAGTAAATTGCTGATGGTGCGATGATACCGCTGCTGTTGACGCTTAAGCGTCTGCCTGTCTGCCACGATAATGGCTTTTAGCTCAGTCAAAGCGACCTCAAAATTGTCATTAATAATCACAAAATCAAAATGGACATATTGCGCCATCTCAGTCACTGCGCCAGCCAGACGTTGCTCTATTACCTCCATAGTATCTTGCCCACGCGTCGATAGACGCTGACGTAAAGTGGCAATACTTGGCGGTAAAATAAAAATCATAATGGCGTCAGTAAAGATTTTTTTGACTTGTAGTGCGCCCTGCCAATCAATCTCTAAAATAACATCGACGCCTGCTTCTAACTGCGTCCGCACGCTTTGCTCCGAGGTGCCATAGTAATTACCAAAGACCTCAGCATGTTCTAAAAACTTGTTTTCACCGATGGCAGTCACAAATTTTTCGACGTCGGTAAAATGATAATGGTGACCATCAATCTCGCCGGGACGTGGCGTGCGCGTGGTGTGTGATACGCTGACGGTTAAGTCATTAGTCGTGGCAAGTAGCTGCTTTACCAGTGAGGTTTTACCCGTACCTGAGGCGGCGGTAATAATAAATAATGAACCTGTCATACAATGTGTCCTAATGGAGTGTGTGCTAGTCAAATCTGTGCGAATAAAAAAGCCAAAGCTGTTTTAGTAAACAATTCAAAACTGGTAAAAAGAAAAATCGCCATCATGTATGGCGATAGACATTGTCATCGATGCACTATTATAAACTGCTTTTGTGGCTTTTATTTTAATTAAAGCCGCCTTTGACCAGTCGTTATCATCGAAGCGGCGTAAAGATGGCATAGGGCGATTTAGTATAAATCACATTTTTGGTGCATTGAGTGCAGTTAACGCTATCACTATGGATAAATACTTTGAACGTATGAATGTGTTTGCTTCTAGTTAAAACAGCCTCTAGTACCGTGCTATTTTCAAAGGCAATAAAAGTAAATTATGCTAAAGTAGCGTAATGAATTCATCCCAATTTTTGAATTAAAGCTTTTGACATTAATGTCGTGTATTTAAGCTTTAATAATAAATTATCTAATGATAGGCCCTCTTATGCAAATTTATCTTGCCAATCCACGTGGATTTTGTGCTGGTGTGGATCGCGCGATTGCGATTGTGAACGAAGCATTGACACGTTTTGAACCGCCCATTTATGTCCGTCACGAGGTGGTACATAATAAATTTGTCGTCTCTGATTTGGCCAATCGCGGTGCGGTCTTTGTGGAAGAACTTCATGAAGTGCCAGACGGCTCTATCGTTATTTTTTCTGCTCATGGCGTATCAAAAGCTGTCGAAGATGAGGCTGAGCGCCGCGATTTGACCGTATTTGATGCCACTTGTCCACTGGTCACTAAGGTACATATCGAAGTCGCTAAATTTGCGCAAGAGGGTATGGATGCGGTATTGATTGGGCATGCTGGACATCCTGAAGTGGAAGGCACGATGGGGCGCTTTAACCGTCGCTACGGCGGTCACATTCATTTGGTTGAAAACGAAGCCGATGTGGCAGCATTGAGCGTAAAAAATGCCGAACGTTTGGCATTTGTTACCCAAACCACCTTATCTATGGATGACACGGCGCGCGTCATCGATGCACTGCGTGAAAAATTCCCTAGTATTCAAGGTCCGCGCAAAGACGATATCTGTTATGCCACGCAAAACCGCCAAGATGCGGTAAAAGACTTAGCCAGTCGCTGTGAGGTGGTCTTGGTGGTCGGCTCGCCCAATTCATCAAACTCTAATCGTCTGCGTGAGCTGGCTGAGCGGATGAATTGCCGTGCGTATTTAATCGACAATGCCAGTGAGATGGATAAAAGCTGGTTAGATGGTGTGCAGAGTATCGGCGTCACCGCTGGCGCATCAGCACCCGAAGTACTGATTCAAGAAGTGCTACAGCAGCTGCAAGATTGGGGTGGTGATTTACCGAGTGAGCTATCAGGCATCGAAGAAAATGTCACTTTCAGTCTGCCTAAAGCCTTGCGTATCCCAGTCACCCAAGTGGGTAAGTAGATAAGGCTTTGTACAAGACATCTAATAGGTAACGTATAGTAGGTAACGCAAAATGAAAAAGCAAAAAAAAGGATTTGTATTGGCAGAAGCCACTCTCGCTGAGGTTAACAAACAATTGAAAGTGAATTTGTTTGTCATCGTGGTGGTGGGATTCGTGTTAGGCAGTAATATTCTGCATTTTATGCGAGAAAAGAGTGTTTTTTATGGCGTATTAATTGCCGCGATGGTCGTTGCATTATTTTTTGTCATTAAGAGTCGACAGGTTCTTAAATTAAAACAACAAGAGCTTATCAAATAAATCATAGGACAGTCATGTCAGCTTATTATAACTTTATCAAACGCGAACAGCGAGAAGACGGCGTCAACGTCGCACATTATCAGCCAACCAAACATGCCCAAGGCGCTTGGAATGAGCATGAACAGCATATGGCGCCAGCGACAGGATTGCTCACGGCTGAGCTAAACAGTTATGCGCCGCAAGAAAACATGCGTATCGCTCGTATCAGCCTAGATATCTTAGGATTGATTCCACTGGATGACTTTACCATTACCACGCGTTGTATTCGTCCGGGCAAGACCATTGAGCTGATTGAAGCAGTCATGAGCAGTCGCGGTCGTGATGCGATTATTGCGCGGGCATGGCGTCTAATGACCCAAGATACCAGCGAGATTGCAGGTACTGAAGACCAAAAAGCGGTACATAAGCCCGAAGAATTGCCCATCTGGGAAGACATGAAAGGCTGGCCGGGCGGGTTTATTGAAAGTGTGCGCTTGGTCGCTGATGATACGCAGCGTCGCCCAGGACGCGGTATGGTCTGGATTACTAATGATATGGAGATGATCGAGGGCAAGCCGACTGATGATTTGGTGCATCTATTGGGCATGGTTGATACGGCCAATGGCGTTGTGCCGCGACTTGGGCTTGGCTTGTCAGAATTAGAATGGATGTTTCCCAATACGGATTTGCAAATTCATATGCACCGCGCGCCGCAAGGTCGCTGGCTTGGCATCGAAGCGGTGCAGCAGTATGGCAATGATGGCATTGGTTTAACGAGCGCTGTGTTACATGACATCAATGGCCCTTTTGGTCGTAGTGAGCAAATTTTGACCATTCGTCCGATGCCGCGTTAATTGCTCGGTGGTATTTAATTAAGCTATATTTGATATGGTCAATTCGCTTTAAAAAAGTGATAGCAAGGCTAATAGAGAGTGCTTGCACTGTTAATATTTATCGTTATTAATAACAACCATCCTAAGGAGTAAAGTATTTGGATGAGTAAAAAACAAGTTAAGTGGTTCTGAAAAACAAAACGAAAGCATGTAATTAATTAATTATACAAATCAATGGTAATGGGTTGTAATAGTATCTAACCACAGAACATGACTGTCATTAGACATTACTATGAAAAAAACAAACCGTTTTTCGAACAAGCTGACAACTATTCTGGAGCTATTAATAGAAGCGTATTCAGAATAGGTTTTGTACTTTAATCCATTTGCTATTCACAGGAGTATGACTATGAGCAACGATATGAACAATGATATGAGCGATAAAAAATGTCCTTATGCACCGACCCAATTGACCATGGGCAATGGCGCACCAGTGGCAGATAATCAAAACAGCATGACCGCAGGCAAACGCGGCCCATTATTGGCGCAAGATGTTTGGCTCAATGAAAAGTTAGGAAATTTCGTCCGTGAAGTGATTCCAGAGCGCCGTATGCACGCCAAAGGCTCTGGCGCATTTGGTACTTTTACCGTGACCAATGACATCACTAAATATACCCGTGCGGATATTTTTAGCGAAGTGGGTAAACAGACTGAGATGTTTGCGCGCTTTAGTACCGTCGCAGGTGAGCGCGGCGCGGCTGATGCTGAGCGCGACATTCGCGGTTTTGCTTTGAAATTCTACACCGAAGAAGGTAACTGGGATATGGTGGGAAATAATACACCTGTGTTCTTCTTACGTGATCCGCGCAAATTCCCAGACCTAAACAAAGCCGTCAAACGTGATCCACGTACCAATATGCGTTCGGCGACCAACAACTGGGACTTTTGGACTTTATTACCAGAAGCTTTGCATCAAGTTACTATCGTTATGAGTGATCGCGGTCTGCCAGCCTCGTACAGAAATATGCATGGCTTTGGCTCGCATACTTATAGTTTTTGGAATGAGGCTAAAGAACGTTTTTGGGTAAAATTCCATTTCCGTACGCAACAAGGCATCAAGAACTTGACCGATGCAGAAGCGGCAGAGGTGGTTGGTTCTGATCGTGAAAGTCATCAAAAAGATTTGTACGATGCCATCGAAAATGGCGATTTTCCAAAGTGGAAAATGTACGTGCAAATCATGCCAGAAGCTGAGGCAGATACCGTCCCATATCATCCGTTTGACTTGACCAAAGTGTGGCCAAAAGGCGATTATCCGCTAATCGAAGTGGGTGAGTTTGAATTAAATAAAAACTCGGACAATTACTTTGTCGATGTAGAACAGGCAGCATTTGCTCCAAGTAACTTAGTGCCGGGCATCAGCGTTTCACCGGATAAAATGCTACAAAACCGCTTGGTTAACTATGCCGATGCTCAGCGTTATCGTGTTGGTGTCAATCATCAACAGATTCCGGTAAATAAGCCACGTTGCCCTGTGATGAGCAATCATCGTGATGGTCAAGGCCGCGTCGATGACAACTATGGCAGTCGCCCGCATTATGAACCAAACAGCTTTAGCCAGTGGCAAGAGCAGCCTGATTATGCTGAGCCACCATTAAAAATTGACGGCTACGCGGCGCATTATGACTTCCGTGAAGATGATAGCGATTATTTTAGCCAACCTCGCGCATTGTTTAATTTGATGAGTGCTGAGCAACAACAAGTGCTATTTGAAAACACAGCGAATAATATGGCTGGTGTGCCGGACTTTATTCAGTATCGCCACATTCGCAACTGTAACTGGTGTGATGCTGCTTATGGCGCAGGCGTTGCTAAAGCACTAGGCTTAACGGTTGAAGATGCGATGAATGCTCGTGAGTCAGATCCAGCGCTGCATTTGCCTAGCTGCTTATAGTTGATAGGTTTATCTAAAAACGTATTACTAAATCTATTTGCTAAATCTATTATCGATATAACGACACCGCCTTAGGAAACTAGGGCGGTGTTTTTGTTGAATTGTGCTTTTTAGCTTGAAATTTTCTGCTGCGCCCCTATTAGTATAAACAGCTTAGCGATATTCGAAATTGAACTGCTTAATTTGTAGCTGAGTAGAGACAGTCAAATGATTGCTATTTCATGATACGTTTTTGACATAAATTAAAGGAGTTTTTTATGAGTGAACAGACCCCAGCAGACAATAAAAATGTTGATGATATTAATGTTAATAAAGACACTGCTAATGACAGTGCCGCTAATGAAAGCACCCCTGAATTAAAAAAACATACCTTTGAGGCGGAAGTGGCGCAACTGCTACATCTAGTGACTCATTCGCTTTATTCTAATTCTGATATCTTTGTGCGTGAGCTGGTTTCAAACGCCTCTGATGCTTGTGATAAATTGCGCTTTGAAGCGACCAATGATGACAGCCTTTATGAAGACGATGGCGAGCTGAAAATTCGCATTACGGTCGATGAAGATGCCAAAACCATCACCTTTACCGATAATGGTATTGGCATGAATGAAGCAGATGCCATCGAAAACCTAGGTACGATTGCCAAGTCCGGTACTAAAGCATTTTTAGACAAGCTGTCTGAATCACAAAAGCAAGATGGTCAATTAATCGGACAGTTTGGGGTTGGCTTCTATTCAGGTTTTATCGTTGCCGATACGATTAGCGTCGAATCACGCAAAGCGGGCGAGCCTGCGGATAAGGGCGTGCGCTGGGTATCAGATGGTACGGGTAGCTTTACGGTTGAACCTATCGCGAAAGAAACTCGTGGCACCGCCATTACTTTGCATTTAAAAGAGCAATATAGTGAGGGTGAAGACAGCTATTTAGACCGTGGCAAAATTAAGCAGTTGGTTAATAAATACTCAGACCATATCAGCTTACCGATTCAGATGCGTAAAGAAGTTTGGCAAGAAGATGTCAAAGAAGATGAGAACGACGATGCACCTGCTGGTGGCGAGATGGTATTGACCGATGAATGGGAAACTATCAACAAAGCCAGCGCGCTATGGACACGTACGGCATCTGAGATTGAAGATGAAGAGTATATCGATTTTTATAAAAATATCACCTATGACATGGACGCGCCACTAGCATGGACGCATAACCGTGTCGAAGGTCGCGTTCAGTATACTCAGCTATTGTATATTCCTAAAAAAGCCCCTGTCGATTTATATACTCGTGAGCAGCAGCATGGTCTAAAGCTATACGTGAAGCGCGTCTTTATTATGGATGAAGCTGAGCAATTATTGCCAATGTACCTGCGTTTCGTCAAAGGGGTCATTGATTCAGCAGACTTGCCATTGAACGTCAGCCGCGAGCTATTACAAGAGTCGCGTGATGTGAAGTCTATTCGTGATGGTAACGCCCGTCGCATTTTGACTTTGCTAGCCAGTCTTGCCAACAGTGAAGACAGTGATAAGCAAGAAAAATTCGCGCAGTTCTACGCTGAATTTGGTGATGTTATCAAAGAAGGCGTTGGCGAAGACATGGGCAATCAAGAACGTATTGCCAAATTGCTGCGTTATGCAACCAGTACTCAGGATAGTGTGACGACCAGCTTTGAAGACTATAAAGCGCGTATGAAAGACGGTCAAAAAGCCATCTATTATCTCACGGCTGACAATCTAGCAGCTGCTAAAAATAGCCCACAACTTGAGCTGTTTAAAAAGAAAGGTATCGAAGTTATTTTGATGACCAGCCGTGTTGATGAATGGGCGATGAACTTCTTGACCTCATTTGATGAGACACCGCTACAAAATATCGCGAAAGGTGCCGTTGATTTGGGCGACTTGCAAGACGAAGCCGAAAAAGCGGAAGCTGAAAAAGCGCAAGAAACCATGAAGCCAGTCGTTGATAAACTTAAAGCAGCGTTAGGCGAACGTGCCAAAGACGTTAAAGTATCAACGCGTTTGGTTGATAGTCCTGCCTGCTTGGTCGTTGGGGAAGGTGAGCTATCACCACAAATGATTCAGATGCTTAAGCAAATGGGTCAAGATGTGCCAGAAAGCAAGCCAACGCTTGAGGTAAATCCTGATCATCCATTGATTAAAAAGTTAGAGACTAGCGAGCAATCTGACGTCGACTTTGATAAATTGGCCCAAGTAATTTTTGACCAAGCCTTACTAGCAGATGGCGGTCAGTTAGATGATCCAGCCGCTTATCTAAAACGTGTGAATGAGCTTTTGATGAGATAGTAGTGAGTCTTTGATACAGTCATTTTTGAGAAAAAAGGAGGTCTTGGATTCAAGACCTCCTTTTTTATATGTTCTTAGCCAAATTTAAGCGAATTTTACAAATCAGCCTTATCCTCTTGACCGACAATCCGTTACAATCGCGTTATATTAGCGAGCTAAACTGTCTAGTCATATTTTTAGTCTTTGCTATTCGTCTCTTAAAATTATCTCATTGTGAATTGCATGTAATCTTGATGTCCATATGCTATATAAAAAATGTGAATTAATGACATTTCGTAGGTAGCTGCCACACCAAAAATCATCATCAACTCACTTTCTTTTCTCGACTGGCTAGAGGTTTAAGTCTTTGTCACTTGCGTCGTTAAAAACCGTATCGCTTCAGCGTTTTTCGCTCAATTTCGCTGCCAATATTATTGCAACCTTGTGGATGCTAGTAGGGTCGACGCGCGCGTTTTCTTGGGTAAAACCTACATTTATCCAGTTTGCCGTATTTGCACTATTGGCACTCGGTAGTAATGTACTTTTTTCGTGGTTGGCCGCGGAAAATGGCAGTATCTTTAATGAGCAAGGGTTGGTCAGCTACTTAATTTGGCCGATGATAATTTTATTGGGCGGCATCATTTTGGCACGGCGTTCTGGCAATCAAACGTTGGTGTTTGTGCCCGTGGTATTGTGGCTAGTGGCTGATACCTTATCTGCACTATTACAAAGTTTGGTGCAGTTTTTGGGCAGTTATGGTTGGTTACCAGATTGGAGCTATTCACTTTTACCCATACTGTTTTTGGTGCTGTTTTTATGGCAGACGTTGGCGTTATTATGGATTTTTTCTCGTCGTCTACGCATACCGTGGTGGGAGCGGGTCATTGTATTGGTAGGTGCAGTCGCACTGTTGACGATTTGGCAGCGTAATGTCGCGGATCAGCCTATATTTAAGCAGATTCCTGTAGAGCCTGTTTTAGCAGAAGCAGCATTATATGAGCAGCCTCGTTTGTTACAGCAAGCATTAAATAGTATCGATCCCAGCACTTCGGGCAAGACCGACTGGTATTTTATGGGTGTGGCAGGATTCTCTGGTCAAGATGTTTTTCGCTCTGAGATTAATAAAGTGCGTGAGCTGTTCGATGTGCGTTTTGGCACTAGTGGACATTCACTCTCGTTGATCAACAATACTTATAGTTGGCTTGATGAGCCAATCGCTACCAAAACCAGCATTCTACGTGGATTAAAGAAAATTGGTCAGCAGATGAATGCCGATGAGGATGTGTTATTCCTAACCTTGTCTTCACACGGCAACGAAAATATCATTCAATTAGCAAATCCACCATTAGCAATGGAGAATCTAGACGCCGCATGGTTACGGGAGGCGCTAGACGCTTCAGGTATTCGCTGGCGGGTGATTGTGGTATCTGCTTGCTATTCAGGCTCATTTATCGATGAATTGGCATCACCGACTACGGTAGTGATTACTGCATCAGCCGCTGACAAAGCATCGTTTGGCTGCACCAACACAGCTGAGATGACCTATTTTGGGCAAGCGTTTTTTGCTGAAAGCCTGCGTGGCAATACCAGTTTTGAATCTGCCTTTAAAGATGCCCGTTTGCGTGTGAATGAGCGTGAAAGTGCGATGGGTTTTGAACCATCAGAGCCGCAGATGGTGATTGGTAGTCTGATGGAGACTGCTTTGCCAGCGTTCGAACAAGTATTGTTTGATAAAATCCGACCACCAGTCGCCAGCATTATTAATGACAGTGATTCTATCGCCATTAATATCGCAGAGGATAGTGCTTCTGGTCAGCCAGTGGCTAATACTGCGATCACTGCCAATTAACAACTAACAGTAAACCCAAAACCCGCAACCCAAAAATCACGATGAGCCGTATTAAGCTCGTTCAGTCTAGAATCTGTAATACTGACACTCGCTTTCCTTACTACTTTAATTCTTGTGAATGGTATAATGATTGAGTACTAAGTGAGTTTGGAGAAGTACTAGTATTACTTTACCAATGCTTTTTATAAGTCATCGTGTACTTTACTTTGGATAAAAAGGATGTCGCTTATGAACAACTCTTATAAACACAGTTTATCTACCAACTCAAAAATCACGCAGATCAGCGTCAACCGCTGTTTCGATGGTGAGCAGCATTACTATAGCCATCAATCATCATCGACCAAAACGCCGATGACCTTTAGCATTTATCTGCCAGATGAAGCGCTTGCTGGTCGCCGTTGTCCTGCGATTCTATATTTATCAGGTCTCACTTGCAATGCTGATAATGTCACCCACAAAGCGCATTTTCAGCAAAAATGTAGCGAGCTTGGCATGATATTTATCGCCCCTGATACATCACCTCGAAGTAGTGATGACAGCGATGTGCCAAACGACGACCGCTATTTTGTTGGTCAGGGTGCCAGCTATTATGTCGATGCGACGCAAGCACCTTGGTCAGAGCATTTTAATATGCAAAGCTATATCGTTGATGAGTTATATGACTTGTTACGCTCAGAGTTTCCTATTGACAGTATCGGCGTGACAGGGCATTCGATGGGCGGTCACGGAGCATTACTATTGGGCTTTAAGTTTCCAGGCAAGTTTGTGAGTGTCTCAGCTTTATCGCCTGTGTGCGCGGCCAGTGAGTCGGCATGGGGGCAAGCTGCTTATACAGAATACTTCGGCGATGATAAATCACGATGGGCGCAGGCAGATGCTGCGCAGATGATTGAAAAATCGGGGCAGCAGTATGCAAGTATTTTGGTGGATCAAGGCGCGGCTGATAATTTTTTAGCAGAGGGTCAACTGCAAACCACCCAATTACAACGCGCTTGTGACAAAGCCAGTCAGCCCTTAACCTTGCGTTATCAGGCGGGTCACGATCATAGCTACTATTTTATACAAACGGTGATTAACGATCATATTGAACATCACTGGCGTATGGCGCAAATGAGCTAAGTCCAGTATTAGAATGATGATCTGATCGATAAATTGACAGACAGTTACGCTGGTTATTTAGTCAAGCGTACTTATTGATATAAAATAGATTAATGTAAAATAAAAATTGGCTAAGTATCTGTTAAGCATCTTTAAAGGTAAGGTTTTATGGTAAGTAATCTGACAGCATTAGTAGTCGATGGTTTGGCTTGTAAGCAGCAAACCGCTCAGTCATCGCTTGCGACCATGCAAGCCGATATGACCGCGGCTCTAAAAAATAATCAGCATGATGATATTAGTACTGAATCAAATGACAGACAGACACGTTCAGATGAGCTTATCGCAACCGTAGTCAATGAGTCGGGTGATAAAGTGCTAGATGACGCGCAAGTCTCACGAGTGATAGAAATGGCATGGGAGGACAGAACACCGTTTGCGGCGATAGAGCATAGCTATGGTCTCAATGAAGCAGGCGTGATTAAGCTGATGCGCCAAACGCTAAAGCCGTCATCTTTTCGCTTATGGCGTCAGCGCGTGAGCAACCGAGCCACCAAACATCAAGCTAAGCGAGGCTTCGATGTCGGTCGTGCTTATTGCAAAACCCAGTATAAGCAGCGCTAGTGGTTTGAGTTCTTAATATTATTGCTTTAAAGGCTCAGTTTTTTTAAGTCAGTCCTTAATTTCTTTTTATTTTATTCGTATTTTATTTCAACAGAATCAGGTAGCTCAACTATGATTATTCCTTCTAAACCTTACCTTATCGCCCCATCAATACTCTCAGCTGATTTTGCACGTCTAGGTGAAGAAGTTGAAAGGGTGTTGGAATCAGGTGCTGATGTGATTCATTTTGATGTAATGGATAACCATTATGTACCCAATCTCACCTTTGGCAGTATGATTTGTAAGGCGCTGCGTGATTATGGGATTGATGCACCAATCGATGTGCATTTGATGGTATCACCAGTTGACGGCATCATTGAGCAGTTTTTGGAGGCAGGTGCGAGTGTTATCACTTTTCATCCAGAAGCCAGTGGGCATATTGATCGCTCTTTACAGCTGATCAAAGATGGCGGTGCTGAATGTGGTTTAGTATTGAATCCCGCAACGCCATTACATTATTTAGACTATGTGATGGACAAGGTAGATCAAATTTTATTGATGAGCGTCAACCCAGGTTTTGGCGGTCAGTCATTTATTGAAGGGACTTTAGACAAAGTTCGCCAAGTCCGTCAGCGTATCATCACCAGTGGTCGTGACATCAGATTAGAAGTAGATGGCGGTATCAAAGCTAGTAATATCCGAGCCATTGCCGAAGCGGGTGCGGATATGTTTGTGGCAGGGTCGGCGATCTTTAACCAAGATGACTATAAAGCGGCTATTGATGCTATGCGTGCTGAGCTGGCTTTGGCTAATGGTAACGAATAACCACGGTCTTATGTGACTGGTAAATACGTTCGTCAGTCATTTTCGTCATAAAAGAATAGTAGCAAAAAGTGCTGTATAACGGATAACGATGCATAACGGCAAGTTACGTAAAGGTGAAATATGGACACAAAAAACTCAATCAATTCGTTAGAATTACCTGAGTCAGAGCAAAGCACTGAGCAGCCAATTCAGAATGAGACACAGCAACGCAGTCTGGTGCCAAAGGGTATTACTATTGGCTTGGCTGTATTTGCTTTGGTTCTAAGTCTGGCGGGTTACGGCTTTCGGCTAATGGTGGGTGATGATACTGGTGAAGTATTACGTCATGCTGCGGTCATTGTGCCTGCATTTATGCTGGGCATTCCCCTGTTTTTTTGGCTAGGTTCGAAGATACTTAACAAAGTTAAAGGCATGCATATAGAGAGCTGGAATGCCATTAGCTTGGGTTATTTAACCTCTTGTATATCGATGCTTTGGTTAATGGGTACTTACAGTTAGAGTCTTATGAGCAGAGATAAAGCTGTTTGGTAAATAGTGCACTGCAATATTTATGATAGGCTGTTTTTATACAATTTTTAATTATTAAGTCACGCGCTGCAAGCGTGACTGGAATTTTACATGAGAATCATACCGACCAAGATTGCCAATATCATCTATCCAAAAGATCTACCCAATGGCTTATTTACCAGCTTAATTATCGCCTGTTTGCTGCTAGGGCTGGCATCATTTCGTAACGGTACTGATTTACAAGGCTGGCTCAATGTTATCGAAAACTGGCTGCTTATGCTGTTGATATTTCCGACCGCCACCGCCACTGTAGCCTTACCGTTTAAATATCGAGATCCGACATTAGAGTTAAAGCTTATGTACTATCTCGGTATGTTTGTTGCCTTCTTATTTACTGTGGCAAAATTACGCTACTGGCGCTAATACTATCAGTGATAGCACACCCAAAAAGCCTTTATGTAGAAGACTTATGTGACAAGCCTTGAATTTCAAGACCAAAGCGTCCATTGTATGACTAAGATAGTTTTACCCGTATTACTGTAAAACAATAATGTTGCGACGCGCGATTTTTCTTGCAAGTATTAGACGGGACAATGAGGAACCAATTCATGCCATACGATATCGATAATGATATAGAAGTAGATAACGAAAGTACGGATCAATTTGCAGGATTTGCCAAAGAGACTACCCTTGAGTTGGTAGAGGCAGAAGATGGTCGCTTATTGTTACGTGACGCGGAACAAGACGAAGCGCCGCTGATGACCATTGATTTTTCTGAAAAGCTTAAAGAGCTGCTCGGTAGTGATACCCAAGCGATAGGTCAGCATATGATTCATGCGGCGATTCAGGTCATTATGCAAAAGCAGATGAGCCAATGGCATGCGCATGTTTATGACAAAGAGCCGACGCACTATAGTTAGTGATGAGCTGGGTTGCTGTTAAGCTGGCTAGTAGTAGTCAATTAAAATAGTTATCATAAAAAGTAGCAAGCATAAAAAAGGGTATATCAATTGATATACCCTTTTTTTTCAAATAACTTATTTATAGGAAGTATTTATGAAAATATATTCTATAAATTATAGCAGTTATTTGATTTTAGCTTCTTTAAACATCACGTGCTGACGAATTTTTGGATCGAATTTCTTCATTTCCATTTTGCCAGGCATAGTGCGTTTGTTTTTAGTAGTGGTGTAGTAATACCCAGTACCAGCTGTTGATACTAATTTAATTTTATCTCTCATGATAGCTTTCCTGTAAATGAGGGGTCTTCAAACGATAGGTACGGATCTAAAATATTAAGTAACTACAAATATAATGATGTAGTAGAAAAGCAGCTTAAATGACGAAAATTATCGAGACATTAAGCTGCCAGTCGTTACTTATACTTTTTGACCTTGTGCGCGCATATCTGCTAACACTTTATCGATACCAAGTTTGTCAATAGTGCGCATACCTTTGGTAGACACACGTAGACGTACAAAACGATTTTCAGACTCTACCCAAAAACGATGGTTATGAAGGTTTGGTAGAAAGCGACGACGGGTTTTGTTGTTTGCGTGCGAAACATTATTACCCACCATAGGGCGCTTTCCAGTCACTTGGCAAACTCGAGACATGGCGAACTCCTAATCTATGAGGTATGAGTTTTTCTCATACCAGTCTGGGCAAGTTGCACGTTTTTGCGGCATGGACACAGCAAGCGGCAGCTTTGCACCAAACAAAACTATATGAATGTTGAGTTGATATTGCTGTTATCTAAAGGCAAATAACAAGCGTACCAATTCAGAAAATTTTAAAGCCGACATTTATACCATAAAAGCGATGAATACTCAAATATTTTTATGATTATTGTCGATCTAAAGGATGGCTATTATACCCTGAAATTCGCTGTCTATGTTGTTGATTATTTAATAGTAAAGATTAATTTTTAGTTGTAAGTTATAACAAAAGTCAGTAAAGTTGCTGTTATATATTTAATACAATCTGTTAATACAACGGGTATTAATGTAAATCTATGTATCATTACCAATCTATTATGATTCTGTGTAATGATTTTCGCTTATTTGTTCGAATAAATTACTGCTGACGCGGAGTCCAAAAAATGTCATATAGCTCATTGCCTTTTACCTCTAAACTGTTTCAGCTCACTTCTTTGACTTGTGCTTTAGCATTGGCAGGCTGCGGTGGCGGCGGTGACGGTGATACCGTAGATTCTGTTGCACCGGCGCCTGATTTGGGTATCACGCAACCTGGTACTGGTGGTAATGGTAATACTGGTGGTGGCGAACAAGTGCCAGACGTCGAGCCAGACTTCTTTATCCAAAAACTGAGCACAGCGCCTACTATTATTGAGTTGTCTGATGAGCAAGCAGCCTTTAGCGTTACGGTTAAAGCTGTTGAAAAAGTATCTGGTGGAGCGATGGTTGGTAAAGCCGTGACTCTAAAAGTAGTGGATTCTGAAAATAACGGTATCACTATCGAAGGTCAAAGCACCCAAACCACGGACAATGATGGCAATGCAGTATATGCATTAAAGCTCAATCCGCAAGCAGTTGCTGATAAAGATGACCTGATAAAAAATGGTTTTACGTTAGTAGCGACTGCTAAGAAAGCAGATGGCACTGCGGTTGCACCGCAAGAGCTAAAAGTTTCAGTCAGCAAAAAAGGTAGTGGTGACGGTACCCAAGTTATCGAAAGTGAGCTTGATATCAGTACTTCGTTAACTACGAGCTCGGTCTCCAATAACGTTTTAAACGTATATGGTGATACGGCAACCCTTAGTGTTATTGCCAAAAATAGTAAAGGTGCTCGCGTCAAAGATGTAGCGGTTGGCTTAGGTATTGCCAACGTCAAAGGAATTGCTATCGTTGGCGGTAGTACCAAAGTTACTGATGATAACGGTCTAGCGACATTTACAATTCAAGTTGATGATAAATTATCAGTCGCTGACCGTACAGCGCTAGTAGGTAAAGCGATCGCTTATGCTATCAATATTGCAGAAGAAAGTGGCGCTACTAAAGAAACTAAAGGTGAATTCAAAGCAGCGCTTCCTGTCTCTGATTATGCTTTAACAGTGACTGGTAGCTCTAGTCGTCTTAGTGCTTATGGCGACAGTCAAACTATTGCTATTACTGCTACTGCTAAAAATTCTAAAGTACCGACAGCTATCAGTGGGTCGACAGCTACCATTAAACTTAATGATGAATTGACTGGCGTGAGCCTAAGCTCTAACAAAGTGACTTTTAATGCTCAAGGGCAAGCCAATGTGACCTTGAACGTTGATGCGACTGTGAGTGAGGCTGACCGCAAAACTCTTATCAAAGACGGTATTAGCTATACGGTTGTCTTAACTGAGCCTAATCGTTCATCAACCTCAAAAACAGCTTCTAGCATAGTTTATCTACCTACTGCAGAATATAAAATTAACTTTAATGAAAGCAACAAGAAAGAACTATCAAGCTCAGGTGGTAGTGCTGTTATTAGTTTCCGTGTTAATAATAGTCGCGGCGGTATCATTGCAGGTCAGAAAGTTACAGCAAGCTTGCCCAAGGACTTAGCTAATGCTGGTCTATTAACGCTACAGAATAACTCTGAGCAAATAACAGATAGTAAAGGTGAAGTTAGCTACACAGTAAGAGTGCCTAACAACTTGACAGAAGATCAGAAACTACAGTTAGAAAAAGCGACAGCATTTGCTTTAACAGCAAGCATCATAGAATCTTCAGGAGTACCGAGCTCTGTCAGTAGCGAGCAGATTCGTATTGGCTCAGACATAGGTCAGAGCGATATCCAATTATCAGCACAAAGCTTACCTACGACGGTTAGCGCGCTAGCAGAACAGTTCAAACTGCAAGTTTCTGGTAAACGTAAGAACGGTAGTGCAGCAGTGGGTCGTACAGTCAAAGTAGTGTTAGATCAAAGTACAAGTACTGGAATTACTATTATCGGTAATGAGCTTATTACTGATAGTAGTGGAATAGCAGAATTTAGTATTGGCATCAGCAAAAGCTTAACGCCAACGCAACGTGAAAATTTGATAAAGTCGGGAATTGGTTATACAGCGGTAATAACGGACGAGGATGGCACTCAGTCTAGGTTGCCAGGAAATATCAAAGTTGCGCAGCCAGCAACCAGTATTCAGTTTGCATCTATTGCGACACCATCTATCAGTGAGCTAGGTGGTAACGGTAATATCAGTGTTAAGCTGACGACTAAAGGTAGCAACGTTAAGCCGGTTTCAGATAAAGAAATTACTATTCAATTGGGGGCCAAGGCACTTAGTTATGGAGTCACTGTCACACAGTCGGCGATGACTGACTTCAATGGTGATGCCTTATTTGCGGTTAATATACCAAGTGATCTAACAGCCGCTGAACGTACCGACCTTAAAAATACTGGTATTAATTATCAATTGTCTTATGTTGAAAACGGTATTGTCTATAACTCTGCAGCCACAAAAGTCACCATTATCACTCCAGTGGTCACTCTAAATATTCTGAATGCTACTAATAATATTAACAGCCAAGCAGGCTATATCCTCAATAACGTTGGTAGTAATTCTAGCATACAAGCCCAGTTGAATGACCAGTCTTCTGGTGAGCAAATTGCAAGTCAGCCTGTTAAATTGACCTTTTCTAATAAACAACTGGCCAGTTTGTTGACCGTGAATGGTCAAATTGGATCATCAACTATTACTGCAAGTACAACTGCTACTGGCCTTGTTAGTTTTAATGTGGTGGTACCAGCCAACTTGACAGATGCGCAAAAAGAGACGCTTGGAAAGCAAGTATTAACAGCTACTTTGACAGAAACACTGACTGGAAAACAACAGCAAGTTAAAATCAAAGTCCAGTCGATGACATCGGCCATTTCTCTATTAGCTAACCCAGTAGATGCTTTAAACCTAAATGGTGGTCAAACACAGATTGAAGTAGTAGCAAAAGACAGTAAAGGTAATATTATCACTGGACAAAACATCTTCCTTTCATTACCAGCTTCTATCGCTAGCAAAGGAGTTACCTTAATATCTGGTAGTCAAACCACTGATAACTCAGGTAAAGCAGTATTCACTATCGCTGTGGCAAACAACTTAACTGAATCACAAAAATCTGCTATCGGCAGTAGCATTAGTATTGCTTTATCTGCTGCTGACGTTAACGGTAATATTGTTACTCAAGCAGCCAATGTCACAACTGTGACACCAGATGTAAACGGTACTAAAGAGAATTTAACAATAGGTGCGAATAAAGTCGTTAATACCAAAGGTGATACTTTCAAAGTATTTGTTCGTTTAGAGAATGAAGATGGCGCTGTTGCCAATCGTGAAGTAAGTTTAAATGTTGATGATCCTTTAAGAACAGGCGTTAGTGTCTCTAATGGGACTGCGAATACTAACAGTGATGGCGTGGCAACTTTTAACTTGACACTTGAAAATGGTGCTAACGTTAATCAAGCAATTCTAGAAGCTGGTATTCGATTAACAGCGACCACGACGACTGCTGAAAATGTCAAGTTGGAGCAAAATTACATCGTTGCAGTCGATACGGCTACGATTGATAGTTATCAGCTAATAGCATCTTCGGATAAACCTACCTTAAACACTGGTGGCGATCAAACTAATGCCACTTTCCGTGTGACTGACAGTAAAGGTGGTATCTTAGCAGGGGTGCCTGTACAGCTGAATATCGAAGCTCTAGAAGCAAGTGGAGCGGCTTTAACTACACCAAGCATGGTAACTACTGATGCTAATGGTCAGATCGATATTGGCGTCATCTTAGCAGCCAATTCTATCAATTCACGTCTAAATCATAGCGTAGTAATCAATGCCAAAATCGTCACGCCACAATATGATGCAGATGGCAAAGTCAGCATGCAAGTGCGTGAAGAGAAATCATTAAGCCTATCAGCTATCGGTACAGAAATTACTATTACAGCTACAGACGCTAATCTAAAAGATGGCGCATCTACTACTATCACGACCACATTAGTAGATGGTGCGGGACGTGCTATTGCCAATGCTGATATGGAGTTAGTCGACGCGAACGGTGATATTATCCATTCTAGTGCGACTGCTACTAGTAATGTAGATGGTAAAGCAGTATTTAATATTAACGAAGCTGATTTGAATTTTGATAATAACGGTAACTTACGTATTTTTGCCAGAGCCACTGGTGAGCGTGCACTAGTTGCACAGCGTAGTACTAGCAGTCTTGATTTGGTTAAAGTATCACAAGCAGGTATTAGTTTTATTAATATTGAAAATGTCTATGATGTCAATGCGGCACAAAATATTAATGTACAAATCCGTACTGACTCTCCAGCCCAAGCGACTGCGCTTATTGGTAAGGTTGTAGAGGTACAAACAACGATTGGTACATTTGCTAACAATAATGTGATTGTTACTCAAGCAATCACTGCAGGCAATATTCAAGGCAATATTATTACTGTCCCTGTGGTGCTAACGTCTACGCTTGCTGGTACAACTGTATTACAGGCAACTGTGCTGGGTGAAATGACTAACGGCGCGCTTAAATATCAAACCACAGTTGATACCCGTTTTAGAGCCACTACACCTGCGAAGATGCTGTTTCAAGCAGTGAAATCAGTCATCACACCCGGCAGTAGCACAGAAGTTGTTGCCACGGTTAAAGACAAAAATGATGTGCCAGTAGAAGGGCAAACGGTTGTATTCAGTCGTGCTGCAGATTCATCAGCTGGCCGCTTATCTGCTGCTACCGCAGTTACAAACAGCAAAGGCGAGGCGCGTGTGGTATATCAAGCCAATGCCAGCTCACCTATCGGTGGCGTGATTATTAATGCTCGCTTATTAAACGACAATGCCAGCATTGGTACCAAAACAACTAATATTACGGTATCGAAAGAAGCGGTTTATACAACCTTAGCGTTTAGTAATGTCTTATCTACTGATAATATTTATTACACGGTTCGCGGTTCAATATCTGTTATGGATGGCTCAGGGCGCGCGGTACCAAATAAAGAAGTATCGATCAAGTCTTATGCTATTGAATATGCTCAAGGTAAAGTTTGTTTGCTTGATAGCAATGTGACTTATCAAGCGGCCAATACTACAGACGCCGATGGCAATGTGAATACACCTGAACCTATAACTTTTGCAGAATTAGTTCCTGTACTGCAGAAGACGGATTGGATTATTAGTGAAGACAGTCCTGAATATAACTATACTTTAGATAGTGATGAAGATGTGAATAGCAACAATAGTCTTGATGCTATCAATCCCGTAGCAATTATTGGTGGCACACTATCTGATGACGGTTATTCATTCGTGACTGATGAAGAAGGTCGTGCAGACTTTGAGATTCGCTATCCAATTCGTTATTCAAGCTGGGTAAAAGTGCGTTTTGAGGCTTCTACTTTCTTGAATGGCAGTGAAAATACTCAAAGTATTAACTATTCTCTACCATATTTGGCAAGTGACTTGAGAGTAGAGGATCCAAACTTATTCTCTCCTTGGATTGGTGATACCAGTCCGTTTGGTGATGCTGGTGTGGTGTGTGTAAACAGTTTGAGTGTGAATATTAATGCCGAGAAAAATACATCTAAAATAGTATTATCTCCTTATCAAACAAGTTACTCTGTGTCTATTAATGGCGTAATTCCAACGACAACAGCACAAGGCTATAACAGCTTTATTGTAGACTTCAATCAAGCATTTGATTTGGGTTCTACAATAGGTGTTAACAGTAACGGTTCAGGATTTTCTAGAAATATTACAATCGAATAAACGACACTTTAGTAGGTAATCTGGTCAATCACATACTACTATCAAGCAAAAACCCCTAACCCTGCGTTGGGGGTTTTCATATTTATAACCTCAATAACGAAATACAACCAACTCAATCAGCAAAGTTAGGTAAAAGCGATTAGAATAGTCGGTTTCCTATGCTAATGACCGTATTGAAAGTCAGTAGCAAGTTTAATTTTTTGATTGGGCGCACTATGTCAGACACTGCAACGATTACTTCAGCAAAAAACTCATCTCATAAACTATCTAATAACCTGTCTAACAAGACGACAATCGATACTGCCACGCTATTGATTAAATGCCGTGATCAAGCCGGTATCGTGCAAGCGGTATCTGAGTTTATCCATCGTTATGGCGCTAATATCATCACTCTCGATCAGTATTCAACTGCTCATGAGGGTGGTCAATATTTTATGCGTTTAGAGTTTGCTTTAGCAGGATTGAGCGAGATTATTGAGAATTTTGAAGCCAGTTTTGCGCATACGGTAGCCAAGCGCCATAATATGGCTTGGCGTTTACATGATAATGCGATTAAGACGAAAGTTGGTATTTTAGTATCAAAGTTTGATCATGCATTGTTGGATTTGTTATGGCGGCATCAGCGAGGTTTACTTGACTGCGAGATTACCTCTGTTGTTAGTAATCACGAAGACTTACGCCAATCGGTAGAGAACTTCGGTATTACTTTCCATCATGTGCCAGTGACCAAAGACAATAAATCAGAGGCAGAAGAGCAGATTCATACGCTAATGGCAGGCAATGATTTGCTAGTGTTGGCGCGTTATATGCAGATATTATCGTCTGATTTTGTCAAGCGATGGCCGATGCAAGTCATTAATATTCACCATTCATTTTTGCCTGCATTTGTGGGAGCTGACCCTTATCGTCAGGCTTATGATAAAGGTGTGAAACTCATTGGCGCGACCGCGCATTACGTCACCGCTGAGCTTGATCAAGGCCCTATCATTGAGCAAGATGTACACCGAGTCACTCACCGTCAAGGTGTGACCGAGCTGCGCGCTATTGGTCGTGATATCGAGCGCAATGTCTTAGCACGCGCCGTGAACTGGCATGTACAAAACCGCGTGATTGTAGCGGGTAATAAAACCGTGGTTTTTAATTAGCCTCTAATTAGAGCTATTTCAAATTGAAAAGTGCTGGTTAACATAAGGTTAAAAAAAGCCGTGAGTATTATTCATTAATACTCACGGCTTTTTTCTGGACCTATTGCTATTGCAGCGCTGATTTTATATCAGCATCTCTAACACAAACTTGCTGCCCACAAAGCCAATGGCTAATAGGAGAAAAGCATAGATAGTCATATTGGCGGCACGTTTGCCCCGCCATCCAGCACGCCAGTTACCGACCAGTAGCGCCCCAAACAATAACCAAGACAGCAGGCTAAACACAGTCTTATGCACAATATGCTGTGCCATCAAATCCTCTACATAGATAAAGCCAATGCCCAATGCGATACTCAGCAGGACAAAACCGACCAATAACATATCGAATAATAGACTCTCCATACTTTGTAGTGACGGTAGTTTATTGACCCAAAACCGATGAATAGAGTGGTGCTTGAGTTCGCGTATTTGTAGGCGCAAAAATAGCGCTTGCACCGCTGCCATCAGCAGCACACAATAGGCGGCAAGTGATAGTAATATATGAGCTTCAAGCCCAATACTGATATTTGTAATGGGTTGATAAGGCGCACGGCCAATATAGCCAATTGTCAACCCTACCAATGCTGTTGGCGCTGCCAGTATGCCCAGACTGATAATAGGGCGATACAAGCAAAATAAAAAATAGAAGAACAAAAAGAATAAGCTGATTAGGCTGATGATATTAAAAAGATTGAAATTTAGCCCGTAAAGCGTCACAACATAAGGATAAAGTAGCGCCGCATGCGCGAGCATGCCGACCATCAATAATCCCAAACTGATGCCTTTATGGATAGGCTTATCCCGAGTCAGTGCCCAACTAAGGTAAGCGCTGACTAAGATATAGGCTAGGCTAGCAAGTAAGAATGCAAAGTGCACAGATATAATGCCTCATCTCATACTGAGCGTAAAATAGCCGCTCAATTTAATGCTAAAGTGGTATTATCGGAATGATTAGAATAATCGTCCAATTTATCATAAAATGGGTGCCAATTGAGCACCAACTTGCTTATTCCTTATAAATGCTTGGCCAAGTTTGCTTGAATAAGCGCTCATATGCCTAGCTTATAAAGCGATTGTCTATAAGTCATAAAGCGCTGCGCTAAGCTTTGGTAATGCTGTATTTGCAAAATCATTATAATTTTGGCGTCGTCTTGGTGCTATAGTGTTGATAATAGACTATTTTTTATCATTGTTTTTATGAAGATACGATTAAATACTTTACAGTATTCCCTAATAATATTTATCCGCCATTTGAGCTGAAGCCAGTTTCACTAAGTATTGTTTTAAGTAAGCATTATTTTAAGTAAATATTGTTTTCACCAAGAATTATTTTAAATGAGAGTTATTTATGTTTGATACCTTAACAGAACGCTTGTCGTCGAGCCTGCGCAATATCGTCGGTACTGGGCAGTTGACCGAAGACAACATCAAAGATACCCTGCGTGAAGTGCGTATGGCGCTACTAGAAGCCGACGTCGCGCTACCCGTCACCCGTGACTTTGTGAAGCGCGTCAAAGAGCAAGCGCTTGGTGCAGAAGTGCTGAAAGAATTGGCACCGGGGCAAGCCTTTGTCAAAATCGTCCATGACGAGCTGACCGAAATGATGGGCAGCGCCAATCAGCAGCTTGAGATGACGGGTAAGCCACCAGTTGTTTATTTACTGGCGGGTTTGCAAGGGGCAGGTAAAACCACGACTGCCGGTAAATTGGCAAAGTTTTTACAAGAGCGTCATAAGAAAAAGGTGATGCTAGTATCCGCTGACGTCTATCGTCCAGCGGCGATTGCTCAGCTTGAGCAAGTGGCAGGTCAAGTGAATGCCAAGTTTGTTAATTCAAGTAGCGACGAAAACCCGATTGATATTGCCTTACGTGCTATCGAAGAAGCAAAGATTCAGTACCAAGATATTCTGATTATTGATACCGCTGGTCGTCTGGCTATCGATGAGAATATGATGGCTGAGATTAAGGCGTTAACTGCAGCGGTCAATCCGTCTGAAACGTTATTTGTCGTCGATGCGATGACGGGTCAGGATGCGGCAAATACTGCCAAAGCCTTTAATGATGCGCTGCCATTAACGGGTGTCATCTTAACCAAAACTGATGGTGATGCGCGCGGCGGTGCGGCACTTTCTGTACGCGCGATTACTGGCAAACCAATTAAGTTTTTAGGTCGCGGTGAAAAATTAGACGCGTTAGAGCTGTTCCATCCTGAACGTATCGCTCAGCGTATTCTTGGTATGGGTGACGTCTTAAGCCTAGTCGAAGAAGTTGAACAAAAAATCGACCGTGATAAAGCCGAAAAAATGGCGAAAAAGATGCAAAAGGGCGGCGATTTCGACCTTGAGGATCTATTGACCCAATTCCAACAAATGAAAAGCATGGGCGGCATGGCAGGCTTCTTAGATAAGATGCCAGGTATGGGCGGCTCGGATATGCAAAAAGCAGTCGAAGATGCTAAGCCAGAAGAAAAAGTACGTGAGATGGAAGCGTTGATTAATTCGATGACGCCATTTGAGCGCAAAAATCCCGATAAAATTAACCCAAGTCGTAAGCGCCGTATTGCCGCAGGTTCGGGACGTGAGATTCAAGACGTCAATCGTTTGCTCAAACAACACAAGCAAATGGCAAAAATGATGAAAATGATCTCCAAGCCTGAAGGCATCAGTAAAATGATGAAGTCAATGCAAGGGTTGATGGGTGCTGGTGGCGGCGGTGGCGGTCCTTTATTTGGTGGCGGCGGTCAGCAAGGCGGCGTCAAGGATGTGAATCCACAACAAATGACTAAGCAGATGGGTCTGGATCCAAACAACATGCCAAGCACCGAAGAGATGCAAAAACAAATGCAGGAAATGCAGAATCAAGCGCCAAAAAAGTTTAAAACCCGTTTTTAATTGATAGATGCTTAGATTGCTATAGTATTGAATTCTTAATGAAAACCCCAAGGTGCAAGTCACTTTGGGGTTTTTTATGTCTGTCATGTTCCCATAAATATTGATGGATTAAGTATGAAAATTTATAAATTAATAAAATTTGCCTATCCTAAATGCTATGATAGGCGCTGTTTTATAATGCTAAGTCAATAGGTCGAGGTTATGATGTTTTTAGCAATGGATACCGTGTTTGATCAGTGTTCGATCGCGATTTTAGATGCCAGTGGTCAAGTGCTATCGAGTCATACGGAGACGGGTAAACGCCAACAAACCCAGCAAATTCTGCCGATGATTGACGTCGCTTTGTCCGAGGCTAAGCTCAATCTTGCTGATTTACAAGCCTTGATATTTAACCGTGGTCCTGGTGCTTTTAGTGGCATACGGATTAATACGGCAGTAGTACAAGCATTGTCTGTCGCCCATGATATTCCTTGTGTAGGAGTCTCAAGCCTACAAGCGATTGCGCAAGCGGCGTATCAAAAATATGGTGTGACTGAAGTGTATAGCGCCCTTGATGCGCGTATGCAGCAAGTTTATTTTGGGCAATATGTGCTAATAGACAACCTTATGCAGGCGGTTAATCAAGAAAATGGCGAAGATACCGAGCAGTTGCTCGATTATGACAGCCGGACCCTGCTTAATATTCCCATTGCTGGCAATGGTGCGCCGTTATTAACATTACATGACGGTCAGATCATTCAGGCAGATATTCACCCTGATGCTACTGTGATAGGGCAGCTTGGTATTGCTCAATTTATGGCGACAGGCGGTACAGAAGCCTCGCAAGCTTTACCAAAGTATCTGCGTAATCAAGCGTGGAAAACGCTCAAAGAGCAAGGTAAGGCGTAACCATCATATTAATGCCAGCCATTATCAGTGCTATATAAAATATAAAAATACTCTAAAACACTATTAGCCAATAGATCCATATTTAGGAAAGCCATCGTGGATATCATTTTATTAATTCAAGCTGTTATCATGGGTATCGTTGAAGGTATCACTGAATTTTTACCCATCTCTAGCACTGGCTACTTGATTTTATCAGCGGATTTGATGGGCTTTTGGACCAAAGAAAAAGTCGATTTATTTGTGGTAGTGGTGCAGCTTGGTGCTATCTTAGCGGTCATTTATGATTACTGGGACAGACTATGGCAAGCGCTGATGGGTCTGCTGACAGGCAAAGCTGAAGGCATGAGTAATCCACGCCAGCTTGGACTTAGCTTGATTGTGGCGACTATTCCGGTGATGATCGTTGGTTTTACCTTCGCCGATGAGATTAAATCATATTTATTTAATCCTATCGTCGTGGCAATTATGCTGATTATCGGTGGTTTATTGATATTCTATGTAGAAAATCGCCCTAAAACGATTATTGCGCAAGAAGCAGAAGACGTCAGTCTAAAAACCGCGTTGATGATTGGTCTGCTGCAATGTCTGGCATTGATACCGGGAACATCACGCTCAGGCGCGACAATTATCGGCGCGCTATGGCTCGGCGTCTCACGTAAAGCTTCCGCTGAATTTTCTTTCTTTTTGGGTATTCCAGTCATCGTGGGCGCGGCATTATTAGATTTGCTGAAGCATCATGACGTATTGACCAATAGCGAGGATTGGCTGGTATTAGGTATAGGTACGGTGGTGTCATTTATCGTCGCCTTACTCTGTATCCGTTTGCTAGTAGAATGGGTCAGTCGTCGTGATTTTAAAATCTTTGCGTGGTTACGCATTATTACTGGCATCATTGTATTAATAGCGGCTTGGGGTTTTGGTTATCAAATGGCAGGCTAGAGCCGATTGTAGGATGAGTCTATAAGCCGCGAATAGGAAAGTAGAGATGACCGCTTCACGCCAAGGGTTCAAAGAGAGTAGTAACATTATGCGCTGCCAACTATACTATGTCAGTGAGTCGCAGCATAGTCAGGTTGCAGATATACAAGCGTTAATAATTGCACATGAGCTGCCCATTGTTTTACACCTTGAGCTGTTTACCGATAAGCTTAGTCAAAAACGTCGCCAGCAGTTAAGCCAGACAGCTACCCAACCTATTTTGTTGTTGGATGAAAAAAATAAGCTATCATGGCTGAGCGATGGGTTAAGCGTTGCACCAGAATGGGATAAGCTGCAACACCGTGTAGTGAGTGCGGGGCGTAAGTCTGAGTTATTATTACAAGCAGTCAAAATCACATCGGACAGTCATGTTATCGATGCCACAGCAGGCTTTGGTCATGACAGTTTGATATTAGCCAGTACGGGCGCACAGGTCATTATGATCGAGCAACAGCCCTTGATGGCATTGTTATTGTTAGTAGAGCAGCAGCGTATGAGTGGGCTAGCAAATTGGCAAAAGCTGATGAGCCGTCTGCATATTATCAATACCGATGCGCTTGGCTATTTTGCAACTCTAGCAGCTGATATGATAGATGACACTAAAGAAGTAGATATGAAAACAATTGATGTGGTGTATCTGGATCCTATGTTTCCAGAAGACAGTTACCAAGATAGCAAAACAGGGAAAGGCGCTAAAGTGGGCAAGCATATGCAAGCCTTACACCAATTGGCTAGCCCACCAACGCTAGAACAAGAAGAACAGTTGCTACAAAGTGCGCAAGCAGTCATCCGTCAAAAGGGACAGAACACAAACATACAGGGGCGCGTGGTTGTTAAGCGTCCGCAATTTGCGCCGTTACTTGCGCATCAACAACCAAGTGAGAGCTGGCATAACGAAGCCGTACGCTTTGATGGTTATTTTGTTTAATAGCCGTTTCTCATCATAATAAATGCGCCTAGCGATCGAACTCAGTTATTGAGCTTAGAGTGCGCAGTTAACAACTCTATATTTGTAAAATTTAGAGTGATTGGATTTAGGAGCAGGGAATGTCGACGCTAATTATTTGGATCATGGGTGCAGGATTATTATTAATAAATATCATTTTGCGCACCCGAATATTAAGGCTAGAAGCCCGTTTAAAAGAGTTCAGTCGTCCTGAAGATTATGTGGCATTTTTGCGTCAACAAGCCGCACAAAAAGACAAAATTCCTGCCATTAAAGCCTTACGCAAACAATATCCTGAGCTGTCGCTCATCGAGGCCAACAAATTGTGGCAGCAAATTCAGTAGCTCGCCAATGTATTAATAATTCAATGTAATAGCACTTCATATAAGAGCTGCCGAAAAAGTAGGCAAACACGCACAAAAAAACCTTCTATTAATGATAATAAAAAGCCATGACATTTAACGACAAACTACAAGCTTACCTGCAGCTGACGCGCTTTGATAAACCAGTAGGTATTGAGCTATTATTATGGCCAACGCTATGGGGCGTAATGCTGGCGGCGATGGGTCAAGCGCAACAGCAAGGTGCAAGTGCAGGTCTATCAAGTCTTAAGATGTTAGTAATTTTTGCGCTGGGCGCGATTTTTATGCGGGCGGCAGGTTGCGCGATCAATGATTTTGCCGATCGTAAGGTCGATGGTCATGTGACCCGCACCAAAGGACGTCCATTAGCTGATGGGCGTCTGTCTGCTAAAGAAGCAATCGCTGCTTTTTTAGTATTGGTATTACTCAGCGCCAGTTTGCTGTGCTTTTTGCCGATAGCCGTATTTTACTGGTCGCTTGGCGCAGTGTTATTGGCATTCATTTATCCATTTATGAAGCGTTTTACCCATTTGCCGCAGGTGTTTTTAGCAGCGGCTTTTGGTTGGGCGATACCGATGGCGTATGTGGCGATACAAGGCGCGCCTGATATATGGTGTTGGCTGTTATTTGTCGCTTATATGTGTTGGACCGTGGCTTATGATACCCAGTATGCTATGGCTGACCGTGAAGATGATTTAAAAATTGGGGTCAAATCAACGGCGATATTATTTGGTCGCTATGATGTGATTATTGTCTCGCTGCTACAAACATTGTTTTTGCTTATTATGGGCGCGGTCATTTGGCATTACTTTGCACCGACAAGCTTAGGCCTGACACCAGTATTTGGCTTGGCGTTAGTGGCGATGATGTTTGCTAAGCAAAATAGCGCTTGTGCTACTCGTAATGCAAAAGCCTGTTTTCAGGCGTTTTTAGCCAATATATGGGTAGGGCGTTACGTCTTTGCTCTCATTGCAATCGCTTGTTTATGGACGACTTTTAATGGATAACTTCAAAAAGCTCTCAAAGTCAAAAGCGAAAAAATCTTCTGATGCCAATGCACCTGTTATCGATTATCAAGCAAAGTTAGCTGAGCATGGGCTAACACGCGAACAAGTGATCGCCACCGAGCGTAAATTGGCTAAGTTTGCTAATACGATGGATTCGCTGGTACGTGTGCCTTTTACCAAACAAGGCATGGGTGCAGATGCGGCGCTTTCAACGATTCCGCTGGCAGGAGATTTAGCGGGACTGGCTTTAACCAGCTATGCTTTTGTATTAGGGCGTCAGCTGGGTGTGCCAGCGCATAAAATGACGCCTGCGGTCAGACTGGCACTCATTGATATGGTCGTTGGTATCGTACCAGGTATTGGCACGCTGCTCGATATTTTTATTCGCCCCAGTCGTAAGACTTTGGGCATCGTGCATGAGCATCTGCACAATGAATATGGCATTACTGAAACGATGCACATGGATCGGCCGTTTTTGCATCAATCGCTAGAAGATAAGCAGCGTAGCCGTTTTGGCGCTTTTTGGCACAATCCTATCATTGCATGGCTGTATTTGCACATTCCTGATCTATTGGGATTGATCGTTATTGTAGTGGTTGGTTGGGGACTGTGGGCAGTAATCAGTTGGTTGGTCAGTCTGTTTGGCAACGTAACTGGATTTGGTTAGAGAAAAGTTAATAGCATTAAAAAGGCGGCAAATATTTATGATATTTGCCGCCTTTTTAATGCTCAAGAGATTTTTTTATGTAAATTTTTAAAGGTGCTAAGCTGTATTTTTTAATCAATTACTCAGTGATGACTTCTGCTTCGGCACTGACTGCATCAAAGCTAGTGACTTTATTATTTTTAATAAAATCAATACTGCCGCCACCCGCATGACTAACCAGTTGGATACTGCCATCGCTTGATCGATAAGTTGGGTTATTGCCTTGACCTTCTGGCGCATTTAGTGTCATTTTTGGTTTGTTCGGTAGGCTAACGATAGCGTTGAGTACGCCTGCTGCTGAGGTTTCAAAAACGACCGAGAGTGATTCACCAGCCGCATTTTTATAACGGACATCAGTAATTTGCGCGCCTTTAATAGCTTGTTCTGGATTTGGTGCTGGGCCAGTATTGTCTGCTGCCGAGTCTGTTGCACCAAGGTCATTTTCTAGCTCAGTTAAGCTTACATCTTGTTCTGAGCTTACTTCAGAATTTGCGATATCATCACCATTATCAGCGGTCGTATCAACATTAATATTGCTAGTCACGGGTGTGGTTTGTACCGCTGCTTCAGAGATTGTTTCGTTATCTGTCTCAGGCTCTGGTGGTTTTTGGCAAGCACTCAATAGTGAGAGACTTAAAAAAATAGCAGAAATCGCCTGAAAATAGGGCTTTGATTTTGCAATTGTAAGAGCATCGGTTTTAATAATCATACGGCTATCCATTGGTTGTTTTTTTATTCAAATATAGTGAACGACGTAGAATTATTTATCCCTCACAGTTAAATATGACCGTCATTTGCTATTATTATTATCAATTTCTTGCTTACTATCTACAGGCATTACTTATTTCAGTTTTAGATTGTCGGCCGCCATACCGCTTTCTTTATACACGTCATCTAAGTATCGACGGCTGGCAAGTAGCTTGTCTACAACGCCACTTTGGCTTTGGATATTGAGCTTTTGAGAAAAGTCTAAAATCGAGTTTAATTGATCTAATACCATGTCATAGCTGGTATTTTGTTTGTCGGTATCAATAATGACTGTTTTGGCATAATGTTGATCGAGGCTAAGGTAGTCGCCAATCAATTCTGGAACACGTGTGGTGATGAGTTTATTGAGGGTAAATAGCTGTGATTCAGTGATTTCTTCATGATGGGTAGACTCATATTGTTGTCCAATATCATCCATCACAGATCGAAACGCCTTAGGTACTTGCTCGTCATAAAGTAGCTTGATAAAAGGATGTCGAGCTGAAAAGTTAATCATGCTGAGCCCGTTAGCTCGCTCATGATTTACCTCGTTGTTTACAGTCATATCTGCTTTAGACTGGGTAGCGACAAGATTCGCAGAAGCTAAGTATTCTTGATGCCGCTGTATAGAAGCAATCTGTGTGTGCTTAGACTTTTCTTTCATCACAAAAAATATGGGCACAATAACAATTAGGCTAAGCAAAATGAGTAAGGTAAAAAAAGACATGTCGGGACTCTGTCATAAAAAATGCTATTTATTAAAAAAAATTTTTAGATTACAATATAACATGCTTGTGTTATGTTAAGGCAAAATAGCGGTCGATAAAAGTTGTATCTCGCTACTGTTTATCTCGCTATTATGTATCTTACCACTATATATTTTACGACTAAGTGCTTGCCTATTTCTAATTAAGGAAGATGATGAATAATGACACGATTACGAAGAGTCAGCTAGCCGCTTATAAACCAACTACTGCTTACGTCGGGACTTCTTGGGCGGTGATGTTGGTGGGTGTCCTAGCGTATTTACTTGGCTTATGGAATGCACAGAGTATGTTATTAAATGAAAAAGGCTATTATATAGCGGTGCTGGCGCTAGGTCTTTATTCAGCAATTAGCTTGCAAAAAACCCTGCGTGATCGTAGTGAAGGTATTCCAACAACCAATATGTATTATCTAATCAGCTGGGCGGCTCTTGGATTATCCATTGCGCTAATCGCTATTGGTTTGATGAATGCGGGAAGTTTAAGCTTAAGTGAAAAGGGCTTTTATATGATGGCATTTACCATGAGTTTATTTGCTGCAGTGACCATTCAAAAAAACACCCGTGACGAAGCACAGATTCGCACTTTAACTGCACCAATGATTACGACTGATACTCAAAGTAGTACTAAAATTGGTCATCAAGAGTCCCGAGACTCTGACACTGGAAAATCACTTTTTGGCGCGGTTAAATCTAGAATGGAAGGCAGTGATTAAACCTTTGACTAAAAATCTCAAGTAAGCGGTGTTTGTAAACGCGTACGATTTGGCGACAGGCGCGCAAGCATCGCTATTGATAAGGGGGCAAATGCTCCTAACATCATATCTGTTAGCGCTTCAGCACATATTGGTGCAATGGCATACCCCTTAGCTCCCATGGCACTCATGACCCAAGTTCGTTTACTATCTGCTAGCGCTCCAACGATAGGATGGTAATCAGGCGTTTGCGTGCGAATCCCCACCCGTCCTTGCCACAAACTAATATCTGTTGGAATAATCGAGTCCATCTCAGGAATGGCAGTCACTAGTTTGTCGCGGCTAATCTGATGCTCTTCTGTGCGGATATCTATGTCAGTATCATTACGTATAAAGCTTGCGCCTAATAAAAACTGAGAGTGCTGTTCTATAACATCGTTCAATTGTGCATCGCCTGTTTGCGCGGTAAATAATGCACAGTAGCCACTATATTTAAGCGGTATTTTGGGCAATATGGTGAGCTGTTCGGTTGTGGGTGTAAACCAAGAAAGCTGACCACGAATTTTACGACAATCAAAAATACGCTTGTCCAGTTGATGACTCTCAAAAGCTGCGCAAATGACCACGTTATCAGCGCTAATGGATATCGTCTGCTTATCCTGATTATTGCCTTCGATACAAACACTTTCTTTTGTTTCGCTAATACTCTTAACGTCTACTTGCTGAAAGTGGATGAGCGGATGCATTAGGATAGTATCTTTTAATGCTTGTGGATTGACCAAGCCAGACTGAGGTAAATATAGATTCTCTGATAAATCTTGTGTTTTTAACCCGCTGATAGTTTGCGCCTGCTCATGGGATAGTGTGGTGGCCATCTCATCGGGATAATCAGCAATTTGCTCTGTGCCAATATTGGCTTTCATAAGTAGATCAAGAGCGCCCGTTGGTTCAAGTATTGGCACTAATCCTGATTTTTTAGCGTCTACATTTAAACATCGATATAGTCTGCTGCTATAGAGATAGCCTATGGTATGCAAATGTTCATCGACATGATGAATGGGCGTCATCTTGGGGGCAAGTAGGGCGCGAGGGTTGCCTGATGCGCCTGCCAAAGGTGCTGATTTATCTAGCAAAGTCACTCGAATACCACGATTGGCCAATGACCAAGCCGTTAATAGCCCTGAAACGCCAGCGCCAATGACAATGCTATGGGCGGGCAGGTTGTCAGTGGGTTTGGCAGATTGGCTATCGTTTTCGGGCGCGGCGATGCTAGCATTATTGTAAAAGGTGATGTCTTTACTATTTATGTCTTTACTATTGTTGCCATTATTATTGTCAGTTAAATTTATGGCATCCAGCATGATCGCCGTTAGCATTTCGTTCTTACGACCAAAGCCTTTCACTTTTTTAATCTGAAAGCCACAATCTTGCAGCGCACGTTTGACGATACCGGCACAGCTATAGGTGGCGGCAGTTGTATTGGGTCGTGATAAACGCTGTATTTGTGCAAAAATACTATCCGCCCACAAGGTACTATTGCAAGAGGGCGCAAAACCATCTAAAAACCAAGCGTCAAGATAAGGTGCATGCGAGCTAGAAGAGTTATTTGCCAGTTTGGCTAAGCTCTCAGCAGCGTCACCCAACCATATATCAAAAGTCAAATTATCATCAAAGAAACTCAAACGATGACAGCCCGCGATAAGAGGCGGATAGGCCGCTAATAATAGCTCAATCAGTGTTGTCAATTCAGGCGCGCGCTGTCCCCATAAGGCAAGTATTTGGGTAAGGTCGGTAAGGGGTATCGGGAACTTTTCAGTACTAATAAAATGCAGTTTTGCAGTTGCTAATTGAGGGTGTATGTCTCGCAGCTGTCGCCATAGTTGCCACGTAGCGAGAAAATTCAGTCCAGTCCCAAAGCCCAATTCAGCAATCGTAAAGCATTGATTTGGTGCAAGATTGGTCAGTCGTTCAGGCAATTGATTGTGTGTCAAAAACACATGACGCGATTCCGCTAAACCATCAGCATTTGAGAAGTAAACATCACCAAACTCACCCGATACAGGCACTTCATTACCCGTATCATCCATCTGCCAATCAATCTTGGCAGGGGTGATATTTGATGAGTGAATGCTTAGTAACTGAGTGTTTTTAGAGGGTGTCGACGATGTATCAGTATCTTTTGATTCGAACATGGATTTAGACATAGACAGTCACATAAGATAAATCAATAAAAAGCGCGTGGTACTACTAGTAGTTACCAGCGTTCACGGCGGACAAACACCAGCCAAGAAACAAAAATACCGACTAGCAAGCTAATTAACACAGTAAATGCACCGTATAAAAAAAGCTGGCCTTTGCTCTCGTAGACCAAAACATTTACTTGAGTTTGCAAGTCATTCAACTCGCGCTGCAACTGTGCATTACGGCTTAATAGCTGCTGATTGGCATCGGATAACGCCTTATCAGATGGTTGTAATTGCGCCGCCAATGTATCGCTGATATTCATCACTGAGTTTTTTGTTGGTTGAGCTGGCACGGGTGTCGTGAGTGTTGGATCAGCCACATCGATAGCTGTCACCGTCGGCGCAGCCTGTACTGAAACAGTAGCCATAAAAATCATACTAACAATGCTACGCTGATAAGAGCGACTTTTTAACAAAGATAGGCACTGAATCACGATTTTGCTACTTTAGCTGATGCGCTGTCATCCGCTTTTGGCAATGTATGGATAAAGGGTTTGATATCTACGTGACTGTACACGCCATCACGTAAGTAAGGCTCATCGTTTGCCCATGATTGCGCTGCTGCTGCAGAGTCAAAGTCAGCAATAATTAAGCTGCCTGACATCTCACCTTTGCCATGCTCGATGGGTGTTGGACCAGCGATAATCAGTCGATTGTCATGATCTAAAGCTTGCAAGCGTTCGACATGTTCAGCGCGGGTAATCTGACGTTGTGCACTGCTATTGGCCACGTCATGACCAATAATGGCAAATAAGGACATGAGACTTCCTCGATTAATAAAACTTATGATTGATTTAAAGTGTTTTGCTTAATGCGTCCGAGCTAATTGCGATTAATGATTATCGCTATTGGCATTTAGAAATAGCATTGGCTTTATTATAAAATGATAAATTGAGTATTATTTGACGGTTTTATCCGTTAGCGCAGGGTTGAGGTGCTTTTTTAATACGGCAAACTGGGCGATGACGAACACCAACATAATCGGAATCCAGCCATAAGTTTTAAAGTTAATCCATGCCTCATCTGACATCGTAAACGCTGTGATATAATGCAGTATGCCCATAAAGGCGAAGAATAGTGCCCAAGCGAGAGTGAGTTTTTTCCAGCCACTCATCGTCAGCAAAAAAACATCTTTCATCGCCAGTTGCATCAGTGGCTTATTAATCGCAGCACTGACCAAAAGTGTTAGTGCAAAGATACCGTTGATAATAGGTGATTTCCAACGCAGATAGATATCATCACGCAATAATAAAGTACCACCACAAAATAAAATGGTTAATAGTAAGACAACCCATTGCTGTTTATCAAACGTGCCTTTTTGGCGAATAAAATGAATGGCATAAACGATGATGGTGGCGATGAGCAACGCACCTGCCCCCGCTAGGATACCACTGTAGCGAGCAGCAATAAAAAAGGCAATTAAGGGAATAAAGTCTAATAAAGCTTTCATAGCAAAGGGGATATCCGACAAAAACGTATGGGGTAGTTTACACGTCTACTGCGCCAAAAAAAAGCAATCAACACGATAATCATGCTATATCACGGGCCTGCGTAGCAATACCTGATGATTATGACTCATAATCATGACAACTGCCAAATATAACGGCTTATTGCCAATGTGCTCATTTTTTTATTTTCTACACTTTTAATTTTTAATGCTAAGGCTTCTCTTATGAAATTCGATTTACATTGTCACAGCACTTGCTCTGATGGTACTTATGCACCAACGGAAGTAGTGCAGCGCGCCCATGCGGCCGGCGTCAATGTATTGGCATTGACCGATCACGATACGCTGGCAGGAATTGATGAGGCGCGTGCGGCTGCCATTGCCTGCGATATGCAGCTGATTAATGGGGTCGAGATAAGCTGTGAGCATACACTTATTGGTGGTTATGGCAAAAATAAATCAACCAATAAAATCATCCATGTGCTGGGGCTAGATTTTACCGATCGCGAAAAAATGCATGCAACGCTGCAACAATTACAGGATAGCCGTGCCACGCGTGGTCAACGAATCACTGAAAAGCTCAGTGTGCTATTAGATATTAACTATGACGAGCTGTGGCAAGCCGTACTTGATAAAGCAGGCGGCAATCCACAAGCGGTCGGGCGCGCGCATATTGGTCAAGTATTGTTTGAGCGCGGTGAAGTCAAGACGGTACAAAAAGCCTTTGATAAGTATTTAGCAGACAATAAGCCTGCTTATGTGGCGATTGATGCACTGAGCATGGCTGACGGTATTGAGCTGATTCAGGCTTGTGGTGGCAAGGCGGTGTTGGCGCATCCCACACGTTATCAGCTTTCAGCAACACGAGTCCGTAAACTGATTGAAGAGTTTGCTGGTCTTGGTGGCGATGCTTGTGAGCTGCCGTCGAATAGCGAACCGGTTAGTACTCGCAGAATGGTCGATCGCAGTATCGCTGCTCACAATCTTGTCGCCTCGATCGGTAGTGACTTTCATGGTAGCAATATGCCGTGGCGTCGTTTGGGTGATGTACCGACAATGAACCCTGATCAGCAGGGAGTTTGGCAGTCTTTTGCAATGTTTTCTTAGCCGAAAATTTATTGCTGAATACAGTTTTGAATGTTAACTCAGCTGAAATATCAATTGACAGGTTATCCAAAAACCATGCGTCATATATTGACGCATGAAGGCACTAAATAGATTGATAACTGCGACAGAAATTGCCACACTAGATAAGTGGGATTTATTTTTAAAAATGAAATTGTCGGGGTTAACTCCCATTTAGTTTACAAAATGTAGTACCGACACTCGCATTCTTATCTACTTAAGTTTTTGGGAATGGTATAAGGTAAAAAGTCATATCATTTATTATTATTGATTCAGGCTTTTGATTTTTATTTAATGGTTTTAATGTCGACTTAATAACTTTCAATATTTGCGGTAGCCCTACTATGGCTGTATCGATATCTCATCTAGGCTACACCAAGCTATCTCAAGCAATTTTTGAGTGGCAAGCTGCTGATAAAACGTCATTACTGGCTTTATTTATGGTGATGGAGGTATCTTTACACTGGCTATGGTGTTTGTTTGTTTGGTGGCGCCGCGATGTTTATGACACCTATGTCGATATAGCCCTGTTGTATCCACTATGGTTCGGCGTGACACTGGTAGCTTTGTTTTTATTATGGATGACCAGTCGTTTTTCACCTGTCAAAAAAGCCAATAGCAATTTGTATAAATGGCAAGGCATACTAATTACGGTTTATAGTGCCTATATTGCAATGGTTATTTTAGTTTTAGGACATAGTAGCTTGGTCGCGGGCGTCTCTTTAGTCGGCGGTGCGATACTGGGGATGATGCTTATACGTCGGCGCTATGTATGGAGAGCGTTTTTAGGGCACGCAGCCGTCATTCTGGCAGTCACATTTATTCCTTATCTTGGCGTTACTTTACCCAATCTGCGTCAAATGACGCTCACGGTCATTCCTCTTGATACCTATTATAGTTATATCAATTATAGTGAAATTACGACAATCGAAAACGCCATCTCTGCCTCTATTTTTCAAAATGGCACGCTAAATTGGGACAGTGTTGATCAATTGCGCCGATCTTCCGCTTTTTTTTGGCGTTCTACACATATTTATATGGCGCTACCAAAAGCTATTTTTATTATCTATATGTTTCGTACTTTGTTACTAATATTAGATGACAGTAAAAAGGAAATTCTGCAGCATGCCAATCAAGATGAGCTAACCCAACTCAAAAGTCGCCGTTACGGGATGATGCAAATGAAGCAGGTGCTGAAGTCAGTAGAAGACCATCAAGATATCAGCGTTATTTTATTGGATTTGGATTGGTTTAAAGAGGTCAATGACAGTTACGGTCATGAGATCGGGGATCGAGTATTGGTGGAGGTCGCGCAGACGCTCTTGCAGTCTTTAACTGATGAAACAATCGTGAGTCGCTATGGCGGTGAGGAGTTTTTGATTGTATTGCCAGATACGAAGCACGACACAGCTATGATAATAGCTGAACAATTACGGCGCGTTATCGCCAAACACGTCATCATTCTCGATGACGATACAGCCTTTAGTGTGACTGCCAGCTTGGGGCTATATACACTGACCCATGGTGAGCGTAATTGTATAAAACAAGCCTGCGAAACTCTGAATAAAAAGGATGCCTCGCAGTCGCTTGCTAAACCGCAGAGAATCCCCTCGTATAGTAGCAAACGCGTGAATCGTAAAATTCCCGCAGTGCAGCTACCTCATGATATTTGCCAGCGTTTAATTTGTATGGCAGATAAGGCTTTGTATGAAGCCAAAGGCCGTGGCCGTGATCAAGTGGTGAGTGCCAACGAGATGTTGGCAGCAAAAAATAATAATATTGAAGCGCTTTATGGCACATAGCTGGCTGCCATAGTCGAAGGGTCAACTACGTTTTAGTGTATTAATTGTTTTACTAAGCTTGCCAAGACACTGGTGGCAAAGCTACCTGTCGTTAACGTAAAGCTCAGCACCAATGTCTGTTCATTATCTTTATCCTGCCATTCCCAAGACAGCGCTTCAATAGGTAGGCGCAGCGCGCGTCGCTGTGCTTTTACATCGCGCTGCTCTAAGCCATTGGCTAAGCGAGCCAGTAGCGGATTTTGCTGAATCACATTTTTCTCAGTACTTGCCGCCATGCCGCTGACTTTATCATTATCCTTGCCCCATAATGCAGCAGTGGGATGGATATCACCCGTCTCAAGGCGTTCACGCAACGTGTCGTCTATGGCTTCGCTAGTAAATATTGACCCTGAACCCTCTAAGTTAAACACTTCGCCTGCCAGCCCAGTATTCCAGCTGCCATCACGTACACGTAACGCCAATATCTCATTGAAAATTAAGCTACGTGCGGCAGACAGCTCCATTGTATTCTGCTCACGTGGCGCGTGCTTGCGTTTGCTCTTTTTGGGTTGTGGTCGACTTTGCTGTAGTGGGCGGGCAAACAGCGATAATGCTTCTCTAATATTATTGCCATTACGTCCAAAACGCTGAGGGCCGAAATAATTGGGCACGCCATTTATAGCGATGCTTGCTAAATGCTGCTCGACATCTTGCTTCGCCGACAATAATTGCTCAGGTGCTGGCAATGCTGTATCAAAATCAGCAAATTGGATATCACGCAAGGTGATGATAAATTGATTGGCGCGATGCGTGCCGCGATTGAGCTTTTTGTTGTGCCATTTCTGGTCGATGATCGTGACCGATTCATCGGCTCCGATATCGACTGGTGCAAACTCAGCAGCAGGCAGTTGTTTTTTTGGGATTCGCAAGCTAAACCACTGGGTTGTCAATGCATGGCGATCCTTAAGACCTGAATAACCAACATCGCGCAGAGGAATCTCTGCCCACTCTGATAGAAGTTTGGCAAGATAAGCGGTATTCATCCCTGATTTTTGGATATGCAGCCATAAATGCTCACCTTCACCGATGAATTCGAGCGGCAATAGCTCATTAACGATAAAGTCTGTTGCGTAGGCTTTATAGGTTGCTTGCTGTACAGGTGGTTGAAGAGGCTGCGGTAACTGCGCAGTATCCGTCGCTACGGTAATATCGATACTTGCCATATCAAACTGCTCATTATTAAACGACCCATTAGCAGGTAACTCGTTATCAGGTTGAGTACTTTCAAGAGCGGATTGAGGGCTAGCATTAATATCGGTCATGTCATCACGAGAAGTCATAAAGTCGTCTTTTATGTTGAGGATAAGATTTAAAAAGAATAGGTAAGCATAGGGATTAACAGTTAACGATTACGTTTTGCAACGCAGGAAACATACAAAAAAACAGCGTGTGCGAAAGTGTCTTGCTACTATCAATGGATAGCGTTTTAAAAAAGCATTTAAATAAACGTATCGAGAATGGTGTTTTTCGTTGAAACTGGCTGATGTGATAGGGTTACTTTCAACACGTTTGATTCAGGGCACCATTATAACTGTTAAGGAAGACTTATGACCAATGCAGCGATTCACACAGTGACTATTAATAAGGCTGATATCGCCAGTGGCGACATGAAATCTTACAAGCAAGATGATGATAGTATCATTTTAATCACCCGTGATGACAATACCTTTCATGCCTTTGATGGTAAATGTCCTCATGCAGGTGCAGATTTGGGTACAGGACTACGTTGTGGCAACCGCATCGTCTGTCCTTGGCATCACGCCACTTTTGATAGTACAGATGGATCGCTTTTGGAGCCAATAGCGACCCACGGACTGACTCAGTATGAGCTGATAGATGCTGGTGATAGCCTGACGGTCAATACCGCAGTGACGCTTAATAAAGTCGTTGAAAATAATAAACTCAGTGATACGCATACCCTTATCGTCGGTGGTGGCGGTGCAGGATTTATGACGGCACATCAGTTGCGTAACAGTGGCTACGGTGGACAGATTACCTTGATTACTAAAGAGCACAGTGCGCCTTATAATAGACCGCTGTTATCTAAAGCATTTTTAGCGGGCAATATGCCTGAAGAAAAGCTCTTACTAGGCGGTACAGATTGGGCGAGCAAACACGATATTAATTTGCGCCTAAATCAAACCGTCAGCGAAATATTACCCAATGAACGTACGATTATTATCAAAGATGAAAATGGTCATAGCGACACACAAACCGCTGATTTCTTAGTGGTCGCAACAGGTGCTGAGCCAAAGATACCGCCTTTTAAAGGGGCTGAGCTTGATGGCGTTTATACGCTGCGTAGTATGGATGATGCCAAATTGATAAAAGCGGCCAGTCATGACCAGCGTGTGGTTATTATCGGTACTGGCTTTATCGGTATGGAGGTCGCTTCCGCATTGGCACAAGCAGGCACGACGGCTTCTATTACCGTCATCGGACAAGATCATCGGGTAATGGGAAATATCGTCTCTGAAACCGTTAGTAATGCGCTGATCAAGCTGCATAAAGAAAAAGGCATTCAGTTTGTTATTGATGCCAGCGTGACCGAAATCGTTGAGGTCGAAAAAGTGGATGAGAATAGCGGCAGTAATTTTTCTCAAGTTGGTGCTATTAAATTAGCAAATGGTGAGCAGGTCGATGCAGACATCGTCATTTTAGGGACTGGCGTAGCACCACGTATAGAGCTGTTCGAAGAAGTAAACGCGCCAGATGGCGTGCAAGTGGATGAGCATTTGCAGCTGCGTGAGGGTGTTTATGCCTTGGGTGATATTGCAAAAGCTTCTGGGCAAATGGGGCGCATGCGCATCGAACATTGGCGCGTGGCCTTGCAACATGGCTTAGTGACCGCGGCTGCTATATTAAATGATGATAATGTTGACTCGCTAGAGGCGCGCATTCCATTCTTTTGGACCATGCAGTATGGCAAAAGCCTACGCTATAGTGGTCATGCCGAAACACCTGATCATAATATCTTGTTTGGTTCGCCAGATACATTAGATTATATCGAATACTACTTTGATGATGATGGGGAAGACACACGTGCTAGTGCGGCTAGCACTTTAGGGCGTGATAAAGAATTGGTTGCCTTTTCTGAACTGCTCCGCCGTGGTCATGCGCCAACGCGTGCACAGCTTAAGGCAGGATTTAATATTATCGACCAAGCACAGGCGTTATCGCCCTAGTACTCAAGATGGATACATATTACTATTAAGGCTGACCTATCGATTTGGGTCAGTTTTTTTAATACAAACAAGGAAAGGAAAAATTATAATATGAATAAAAAACATTTAGATAAAAATTACTTGGATAGAGAGTCTGTATTTTTGCGACAAGCGCAAGCCGATGATATTAGTGCACTTGAGCAATTATTAAATCGCTGTTATCGCGAGACCGCAGGTTGGACCAATGAGGCGGATTTAATTGGTGGTATTCGAACCACGTCAGCCGAGCTCGCTGCCGTGATTAATGACCCTAATCACTATTACTTTGTCTATCCAAAAACGACAACGGGCGACCGTGATGGAGAGGAAACGGGTGAGATACTCGGTTGTATCGCTGTCGATATCAAAACCGATGCTGACTCAAATAACAAAGCCTACATCGGTATGTTTGCGGTAGATCCAGAGTTGCAGGGGTATGGCGTTGGTAATGTGGTTTTGCAAGCGGCAGAAACCTTTGCTACTCGTCATCTACAGTCAGATGGGCAAGCAGCAGATAGAAAAACTGTACGTTTGACCATGTCTATTTTAAGCCATCGTCCTGAGCTGCTGGCTTACTATCAGCGCCGAGGTTATGAGCTAAATGGTAATAAAATGCCATTTCCAAATGACGGCAATAATGGCGAGCCAAAGCGTGAAGATTTAGAGTTATTAGAATTAGAAAAAGTTGTTAGCTAATCAATTGGTTTAGTAAAAAGACACTGAAGTCTATTAAATCTCACTTAACCCCAAAAATGATCAAAGGTCATAAACAGCCCAACACTTAGCAAGATAAATGCCACGATAATTAAGCGCTTGAACCAGTTAAAAGCGGGCAAGCGCGTGGCATTGTCATCAGACATCAGATAAGCAAACAAAAACAACAAACTTGCTGCCAAGGTCATAATTCCCAGACCAATCGGTAATATAAAAAAGTACACCTGCCACACAGTTATCTCGCAACGGTTTTGAATACCACATCATAGCAGTATCGTGAATGCACTGTCAGTATACACCGCACGTTAATTCCTTCATCTCATTAGATTATTAAAGCTATTCATCATAAATCCAAACTTGTACTCTAAAATTAAGTTGGGTATTTAGAAGTAATTCTGTATAGTGAAGTAACATTATATATACATTGAGATTGAGATGACTAATCTGAAAAAACTGGCAGTCATAGCATTACTAACACCGCTATTTGTCGCATGCTCTAATGCACCTTCTGAAAGCACAGTTGAAGCGTTAATCGAGGCACAATACGAGCAAGCCAATAGTATGATGGACGATGCGATGGCGAATGCAGGTAATGATGAGATGGCAAAGGCGATGAGCGGCATGATGGAGGGTATGATGCCAAAGCTTGAACGCGTCGAAAATATCAACTGTGATACTGTCGAGGGTGACAATACTTATATGTGTACTGCTGATATCACTCAGACAATCGCGGGAGAGAGCCGCACTAACAAGACCAATTTCAAGGTTTATCAAGTGAACGATGAATGGGTATTAGGCAATTAAAGCAGAGCTATGTTTTTTTAAAGTTACTCATAATAAAATCATCAGAAATTTCAAGTCACATTTACTTTATTCTTAGAGAAATAAAATGCTAAAAAAAATCGCTTTTCTAACGATTACATCAATACTATTTGCCGGTTGTGCTTCTGTACCCACTGAAAATATCGAAGTATCTAGCGTACTCAAGCAAGTGAAAGCACCTAGTGCCAACAATGCTGGTCTATATATTTATCGTAGCAATAGTGTGGTGGGTGGAGCTCTAAAGAAAGATGTGTGGGTAGATGATGAATGTATTGGTGAAACTGCACGAGGCACTTTTTTCTATCATGAAGTGCTGGGCAATATGCAGCACAAAGTTTCTACCGAATCTGAATTTTCTCCTAACGATTTAATGATTGATACTACAGCGGGTAATAACTACTTTGTAAAACAATATATTAAGCCAGGTTTAATTGTTGGTGGTGCGGGTGTTAAACTGGTACCTGAAAGTGAAGGCAGGGAAGCAATCGCTGACCTCAAACTCGGCATAAAAGGGACTTGTAGCAAGTAGTGCAAGTCATTATCTATAAGGAAAGGCTACCTCATTAGGGGTAGCCTTTCTACTAATTTAGCCCAGTCTTTCTATCAAACTAGCGCATTGTCACAAACTCTTCTGAGCCAGTTGGATGAATGGCAACCGTATTGTCAAAGTCCGCTTTAGTCGCGCCCATTTTGATGGCGACGGCAAAGCCCTGAGTCATCTCATCAACACCAAAGCCAAGACCGTGTAGACCAATGACTTTTTCCTCATCACCCAAGCACACCAGTTTCATCATACACTTCTGACGATGCTGGGTCACCGCGCTATACATCGAGGTAAATGTTGAGTTATAGCATTTGATATTTTCTTTGCCATAGCGCTCAACCGCGTCGATTTCAGACAAGCCAATCGTACCAATAGCAGGATGGGTAAAGATCACCGTCGGTATCAACGTATAGTCCAAATGCTCATTAGGTTTGTTGTTAAACAAGCGCTCTGAAAGACGACGACCTGCTGCAATCGCCACGGGTGTTAAATCCACACTGTTTTCGATAATATCGCCGACCGCATAGATGTTCTTAACATTGGTGTTCTGGAATTTATCGACTTTGATTTTGCCAATTTCGTTCGTTTCCACACCCGTCACTTGCAGGTTGATATTGTCTGTCGATGGCGCACGACCAATCGCCCAAATCAAGCAATCTGTCGTGTCTAGACTGCCATTTTCGGTACACAAAGTCAGGCTGCCATCTTCGTTTTTATTGACTTCCGTGAGCGTAGTATTGGTATGCAATTGAATACCGTCTTGCTCCATCTCTATGAGCAATGCCTCTACCACACTGTGATCAAATGAGCGCAGCGGCGAGTGCTGGCGTACATACAAATGCACCTCTGCGCCCAAACTGTTTAACACACCTGCGATTTCAACAGCGATATATCCTGCTCCCACAATTGCCACGCGTTTTGGCAAATGATTCAACGCAAAAAAGCCGTCAGAGTCGATGCCGTATTCTGCGCCCTTGATATCTGGCTGAATCGGGTGACCGCCTGTGGCAATCAAAATATGGTCAGCGGTAATCAGTTCGCCATTCACTTCTACAGTATTGATATCGACAAATTTGGCAAAGCCTTTGATCACTTCAACGCCATTTTTGGCCAAATTATTATCATAAGAGCGATGAATGTTTTCGATATATTGTTGACGGCTCTGCACCAGTTTTTGAAAGTCAAAACCTTTAACATCCACATCAAAGCCATAGTCTGGCGCATATTTATGAATAGCCTCGGCAATTTGTGCGCCATACCACATTACTTTCTTAGGTACACAGCCCAAATTCACACAAGTGCCGCCCAACTGGTTAGCTTCGATAATGGCGCATTTTTTGCCATAGCTCGCCGCACGGTTGATTGAAGCAATGCCACCGCTACCGCCGCCAATGGCGATATAGTCATAATGTTTTGTCATGGTTAAGTCTCTTTATTCAGGACGTATTGATGCGTATTGGTGCAATTTTGCCGTCTATTATTTTTTAATTCTGTTGTTTTGAACTCTATTGTAATGGGTATCATTATTAATCTTACAAGGTTTTGCTTATGAGGATGTATCAGCTAGCATCAGAATATAAAAGCATTTAGGCAAAAATAGCCTGACATCTAATAATGCTATCTAAACCCATTTAAACCTAACTGGACTCATCTAAACTTACTTAAACAATGGCACGTCGTCTATAAAATAACAGTCCCGGAATGGATAAGCCAAGCACCAATCCTGAGGTGACAAACAACGCTTCAAACAAATACACCATCATTTGGCTAAATAACTCGTCTGAAAAACCAAAATAACCAATCTGTACCATACTGACCATCGCCTTATACGCGGCGATACCGGGCATCATACAAATGACACTAGGCGAGATAAGTGCTTTGGGTGGTAAGGTATATTTCTTAGAAAAATACACGCCCAAAAAGCTGGCAAGCATTGCCCCAAAAAAGCTGGCAACCACGAGATGTACATGCTGATAAACGAGAGCAGTCTTTAATCCGAAGCCAAAAGCAGTCATCAGCAAACAAGGCAAAATATAGCGTTTGGGTACGCTAAACATCAGCGTCCAACCAAGGGTAATAATACATGAAAGCACCACAGTCTCAATGAACCACATCTCAAAACCCCCAATGCTGTATGCGTAGTAAAACCAGCGCCATCACGATACCAACGCAAGCGGACAAGGTCAGCATATAGGTAAACACCGCACGCCCAACACCAATATTGACATAGCCTTTTAAGATATCTGAGAACGAATTAATCAAAGGAAAGCTAGGCACCAGTAGCAAGACGCTAGAGGCAACCGCAATATCGGCATTATTACCAATATCAAAATAATAGGTCGTCGCTCCAATTAAAGAAGCAATAAAAGCGGTCACAATGACGGTGATAAAGGGATTAAAGTGATGCTTGGACAGATAAATACGAGTCAGCATCGCCACCATACCTGCGATAAATGTCACGGCGGTAATAGACCAGCTGCCGCCATTCAGATACGCAAACGCTGCGCAAGACGCACCAACAAATATGCCCACCAGCCATGTTGGGTATACGGTCTTATCCAACTCATCAAAGGCAAGGGTAGTGCGGTCAATCAAATCGGTACTGTCTACGGTGGCTTCGGTTTTATTGATAATTTGCTGGATTTGTACCAATAAATTGACATTGATGCTTTGATTGATCGTGTCTCTGGTGGTGGTGATACAGCGCTCGTCACAGATGGTCGTCAGGGTGATGGCATTAAAGTTCAGCGAACATTCGACGCTGTTCATCCCCAAAGCAAGCCCCAAGCGTTTGGATAAGTCCACGACTACGGCAGACTCAGCGCCATACTGCATAAGGAGTAAGCCGCAGCGTACGCATAGTCGAGTGATGCGTTGCTGCTTGACGTAGCTGATAGAGGTCATGGGTGAGATACGCAAATTGGTTGGCGGTTGATACGCTATTATAAAGGGTATGCATGCTGACGCGCAGCCATTATTGAATATTATATTGGATGCTATTATAAACTTTTTTGGTAAGGAGCATAAAATGCACATCGCTATTTTGACACTGACGTTTTCATTGCCCGGATGCGGCTCATTAAAAGAAAAGCGCCAACGTATGGGCGGCTTGCACGCACGCTTTGGTGATACACCAAGCGTCGCGGTCTGTGAGAGTGGCGAGCGAGATCGGCATGACGCTAGCGAGTGGACGTTTGTGATGGTTGGGCTGTCTAAACGTGAAGTCGAGTCGCAGTGTAGCCAAATTGAGGAGAAGATAGAGAGTACGGTAGATGCACGGGTAATGAATGTTGAGAGGGAGTTTGTTTAATTAGAGCGCTTTTATTACTGGGAGCCAATCCCGCTTTTCGCTCATATCTGGTCGGCCACTAGAGCGGTGACTAATAGCCAGTAGCGTTCCTGTTGTCTCGATATTGCTCCTAGCTAAGTTACCGCAATCTAGTGGTTAACCAAGGATAACCGCTACAATTTGGGGGTAAAATACGTCTCAAGGTGACTAGGGTATAGACATGATGCAGGGAGCTGATGATCAAGGCTGAATCAATTACAAACAACACTTCTTATATTTTTTTCCACTACCGCAAGAGCACTTTTCGTTTCTCCCTGTTTTTTTAGGCATAATTTTCGTTTTAGGATTGAAAGTTGATAGAGGTTTTGCCATGTGGGAAGTGGCTCGCTCCATTTCTTGCGAATACTCCCAAGGGAAGTCGAGCTTCATACCAAATCTAATATTTTTAGTATCAGGGTCAATACAGATAGCATGCCATTTTTTAGACTTTGTATAATATTTTCTTCTTCTAGCGTGATCTTCTAATTTTTCTTTAGCAATATTATAGTCATTGTAGTTGCAGTGAATTGTTAATCCTTCACCATTGCCATGTTCAAATCCAATTGTAAAATCATGATTTTTACCATCTACTAAGCTTTTACTGCAAATTAATTCAATAACTTCATTGATCTGTTGAATTGATTGTTCATTGATTGTTAGTAGTAAGAATCCAAAGTCTACTGTACTTGGATTATTCATTCTTTCAACATCAGAAAGATATTTTCCAACTATAGTGCCCTGATGTTTTGTAAGTATTCCTTTTGGATTCTGTATAGAGTTCAGACCATCTCTTCTAGTTAGCATTGACATATCTAATTCAGCATTAAAATCGTCTCCTATATGCATGTAATCTATACCGTCAACCCATAAATTATGTATCAGATGGTATGCAAGAATGGTCATTTCATGCGTAGCCATAACGCTGTCTGTATAGTTTGTTCTTCTGTTCAGATAACTCAGAAAATATAAGGGCGTATGGAGCATTTCAGCAAAAACATCTAGAAAGAAAACATCCATAATAAAAGGAGCTTTAATGATGTCAGTTTTTCTAGATTTTAAGAATTGCTTAGCTTGAAAAAATAAAGCAGGGTAGTGGTCTGATACAATACATACTGGATATACTTCTTGAAATTCGATATTTGAAATATCTATGCTCTGACCATCTTTATCTTCAAGCTTATAGTTTTTACTTACTAAAAGTTCAGAGCATAAATAGGCTTGGTCATACGCATCTTGAACAGCTTTCTTAAAGTCGTTTTTTATAGCTGAGTCATTACCTTTTCTAGATTCTAGAGTAAGTTTCTTAGATTTAGCTTGCAGTACAATAGCTCTGTTTGCAAATAACACTAAAACATCTATTTCTCCAGCAATTACGCCTTTTTTTTCAAGAATATTGACACCTTGAAAAACTCTATTATTCCCAAAAACACTTTTTAACCTACTTACGGAAAAATCTTCCGTAAAGTTGCCTCGGTTCGTCATTGCAGTACTACGGTAAGACTTATCATCCCAGAACCAAAAGAAGGGAGACTCATATAATGCTTCTAATAAACTATAATTTTGAAAAAGAAGATATCCACTCTCATCTAGCTTTATTATTGGGAAAGCATTTTTTGGGTTGAAATCATCAAGCCTTTTGAATTCATAATTATCAATCGATACAAAAGACTCAATTACCTTTTTTATTAAAGGTTTAGATAAGGGTGTGGATAGCTCGGTTTCTATCTCATCTATTGTGAAAGTATATGCTTCTAAAACTGTCCATTCGTCAGGATTTTTTTGCAAAACCTTAGATAATATACTGTTAACCTTTTTAAGTTGTAAAGAGCTAATAGATTTAATAACAATGAATAATTCATCTAGTGAATAGCCTTTATTTCTTATTATCCAATCTTCATCATTTTTGTATTTTAACTTCGATAAATCTCTGTATTGGAAGTGATAGGCTGACTCGCCTCCATAAAATATAGGTTCTCTTAAGAAAGTACCTTTATTAAGGGGGTTATAGCTTTTATCTGGTTGTTTATCAGCGTCTAATTTAAACATATCTGAAACATCAGGCATCATTGAATGATGGAGTTCTAAAAGCAAAGCTTCTGTTTTCTCTATGTACTCCTGCATTTTAGCAGGAGTTGGTAATTCTACGTTTGACTTAATTGTACATGCAAGACCAATTAGTGTAGATATTTCAATGCGTAATAGTCTATCCATACCATACTGTTCTAAAAAGTCCTCCTTCTGTATTTCCTCGCCAGATCGTACAGTATTATCTCTAAAACAAAAGTATGCAATAGTATGTAAATATCCATCAGACTGGCACAATGATTCCAGATCGTTAAAAACCTCTGCTTCTATTCTCTTTCCTTCTTTACTAAACATTGCTATTCCTTACATTTATCGATTATTGCAAAGCTAACATAGTAGATTACTTCACCGCTACTACTTTTTGTCTAGAATTCTAAGTACTTTCTTCTAACCAAAAAAAAGCCACCCTATAAAGAGTGGCCTTTTATCAATCATTCACTTGTATTAGCTGACTTCTTTCATGCCTTGCTCTAGCATCGGCTTTAAGAATATACCCGTGTATGACTCTTTGACTTCGGCCACTTGTTCAGGCGTACCTTCTGCGATGATCATACCGCCACCTTTACCGCCTTCAGGGCCCAAATCAATTACCCAATCTGCGGTTTTGATGACATCTAAGTTATGTTCGATGACGACGATGGTATTACCTTTATCACGTAGGGTATGTAGGATATTGAGCAGCTTATCGATATCATGGAAATGCAAACCAGTGGTTGGCTCATCCAAGATATAGAGCGTCTGTCCGGTATCACGTTTGGCAAGCTCACGAGCCAGTTTAACACGCTGCGCCTCACCGCCTGATAACGTTGGCGCAGATTGACCCAAACGAATATAACTTAGGCCAACATCCATCAATGCTTGCAGACGACGATAAATCGCTGGAATGGCTGAGAAGAATTCAGTGGCATCTTCTACAGTCATATCTAGGACATCGGCAATATTTTTACCTTTATAGTGAATCTCTAAGGTCTCGCGGTTATAGCGCTTACCTTCACAGGTATCACACGGCACATACATATCAGGTAAGAAATGCATCTCAACTTTGATAAGGCCATCACCTTGGCACATCTCACAGCGTCCGCCTTTTACGTTGAAGCTAAAGCGACCCGGCTTATAACCACGAGCACGCGCTTCTTGTGTCTGGGCAAACATCTCACGCACAGGGGTAAACACACCGGTATAAGTCGCTGGGTTTGAGCGCGGAGTACGACCAATCGGGCTTTGATCGATATCGACCATTTTGTCCAAATGCTCAAGACCACTGATGCTGTCATGCTTATCCGCGATGAGCGTCGAGGCATTATTCAACTGAGTCGCTGCCAATGGCATTAAGGTACGGTTAATCAGGGTAGATTTACCAGAGCCAGAAACGCCCGTAATACAAGTCATAATACCGATTGGTATCGTCAAATCAACATCGTGTAAGTTATTGCCGGATGCACCTTTGAGCTCAATCGTCATCGGAACTTTTTGAGCTTTGGCCTTACCTGTGATTTCAACATCCATCGTCTTGGCTTTATGACGAATGCTTGGAATCTCGATTCTCTTCTTACCAGACATATATTGTCCAGTCAGCGATTCTTTGTTTGCCATGATGTCATCGACCGTACCTTGAGCGATAATATGACCGCCATGTACACCTGCACCGATACCGATATCGATGACGTGATCTGCTTGGCGAATGGCATCTTCATCATGTTCAACGACCAGCACAGTATTCCCTAAATCACGCAAGCGCGTTAGGGTTTTTAGCAGACGATCATTATCGCGCTGATGTAGACCAATCGATGGCTCATCAAGCACATACATCACGCCCATTAGTCCTGCGCCAATTTGGCTGGCAAGGCGAATACGCTGCGCTTCACCGCCTGATAGGGTTTCAGCAGAGCGGGCAAGCGATAGATAATCAAGCCCAACGCTGACGAGGAAGTTTAAGCGCTCATTAATCTCTTTAAAGATTTTTTCCGCGACTTCACCTTTATGACCGCTAATTTTAATAGTCTTATAATATTCAGCCGCATCACCGATAGACAACTTCACGATTTGAGCGATGGTTTGGTCATCAACGCGGACATTGCGTGAAATCTCATTGAGGCGTGCACCATCACAGACGTTACAAGTGGTATCCGCTAAATATTTAGCCAGCTCATCACGGACAAGGTTACTTTGAGTTTTGGCATAACGGCGCTCTAAATAAGGCAGCACCCCTTCAAATGGTACGGTTTTATTGGTTTTACGACCGCGCTCATCGGTAAAGTTAAAGGTCAGCTTCTCTTTACCAGAGCCTTGCATGATGAGGTCTTGCTGCACTTTGGTCAGATCTTGCCACGGCGCATCCATATCAATTTTGAAGTGATTGCAGACGGTAGAGAGCAAACCAAAGTAGTAGGCATGACGTTTATCCCAACCATTAATCGCCCCTTGATTGAGCGATTTTTCATGATGAGTAATCAGTTTTTCAGCCGCGAAGTATTGACGTTTACCAAGACCGTCACAGCTTGGGCATGCGCCGTATGGATTATTAAAACTGAACATACGCGGTTCAAGCTCAGGTACGGCACGATCACAGACAGGGCATGAGTGCTTGGCTGACATGACTTGATTGTCATCGCCGCCTTCTTTTGGATTGCCATCCATAAAGTGTAGCGTCACCAGCCCTTGACCCAAACGCAGAGCGGTTTCTAAGCTTTCAGCGACGCGATTGCCTAAGTCATCACGAACTTTAAAGCGGTCAACCACCACTTCGATGGTATGTTTTTTCTTTTTATCGAGTGTCGGTAGCTCATCGGTGTCGTAGACATCACCATCGACGCGCACACGTACAAAGCCTTGACCAATTAATTGCTCAAGCAACACCGTATGCTCACCTTTACGCTCACGAATCACTGGAGCTAAGATCATGATTTTGGTGTCATCTGGTAACGCCATAACCTGATCAACCATTTCGGTCACTGACTGCGCCACCATTGGTTCACCATGCTCTGGGCAAAAGGGCGTACCAATGCGCGCATAGAGCAGACGCAAATAGTCATAAATCTCAGTAATCGTCCCGACGGTAGAGCGCGGGTTATGGTTGGTTGATTTTTGCTCGATAGCAATCGCTGGCGACAAGCCTTCGATACTATCGACGTCAGGTTTCTCCATTTGTGAGAGGAATTGACGTGCATAGGCCGATAAGCTTTCGACATAACGACGTTGCCCTTCGGCATACAGCGTATCGAATGCCAATGACGATTTACCAGAGCCTGATAAACCCGTAATTACTACGAACTTGTCGCGTGGAATGTCTAAATCGATATTTTTTAGATTATGAGTGCGTGCGCCGCGAACCTTAATATACTCGTGTGCCATCGGTGTTAGGTTTCCTATTTGCTAAAAGGGGATTGAAAATATCTCAAATTAAAAGCTAAATACAGATCAATAGAATGGTTGGTTAAAAACGTGAATATTTCGTAAGTTTATAATATGGTTATAAATAATATTTTTATAAAGTGTTCATACGTTGATGAAGTGAGAGCTATAGATGCCTAATTTACTGTTTTAATTTTTATTGCTGAGCGGTATGCTACTTGGCGTTCATTTTGCTGTTTTCTTATTCTACAGCCTTTGAGGCGATTGGTTTTCGTATGACTAAGCAAATCTAAATCAAATCAATGTTAAGTAGTAGTCACCTTTTGTCATGGTTTTGACCAAAATGTCATTTTATAGAGGAGTTTGTCATCTAAGCGATCGCTCTAGCTGACGAGTAATAATGTTTATGACGCCTTACTTTATTGTCATGGCGGCTGCATTATTCAAGGTGTGATTGCGCATCCGATGTAGTTGGTAACAAAATAATCGCGTAATATGAATGGCTTGGGTTGAAGAGGTATGGGAGGCTGCACCAATAAGACAAAAGTCTCGGCACGCAAACGGCGAATGTCTTATACTAGTGGGCTTAATTTGTAGCTAAAGTCTTGATAGCATCACAATAGTATAAGCAGCGCAGTAGTGATAAATCAGCAATGACGAACCAGTGAGGCAAGTATGAATAGCGTAGAAAAACGGGCAATCCTCGGGGTCGGTGGTATATTTGCTTTGCGGATGATTGGTCTGTTTATGATTGTGCCTGTGTTTTCTGTATATGGTGACAATTATACGCACGCGACGCCGTTTTTGATTGGTTTGGCGGTCGGTATTTATGGACTGGGACAGGCGATTTTTCAGATACCCATGAGTCTTGCTGCGGACAAGTTCCCGCGTAAGCCGATTATCTTTTTAGGGCTGATCTTATTTGCTCTCGGCGGTATCATTGCGGCAAATGCGACTGATATTTACGAGGTCATTATTGGTCGAGCACTGGCAGGTAGTGGCGCGGTTTCTGCGGTATTGATGGCGTTATTGGCTGATGTAACGCGCGAAGAAATGCGTACCAAAGCGATGGCGACGATGGGCTTGACTATTGCGACTTCTATCATGCTCGCTTTTGCCTTTGGTCCGTTATTGGTTGGCTCGCTGGGTATCTCTGGTTTATTTTGGTTGACCTCAGGCTTTGCTGTTTTGGCGATGCTGTTATTATTGTTTGTGCCGACACCGCTACGCGTACTTAAACACAATTTAGACAATAAATCGATTGGTCAACAATTAGCGACCGTCCTCAAAATCGGCGATTTAAACCGCTTACATATTGGTATCTTTGCTCTGCATCTGACCATGACGGCGATATTTGTGATATTGCCGCATCAGCTTAATGAAGTGATGGGTTTATCGGTACGTCAGCAAGGCTTGGTTTATTTGCCGCTGTTATTTATTGGTTTTGCCGTCGCCATTCCTTTTATTATCATCGCTGAAAAGAAACGCAAAATGCGCCAAGTATTCTTAGGCGCGATTGCGTTGATGACCGCTGCTTTAGCGATATTGGCTATTGGCAGTCAGGTTGGCGTTGGTATTATATTAGGTCTGTTATTGTACTTTATGGGCTTTAACTTGCTTGAGGCAACGATTCCCTCATGGATATCTAAGCGCGCCCCAGTCGCCAATAAAGCCACTGCGATGGGGCTAAATTCATCCAGCCAGTTCTTTGGGGCGTTTGTCGGTGGAGCAATGGGCGGGTTGTTATTGAATCAACCTAACCTATTGGCGTGGGGAATTTTGGCCGTCATTATGGGCGTGGCGCTACTCATTATTATCCCCATTTCTCAGCCGCCTTATCTATCGAGTACTACTGTGACCATCCCTAAAAACATTAATATCCAAGACTGGTCACGGCAAATGCTGGCGGTAGATGGCGTGGATGAGCTGGTCGTGATGGCGAAAGAGCAAGTTGCCTATCTCAAGCTAGACAAGACACAATTGACAGATGACTCGCGGATGCAGCTATCGAGTTTGGCACAGAGTCCACTAGATATTTAACAGGTTTTACGTGCAACATTCATAGTCCTGTAGAGACAAAGAGACAGCTGATATGTTTACACTCGATAGGTTATCAGATGCTCAATTAGCACGTATTACGAGAAGTCCTCAATTTATCAAAGATTTTAGCAACCTGATATCATCTACAAGCCCTATTAATAAAGACATGAGTGCTTGGTCAGTTGAGTTTATTGATCGCATAAAATAAAGCCATGAACAATTTAATAAAAAAGACCAATAAGAGAATATTTAGTATATTAAATACTATTCTATCGGAATATAAACTCATCAATTTCATATGAATATAAGGCAATAAGATATGGCAATGGGTCTAGTTTTAGGTTTATTGGTTGCATTGATTGGTTTTATCTTATCAAAAAAGGAGCCTAGCGCTGATGATAAAACTTTAAAAACAATGATAGAGTGGTCATCTCTTGCTAATGTTGCTAATAGTACTAAAGCTGAAAAAATGTCTGATAGATTGCTTATCCAAGCCGAAGCTCTTTTACAGCAATCAGATATTTTACCTGCAGGCTCATTGAGAAATCTAATGATTTCAAAGCCAGGATTATCTAAATTACTTTTCATTGGGTTATTAAAGGAAGCTACATTTAGCTTTGGTCCGGAAGATCTCATTATTTTACATAAATCTTATGAAAGATCTGAGGCAAGAATACATATTGCGCAGTGTGTTGAATTACTCTTGAAGCATAGAGGCATGTCTGCTTTGGAAGAAATAGCACAAGAAGCCTGTTCCAAAAGACTGTCACTTTACTAACAAAATTAATGTAGGTTAGGGCTCTCTGCGAGAGCCCGCGAAGAGCGCAGTTATGAGGTAAGTGAACATTGAACATCCATCTCGGCTTAAAAGGAATTAATATGAGTAAGTTTACGATGTTGTCTGGTGGTGTCAGAAAAATATTGCGCCTCGAGCAGTGGCTAAATTTTCGATAGGTCTTGGTCTATCAGCCACGTTACTACTCTCAGGCTGTGCCACACAAAATATCCAAGCCTATCAGAACAGCACGCCCACGCTCGATATGCATGAGTTCTTCTCAGGTCAAATCGATGGTTGGGGCATGTTTCAAGGTCGCAATGGCGAGGTCAAAAAACGCTTTTACGTCGATATTGATGCTACTCACGAAGGCGATAATGTCATCGTTTTAGATGAGAAGTTCGCATGGGCAGATGGGTCAAAATCACAGCGTATATGGCGATTGACCAAACAAGCTGATGGTAGCTGGAAAGGCACAGCAGGCGATGTCATTGGCGAGGCAACAGGGGAAGTGGTTGGCAATACCTTGCATTGGAATTACTTGTTAGAGCTACCCGTTGAGGATAAAACCTACAAAGTGAATTTTGATGACTGGATGTATCTGGTTGATAAAAACGTCATGCTCAATCGCTCAGTCATGAAAAAATTTGGCGTAGAGCTGGGTAGCGTCACCTTGAGTATGCATCGCAATAACGAGAGCAATGATTCTAAATAAGTTTATAAAGGACAGAGTGAGTTGATAAGTCAGTAACTGGTAATAGTATTAATTCGCTTAATAAAATGGCAAAATAGCAATATCATGGTTTTTTAAACCCAAAAATTATAATATATATCTAGACGACATAGATTGTCGTCTTTAATAGATAGCTTGTAGATATTCCAATAAAAATTGATTACAGTAAAATCATTAATGAATGCGCTTAGCTGCACAGTCATTAAAGCGATTCATAAAATTATTCATAAGTAAAAGGACGGTATCATGCGCGGAGTTAATAAAGTTATCATCATCGGTAACCTTGGAGCAGACCCTGAGGCACGTCAATTTAATAACGGCGGTAGTGTGACCAATATCTCGGTTGCAACGTCAGAGCAGTGGACCGACAAGCAAAGCGGCGAAAAAAGAGAAGCGACGGAATGGCATCGTATTTCTCTATTTAATCGTTTGGGTGAAATTGCCGCGCAGTATTTGCGTAAAGGCAGTAAAGTTTATATCGAAGGCAGTTTGCGTACCCGTAAATATCAAGATCCCAATGGTCAAGACCGTTATATTACTGAGATTCGTGCTGAGCAAATGCAAATGCTAGATGGTGCGACTGGTGGTCAAAGTGATAATAGCTTTGGCGGTCAAAATCAGGGTCAAGGTGGTGGCTATGGCAATCAAGGTGGTCAAAGCAATCAAAACAACTTTGGTCAGCAAGCAAACAATCAGCCAGCACAGCAAGGCGGTTACAACCAGTCAGCTGCTCAAGGTGGTCAAAACAGCTTTAACAATCAAGGCGCACCTGCTCAGCAGAATCAATTCAATCAACCTGCGCAAAAGCCTGCACAGTCAAAGCCAACAGCAATGCCAGATGGCCCTGTCGATGATGATATTCCGTTTTAACTTATACCTTAGAGTTATCTGTTAAGAATAATCTATAGAAGACCCTGCAATTGCAGGGTTTTTTTATGGCTAGTGATAAATGACTTAAAAAAATAAATTTTCTATAGTGCGCATAAAGGTCGTATGAGAGTGAGCGCGTTTAGAAAGATAGACTTTTTCAATTGCGATATTATCTCGCTAAAAAAGTAAAACGTTTGTTGGTTTTTATAGTTGCGCCCTGATAGTTAGTCGAAAAAAAGAAAATTAATTATTGGTTTGTAAACGATTTAGTAAGAAGATAAAGCGGATAAACAGTAGCCTGCTTCATTGAGTTTATCGATTTTTTTATTCTCATTATCTTATCAAATTTTATATTGAAATTTATAAAAACTACCTTTCATATCCTATATAGACCGTCTGTTCTATTGGATTTAATTAGTGCTAACGGTTCATTAAATGGATTGATATAATTCACTCGAATCAATAATTCAAACAATATTAAATGTGGGGCTTTGATTTAAAGTAATTTTTATTAACCAATAAAAAGTCAAAATTTGACTGTTCAATAGTTGAAATAATAAAAATTCATCTGGTCGACCGCTTAGGACAGGGTTGGTTCAATGTAAAAGGTTAAAGCTGTCACGCTTTTATAATCAATTGACTATAAAAGTGCCCACCTTACTGCTAGTGATGAGTACAAAGAATGAAAGATGGTGATGTGTTTCAAAAAACTGATTTGGGCAGAGAAGAGATTAAATCTCAGAGTCTCGGCATATTGCCGCGTGAAGCAAGAACATTGCTCATTATGATCGATGGCAAACGCACGTATCAAAGCTATCTTGATACGCTTGACCGTAGCAAAATGTTTGCCGATTTTGGCGGTGTTGCACCACTATTTGAGTTGCTGTTAGGGCTTGAGTGTGTAGAGATAGTGGGCGCTGATAATGCTGCCTCTCAAATATCCACTGCGCCGCAAGCACCGACGGCTGATCAGTCTCAAGCATCGTTGTCTGAAAGAAATATTGAGACAGAGTTTGATCGCACCTTTAATGATAAAAGTCTCAATAAAATGGCAGCATTAGGCAAGAAATCAATCAGTAGTATTTTCAAGGCTAGGTTGTCTGGTGCGAGCTACGAAACGATAAAGTCAGAGTTGGCTAACTATATTGAAAAAAACGCACCACCAGTAGAAGCTTGGGGTTACTTGTTGAGTTTAGAACAATGCGCGGATAGCTCGCAATTATTGAGCTTGGTCAAAGAAATACAGAGCACCAGTAGCAGTAATTTATCACGCGGCATGAATGATTTTATCAAAAAAATTCAACGTTAATATATACACGACTTATGTTATAAAAAAAATGACTTATACCACAAATACTCGGTTATAAAAGACAGTAGCTGGGTGGTGATAGGTGAAAAATTTAGCAAACTAATTGGAGTGTTTTGTGGAATCAGCTGAGCTTTCAGAATTAAATCGCCTAAAAATGCATCATGGCGAGCATATTATTCTACGTTTAACTTATATTAGCCGTTATAACACCGACAATCCTAAAGGTGAAGTAACGCGCATCCTGACACAAGCTCAGCAAAACAATGAGCGCAATGGTATTACGGGTGCTTTGGTGTTCAATCACAATTATTTTTTGCAAAGTATTGAAGGGGCGAGACCCGTCATCAATGAATTGCTCAGAAAACTGGTTAAAGATAATCGGCATCATGGCTTACAAGTCATCGAATGCCGTGAAGTAGAGCTGCGCCATTGGAGCAAATGGTCAATGAAGTATTTGATTCCGAGCGATGAAAACAAAGGACTTGCGCTCAAATTTTCGACAGGTACTCAGTTTAATCCTTATTTGATGAACACCAATCAAATCATGATGTTGATTGAGACGTTATCAGACCTTCAAGAGCAAGAAGCAGTGAGCGCCGCCCAAAAGAAGAAACCATGGTTTTCTATTGGCTAATTGACTGACGTTTATAAAAGCTAAGAACCATCACACCCATGACATTTTACAAGAGATAAGATATGACATCAGCAATGGAAGATGCACACATTTTGATGAGCATGACATACGCTAGCCGTGCCAACCCAGATGTATCGGCCAACGACTTCAACGAAATCTTGCAGCAAGCACAAGTAAATAATGCCGCCAATGGCATCACTGGTATGCTGACGTTTAATAAAGATTATTTTTTGCAAACCATTGAAGGGCCAAGAGCAGAGATCAATCGTCTGTTATATAGTTTAATTACTGATCCGCGTCATCATGACTTACAGGTTATTGAAACACGTGAGTTAAAGCATCGAGCATGGTCTAAATGGTCCATGAATTATGCTTCACCGACTGAAAAAAATGCGGCGATTTATTTAAAATATTCGACAACGATTGATTTTAATCCCTATTTATTGAGCGCCGAAGCAGCCTATAATTTGATGAATGAGCTTAGCGATCAGCATGATTAATCAATGGCATTTTTGACTAATCGGTAGGTATATATGGAAACAATCGGTTGCTATTTTTAATGGATTTATGTTTGCTGAGTTATTCGTTTAACCGTTTTTAGGACATTGTTTATAGAGACTGATTTTATCTTAAAATTAATAACTGTTTATGAATAACTATTAAATAAATAGTGGTTTTTCATTTACCCGATTTTACTATTCACTGACTTTTGTTATAGTAGATATAATAATCTACTGTTGTGATAGCAAGGTTTTTTGTTTATATTATCTACGCCATTAGCTATTGTGGCTAACAATATTTTATTTGGTTGAAAAAATATCGATTTGTGACATTCATCGTTGTATTTAATGATGAATACGTCATTCTTAGTTCTTAATAGTGAATAATATCTATTAAGGTTATATTTTTTATCTTACAGTTGGATTTATTATGAGCAAAAATACCGCCATTGATTTAGAAAACCTGAACGTTGATGAGCTACGTGCCATCACTGAAAATGCTCAGCAGCTTATTGCCAAAAAACAACATCAGCGTTTGTATGACGCTTATATGCAGTTTGAGAAAATTGCAGAAGACAGCAATGCCTCTATCGAAGAGATTCTAAAAGCTGGTGAAACGCTAGAGAAAAAACGCAGCATCAAGTATCGCAATACTGACAATAACGAAGAAACGTGGACTGGCCGTGGTCGCAAGCCAACGTGGTTGGTTGAAGCGCTAGCAGCAGGTCGTAGTATCGAAGATTTTGCAATCTAATAGTGTGGTGGCTAACAAGATGATGTCGGTTTAGATTTAGCAAGGTGCAATTTTTACCAAAGACTATTTAACATAAGCGTTTGTTTGAATAAGTCCTGTTTTAAAAAAGCGCCATGTTATATCTACTCTGATCATCGGGCTTGTTTCTCATGATTTGTGTGCAATGATAGCGTTTGATCATGATAGTCCTTTCGTCTTAGAAGCTGATAAAAGCCAGTATCTTTATTGCCATTATGTTGGTAAAAAGATACTGGCTTTTTTTCTGTCATCTGTATGCCATTGTTTGTTATGATAATGACGTTTTTGACTTATATAAGAGTTATGCACCCGTGCCCCAAGTATCCGCGTCGTCTCATAAGCGCCCTCGTAAGCTGTGGTGGCTGGTTGGGTTTGTATTATTTGCATTATTTGCTGTATTGCAAATGCCAGCGGCGTGGCTGCTTGAAAAGTATGCTCCCGAAATGCCTTATGTACAGCATGTGTCGGGTAATTTATGGCAAGGCTCCGTTATCTGGCAGATGCCTTTAGCAGCGACACCGCTCACAGGTACGGCAGAATGGTCGTGGCAGCCATGGCATTTGTTATTGGGTAAGATAAGTGCAGAGGTCGATATCAATTCAGCACAAACCCGCCTCAATGGACAAGTAAAAATAGGCACCAACTCATGGCAAGTGGATAATATGAGCGGCAAGATAGCACCTGAGACGTTGGCAAGTTTGGTTGATTGGCAATTGCCCAATACACCGATTCAGGTCAATAACGTTTCGCTCAGCCGTCAGTCTGGCTCAAGTGCCGCCGCAGAAAACGCTTCAACAAAAGATCCATCTGGTTTTACTCAAGCCGATGGTCAGCTGACATGGGTCGGCGGTGAGATAGGCTATCCTAGCGGTGGCAAGGTTTTTTATCTGACCATGCCTGCGATGCGTGCTGAGTTAAGTGCCGAGCAAAAAAACAATAAAAACCTGCTTCATATCAATTTATTAAACAATCAAGATAAGCGCTTGGGTGACTTATATATCGATGGCGATAATATGTTGGATGTCAGTTTGACGCAGCGTTTATTAGAAAGTATGCCTGAGTATAAAGGGCAAGCACCCCAAGATACGCCAGTTGTTAGTGTGCGTCAGCCGCTATTAAATGGGCTGGGGACACGCTAGATGATGAATGTTTCTACAACTTTAAAACCTGTGCTTAACACCCTTAATCGATTCTCAGGTTGGGTATTGTTATTGGCTGTTGCTTGGTTATGTTGGACAGCGGCTCGATTACTATGGTTGTTGCTCGCCGCACCATTGGCACCGATGCTGCCACCAGCGCCTTTGCAAAACACATCGGCATCTGGCAAGGACTATAGTGGATTATTTGCAATTTTTACAGATCCTGATCCTATTGCAGCAGCAGTGCAGCCACCGCCCAATGTCAATCTAAAAGGCGTTCTGTTAGCAATGCCAGAGAGCATGTCCTCGGCACTACTGGATATCAATGGTGAAGTGAAAAACTATCGAATCGGTGATGCGCTAAAAGACAGTGGCTATACCCTTGTGGCTGTCGATTGGAACTCGGTTATCATTGCTGATGCCAGTGACAAGCAAACCGTCATTAGCATGCCAGCCGCGATGCCATTAGACCAAAGTGACATGATCGCAGGTGCCGTCAGTAATCAGCGCTTGCCAGAGAACAGCATGCTGCCTAACGCCCCTCAGCCTACACAAAATACTGAGGAAGAGTCCGCTGCGACAGGCAGTGACAGTAGTCCGCAATCTGCTATCGATGAAGCGGTCACAGAATTGCAAGAAAACCCCGCCAGTTATTTGAGTAGGATGGGGGTTATGGCAGCAGGGGAAAGCTATCAAGTGACGCCTGCAATGCCAGCAAAGCTGCGTAATCGCTTAGGGCTTGAGCCAGGTGATAAAGTGCTAACGGTTAATGGTCAAAGCGTGGGTAGTAATCCTGCCCAAGATGCTAGTGTGCTGCAACAGGTACAGCAATCAGGTGAGGCGCAAATAGAGGTGCAACGCGGCGATCAAGTCATTACCATTCGTCAGCAGTTTTGAGCACAATAAATGAGTGAGAACTCTTATTTTAAGTAAACAAGCTTTAAGTAAACAAGTTTTAGGTAAACAAGTATTTATATAGTGCCACTTAAATAATGCCATTGTTGGCAGAACGTTAAGTGAGCAAAGCAATCATTGAGCACCTTAGCACACAATAAACCCAGTACATACTAAGCGACATCACTGTAGGTAATCATCAATATGGTAAGTTTTCATAATTTTTCAGTCACGCCTCTGTACCATGTTTTGCAGCGCCTGATGCGCCTGTGTCGTCCTCTTTGCCTCGCCGTACCATTATGGGCTGCCAGTACGGGTCTTGCGAGTGCCGAGAGCTGGAAAGTCAACTTACAAGATGCCGATATCAAAGCCTTTATTAATGAGGTTGCAACCATCACTGACCAAAATTTTGTCCTTGATCCACGTATTAATGGCAATGTGACGGTGATTTCTAACAAAGCCTTGTCGCGTGACGAAATATATCAGCTATTTTTGAGTGTGATGCAAGTCAACGGTATTGCAGCGATTGACTCGGGAACGACCATTAAATTGGTGCCAGATAATGTCGCCAAACAATCTGGCGTGGCTGTTGATTTACGCGGTGACAGTGTTGGTGAGGCGTTAGCTACTCGTGTTATTTATTTAACCAATACTCAAGCTGCAGAAGTGCTGGGTGTCATCCGTCCGCTTATGCCTCAATCAGCTCATGCCGCTGCCGTGCCTGGTGTCAATGCCTTGGTATTGTCCGATCGTGCCGATAGTCTTAATCAGCTGACATCGCTTATCCGCGATTTAGATAGCAACGTCAATGACAGTTTGCAAGTGATACCACTACGTCACGTCGATGCTGAACGTATGATGGAATTGATTAGCGCCTTGGTTGCAAGCGCTGGTAGCGGGCAAGCACAAGGTAGTAATAACCAGCTTAAAGTCATCGCTGATACCTCTAGTGATAGATTGTTGGTGAAAGGCAGTCCGGAGATGATTGCTAAAGTCAAAGAGATGGTCAATCAATTGGACACCACGCCTACAAGGCGTTTGAGTGGTCTGCGCGTCTTTCGATTAAAATACGCCAGTGCAGGTCATATTGCAGATATGCTACGCGGATTGCTCGCCAATCAATCTATTAATAGCGCTGGAGCAACGTCCTCGTTAGAGTCGGCATCATTGAACGATTCCAGTAGCACAGGCGCTACTTTGACTAATGAGTCTAGCACTAACACAACGAACAACGCGACGACCTCAGCTACCTCTGGTGCCAATTCGAGTAGTACTGGTACAGGTGTTGGCGGGCGACCTTTTAGTATTATCGCTGATGAAACCCAAAATGCCGTTATCGTCAATGCAGCACCTGAGCTGATGTTTGAGATTGAAGATGCGGTCAATCAGTTGGACAGTCGCCGCGCGCAAGTATTGATTCAAGCGGCTATTGTAGAAGTGTCAGGTGATGATGCGACCCAGCTTGGTGTGCAATGGGCGCTTGGCAATGCCAATAGCGGCTACGGAGTCGTAAACTTCAATAACGTAGGCGCGAGTGCTACAGCACTTGCTGCCGCGGCGTTGGGTGGCGGTGCCGCCAGTATCAGTGCAGCAGCAGGATCGATAGCTGGTGCTTTGATTGGTATTGGTGATAGCAGCAAAGACAGTCAGGGAAACACCCAGTTTTATGGGGCTATCTTGCAAGCGCTTGATTCTTCTACCAGTGCCAATCTGCTGTCTATGCCATCAATTTTGACATTGGACAACGAAAAAGCCAGTATTTTAGTGGGTCAAAACGTGCCTTTTGTGACAGGCTCCTTTACCACCAGTGGCAACGATTCTAGCAACCCCTTTCAAACCATCGATCGTCAAGATATTGGTATCAATCTAAATGTCATTCCTCATATTGGCGACAATGGCACCGTACGCTTGGAGGTCTCACAAGAAGTCTCATCGGTGGTACCGGGCAGTACGGGTAACGCCAGTGGTTTGATCACCAATAAAAGCCTCATCAATACGACGATTCTGGCTGATGATCAGCAGACCATTGCTCTTGGTGGCTTGATGCGTGAAAACAGCACTACGCGCCAACAAAAAGTCCCTGGCTTGGGTAACGTGCCAGTCATTGGTCGACTGTTCCGCTCTGACAATGACACGACGCAAAAAAGTAATTTAATCATATTTTTACAGCCAACCATCCTACGTGATGGCAGGGCAGTCGCCAGTGTCACCGAGCGCAAATTCAACCAAATGCGCGTCCTGCAATTGGTCATTGATAAAAACGGTACCATCAAACAGCTGCCATTGAGCGGTACGGAAGGTTGGAATGGCGATGTTAGCGCAGATTATGAATTGATGCCGCTCAATCCCCTTGTTCCTAAGCGCGATCAGACACCAAAGTCTCAGTCTCAAGGTTTTACCAAAGTAGACAGTCCTAATAATGGTATGACAACTTATCCTTTAAATCGTTAAGAACTCAAAAAAGCGCTTTATTAATGATAGGTTAATAAAGCGCTCGCCTCCTATTCTTATAGCATGTAGAGACACGGTGTAATAAATAAACTACGCCGTACATTAGCTTGCGTATTCATAACACAGATAAACATAGCAGTTTTTATATCGCAGTATACTAATGAGTAATTGAGTAGTAAGTATGAACACTTGCTGATAAATATAGCAGATAATGATATAAAGGTAGGGGTGGAAGTAATGACAAGTCATACAAATGCTAAAAAGTGGTTTTTATTAGCAGTCGCTGCCACCGCCTTATTGGTGATTCCTAGGCGTAGCAGTCGACAAGCTGATACCAGAGCGTTAGATGGTAAAAATGTATCAGATGAGCACTTAGATGAGCACTCATATGAGCACAATGCAAAAGCCAATCATGATAATACTAATAGGGCGTGTTGAAGGTCTCTTTACTTATCAAAATCTCTTTTGTTGATTGGTATTTTTTAACTGTCGAAATCATTTTAAATAAAGTTACCATCCTAAAGTGTTCATTGACGTGGTTATTGCTACAAAATGACAAATAATGTCTATTGAATGACAAATCACGGAATGCCTCGCTGAAAACTATTAATTTTGGAGTCTATCAATGACCCCTATCGCTTCACCTAAGATGATCAAACAGCCCTTACCTACTATTTATCCTCTCATTGACACGCATACTCATTTTGATGCCCCAATATTTGATGATGATAGAGAAATACTGACGCAGCAGGCTCATACTCAGGGAGTACGCCATCTGGTATTAGTCGGCTATCTATATCAGCATTTTGAGCGGATGTATGAGACTGAGCGCCTGTTAAATACGCTGTCATTACCTACGACAGCCAATGTCGATAGACAAAAAGTGTCAAATTTTAGTAGCCATGTTGCGGTTGGTTTGCATCCTTTTTATATTAAACAACATACTGACGATCATTTAATCGCTATGGCAAAAAGGATTGCTGATAAACGCCCATTAGCAATCGGCGAGATTGGTTTAGACACCTTTACTGAGGCGATGAAAGCGCCTGACATATTTGCCAAACAAGTACGATTTTTTAAGGCACAATTGGATATGGCGGTGACTCATCAGCTGCCAGTGATGCTGCATATTCGTAAAGCCCATGCAGAAGCATTGGCCATACTAAAAGCGCATGACTACGATGCACACAAACTTGGCGGTATCGCGCACAGTTTTAGTGGTGGGACGCAAGAGGCCAAAGCATTTGTTAAGTTGGGATTTAAGCTTGGGGTTACCGGTCAAATCACTAATCCCAATGCTAAGAAACTGCGCCGCGCCATTCAAGCAGCGGTTGATAGCTATGGTGTTGAATGTTTGGTAATAGAAACAGATTGCCCTGATATGACGCCTATCATGTGCCAAATATCTGACCATGATTCATTAGTGCCAACTCAAAACTCAGGCAGTGCACGGAGGAGTACAGCCGTACATAATAGAAATGTACCTGCCAACCTGCCATGGGTATTGCTAAGCTTGAGTGAGTTGCTTAATGTACCACCCGCCAGTCTTGCTAAGCAATTGTGGCACAACAGTTGCAGTGCTTTGCAAACAAAATGGGATTATCCGTTATCGTAGTGCCACAGATTTTAGTCACTGACGGTTTATTATATGGCTAGCCATTGATATGATAGTGAATGAGATAGCCGTGAATAAAGAAATTAACGTAATATAAGCGTCACAAAAATAATTTAAAAGAGCATTTAATCTGTTATGAGTGAAACACAACCATTTGAGCAAACAATGACAGAGTCCATTGGCACCGAAGACGTTACAAAGACAGAAGAGCTTAGCGAAGACAATGTGCAATATGAGCGCCGTTTTCAAGGTACGCGCACTCTTTATGGTACGACAGCTGTCACTACTTTTGCCGATGCGCATGTATACGTTATTGGTGTTGGAGGTGTTGGTTCTTGGGCAGCTGAGGCTTTGGCAAGAACGGCAGTGGGCACTATTACGTTGATCGATTTGGACGTATTGGTTGCATCCAATGTCAATCGCCAGTTGCCTGCACTAGACAGCACCTTTGGTGAGAGTAAAATTGCAGCGATGGCCACCCGTATTCGTGAAATTAATCCCAAAGTAACGCTAAACTTGATCGATGATTTTTTAACTGTAGAAAATGTCGCCACTTTATTGCCAAGTCGCGATGAAGCAAAAGCCGCTGTTGCTCAAGGCAGACCTATGGTTATTTTGGACTGCGTAGATGATATGAATGCCAAGCTTGCCATCGCGCTACATTGTCGTTTTAATAAATTAAAACTGGTTTGTGCAGGCGGCGCAGGTGGCAAGATAGACCCTAGTCAGATTAGGGTGAGTGACTTGCGTGACAGTTACCAAGATCCTTTACTTGCCAAATTACGCAATAAGCTGCGCCACGAAAAAGGCATTAATAGTACACTAAAAGAAAAGTTCGGGATCAAATGTGTCTACTCTACAGAGCCACCACGTGTAGATAAGAGTTGTCAGACAGGCGGTTTGCAGTGTGGTGGTTACGGCTCAGCAGTAGTGGTCACATCGGTGGTTGCGATGATTATGGTGAGTGAAGCATTACAATTATTAATAAAACAGGCGGGCATCAAGCCGAGCGTCTGATCTTATTTAATGGAGTCTATCTTGCCTATATTGAACGCACCTAAACACAGCTACCCAGTAGCGGCAGATGAAGTAGAACGCATCAATAAGCTTAGGAAGTACCAGGTGCTCAACGACAATGATGAGCCTGCATTTAAGCGTCTAATTGATCTGGCAAAGCTATTTTTTGATGTACCAGTTGTGACCATTACTTTCATGGACGAAGAAACACAGTATCTAAAATCTGTCCAAGGACTGGGCGGTGTTTGCCGCACGACGCGTGAAGTGGCTATTTGCAATTATACCGTGCTCTCTAACGACGTCTTTGTAGTACCGGACTTAACTAAAGACAGTCGTTTTAGCCACAACACGCTAGTGACAGAATCGCCGTACCTACAGTTTTATGCTGGTGCGCCAATTATCTTGCATGAGGACAATAAAAGCTATCGTTTGGGCTCGCTGTGTGTGATGGATATGAAGCCCAATCATGACTTTGATGGGCAAAAGGCAAAGGTGTTGGCTCAATTTGCGATGATGGCGGCAGATGCCTTGCAGCTACAGGATAAGCAGCGTGATGCCAAACATGCCAATGAGATGAAATCAGACTTTTTGGCCAATATGAGTCATGAAATCCGTACACCGATGAATGGCATTATTGGTATGGTGGAGATGCTCGGTGAGACCAAACTTAGCAGTGAACAACAAGAATACGTGGACAATATCAAAGTTTCCAACGAGCATTTGATGGCGATCATTAACGGGATTTTAGATTTATCGAAAGTAGAATCTGGGAAAATGACCATTGATTCTATTCCTGTTAACTTATCTGCATTATGTAATGAGGTGGTCAGCCTCTTTGCTGTCAAAGCACGTCAGCGAGGGCTCATTTTAGACTACCATTATACCGAGTCGTTATCGCCCTATGTGCAAGGCGATCCGGTACGCCTCAAACAAATTTTAGCAAACCTTGTTAATAATGCGATTAAATTCACTCGTGAGGGTGGGCGAGTCACTATTGATGTCAAACATGTACCCAATTGTCATTATGATGGTTTTGACGACGACAGCGCTGACCAATATCGCGCTCAAGGTATTTCGGCAAGTGATCTCAGCAAAATAACGGCTCAAGAAGCTATCAGTAATACCATCTATCATGAAGTCATGACCCTATGCATTGAAGTCACAGATACGGGTGTCGGCATCAAAGCTGAGTCATTGGATGCGATTTTTGATGCTTATGACCAAGCAAACAAATTCACCCATCGTCTTTATGGTGGCACAGGTCTAGGACTCTCGGTTTGTAAGTCTTTGGTTGATTTGATGGGTGGCTATATCGATGTGGATAGCGAAGTGGGTGTGGGCACTACGTTCAGTGTTTTATTGCCGCTACCGACTATTGATGAAAACCAGTATGAGATGTGGCAAGATTCAAATGACTTTACGATAATTGAGCCGACCCATGAGCGTGCTGGTCATATATTGTTGGTTGAAGACGATACCGTCAATGCCATCATCGCTAAAAAAGCCCTGAATAATAGTGGTCATACGGTCACGCATGTCACTGATGGGCAGCAGGCTATTGAAATTTTTGCGCTCTCACCTGAGCGTTATGATGTTATTTTAATGGACCATCACATGCCTATTTTAGATGGCGTGCAGGCCACTATTAAATTGCATGAACTCTATGATCCTCAATCATTACCACCTATTATCGCGTTGACCGCCAATGCAATGGATGGTGAGCGTGAAAAGTATTTAAAAGTTGGGATGCAAGATTACTGTACCAAGCCTTTTAAACAAGAGCAGTTGAATGCATTGGTACAATATTGGCTGATACAGAAACACTCATCAGCAGAAGAGTAGTGTTTTGGTAGATATTTATAGAAGGTTATACGTCATCGCTGTCATCAATAGCGACAGTTCATCCACTATAAAAAACCACAGCGTTAACCTTGCTTGACATACTCCATATGAATTTTTACTCGGTTGCTTTGGAATACTTTTCAATCAAATTAACTACAGAGACAGTATTAAAGGCAATATTCATAAATAAAAAAAGCTGAACCGCTTTATCAGTGGTTCAGCTTTTTTGTGGAATAACAGCTAGAGGCTAACTGTTAAGTTCTATTATGTAAGTTCTATTATATCGAGCGCTATAACTTTTACATACTATTGGCTAACGCGAGTTTGATAGTCACCTGTGCGAGTATCAACACGTACGACTTCTTCTTGTTGTACAAACAATGGCACACGGACGACAGCACCTGTCTCTAACTTGGCAGGTTTGCCGCCACCACCTGAAGTATCACCACGCACACCAGGATCTGTTTCAGTGATTTGCAACTCAACAAAGTTAGGCGGTGTTACTGAAAGAGGAGTACCGTTGAATAAAGTGATGGTACATAGTGCATTGCTGTTTTCTTTTAGCCACTTTATTGAATCGCCCATCGCTGTTTTGTCCGCTTGAATCTGCTCAAAACTTTCAGGGTGCATGAAATGCCAAAACTCACCATCGTTATATAGATAGTTCATTTCAGTGTCCATGACATCAGCAGCTTCTAAGCTATCGCCTGACTTAAAGGTTTGTTCCAATACTTTACCACTACGAAGGTTGCGCAATTTAACACGGTTAAAGGCTTGACCTTTACCTGGTTTGACAAACTCGTTTTCAAGAATGGCACAAGGGTTGCCATCGAGCATGACTTTTAGACCAGCTTTAAATTCATTAGTAGAAAAACTTGCCACAAGAAACTCCTAGGGGTTATAAATAGGGTGGTAGATAAGTGAATGAATAGCTTGCTGCGTTAAAATCGCTTATTACGCTAAGTGTTTAAAGGATAGGTCGTATGCTTTGATAGGCTACGCACTAAGCGCGTATAATAGCGACTTTTGGGCACAGGTATTAGGTTGTCATGATAAACCATTTAATCACACAAAAAAACTGGCAAACGCAATTATCCGAGGCCATTACGTCTATCGATGAGCTGTTAAGCATCCTAAAGCTAGAATCATTGCGGGCAGAGGTTTATGTGCCTAGGCATTTTGAGCTGCGCGTACCACGTGGATTTGTGGCAAAAATGAGTATCGGCGATAGCAATGATCCTTTACTGAGACAGGTATTGCCTGATCAGCGCGAGCAAATCAAGGTAACGGGCTATGTGGCGGATCCCTTGAGTGAGAATACGCAGAACCCAGTCAAGGGTATGCTGCATAAGTACCAATCCAGAGTATTATTGACCGTGACAGGTGCTTGTGCCATTCATTGTCGTTACTGTTTCCGTCAGCATTTTGACTATAGTGCCAATATGCCGACGGCTGATGCCAAAGAAAATATCATTGATTACATTACCGCACACCCTGAGATTAATGAGGTGATTTTGAGTGGCGGTGATCCACTGAATGTGACAAATAGACGCCTGTTTGCTTGGCTAGATACTTTAGAGTCACTCCCGCAATTGATCACTATTCGCTTACATACGCGCTTGCCGCTGGTCATCGCAGCGCGTTTGGACAATGCGTTATTGACCAGACTGTCTCAAAGTCGCTGTCATATTGTGATGGTCATCCACTGTAATCATGCCAATGAAATCGATGCCTTAACAGCAGAGCATCTGCAACGTGCTCGAGCGGCTGGCATCACTTTATTGAATCAAGCGGTGCTATTAAAAGGCATCAATGATAGCGTTGCTGTTCAAATGCAATTAAGTCAGCGTTTGTTTTCATGTGGGGTACTGCCTTATTATCTGCATGTATTAGACAAAGTTGCTGGTGCCGCACATTTCGATAATGATGAGCGCTTCGCAATTGAGCTGTATTGGTCATTGTTGGCAGCACTCCCTGGTTATTTGGTACCCAAGCTGGTGAGAGAGCTACCAAATAAACCTTTCAAAGTACCGATTGATATTTACAATGATCGTTAATATAGGCACTATGGTATATTGAAAAATTAGTGAACAAAGCGTGGTTTTTAGAAGATAGGCGTGCGGTTAGATGATGCTATAGAAATTAATCGTTACTAAAAATGGGTGCTGTCGATTTTGATGGTTGCTGCTGATTTGTATCTTTTATCTTGTATTGTTGCATACGGCATGGTTGAATATTTGCCTCCTGCCAAGTTACTCAAGGTTACTAGGAATACTGATGATAACTTTATCGACGTTTCAAGAGCACCTATCTTCTACAGAGGCATTGCCACTAGCTTCTAAGCGATCCGCTAATGGCCAAGAAGGTTATTTGCTAAAATTGTTGGCAGCGTTACCTTCGCAAACGCAAGCACAGCAAGCTGAACAATTAGCAAAAATACTTACGGTACTACGTGTGGCCAATATCGATGAGTCGCAACGTCTTACCCTTATGGCGACGGTGATAGACGCCTCAGATCAGTTAATTGCCACTTTGCGACAGTCTTATATTTATGAGACAGGTGCGCTTAGCGACATTCAAATGGGTTATGTGGCTCAAATAAAGTCGCTATATTATTCAATGATTATGGTCTATGACAGAGTGATACGTCATAAAACCTCATTGCTCAATAATCAGCGAAAATACGCTGCAAGTAATGGCTGGCAGCGCTATTTTAATGGTGATAAGTCTTCATCAACGACACTCGCCATTGCTATTTACCAGACGCTGCTGATGTACCAGAAGCTATTGGGCGAAGAAGCACTGTGCTATCAAAAACCCTCATCTTACTTATGGCATAAAATCAATCAGCTGTATTACCTTGCTTATCAGTACCATGCGGCTGAGATTAATATGAGTGTTACGGCAGGCACCCAGCGTGCCAAGACGGTTCATCAGCTGTATTGCCAAATTTGTTTATACAGTCTATTAAATGTACGTGCCATGCGTCGTCCCAATATTCTGCTCGTCCAACGTTTGTTACCTGAATGGGCTAAGCATATCGTTGCGACGATTGAGCCAACCACCGAGACCCGCGTGTTCGTTGATTTACAAAGTGACAATCCGCCAACTTACCTGACGGCCAGCTCTACAATCAACCCATACGACGATCGCTATCACTGTTTATTTATAGAAATTGCCCCGCTGGTTGAGTATCTTAAACGACGCAAACAGGCTTTAGTTAAGGAAGGGGGTGACGGCGTTGAGAGTCACTTGCTTAATAAAATAGCGATGACGCTCAATTACCGCTATTTACAGCCGCCGCTCACCCTAGCGACTAAACATAGTGCGAAAGAAGACGCTGTTTTGATTACAGGTTTTAATAATATTCATTACCGGGTGAGCCATTCGCATAGCTTTACCAGTTTAATCGCTATAAAAGAGTTACCAGATGAGCAGCGTCCTCGTTATGATACCGTGAATAAAAAACAAGACAGCAGCCACGTATTAGCCAGTGAAACCTTTGATCATAATGATGATTTATCACTATTTCGCACCCTGCGACTATCACTAACAGTAGATACTTTAAATAAAGACCGCTTTCATGAAGATGTCTTTCATAAAAACAGTGTTCATAAAGACAGTCTTAACATAGTGGCTGATGAGAATGCATCTGCGACGACTGCACCGCCAGCATTACATATGATGAGCCTTTTTTTAGTCTGTCGATCTGATACAATCACGCCGCCTGATTGGTCGATGGGTGTGGCGCGCTGGCTTGATTTTGATAGCAAAAACCCAGAGATCGAGTGGCAAGTACTCGGACATCAGCTAGTGGCTTGTGGCTTGCGTTTAGAAGGTAGAGAAACGCGTAGTCGCCATTTTGTGCCAGCATTTATCCTTGGTAGAGATGAGCGACTACAAACCACTGGTACTTTGATTGTACCGACTTCTTACTTTCAGACCGATGATAGAGTCATTATGCGTATTAATAGCAAACAAACCCCTTTACGTTTGGGGCAGAGGTTGCTGATTACGGATGAGTTCAGCCAGTATGAGGTGGTGCAGCTGTAGTTTGTTTGAGCGTCTATTGAAAAGTTGTCAAATAGTAATGTCAATAAATGCTGGTTTAAAGGTTACTTCATTGAATTTTTTTATTCGATAATAGCAGTGAATAAATGTACTGAATAATGATGATAAGTTAGTCTGCAATCAGTCAAGTTATTGTCTATAATGATTGATACAGTTATGTTCGTTTATACGATGTTTTTGCTTCGCCAAGATGTCGCCTTGATTCGAAAGACGATGCCAATCTACTAAAAACCGCTAAGCCTATCCCTGATAGTATTTTCCTTGCTAGGTTAATGCTTGGAAAAGGTGTAGGGTATCAAACATAAAAATAAGATCACAAGATCCAAAAGGCTTCTTATGCGTACTCAGTCCATCTTAAACCTCTTAGTCATTGATGACGATCAGCTCTACGCTGAGCGCCTTGTGCACTTACTAGGTTGTTATTATGACACCATCAATTTAGGGTTTTTGGACGATAAAGAGGAGCTGTTAAAGTCACTTCGACAACCGTGGGATGTCTTGGTGTTTGGCAATGCTTATGATATGAGTTTCACCGATGTGGTGGGCGTCGTCCAAGAGCAAAGTATTGATTTGCCTATGATCTGCCTATTCAATGAAGAGATGGTAGCGTCCACCAATAATGATGAGGGGTTACCTGATATTATTAGCGGCACGATGGTCAAATCGCTCAAAGTAGACCAAGAGATGGCAGTAGTGATGTCTATCTGTCTACAGCATGATAATTTACGCAGTCGCCGTGAGCTTAGAACGTTGCGACATGTTCTCTCTGAAGCAGAGCAACGCGCCAACGTATTGATTAAAAACTCTAAAAGTGCGGTCGCTTATATTGATCAGGGTATCCATATTTTTGCCAATGACCCTTATCTTCAGCTTTTTGGTTTTGAGTCGATTAATGATGCCATAGGCGTGCCTGTTGTTGACCTGATTGCAGGCGGTGATAACGTTAAGGGTTTCAAACAGTTCTTACGTCAATTTGATAAAGGCAGCCGCCAAGAAGTCGAGTTCAATTTTGAAAGTAAGCGGATGGATGGTAGTACTTTTGAGGCAAAGCTACAATTGGCAGCCGCGACCTTAGATGGCGAGCCAGTGACGCAGGTTATTATCCAACAAAACCATAATAATAGTGCGGAAGTCGCTAAGCGTTTGGCAGCTGCTGAATGCAAAGACAGCCTGACAGGAATCAACAACCGCCGCGGCTTTGAAGAACAAATGGCAATCGTGTACCAGCAAGCACGTCAAGGTGTACTGACGGCTGGGCTTTTGTATATTCAGCTCGATAATGTCGGTAAAATAAGAAGCAGTCTAGGTTTGCAAGGGGTAGATGCGACCGTCAAGCAAGTCGCCTATGCGTTAGATGAGCTGATATCAGACGGGCATGTGAGTCGTTTTAGTGATACTGCCTTTACCATACTGGTCGAGGACAAGAGCACCACAGAGCTTGAAGAACTGGCTAAGCATATTGGTTCACGTATCAGTGATATGCTGATTGAAGTAGATAAGCGTACGACCAGTACGACTGTCAGTATTGGGATTGTCAAAATCGAAACCAATACAGCAGAGCCAAGTATCGTGCTCGAACGTGCGATGGATGCCATCAATCAGATTATGATAGAGACCTCTAATCATGGCGGCACTTATCATTTATATGATCCAAGCGAGCATGCCAATAGTGATGATCATGCGCTTGCCGAATCTTTAGTTGATGCCATTGCCAATAGCCGTTTTGAGTTATCTTTCCAGCCAATATATGATATTAACAATGACCGAAGCGACTTTTTTGAAGTATATCTGCGGTTGCCATTGGCGGATGCGGACAATACGATATTGACACCTGATCAATTCATGGCAGTCGCCAAGACGCATAAATTGCTCGAAAAAATAGATCGTTGGGTGCTCATCAATGCCTGTAAAAAGGTCAATGAGGTACGTAAAACACATCCTGAAGCCAGATTGCTAGTGCAATTGACTAGTGCCTCATTGATAGACAAAAAACTGCCTAGTGTTGCCAGTCAGCTTATAAAGGCGGTGGGTGGTGCAGCTGGTGTGCTCACCTTGCAGTTCAACGAAAAAGACGTCTCAGACCATCTTACAGTGGCAAAAACACAGTTTGCCGCCCTTAGCCAAGTCAGCTGTCAGATGGGCATCAATAACTTCGGCTCTTCTGCCAAATCCATAGAGATTGTCAGTTTTGTACAGCCAGATATGGTGCGTTTAGCACGTAGCTATGTGGATGGCATTGACTCAGCAGACAATTTAGAAACTGTCAAATCACTTATTATGCGTACGAATGAAGTCAATGTGGACGTATTGATGCCTTATATTGAAGATGCGGCGACCATGTCCGTTGCTTGGAGCGTGGGCGCGCGCTATTTACAAGGCTATTATTTAGAAGAACCCAGCAGTACGATAAAGGTTGCGACCTAACGTCATTTAGGATCCGTTTGATATGCAACTATCAACAGTGCCTATTTATGGAATACTCGACACGGCTTAATAGCTCATAAATTTTTTATCGCCATAAATTACAAAAGCCTTACTCAAACTGTCCTATAAGCGTTGTTTATTGGCTTAATATGCCCCAATAAATAACGTTATGTTTTTACAAGCAGCTATTTAGACGTGAAGAGGGTTCCACTTTGTATGTGTTTGACCCTACCTTATCATTTTTATTGTTCACCTATAGCTGACATTCCTTAACCAAAGATTGCCGAAAATGCCCATCATTAATAAATATCAAATAAGCAGTATATTTGCTGCTGTTTTATTGCTCAGCGCTTGCGGAGAAAGTACGCCACCGGATCATCGTGCTGCTGTAACATTGCCGATCTATACGGAAGGTAATGCTGATAACGGCGCGATCATTTATCAAGACGCTTGTGGTCAATGTCATCAGCTGAATGCGGGGCTCAACAAAAAAGGTCCGCAGCTGATGAATATATACGGTGCGCCCGCCGCTGAGCTAGAAGATTACACCTATAGTGACGGGCTAAAAACATCAGGTTGGGTATGGGATGCGCAAACGCTCGACCCTTATATTGCAGATGCAGAAAAAGCCATGCTAGACTCAAAAATGCTATCAAACCCGATGCCCGATGCGCAAGAACGCGCAGATGTCATCGCTTATCTGTCAACGCTTCGTGCCGCCGTGCCGATAATTGAAGATGACTCAAAGCAATAGCCAGTTTATGGTGTGTCCTCAAGCTAAACGAAAGCGACTAAATGGGCTAAAGATGGTTAAATTTTGCCAAATCATGTCAAAAAATTGGTTAATATCTTAATATTATCAGCGCTATTTTCCTTGTTTGGCTGCCATTTATCTCATTTTTGTCACCACTTTCAAAATAAGAACACGCCCTAGAAACACTAATCCCATAAGAAATGAGCCAATAATTGACTATGACCCACGCAGCTATCGATAGAGCCATTACAACACCACATCCATCAGCAGCAGAGGTGATTCATAAGTCGACCTTTAGCGCTGCTGACTATCGTCACAATCAGCAAAAAATTGCCCAACTTATGGCGCAGTTAAATCATATTGTGTTAGATAAGCCGCAAGTGGTTAAGCTTGCGCTGAGTGGTATTTTGGCAGGTGGACATTTGTTACTGCAAGATCTGCCGGGTATGGGCAAGACGACGTTGGCGCAAGGCTTGGCGCAATTATTAGGCTTGAGCTTTAGTCGTGTACAGTTCACCAATGATATGCTGCCAGCAGATATTTTGGGGATGAGCATTTATGATCAAAAGAAACAGCAATTTGAGTTTCGAGCAGGTCCTATTTTTACTCAGCTGCTACTCGCTGATGAGATTAATCGCTCTAGCCCTAAGACGCAAAGCGCGTTGCTAGAAGCGATGGAAGAACGGCAAGTCACTCAAGATGGGCAAACCTATCCTTTGCCGCAGCCGTTTTTTGTCATTGCAACCCAAAATCCTTTGCAGCAAGCAGGTGTCTATCCGCTTCCTGAATCGCAGCTAGATAGATTCTTACTATGCTTATCACTTGGTTATCCGTCGCCTACCGCAGAGCGTGAGCTATTAAAAGGTCAGGATCGCCGCGAGCTACTAAAAAATTTAGATGCGTTGCTTGATACCGAGGCGGTCTTATTAGCACAGCAAGGTGTTAAACACGTTTATGTCGCGGATGTGGTCTTAGATTATCTGCAGCGATTGGTCGCAAAAACACGAGCAAGCTCCGAGTATCATGGCTTATCACCGCGTGGAGTATTGTCGCTACAGCGTGCCGCGCAGGCTTATGCGTACGTATCGGGGCATATGGAAGTGACACCTGAGGATATCCAAGCGGTGTTTGCCGCGGTCACAGATCATCGTCTCGGTCAGCGTTTTGTACCCGCACATGTGACTGGTGGGCAAGCGAAACAGACCATCGCACAACGTATATTGGCAGAAGTGGCTGTTGTCATTTAAATGATGGTTATTTCAATAGTTGTTATTTCAATCACTGTTATCTGAGTATTTATTTTTCAGCTGCTTGTTGTTTCATAGCGTATTTGTTTTTAAAGCTATCACCAATTATGAATGAGAGTATCAATTTTATGGTAAGGATAGGGTAGTCATGCGCTTTTTGCCAAAAGCCTTAACCGTACCAGCCACTTCCGCATTAAGCCGTTGGTTTGCCTCGCGTGCGCCCAAAAGTGATAGTGCCACCCTCAATTTGCGTAACGTCTATATCTTTTTTAGCCGTGAAGGGACGCTATATGCAGTGTTATTAATTATTACCTTTATTGCTGGCATTAACTATGGCAATAACTTGGTATTAGGTTTATGTTTTTATTTGGTCAGCGTCTGGCTTATCAGCTTTCATGTAACCTTTGCGCACATTTCAGGTCTGCAAGTACGTTTGCTTGAAGTGACTATGGCAGAAGCGGGCGCGCCTGTTTGGGTGACTTTACAGTTGCGCAGTGAGAGCCGCCAACCGAGACGACAGTTGTTATTTAGCTTCGAGCAGGCTGATGACAAGCCTAATAATAAAACAGATAAAAAAGCCCATAAAAAAATCAAACATGGCGCTGATAATAAACAGTCGATACTTGTGACACGACTGCAAGGCGAGCAAGTGATTCGCTTGCCAGTACCGACGCAGAATCGTGGGCAGTTTGAATTACCACGCTTAAAAATTAAAACGGTTTATCCTTTGGGCATTATGCGGGCGTGGTCCTATGTGTATTTTGCCCGTACTGCTTGGGTCTATCCAAAACCTGCAGTGTTTGATTGGCAGGCGCAATATGCTGTTGCCAGTCAGGAGGATTTGCCAACAGGCGGGCAATATCGGCAAGGTCAAGATGATTTTGAGCGGCTAGATAACTACATTGAAGGCGAGTCGCTGGCACGGGTATCGTGGGGACATGTAGCACGTGGTCAAGGCATGTTGACCAAGCACTTTGCTGATCCAGTCGGTCATGAGCAAACGTTAGATTATGCGGATATGCCAGCAGCACATCATGAGCAAAAACTGGCACAACTGGCGTATGGGGCGATGAAATTAGGTGAGCTGGGCGTGACATTTCATATGCGCTTACCCAATGATACCCATTCTACTGCACCAATGGGTGAAGGCGATGGCTTTGCACAAACTTGCTTGTTAAGATTGGCGAAAGTGCCATGACCAATTTTAAAAATCACTCTTCAAATGAGACAGAGATAAACTCCGTAAGTTTTGAGCAGTTGGCACTGGGTCAAAACGTCACTGATCGTGCTATACGGGATAGCGCTGCAAAATGGACTCGTAAGCTATTCGCCTTGCCTGCTTATTATTGGGTACTAATTGCTCAAATTACCGTTATTTTACCTCATGCGGCGCATCTGCCGTTTTGGTTGATAGGTTTTGCGGTGGTCAGCATTGCCGCACAGCTACCGTCTATAAAAGCTAAGTTCAAAAAAATAGCGCATTTAAAACGCGTCTATCAAGGCATGCAAATGCTCGGCTTTTTATTGGGGCTGGCAGGTCTATGGCTGACTTACAATACAGCGTTTGGACTGGATATGGGCGTGGCATTTTTAGTGCTCTGTCTCATCAGCAAGCTGTGGGAGATGTATAAGCGGCGTGATGCTTATGTGGTCCTAAACTTGTCACTGTTTGTCCTTGCTGCGCTGTTTTTGATGGATCAAGGTCTTGTTACGACTTTAGAAGTGATTGTGGGTGCGGTTATCATATTATTGGCATTTATTGCGCTTAATGATGACGGCAACACTCGCGGTGATGGTCGCTTGCGTACTTTGGGTGTGCTGGGTATCGGGGCATTACCATTATTAGTCGTGCTATTTTTGTTCTTCCCGCGCTTGCCACCACTATGGTCAGTACAGCTCTCAGGTCAGCAAGCAACCACTGGCGTTTCCGACAGTATGTCGCCCGGTGATTTTGCCAATTTGGGACAATCGACTGAGCTGGCGTTTCGGGTAGAGTTTGCAGATAATCGCCCGCCGCAACAGCAATTGTATTGGCGCGGTTTGGTGTTTAGCGACTTTGACGGTATTACATGGCGTCCTAGCCCTCAGCAACGACAATGGCGACCTGCACCGCAAATGCCATATTGGATTGAGAATGCCTTTGCAACTGTCCCTGATGAAGTAAAGGTTGCGCCTACCAGCTATGAAATTATCCTAGAGCCGACGCAGAAAAACTGGCTATTTGGACTTGATTATCCTTTTTCCCAGCGCCAAGATGTCAGTATTACTTCAAACTTTACCTTATTAAAAGATCAGCCCGTCACTCAGCAGTTACGTTATGAAGTATTGCAATTTGCACCGATGCGTATTGATCCTGTTCTTTCGGATGAGTTGCGACGTCTGAATCTTGCCTTGCCAGCCGACGGAAATCCGCAAGCAAGAGCACTGGCCCAGCAGTTATTTGCGCAATCAGGATCAGATCCAGTGCGCTATATGGCGGCTATTGAACGCTGGATTAATCAAACAGAATTTCGTTATACGTTATCACCGCCACGGCTGAGTAATAACCGTATTGACGAGTTTTTATTTGAGACCAAAGCTGGGTTTTGTGAGCATTATTCTTCCAGTTTTACCTTTATGCTGCGCGCCGCTGGCATACCCGCGCGCGTCGTCGCCGGCTATCAAGGTGGTGAGCTGAGTCGCGGTGGTAATGTGTGGGAGGTGCGGCAAAAGGATGCGCACGCTTGGACGGAAGTTTGGCTTGAGGGTCAAGGCTGGGTACGTGTCGATCCGACGGCTTTTGTCGCGCCTGAGCGTGTCGAGCAAGGGATGGATGCGCTGACGCAGGCACAAGGAGCGGCAATGTTCGGCGATGGCGCTAGCGCACAAATCAGCTATCAGCAGTATCAAATGCTACAAACCTTACGCCGTCTGTCCGACCAAGCCAGCTACTATTGGCAAAAAGATGTCGTTGGTTACGATCAGGACAAGCAAGCTGACTCGCTACTCAAATGGTTTAACATCCGTTCAATCACGCAGCAAATTATTTGGCTAGCGGCAAGTGCTATTACCGTCATGGTGATTTTGGTCTTTGTCATTTGGCAACGTCGCCGTAAGCGTTGGCATCCAGCAGACCAGCCGCTTGCACAGTTATCAAAACGTATTGGCAAAGCGGATAAATCACTTGCTCGTGATGAAAGTGAAGGTCAGTTGGCTTGGCTTGAGCGTGTGGCAATAGCGGTTAATGACCGAGAAAATGATTCAAAGGCTGATATTAACGCTGATATCAATGCTAAAAGCAATAATAAGAGCAGTAAAGCTAGTAAGCTCACAGATAGCGGTCATTCAGATATTGTCCAAGCAAAAATCATGCAGATGAGGCAGGACTATCGTCAGCTCCGTTATGGGCGTCTAAGCACACTTGGAACCAATCATAGCGAATACCAAGCCGTACTCAAACAGCTAAAGAAAGATGCGAGTGAATTGTTCTAGTGGCTGTTTTGTGAAAGCGTTGCTTAGCACATGATAAAAAATTAAGGATAATAGAGGAGGCGGTTCTATGGCGATATATGTGGATTTTATGCAGATAGAATTTAAAGGCTATAAGTGGTGCCATATGCTGGCAGATACCCTGCAAGAGCTGCATGATTTTGCCGCACTGATTGAAGTGGATAAGCGTTTATTCCATCGAAACGCCAGCTATCCGCACTATGACGTCACGGTACAAATGCGAGAAACGGCGATTCAATATGGCGCTATTCCTGCTGGTCGAAAAAAGATTATCGAATGTGCAAAGAAGTTAAAAGTAGAGTTGCATGAGCAAATAGCACGGTCTGAGGATTACTAATACGTTAATCTTTTAAAGGCATAGAAAAGGTGGGTTATGCTTTTGCATCCCACCTTTTTATATCTTTAGGTTTTCACCCAACGCTTATACCCTCTCAAAAAATTAGAGTAGCAAGGAAAACGAGTGCAAGTACGACATCTAGTAGACTAGGCGAGCGGAACAAGCAAAACTGACGTCGTTAATCGTATTTTTTGGGTTTGGTATTACTTTGCAACTGCTGCTTTACTGACACCATCAAGGGCTTTTGCAATATTCGCCAATTGGGTATCACAACCTTTGATATTGTGACGACTCTTTAGGTATTCGGGATTGTTGTACGACAACCAAACTTTTTTATCAGCATCTTCACTGATGAGGATTTTTTGTGGTAAGTCGATAGCGACGCTTTGCTCGCAATTCATCAATGGCGTACCCGCTTTTGGATTACCAAACATAATCACTTGCGTCGGTCTTAATGTTAAATTGACACCTTGGGCGTTCTTTTGATGATCGACGCGTGCAAATACTTTCATACCTTTGCTTTCAATAATTGCCGCCAGTTTATCTGCAGTATCTTGCACGGAATGATTGCTTTGCAGCGTAACCAAGCCTTTTTCGGCATCGATAGCAGTCATCGTTGCTGGCATTGATGGTGCTTTGTCTGGCGTGTTTAAAATATTTTCAACACTGGCGCAAGAGGATACTGCCAATGCTAGGGCAGCGATAGAGAGAATCTTAAGCATGAAAAGTCCTTTTATTGTCATTGTTTATTCAGCACATGATGGCTGGCAAGATCGAATATTTAGTGTGAACCATAATATTCCTTGTGCTTAGTAGCATTGTGCGTAATAAACCGCGCATAGTAAAGCCTCGCATTGCAACACACCTTAAAAAATGCCTAAGCCAAAACGCATAGCTAAACCAAATGCTCTGCTAGATAATCGACGAGCAGTCTAATCTTTGGCGATAAATGACGGTTGTGCGGGTAGACAGCCCAGATACTTTCTTCAGGCTCTCGATAGTTATTCAATAAGCTGACCAGCTCACCTGATGCTAAGTATTTTTGCACATAATAATCAGGTAGCTGGACGATACCCAGACCTTTTAACGCAGCATCGACTAGACTGTGACCGCTGTTATATTGGACACTGCCAGACACGCGCAGGTTTTTTTCTTTATCAGCATTTTTTCCAGAATCTATTTTGCCATCTTCTATAAAGTGCCAATAGTCACGCGTGCCAAGTAAGCAGTTATGCTGACTCAGATCGCTCAAAGAATGTGGTATGCCGTATTTTTCGAGATAAGCGGGCGCAGCACAAACGAAGTTGGTACGACGGCTGAGCTTTTTTGCCATCATCGTCGAATCGCTTAATTTGCCGATACGAATCGCCAAATCATAACCGCCATCAATGAGGTCGATTTTTTGATTGCTCAAAAACGCCGTCACTTCGATATCGCGATATTGCACCATGAAATCATTGACTAATGGCAATAATTGCTGCTCGCCATAAGTGACAGGAGCGGTCAGCTTAATCCTACCTTGCGGCTTTGATTGTAAATTGCTTACTGCTTGCTCAGCGGCATCCAAGCCATCGAGCACACCGCGGCAGTGCTGATAAAACACGCGACCTTCTTCAGTCAGTGATACCTTACGCGTCGTGCGATACAGCAGTTTAATATTCAGTCGCTTCTCTAAAGCGCTTATCTGCCGACTGACTTGCGCGGTAGAAATGCCCAATTCTTTTGCCGCGCGCGTAAAGCTTTCGTAATCTGCTACATAAACAAATTCGCTAATACCATCCCAGCGCATGATTATTACCACTGTGTAAAAGATATTTGCAAATATAGCATATTGTTATCGCTATAGAAAAAACTATAATAGCCAATATAAAGCTTTACAGACTGCTACAACTGCCGCTTGCCTCCATTCAACAAGCAAGATAAGCTGAATAGAGGTCTGCGCTTAATAACCCATAAAATGAATTAAAAAGAGAGATGACGATGTCAGATAAATTTATTAAATCAAAAGCCGCCATTGCTTGGGGCCCAAATGAGCCACTATCTATCGAAGAAGTGGATGTCATGCTGCCCCGTAAAGGCGAAGTATTGGTAAAAATCGTGGCAAGCGGCGTCTGTCACACTGACGCTTTTACTTTATCTGGTGAAGACCCAGAAGGCGTGTTCCCAGCGATTTTGGGTCATGAAGGTGGCGGTATCGTTGAGCAAATCGGCGAAGGCGTCACCAGTGTGCAAGTCGGCGATCATGTCATTCCTTTATACACAGCAGAATGTGGCGTCTGTAAAATGTGTACCTCAGGCAAAACCAACTTGTGCTCAGCGGTACGCGAGACCCAAGGTAAAGGCTTAATGCCAGACGGCACTACGCGCTTTTATAAAGATGGTGAGCCAATTTATCATTATATGGGCTGCTCAACCTTCTCTGAATATACCGTGTTGCCTGAGATTTCTTTGGCGAAAGTAAATAAAGAAGCCCCACTAGAAGAAGTCTGCTTATTGGGTTGCGGTGTCACCACGGGTATGGGTGCAGTGATGAATACTGCAAAAGTTGAAGAGGGTGCAACCGTTGCTATCTTTGGTCTCGGCGGTATTGGTCTATCAGCGGTCATCGGTGCGGCAATGGCAAAAGCCAGTCGTATCATTGCTATTGATATCAATGAGAGCAAATTTGAGCTGGCTAAAAAGCTTGGCGCAACCGACTGCATCAATCCAAAAGATTATGACAAGCCAATTCAAGAAGTCATCGTTGAATTGACCGATGGCGGCGTCGATTATTCATTTGAGTGTATCGGTAACGTCGATGTCATGCGTTCAGCGCTTGAGTGCTGCCATAAAGGCTGGGGCGAGTCGGTCATCATCGGTGTTGCTGGTGCTGGACAAGAAATCTCTACTCGCCCATTCCAGTTAGTGACTGGTCGCGTCTGGCGCGGTTCAGCGTTTGGCGGTGTTAAAGGTCGTAGCGAGTTGCCAGGTTATGTTGAGCGTTATTTGGCTGGTGAGATTCCACTGCAAGATTTTATTACCCATACCATGCCATTAGAAGATATCAACGAAGCGTTTGATTTGATGCATAAAGGTGAGAGTATTCGTACGGTTATTCATTTTTAAAAATCATTATTAATAATAGTGATTATAGATTTAGCCTTATAAAATAGCAGTATGCTAAACCAAAAATGCCGTCCTTATATAGGGCGGCATTTTTTTGGTATTGGTAATTGTTTTTTAGTGGAAAAAATTATCTGTTCGGCAAGCGTGGTTAGATCTGCTGCCATAAAGTCAGGTACTGGAAGGTTTGGCGCTGATAGTAAAGCATTGTGCGGTCGCGTGAGAAACGCCCCTTGGCAGCCAGCCGCTTGAGCGCCAATCGTATCCCAAAGATGACAAGCGACTAGGCATAAATCTGACAACTCAACAGACAGCTCCTTAGCGACCATTTGGTAGGTTTCAGGCGCAGGCTTGAACTTTGCAACCTGCTCAACACTAAAGTGCTGTTCAAAGAAATGGCTGATATCTGCTTTTTCAAGTGGCGTAGGAGACGCGCCACTTGCTGAGTTGGTCAATGTAACTAGGCGAAATCCTGCCTCACGTAGTTTTGTTAATGCTGGTATTACATCAGGATGAGCAGGCATTTTGCTCATACGCTCTTTTAATTCGTCGACATCGCTATCTATCAGCCTGACGTTATGAATATCAGAGGTCATCTGTAAGGCACTGACGCCAAGCTCACCAAAAGGCGTATAAAGTCCTGACAACGTCATGGTTTGTGAATATAGCACCAATTGGGCAAACCATTCTCTTAGCATCTGCCTGTCATCAAACAATCGGGTAAATAATGGCTCAAGCGTGGTAATGTCGAGTAGCGTCTCATTGACATCAAACACGATAATAGGAAGGGATTTATCAGAGGACATAAGGGATCCTTTTAGAAATAGCAAACGAAATCTTGCCAAAAAACCTCGTCAGGAAAACTAGGGCGTGTCTTCATTTTAAAAATGGTGATGAAAATGAGATAAATTGCCGTCAAACGAGGAAAATAGTGCAGATAATATCGGGATATTAACCAGCTGTTTGACGATGTTTGGCAAGATTTAACCATTTTTAGCCCATTTAGATGACTATCGAATGAACTGAAGATGCGCCCTAGTCTGGCATGTTAGACAGCTGCTGCAAGATATTCTTGAAATTTTCCACGCCTTGTGCACCACTAACCAGATGACGCTTATTAAAAATTACCGCTGGGACGCTTTGAATGCCTTGTTGTTGCCAATGTTGCTCTTCTGCGCGCACCTCTTTAGCGAACCTTTGGTCTGCTAACACGGCTAATGCCTCATCACGATCTAGTCCAATCTCTGCGGCGATATCAGCAAGCACTGCATTGTCAGAAATATTGCGACCATTGGTAAAATGAGCGATGAATAACGCCTGCTTTAATTCATGCATGCGACCTTGCTGATCTGCCCAGTGCAGCAATTGATGCAAGTTGAACGTGTTGTGCATACGTGTGTCATCGTTAAAGTTAAACGTAAAGCCAACCTCATTACCCGCTTCCATTAATCGAGCACGGCTAGCATCAGATTCTTGCTTGCTCGAACCGTATTTTTCCATAATATGTTCACGCATATTCTGTCCTGCGCTTGGCATATTGGGATTAAGCTCAAACGGATGCCAGTGAATCTCGTGTTCGGTGTTGGTTTGCTTGAGGGCTTCTGCCAGCTGGCGGTAACCAATGACGCACCAAGGACAAACAACGTCTGAGACGATATCGATGCGTAGTGGCTGCTCTGAGGGTAACTGCTTTGAATGTTCCATATCTATCTGCCTAATTCAGTATTTATTTTTTATATAAGCTGTCTGTGGTCGACCGCCTTATAAATCAATGCTAATTATCTATACTAATTAACTAATGCTAAGAGAATGAGGGAACGATTACAATATCGTCTAAGTTACTGTTTAATGAGTGTCCGTCTAATAAGTAGCTGCTTAAATAACTGTTCAAATGGCGGCTCAAATAACTCAGCGATGCACTGAATTATCAGCAACTTAATAACAAAATAGGTAACTACTTAACCAATCTGTAACGGTCAACAAACGGGTTTTTGCTTAAAGTGGCGGTACTAAAAATCTTGGAGTAATAAATGAAAAACATCACTGAAGCTATGAACTGGCGTTACAGCACCAAAGAGTTTGATGCCGATAAAAAAATATCAGCAGCAGACTTTCAAAGTTTAAAGGATATCCTACGACTTAGCCCATCAAGTACTAATATTCAGCCTTGGCATTTTGTGATCGCTGATGATGAGGCTGGCAAGGCACGTATCGCAAAAGGTACGCAAGGGATGTTTGATTTCAACACGGCAAAGGTGAAAGATGCCTCACACGTCATCATTTTCTGTAGTCGTATCTATGCTAATGATGAGTTTTTGCATGAAGTACTGGACAAAGAAGACGCTGATGGTCGCTTCGCAGAACCAAAATTCAAAGAGCAAATGCATCAAGTGCGCAAGATGTTTTTGGACATTCGTCGTTATGAGCAAAAAGACGAGCCGCATTGGCTGGTCGAGCAAGTGTATCTAAATATGGGCGCATTATTGCTGGGTGCTGCTACTTTAGGCATTGATGCTGTACCGATGGAAGGTGCTGATCTAAAGGCACTCGATGAAGAGTTTGATCTCCGTAGCAAAGACTACACAGCCGTTGCCGTTATCTCACTTGGTTATCGTAGTGAAGATGATTTTAATGCCGATTTGCCAAAATCTCGATTGAGTGAAGCGAGCATTATTACTAAAGCGTAATGCCCGACTGGTATTTTTAACTGACTATATTGAACTCAAATAGCGTTATAAACGGCATGTTTATAGCGCTATTTTTTTTGCTAATAAAATGAGTTTTTGAGTTTCATTTATAAAATTGATAGTGAATAAGCGAGATAAAATAGTGAGAAGTAAAGTTTTCATAGATTAAAAACTACACTGTAATAACTACAAAGTGAAAACAAATCGACATTTCTAATAAGTCATAATAAATCGATTGGCGCGACTTTTAAGAAGCGTTTAACCCTATTTTTTATGATTATCTGCCAGCGAGAAGCCAGCATGTCTACCTTGAACTTAACCATTAATAAGCAAGATTATCAGCTCGACAATCTTGATTCACGCACGACCTTACTCGATGTCTGTCGCCAGCACCTCAAAATTACGGGGCCTAAAAAAGGCTGTGACCATGGTCAATGCGGCGCTTGTACCATACTTATCAATGGGCGTCGGGTCAATGCCTGTTTGACCTTGGCAGTTATGCACGATGGTGATGAGATTACCACGATTGAGGGTATTGGCATGCCCGAATCTTTGTCAGCGTTACAACAAGCCTTTGAAGATAATGATGCGTTTCAATGTGGTTATTGTACCCCTGGGCAAATTTGTTCAGCAACAGCGTTGATCGATGAGATTAAACAAAACTGGCCCAGTCATGTCACTACAGATTTGCAAAATCCTGATGGATTACTGGTGCAAGAAATCGCTGAGCGTATGAGTGGCAATATTTGCCGCTGTTCTGCTTATCCCAATATTATTAAAGCCATCTCACAAGTTTTAGAAAATGAAATGAATGACTCATCTAAAACTGACGCAGTACAAAAATCAGAGGTGACGGGTATTTGGTCGCCACCACCTAGTGAAGCGAGATTAGGAAGCCAAACGACGAACCATAACACTATAAGTAATACGTCAGGAGGTCGCTCATGAAACGCTTTGAATATAGCCGTGCTACCGCGCCAGAGCAGGCAGCCCAATCTGCTAGTGTAAAAGACGCCTCATTTATCGCAGGGGGTACCAACCTTTTAGACTTGATGAAGTTAGAGATTGAAACGCCAGTTAAGCTGGTGGATATCACTCGCTTAGCATTAGCTCAAATTGAGAAGACTACAGATGGTGGCCTACGCATCGGTACGCTGGTGACCAATAGCGACTTGGCTGCGCATCCTGAGGTTATTGCCAATTACCCAGTGTTATCACGGGCGATTTTGGCAGGTGCGACGGGACAGTTGCGCAATAGAGCGACGACGGGCGGTAATCTACTACAGCGTACTCGTTGTTATTATTTTTATCAGACAGACAGCGCCTGCAATAAACGCAACCCAGGTTCTGGTTGCCCAGCGATAAATGGTGAAAATCGTACGTTGGCAATTTTGGGTACTAGCGAGTCCTGTATTGCCCAGCATCCATCTGATATGGCCGTCGCGATGCGCTTATTAGATGCCACTGTTGAGACGTTAAAAACGGATGGTTCAATGCGTAAAATCGCGATTAAAGACTTTTATTGTTTGCCAAAAGACACGCCACATATCGAAAACGTTTTAGAATCTGGTGAGCTTATCACTCATGTTGTGTTGCCAGCGCCTGTCAGCGGTATGCAGACTTATGACAAAGTGCGTGATCGCGCGTCCTATGCTTTTGCCTTAGTCTCCTGTGCCGCGATCGTAGACGTGACTGATAATGGGCGTTTGGACACAGTGCGCCTAGCATTCGGCGGTATTGGCACTGAGCCATGGCGCAACGAAGCCGTTGAGGCATTGTTGATAGGTACTGATGGCAATAAAAATGTCATTAAACAAGCAGCGGACTTATTGTTAAAAGAGGCTAAAGGTAGTGGTCAAAACGATTTTAAAATACCGCTGACTCGTCGTCTACTCAAACAAGTTATTCAACGCGCATTAGCGGGCAAGGGAGCATAATCATGTCATTATTGGAATCAGTATTTTCGTCAGAACCGACCAAAAAAATGATGATGAATGCGCCTGTCGAATCACTTTTTGATAAAACAGCGAGCAAGTTGGTGGGTAAGCCCATCAACCGTGTTGAAGGGTCATTGAAAGTCAGCGGTCAAGCACCTTATACGGCAGAGATTCATTTAGACAATCAAGCCTATGGTGTTTTGGTGAGCGCAACGATTGCTAAAGGGTGCGTTAAGCAAATTGATAGCAGCTCTTTAGAGGGTATTCCTAACATTATTAAAGTGGTGAACGATCCTGAGCACTTTTTACGCAATGCCCAACAAGGCGGCGCAAAAAAAGCCCCTAAGCAAGGCGTTAGTGAAATTTTTTATCATGGTCAGCCGATCGCGGTTGTCATTGCTGAGACGTTTGAGGCGGCGACCGAAGGTGCAAAAGCGCTCAAAGTGACTTATGAAGATGAGACTAATCAGGCGGCATTGAACTTTACGACAGAGCTACCAAATGCTCATGATGTTAATGAAAAAAAAGGTTCGGATAAAAATTCAGAAAAGGGTAATCCAGAACAAAGTCTTGCTGATGCTGCGGTAACCCTTGACCGCTTTTATCATACGCCAAGTCAAAACAGCGCAGCGATGGAGCCTCATGCAACGCTTGCTCACTGGGAGGGCGATAAACTGATTATGTACTCCTCTAATCAGATGCTGTCCTCGTGCAAAAAGCAAATCGTTGATGCATTGGATTTGGATCCAGAAAATGTACAATTAATTGCTCGTTATGTCGGTGGCGGTTTTGGTAGCAAGCTTGGGATTTCTCCAGAATCGATAGCCGCTGCACTCGCCGCAAAGGACTTGGGTCGTCCCGTGTTAATTACCATGACGCGCCCGCAAGTGATGGAGGCAACGATTAGACGCTCAAACACGCGTCAACGCATCGCAATTGGCTGTAGTGAAGATGGTATTATCGATACCATGATTCATGAGACGGTCTCTAGTAATTTGCCAGGAGAAGCCTTTTTTGAGCCAGCAGCGCTCTCTACGCATTATCTGTATCGCGGTGACAATCGCCGAGTCAATTACCAACAAGTAGACATGAACCAAGTATTGTCAGGCTCGATGCGTGCCCCCGGCGAAGCAGTCGGACAAATTGCCCTTGAGTGTGCGATGGATGAATTGGCAGAGCAACTCAACCTAGACCCTGTCGAGCTGCGCCGTCGTAATGAGCCTGAGCAAGATCCTAGTAAAGGTGTCCCGTTTTCCACGCGTAAGCTCATCGCTTGTATCGATCAAGCAGCTGAACAGTTTGGCTGGAATCAACGCAATGCTAAGCCTGCCAGTCGCTTAGAAGGTGATTGGTGGATGGGTATGGGTATGGCAGCGGCAGCTCGCGGCAACAGCTTAGCGCCATCAGAAGCACGGGCAACCCTGCAAATAGATAACTCAAAAGCACTAGGCGTGAAGGCGGTAATCGAGACAGATATGACCGATATCGGTACAGGTTCTTATACCGTATTTACTCAGGTTGCTGCAGATTTATTAGGGCTACCAATAGATCATATTGAAATGAAGCTTGGTGATACCAGTTTGCCACCTGCGGTAGGCTCAGGGGGCAGTATGGGCGCTGCCAGTTCAGGTAGTAGTATTTATCTTGCTTGTCAGCAGCTACGTGAAATGATCGCAGAAAAAGTCGGTCTATACCCTGACACCATTCAGCTGGATAACGGTCAAATTAAGCAGGTAGGTGAGCATGATGCTAATTTTGTAGAAACAATGGTAGAAACCGTTATAGAAGCAGGAAAAGAAAAAGTAGCAGGTTTGGGCGATAACATCGTAGATAAAGTGGCTGATTTAAAAGCTAAATTAGGTGAAATAACGGGAACCTCACTAACTGAATCGAAAGAATATGACTTCAGTAATTTCCAGACTCATTCATTAGCCGATATCGTCGCTCAATATGATGACCAAAAACTCAGTGCCAAAGGTCAAATTGCACCGGGTAAAAACGCCAAAAGTCATCGCCAAGCGTCATTTGGTGCCAATTTTGCCGAGGTCGCTGTACACCGAGTCACTGGTGAAATACGCGTTAAACGTATGACTGGTGCCTTTGCAGCAGGGCGTATCCTCAATCACAAAACCGCGACCTCGCAGTGCTATGGCGGCATGGTATTTGGTATTGGTTCGGCATTGATGGAGCAGGTGATTCACGATAAGCGTGACGGTCGGCTATGTAATCATAATCTTGCAGAATACCATGTCCCAGTCAATGCGGATGTCCCTCAGCTTGATGTTATCTTGGTAGAAGAGGACGATCCGTATACCAATCCAATGCACATAAAAGGTATTGGGGAAACGGCGATTGCTGGTGCTGCCGCTGCTATTGCTAATGCCGTTTACAACGCCGTGGGTGTACGAGTTTATGACTTTCCTATTACCCTCGACAAATTACTTTATGAACTACCAGAGTAGGTTTTTAGTCAAATAGATGGACAATATAAACCCGCTAATTGTAGTCGTTAGCGGGTTTTATAAGTGGACTAGGATGGATATAGACCGTATATAGATATAAATGATAGATAGTATATAAGAGACATTATGAATCAAATTGCTGATATTCTTAAGCTGGCACGTGAGGCTCAGCAACAACAGGTTGACGCGGTACTAGCAACCGTCGTGCGTACAGAAGGGTCAGCCTATCGCCGCGCAGGCGCAATGATGCTTATCTGTGAAGATGGTCGTTCGGTCGGAATGATTAGCGGTGGCTGCTTGGAGCCGCATATTATCAAACGTGCTTTTTGGCTCACACGTGATGGTGCAAACGTGCAAGTTTACCAAACGGGTGACGACATCGAATATGCTGAAAATGGTAATGTGCGAGCGAGCGTATCAGAAGAGGGTTTTGACTTTGATAGAGGCAGTGATAATAAGGGCACAGATAATAAATACGATGAACAAGATATTGATTTGGACGAGTTAAATTTTGGATTAGGCTGTAATGGGCGCGTACACGTGTTGTTTGAAAGGCTGGCAACGGCAATGTCTTTGTTAAATGTCATTAGTCAGGTTCGTCAGTCTCAGCACCCAGTAACGGTAGCAACTTTAATTCGCTCTACAATCTATTTTAATAACCAAAATAATCCAAACTCTCAACTTCAAATTGGTTTGCGTCTTAACCTAGATAATTATATCAAGTTAGGAAAACTCACCGCTATCGACGCTAATAATTCAGATAAAATGGTATCTAATGCTTCAAGCACAGTTATCAATGCAGTTGAAAGTTTATCCGAATATAAACTTCTCCATAAAAATGCTGAGTACGTTATCGTAAAAGATGACAATGATGATTTAGCCACAGAATGGCTGATTCAGCGCCTACAACCACAGATACGTTTGCTGATTTGTGGTGCTGGCAATGATGTGATGCCGCTAGTTACGATGGCAAAGCTGCAAGATTGGCATGTGACAGTGGTAGACAGTCGAGCGCAATATGCCACGCAGCGGCGTTTTCCCGAGGCAGATAGAGTGATGGTACTGGCGTTAAATGATAGTGACACTTTACTAAAACTAAGTAAAAATGCTGCCGTTTCTTTGATGTCGCATAGTCTCAGCCAAGACCGTGCTCGACTTGGCGTATTATTAGAGCATGCTAATCACTATAAATATCTTGGACAACTAGGGCCACGCTACCGTACCGAGCGCTTAATCGAAGAAATTATTACAAGGCTTACAAATCCTGCCAGTTTAAACCTAGGTATCAATAAGCTGCATTATCCGATTGGCTATAAGCTGGGCGGAGATGGACCTGAAGCCTTAGCACTGGGTATCATGGCACAAGTCAATGCGGTCGTCCATAATCAAAACCTATCAGCAGAAAACTCAGACACTCATCTGTCAAAAACTAACTTTACAACGCTATTTTCTACGCATATTGATTCTATAGAGACGACTGCTACAAGTGCTCGTGCATCGATAAGTTTATCATGAGCAGCGACGCATCTATTTTAGCATCTACGCAACTAAAGCCAATAAATCTATCAAAGCCACCAAACCATGTGGTCATTATTTTGGCCAGTGGACTGAGCCTGCGTTTAGGTCAAGCAAAACAGTTACTGTGTAAAGATGGCGAACCCTTAATTTGCTTCATGACAAAACTCGCACTTTCTACAAAACCGCAAGCAATTATTATAGTCATTCCTGATAATCAACCATTAATAGCCAGTGCGATGAATGAATTGGCTTTTCAGTACTCTAGGATTCAAATGGTCGTAAATTCTACGCCTGAAATAGGTATGGCGTATAGTTTGAATTTGGCTATTGAGGCAGTCACGCAGTTAACAAGTTCATTAATCGAGCGCGTCGTCATTATGGGTGTTGATCAAGTTTTACTCGATGAGCAGCATTTGGCAAAACTGCTGGCAGATAAGCGGTCTGTAGTGGCAAGTAGTTATAGTAGTTGGCAGTATTCAAATAATATGAATTTAAATGAAACGTCTGCTGTCACTGCATTAAAGCAAAATATTATCGGACTACCTTTAACGATTGATTATGATTTACTCAGAGAGTGGCAAGCATTGCTGGTAGGCGATAAAGGGCTGCGTTATTTAATTAGAGGTTTGCCGCCCAGTCAGAGAAGTACCGTTGTTAATCATCAACTGAGCTATGATATCGATACTCCTGAGCAACTTGCTCATGCCAAGCAAAAAGGCTGGCTGGATAAATAGTATTAATAGTGTCAATCCATAAGTGATAAAAATGATAAATGTGATAGAAACAGAACGTCTTTATCTCAGGCAATGGCAAGCAAGTGACTTTGCTGTTTTTGCTGAAATAAATGCTGATCCTGAAGTAATGAAATATTTCCCCAAGTTATTAAGCCCTAAAGTAAGTGACATCATCGCTAGTAAATGCCAGCAGCTTATTGCTAATCAAGGCTGGGGGCTTTGGGCCGTCAGTTTAAAAGATAGATCAAAAGAGAATGGGGCTTTTATCGGTTTTGTTGGCTTGAATGATACTCACGCAGATATGTCTTTTGCCCCTGCTGTCGAGATTGCATGGCGACTACATAAAGATTATTGGGGACAGGGCTATGCGACAGAGGCAGCACGTGCGGCGCTGAATTTCGCTTTTACTCAGCTGTCGCTCGATGAGGTTGTGTCATTCACAGCGGTTATCAATGAGCGCTCGCAATTGGTTATGGAGCGCCTTGGTATGATGAATACCCGTGCCAACTTCTATCATCCAGCCCTTGACCCTAACCATCGGCTGGCTGAGCATGTACTGTATAACATTACGCGGCCACAGTGGAACAATCAGTTAGCAGGCTTGTGACCACAAATCAATGCCCACACTCTGATATTAACAGGACTACTCGAAGATATTACTACCGTTATACAACACAAGGTAAGGTTTGCGATATAATTTATTTTCTATTAAATGTAAAATAAGGTCGTCTTATGAATCGTACATTATGGTTAGTCATTGGCATCATTAGTATTCTTGGCGGTATCTTTGCATTTTTTAATCCTCTTAGCGCCACTTTGGCCGCTGAGCAGTTAGCAGGTTTTATCTTTCTTTTGGTGGGTGTTTTACAGTTTATTGCCCTATTTCGAGCACATAGTACCACTGGAAAAGTGCTGGCGGCCATCGGCGGGGTACTTGGTGTATTGATTGGCATTGAGTTATTACAAGATCCGTTACAAGGCATATTAACCTTGACCATGGTAATTGCTATTTTATTTATGGCAACAGGTATAGTCAGAGTTGTTGTTGCTTTCGGTCTCCGTCGGACAGTGGCTTTTGTCCCAATATTACTCTCAGGGCTGCTCTCGATTATATTGGCTATCATGATATTTACCAGTTATCCGCAGTCAGCGACGTATATTCTTGGCATACTGTTAGCCGTCGAGTTGATATCTAACGGCATATCATTAATTATGTATTCACGTATACAATCAATTGTGGTACGCAATATATAATTTTAGTTCTAGGGCGTATCCTCAATTCAATTGATCATATCTAAACGGGCTAAAAATGGCTAAATTTTGCCAAACATCGTTAAATAGCTGGTTAATATCCCGATATTATCTGCGATATTTTCCTCGTTTGACTGCAATTTAACTCATTGTTATCACCATTTTTGAAATGAGGACCCGCCCTAGCAACAAACAAAAAAGACGCTATTTACAGCGTCTTTTTTTTATTTCATAATTTATTTGAATATCACATCTTAATAATGCGTAAAGCCTAAGTGCAATTTGTAGTACTTTATCCTTGTATACAAATCGTATTAAATCGGCTATAGCAGAAGATGAAAGAAAAAAAGATATTGAAAATAAAGCAGATGTGAGAGATTGAAAGAAGTGCGCTTGGTTTGATATAAGCGCACGGGTCAGTATGGCAGCGTGTCATAATGATATTTAATAGTATATCAAGTGGTTTGGTTGAATTAGCTAAGAAATCTTAAGCCCGACGTTTTCAATGCCCATACCATCTCAACAAAGGCGCGGCTATTAGTCAAAGGCTCGCCATCGATGATGAGGGCGTAACCTGAACCATCAATCCATAAAAACACAAAGCTGGTCTCAGGAATCAGTAAGTCAACTTGTTGAAAAAACGAGATGGCTTGGCTTTCGACCGCCCAGCCGCGTTGTTTTTGGCGAATCATGAAACCTGAAAAGTCAGCAGCTGCAACACTTAGCATGTCCGCTTCTTCTTGGCTGTAACCGATTCGTGCTAGGCAAAACCCTTCATCAGAGCCAATAGCGGCACGGCGTTTACCGGATAAGCTGGCAACCACATACGGTAAAAACTGGTCCAATGGCAGATTGGGTGCGGGTAACAACAAAGACAGCTTTTCAATCCAGCCGTGTTCTATAAAGCTCTGTAGCCATTCGTCAGAATAACGTTCAAGCCAATCAGCGGCGAGCAACGTCTGCCCATAGGACATTAAGTCTTGTAATGACAGCTGTTCATCAGTGGGCTCACTTTGTGAAAATGCCTCAAAAATACCGGCTGGAGTGAGGGTTAGATACGTTTTATCAGCATTTAAGTAAGAGGACATAGCGGCTACCATTGTGATGAAAGGGTTAAATCGGCGATAAATTAGGTCTTGATGGTCTGATCAAGATGCTGTTGACAGTTGTTCCAGCGCTCATCGAACTGCCAGTCGCTTTTACCCAAGCGAAACCATACTAACGAGAAGGCAAGTCGATCATTGCGAGCGATACAGTGAGCAAAGAATTCGTTTTCGATCTGCTCAATCGTGCCCCAATCCTTATCTTCACGCGCCTGCATGAGCTCAGCGGTGATGTCTTTGGATATTTCTTTGGCATCATCGCTACTGATAAGCAACCGCTGTTTTTGCTCATTGAGAGACGGCGATATCAGGACACTCCAGCGAGTCGCCAGCATACTATTGCGTTGAATATATCGCTTCTTACTAATACAATCGCGAAACCCTTGCTGGACATGAGGGTACAAGCGATCTTTAATACGCGTAAACAGGTTGTTTACATCGTAAGGAATGTCATACCAACAGCCATAAAAAAAGTCTGCGACGGCACCTTGCAGCGGCTCTTTTTCGGTTAAAAGTAATGCGGCATTGATACGTTGTTCATGAAAATGACGGTTATTGGGTGCCAAAAACACTTTACGCGAATATAAACGAAATACTCGGCGCGCCTCCATCTCATTTTCTTTGATAAGGTCTAAATCAGACATAATAGTGTCCTTTAAGTCATAGTGTCTATTATATGGCTAACAGCTTATGGCTAATATCGTATGGTCAAAATGATATAGCCACTATTGAGCGACAATAGGCTATGACTTCACTAAGCGAAACGGTGCAACGTGCCAATTAATAATTAATAATTAATAATTAA
>NZ_JABUZG010000057.1:163052-217350 GCF_014897815.1 Psychrobacter sp. PG1
AAGTTTGCATCAAATCTATCATAAATTCAGCATCTTCTTCGTCCATGGCTTCAAACCCTTGAGGCATGCCAAGTTCAGCCAATGCTTCTCTACCATCGTCATCATTATGCAAGTTCAGGATCGCATTCATGAATATTTCTGTATCAGGAAAGCCATCTTTAATCAGTAATACATGGCTAATATCTGCCAAATCACTTTCGATTAGCACTGACAGCTGAGTTTTGGTCAAGCGTGAAAAGCTATGAAAAATCTCTGCCAAGAAGAAAGCTGCTTGAGCATCACCTTTGATGACTTTACGGGCAGCTGCCTGATAAGTTTCAGTGATATCCCAGTTGAGATCAGACTCTTCTATATCTACAGCTTCTAATAAGCGTAAACCAATCAGCTTAACATCACGGTTGTCTGCCATTGCTACGGTCGCACCCGCTTTAATGTCTTCTAAGCGCTTGATATCACTGTTTGCCGCAGCAGCAATGACCATCTCATCCGATTTGCCGATAGGGCGTGCAACAGCGCGATAGCCTTGTTCACGGATCAAAGTAGCTGCATCAAATGGGTTGGCATAGATAACTTGAATGTCACCTGCCTCAATGATTTTCTCTTGTTCAGCATGTGAGGTAGGTATATTCAGATGCATATTTAGGTTGGCACGTTTTTGAATCAAAATATTAAACATGTGCCAGCCTGCAAAACGCTCAGGAGAAAAATCAGGGGCGATTAACATATTGTGTGTCGTCATGATTTAGCCTTCCTCATTTTGATTCATTTGGGCATACTGAGCCATAGCAGCTTCGATTTTGCTACGTGATGGCTTACGGCGTACCGAGGTATAACCCACTGTTTCGCCGCGACGAATGTTTGGCACAACGGTCGCATAGACCCAGTAGTGACTACCATCTTTGCATAAATTCTTAACGTAGCCATGCCATTTTTGCCCAGCCGCTGCGGTATTCCACAAATCTTTATAAGCGGCTTTTGGCATATCAGGGTGGCGCAAAATAGATTGTGGCTGACCAATAAGCTCATCAACGCTGTAGCCACTGATTTCGACAAAAGCATCGTTGACGTGAGTCAGCACACCATCCAAATCGGTGCGAGATACAATCAGCTTGCCATCAGGATAAGGGCGTTCAATACCAGTATCATAGACAGTCCGCGATGTACCATCATAATAAGTCAGAGTAATCTGCTCAGCGGGCATATCAGGCTTATGTGCATCAGGGATTGGAGAACCCATCGTAATCTCCTTTATTTATCGTTATATTTATAATGATTAAAAAGCCAATCTGGTGTGGTAGTTGTCGATAACATCATGTTGCCTTTCAGCTCAGTCGTCGTCCCAATATTTATCAGGCTATTATTCCATACAAATAATGTGTGCCATCTTAAATATTTTTTATGAGACAGTCACCTCATTTTGATTTAAAGTCATATTTATCAGTCGTGCTATGTGCTATATGACATTAAATAATAAAAAATGTGTTATCGACAAAAATCCAAATTTACCAATTAGATAAGTTTTGCAAGGGCTTCTGAGGCACGCTTGATATCTAAGAATATCAAACCAAGTTTTGCATTCGGTTTTGCCATAATAGTAAGTACCGCTTCATCTCCAGATGAGGTCATAATCACGTAGCCTTTTTCACCTTGAATCATAATACGATCGATACTACCACGTGCCAACTCATGACCTGCGCGGTCACCCAATGACAATAAAGCCGCTGACATAGCGCCAACACGGTCTTCATCAACGCCCGTTGGTAGTGCTGAGGCAATCATCAGACCATCGTTAGAAATAAGGGCAGATGCTTCAACATCGGCTGATGAGCTGTTTAGGTCTTCCAAAATTTGCTGGAATAAATCTGTACGCATATCGCTTTCTCTATGACGGGTTATTCAATTGATAAAATAACAGTTAGTAATGGTGGAGAATAAATGTTGACTAAGTCAGCTATTATAAACCCTTGCTGTCAATATTGATATACATCAGCTCAAGCAAAAAGCCATGTTTTTGGTTTTTTTATACCGTTTGGTGCTGATTATTGACCTTTCGTCTTTACTTAACGGTTATCAATACACAAATTTCCATTAATATTTGATTTATTTACCGATTAGGAAAACGAAGACTTTTTAGTAATACAGGACTATTTTTAGCACAATCAATGAGATCTGTAAGCTCATCAGTCGGCGCCTCAAGGTGCTATGCAAAGGCGCACGCTAGACTGTGCCAATAAAAATCGCTTATAACTTTTCATGATGGTGATATTTACTAGACTTATACGTCCCAAAAATGATATATATTATGGGATAAAAAATGTTCTTGTCTCTGAATGTGGCATCTAGGCATAAATTCAGTCAGCTTTTTTAATCCCATTTGTCTCTACACAAGCCAGCGTGTCGAGGCAATTTCAGTTTTACACCAGTGTCTACAATCCTCTCGTTTGTTGTCATACGACGTGACATCGGTGTAAGTACGCACGATCACCATTTTTACCCTAAGGAAAAGATATGAGTATCAGTCAGGCCATCGAAAAAGTCGAAGCGCGTTACGCCCATCAACCTGAATTCGTTCAAGCGGTAAAAGAAGTTGCAATTACGATTGCGCCGTTATACGACGCCCACCCAGAATATGATACTTTTAAAATATTTGAGCGCCTCGTTGAGCCTGACCGCGTTATTGCTTTTCGTATTAACTGGGAAAATGATCAAGGTGAAGTTCAGGTTAACCGCGGCTGGCGTGTCCAGTTCAGCAATGCCTTAGGTCCTTATAAAGGTGGCGTGAGATTTCATCCGACTGTCAACCAATCTGTGTTGAAGTTCTTAGGCTTTGAGCAAATATTCAAAAACGCTTTGACTGGATTGCCAATGGGCGGCGGTAAAGGTGGCTCTGATTTTGATCCCAAAGGCAAAACAGACAGTGAAATCCGCCGTTTTTGCTATGCCTTTATGCGTGAACTACATCACTATGTGAATAAAGACATCGATGTGCCCGCTGGTGACATTGGCGTGGGTGGGCGTGAAGTCAGCTATATGTTTGCTATGTATAAGAATTTAACGCACGAATACGGCGGCGTTTTGACCGGTAAAGGCGTTGGCTTCGGTGGCAGTTTGATGCGTACTGAGGCGACAGGTTATGGCGCGGTGTATTTCTTAGAAAACATGCTTACGGCGCAAAATGACGATATTAAAGGTAAGAGAGTATTGGTTTCAGGTGCTGGTAACGTCTCATTACATGCTGCTGAAAAAGCCCATATGCTGGGCGGCATCGTCGTCACTGTGTCAGACTCACAAGGGACTTTGTATGATGAAGCGGGTCTGAATCAAGAAAAAATTGATTGGCTCAAGGCACAAAAAGCAAAAAGCAAACCGTTGGCTGAGTACGTCGATGTTTATGGTGGAGAGTGGTTTGCGAAGCAAAAGCCGTGGCAATTCAAAGGTGACATCGCGATTCCATCAGCGACGCAAAACGAAGTCAATGAAGAAGATGCCAAGCTCATGGTTGAAAATGGCATCACATACGTTGTCGAAGGTGCCAACATGCCATTGACTGCTGAAGCCATCGACTATATTCGTTTGCACCGGGTGCATTATGCCCCAGGTAAAGCCGCCAACGCGGGCGGTGTAGCAGTCTCTGCGCTTGAGATGTCACAAAACTCAGTCCGTCAGTATAAGAGCTTTGAGCAAATCGACTTGCGCCTCAAAAATATCATGAGAAATATCCATGACTGCGCAGCTGATGCCTCAGAACAGTATGGTCAAACGGATAATGGCTATATCAACTATATGGCTGGTGCAAATATCGTTGGCTTTAAACGAGTTGCTGATGCATTGGTCGCTTACGGTATTTTAAACTAAGCACTTTTATCATAGCCACCTACTAACGAATAACGCGTCTGTTTTAACGATAGGCGCGTTTTTTATGAATTAAACCTACCGTGAATAGTCAAAGTGGTTTTTATGAAGTGATACGATTGACCTATTGATAATATGTGTTTTTTAAAAGATAATAATTTTAGAACACTCAATAAGATTAATTTTGTGGAGACCGTTATGAGCAAGATTTTCAAGCCATTTTCGCTAACGACTTTGGGTACTCGTGCTGCAGTAGTAGTGGGTGCAGCTATGTTAACTACGACAATCTATGCATCTACGCAGCAACCGCTAGCAAGTGAGGTCCAAGCCGCCAAAGCCAGTAGAATAAGCTTACAACAAGCAATAAATATTGCGGCGAAAAAGTCATCTGGTCTATTGATGAGTGCCAGCTTTGATCACGATGATGATAAAGCGCAAGGCGGTGTGTATGAGATGGAATTTGTAACCAGTAGCCGAAACTATGAAATCAAAGTTGACGCCATGAATGGTAGAGTGATCAGTACGGATGTGGAACGATTAGACAGTGACGATCTGGTAGATTATAAGGCACTTAAACAAGCGAAGATTGATGTTAAACAGGCAATGAAAATTGCTGAAAAACAATCGGGCGGCCGTGTTATCGAGATTGAGTTTAAAAACGACCGAGATTATAGTGATCATGCGTCCTATTATGAAGCTGATATCCTCAAAGGTAATAGTATCGTTTGGCTAAATGTTGATGCCAATACTGGCAGCGTATTCAACAATAAGTTTAAGAAATAGCTAAGTAAGTTAGACAGATAGATATGATAGGTATCGCCAATAGTCGTTTTTCTTGCTACTCAGTTTTTTGAAAATGGGGTAGCAAGGCTGTGCATTTATTTTTAAAAAAGCCCCAATCATTCAATGACTGGGGCTTTTTTAATGTGAGTAGTTAGATGAGTTCGCTATACCGTCTCACGCCACTTGCCTTGAACCATAATGCCGTTAATAGGGTTTAGTCCCATCTGATAAGCCAAATCCGCAGGTCGGGCGATATCCCATAAGACCAAATCTGCATCACAGCCAACCTCTATTTTACCTTTATTAGACAGTCCCAGCGCTTGTGCTGCATAAACGGTTGAGCCTGCCAGTACTTCTTCAGTCGTTAAGTAAAATAGCGTACAGCCCATATTCATTGCTAACAGTAGCGATGTCAGCGGTGATGTACCTGGATTACAATCAGTTGAAACTGCCATAGGTACTTGGTGTCTGCGTAATGCCTCAATGGGTGGCAACTTGGTATCCCGCAGGGTATAAAATGCACCGGGCAATAGAACTGCAACCGTATCACTGGCCGCCATTTTTTTGATGTCGTCTTCTGATAAATGCTCTAAATGGTCGCTTGATAATCCTTTATATTCGGCAACTAAGGCACTGCCACCTATGTCAGATAATTGCTCAGAGTGCAGCTTAACTGGTAGGCCTAACACACGTGCTACTTCAAAAACGCGTCTGATTTGCTCAGTGCTAAAGGCGATGTTTTCACAAAAGCCATCGACTGCATCGACCAAACCCTCGCTATGCAAGATTGGTAGCCACTCGCACACTTGCTCGATATAGTCATCCGAGCGGTCCTGCATGTGAGACTTGTATTCAGGGGGTAGGGCATGCGCCGCTAGATAAGTGGTGCTCACATGGATATTATATTTTTCACCAAGCTGGCGAGCAACCGTGAGCATTTTGCGTTCCGTGTCTAAATCTAGGCCGTAGCCCGATTTGATTTCGATACTGGTGACACCCTCTTTCATCAGTGCAAGCAACCGTTTTTCACTTTGTGCAAATAGCGATTCGATACTGGCAGCGCGGGTAGCAGTGACAGTTGAGACGATACCGCCACCTTGTGCCGCAATGTCTTGATAACTAGCGCCAGTCAAACGTGCCTCAAACTCGTTACTGCGATTGCCACCATAGACGATGTGAGTGTGACAGTCGATGAGCCCGGGAGTTATCCATTTACCATCTACGTCTGTGATTTGATGATGTTGATAGTTAGGCAGATGAGCAGTGATTTGATTGTGCCCACCAATCCAAGCAATGCTGCTATTTTTAATACCGATAGCAGCATTGTTTAATTGACCATATGGGATGCTATTTGTGCAAATACCAAAACCATACTGCGCCGAAAAAGTCGCAAGATTGGCATTGATAATGATGTGGTCAAACGATGTTAGGATGTCTTTATCATCTGTAGTATTGATAGATTTTTCGAGTATCTGTGCGCTAGAGTGGTTCATAATAAGCTCCTGCTTAATACTGATAGTCAGGTGAATATATAAAATTCATCTTCAAAGTTTTATTCATAAGTCTTTATTTATAGAGTCAGTAAATGATGCTCTATAATAGTCGCTAATAGTCTTGCCGCGACCTTGCAGCTGCGCCCATCAATATCAAAGGTGGGATTAATCTCGGCAATGTCGGCCATTTTTACTTTGCCTGATGCCATGATGGTTTTGACCATGCGTTCAACGAAACCCAGCTCAATACCAAAGGCTGCAGGTGCGCTCACACCCGGCACGACACTAGATGGCAAGCAGTCCATATCAATGGTCAGATAAACCACATCAACTTGATTGATGAAGTTTATAACCTGATCGGCAAGTATCTGCCAAGGCTGATAATGGCAGTCTTCATCACTGATGATATGCACGTCCAATTGCTCAGCACGATCAAACAGCGCCGCCGTGTTAGAGAACCGACTGACGCCAATACAGCAATAATGAAAGGGCTGACCATGTGCATCAAGGTGCTCGGCAATTTGGCGAAACGGTGTACCAGAAGTTGCCACATCAGATTGACGAATATCAAGATGGGCGTCAAAATTAATGATGCCGATGGTAGGTGTGGCATTTGCTTCGCTTGTATTTTCTAATGCCTGCCATAGTCCCAAAAAACTACCATAGGCGATGGCATGACCACCACCAAGACCAATGGGCAAGCCGCCTTGTTTGACGATAGCGCTCACTTTATCCGCATATTTGAGCTGAGCTTGCTCAAGAGTGTGCGCAGCAAAGTCATCATCGTCGTGACAATAGATATCGCCTGCATCACCCAATAATGTCGCCAGTTGATTATCATAGCATGTTTGCAATGGCGCAATGACCGGCAGTGTCGCAAACGCTCGGCGAATCAGCGGCGGGGCAGCTCGTGCACCCACGCGGCCTTGATTGCGCCTAACCCCTTGATCACATGCAAAGCCGATTAGCCCAATATTTTGATCCTCGTAAGGCTTTGCGAGCTGATACCAGTAGCGGGCACGTGCCGTCTCAAATGGCTCTGCACGGCCGGTCCACAGCATCATGTCAGCCGCTGTGTGACTCACGGTTATGCTAATTTTCGTCATGGCCATTACTCATTCCCTTCTATTATCTAACGCTTATTTAGACTCGTACCAGTTGCTACGTAATGACTGCCAGTGCTCAGCAAGCGTACCGTCTAATACCAATTGCTTGGCCGCTTCGATATCAGGCGCTAGGTAGCGGTCTTTATCATAGAAAGTCACTTTCTCGCGCAGTTTCTGATGCGCCACAGTCAACGGCTCTGATGTCTCTAATCCGCGATGAAAATCAATCCCTTGACCGGCAGACAGTAGCTCAATACCGATGATAGTGGCAGTATTCTGTGCCATCTCATATAGGCGTCTTGCGCAATAGGTCGCCATAGACACATGATCTTCTTGGTTGGCTGAGGTTGGGATACTGTCAACGCTCCCCGGATGAGCGATAGATTTATTCTCCGATGCCAGTGCGGCTGCGGTCACATGGGCGATCATAAAGCCTGAGTTTACCCCAGCATTGTCGACCAAGAACGGCGGCAGACCACCTGACAGCGTCGCATCGATTAGCAAAGCAACACGGCGCTCAGACATAGAACCAATCTCGGCGATTGCCAACGCTAAGATGTCAGCGGCAAAAGCGACTGGCTCAGCATGGAAGTTACCACCTGATATGGCAACCGGGCCATCTTCATTATTAAAAATAAGTGGGTTGTCTGTCACCGCATTGGATTCGATTAGTAGCGTTTTTCCTGCTTGGTTAATGATATCAAGACAGGCACCCATGACTTGTGGCTGACAACGCAGGCAGTAAGGGTCTTGTACTCGGTCATCCTGCTCACCATCATGCGAGGCGCGAATCGCACTGCCTTTAATGAGTTGACGGTGTGCTTTGGCGATTTCAATTTGACCATGATGCCCACGTACTTCGTGAATACGCGCATCAAATGGTGAGTCCGATCCTTTGGCCGCATCAATTGACAGGGAGCCAACGATAGTCGCTGTCTCCAGCAAGTCACGCGCTAAGAAATAACCCCGTAATGCTAATGCGGTTGAGACTTGCGTGCCGTTAATAAGTGCGAGACCTTCTTTGGCTGCTAGGATAATTGGCTCAAGTCCATGCTGGGCTAGTGCTTCTGCTGCAGGCACTTTTTCGCCAGCGACAAACACGTCACCTTCACCCATCATTGCAAGCGTCATGTGTGATAAAGGCGCTAAATCACCAGAGGCACCAACAGAGCCTTTTGCCGGAATGTTTGGCGTGATTTGATTATTGATTAAGGCAAGTAAGCTGTCCACTACCTCGCGGCGTACGCCTGATACACCTTGTGCTAGGCTGGCCACTTTCATCACCATAATCAGTCGTACCACGCTGGCAGGAAGTGCTTCACCAGTGCCTACTGAGTGAGAAACAATTAGGTTACGCTGAAGTAGCTCAAGCTGATCATCACTGATACGGGTCTTTGCTAACAGGCCAAAACCAGTATTGATTCCATAAGCGCTTTTGTCTCGAGCAATAATCGTACGCACATCTTCGTGTGAGGCATCGATAGCTTTATAAGCACTCTCAGGTAATGTCAATATGACAGGTTGCTCATAGATATCACGTAGCATCTTAAAGCTAAGCTGGCGAGGGTGTAGCGTTAATTTTTTGATATCGTTCATAGGGTGATCCTAGTATTGTAAGACATATGGGTTATATTATTTTTGATTCATGTCTTTGTTGAAATGACGTTTTTTAAATGTTTTTAGTTAACATAATACTTGTTATTAAATTTGTTTTTTTAGCCAATCCAGTTGAAGTACATGGCTAGATGTCCGAATGCCGCAGCCAATAAAATACTGAGTACCACACGCTCAAACCAGATAATGACCATTTTGCCGACAGATAATGGTATTTCAGTGGCAAGCACACAAGGAATCATGGCAGAGAAAAACAACACGCTGCTAATAGAGATGACCCCTGCAACATAGCGAGTCAGTATATCAGCCTCACTGAGGAGCAGTGCTGGCAAGAACATTTCAGCCAATCCCGCTGACATACCTTTGGCGGCAACCAAAGGCTCTGGTAAGCCGCTAAGCCATGTGAATGGATAAAGAAGCAAGCCTAAAGCATCGAATACAGGCGTATACTTTGCTAATATCAATCCTGTCAAGCCAACCGCAATGATAGAAGGCACAATCGCCGCTGCCATCGTCAGCCCATCGCGAAAGTTAGACCATAAGATTTGTTTTAGGTCAGTGGCACGGCGTGAAGTGGACAAACCCAAATCAAATGCTGCCGCCAGACGTGTACCACGTTTATGGTCTAAAGCGGGACGTTCAACGCTATCATCAACAAGGCTAATGGGTGGAATACGAGCAGTAATCGCAGTGACGATAAAGGTAATCACTAGCGTAGACCAAAAGAACAGATTCCAAAACTCCATCAGACCAAGCGTTTTGGCAACAATCACCATAAATGCCGCTGATACGGTCGAAAATCCAGTCGCAATGATAATGGCTTCGCGCGCTGAATATTGCTTTTGCAAGTAGACACGATTAGTAATGAGCAGCCCGATAGAGTAGCTACCAACAAAGGATGCGACCGCATCAATCGCTGATGAACCTGGGGTTTTCCAGATAGGTTTCATGATCGGCTGCATGAGCACACCGACCATCTCGAGCAAACCAAAACCCACCAAAAATGCTAAAATTAATGCCCCAAGCGGTACAATCATACCGACTGGTAATGCCAGTTTTTCAAACAAAAACGGCAGCATGTCGGCTTCCATCATAAAGGCAGGCGCTACGTCAGCAACATACATCACTGCCAGTATCAGACCAATGATTTTAAAAGCAGTCATAATCATGTAGGTGATGTTTTTACGCCATGAGCCGTCTATAAATGGCTTGCTTACCCCAAAGATCATCAATAAAAATAATAACGTCACAGACAATGTATGCTGCTGATTGACCAGATAAGTTGCCCCATGATCGAACAAAATCGTGCTTTTCTCACCAATGGTAAATGGCACAAAAAACATGACCAAACCGATAGCACTAAAGACTATCAACTGCAGTAACGCTATAGATTTAGACAGTAGTGCTTCAGTTGGTGTCGCTGCTGCATCCTTGAGATTTAGTGTCGTATTTTGCTCAATCATATTATCCTCCTTGATAAAATGTCGATGATATCCTTATGTCAAGTAATCACTTATAAGGATAAAGGGTATGCTACTTAACCATCGGCAGATTTAGACCATAGTCTTTAGCTGTTTTGATCGCTAGCTCATAACCTGCATCCGCATGACGCATAACGCCTGAACCGCAATCGTTGACCAGCACTCGTGCCAAGCGTTTGGCTGCAGCATCAGTACCGTCTGCGACGATGACCATGCCTGAGTGCTGCGAGTAGCCCATGCCCACGCCGCCGCCATGATGCAGCGATACCCAAGTTGCGCCGCCTGCGACATTGAGCATACCATTCAATAATGCCCAATCAGATACCGCATCTGAACCATCTTTCATGCTTTCTGTTTCACGATTAGGGCTAGCCACTGAGCCTGTGTCTAAGTGATCACGGCCAATAACGATAGGGCCTTTTAGCTCGCCGTTTTTGACCATCTCATTGAATGCGAGCCCTGCTTTGTCACGTTCACCCAATCCTAACCAGCAGATACGGGCAGGCAAACCCTGAAACTGAATGCGCTCTTTTGCCATATCTAACCAGCGATGGATATGTTGGTTTTCAGGGAACAGCTCTTTAATTTTTTGATCGGTTTTGTAGATGTCTTCTGGATCGCCTGATAATGCTACCCAGCGAAATGGGCCTTTACCTTGGCAAAACAGCGGACGAATATATGCAGGGACAAAACCTGGGAAATTAAAGGCATCTTTAACGCCTTCATCAAAAGCCACCTGACGGATATTATTACCATAATCGGTCGTTGGAATGTCCATTGCCTGCAAGTCTAGCATCGCCTGTACGTGTACGGCACAAGACTGAGCGGCAGCTTTGGTTAATGCTGCATGTTGCTCTGAATCTTCTTGGGCAGCTTTCCATGCTTCCACTGTCCAGCCACTTGGTAGATAGCCATTGATCAAGTCATGCGCTGAGGTTTGATCAGTGACCAAATCAGGCTTCATACCGCCAGCATTGGCGCGCTTGACCATCTCTGGCAATATATCTGCGGCATTACCAAGTAGGGCGATAGAGACCGCTTCACCTGCGTCGGTATGCTGTTTGATGAGCTCATAAGCATGGTCTAAGTCATCGGCTTGCTTATCGACATAACCAGTACGCAAGCGGAAATCGATACTAGATTGCTGACACTCGATGTTCAGTGAGGTTGCACCTGCAAAAGTCGCGGCTAATGGCTGCGCACCGCCCATGCCGCCAAGACCCGCGGTCAAAATCCAACGTCCCGCCCAGCTACCGTCATAATGCTGACGACCTGCTTCTACAAAGGTCTCATATGTACCTTGCACGATGCCTTGCGTGCCAATATAGATCCAGCTACCAGCTGTCATTTGACCATACATCATCAAGTCTTTGCGATCGAGCTCGTTAAAGTGCTCCCACGTCGCCCAGCGCGGCACAAGGTTAGAGTTTGCAATCAATACACGCGGGGCATTTTCGTGCGTTTGAAACACGCCAACTGGTTTGCCAGATTGCACCAATAAGGTTTCATCGTCTTCCAATTCTTTCAATGACGCTAGGATTTGATCGTAGCTTTCCCAATTGCGGGCGGCGCGTCCGATACCACCGTAGACGACTAGGCTTTTAGGGTTTTCGGCCACATCAGGATGCAAATTGTTTTGCAGCATACGATAAGGGGCTTCGGTCAGCCAGCTTTTGCAATGTAATGTGCTGCCAGTGGGCGCTGCGATTTCGCGGCTCTCATCACGGCGAGTCAGCTTAGTCTCTTTATTGGTTCCATGGTCAGTAGTCATTATCATATCCTTGTGATATCTGTTAAGACGATAAAGTAATCAAAGTAAGTGTTTTACAGTCAGTCTATAAATTCAGCGAAATATCGATTAGATGACGCAGATTTTTTAGCACTGTCGTAAAGTTGTATATACAAATTATCAAAGATACTTTTTTCATGCAAGCAGTTTTTGTTAAATGACTCAATTATTTTTGTGAGGGTTTTGGTAGATAGATAAATGTCACAGTGTTTTGCCAAGGTTCATGACGTTATCTCGTGATATTATGGCGCTAATCTTATTGGTGAATTAACGGTTAAACACGGACATGATAAAGACGATTCCGGCATATCAGCGGATTAAAAACGCCATATTAGACAATATTCACTCGGGTAAATGGCAAGCGGGCAATTCAATTTCTACAGAAATGGCGTTGGCAAAAGAATTTGGCGTATCGCGTATGACGGTCAATCGCGCCCTAAAAGAACTGAGCGAAGAGCGAGTGCTAGAGCGCCGGCAAGGATCGGGGACGTTTGTCGCCCAGCAGCAGTTCAATCATACCTTTGTAGAAGTGCGCAATATCGCGCAGGATTTAAAATCTGCCAATCGCGATTATCAGGCGCAAGTGGTGAGTAAACGCATACTTACAGCTGCGATGTTAGACGATGAATTACGGCGTAAATTTGATATTAATAAAGTAGCTGTGTCTTCTAACACAAACGCTGATACAACCGTGATGGATGACAGTACTGGCGCAGATAGTAGTAGCGACGTTGCTGTTTTATACGAGGTAAAAATCATTCACTTTGCAGATGGTCAGCCCATACAGTTCGAAGAGCGCTGGGTGGATGCGCAAAAGGTGCCAGAATTTATTGAGCAGGATTTTAGTGTGGTCAATACCAGTGATTATCTCATTGCCAAAAGTCCACTAGAGCGTGGTAGCTATACCATTCGTGCACTAGCGGCACCAGATGAGATTGCCGCGCTACTGCAAATCGCACCGCAATCGCCGACATTGGTATTGCGTCGTCAGACGTATTCAGCAGGTCGAGTATTGACCTTTGTGAAGATGTGGCATGCAGGCGATCGTTATCAATTCTCCGGTGAATTATAATAGTCTTACGCATGCTCACTGTTTTTGTACGTTTATTCTTTCTGAAGTGCGCTAGTATATCAATGAATGGCTATTTAATTGGCAATAATAACGTTAATATCTGCCTAAAAAATGCCCAAAAATTCAAAGATAATATAGAAACAGTATTGAAAAATATGCTGATCATCCTCAAATCGAGCAGCCAAAGCTAAATAATGCGGCGCAAATACTTTATTATAGTATTTGCCTGTGCTGGTCCTATCCTTATTTGTTGCTATGGTTTTATTGGCACGATACCTTTTTGCATTATTCATTCACTCTTATAAGGACGTCTTATGAAACGTCGTACTCTTTTAGCACTTGCCGCCAGTACTATGCTACTTGCCGCTTGTGGTCAGTCTACTACCAATGAAGCAGAAACCAATGCGACAGACAGTGCCGCGACGGGTGGCTCTGATTTGCTGCAACGTATCAATAATGGTGGCACCATCAACGTCGGTACAGAGGGTACTTATCCGCCATTCACTTATCATGATGAGAGTGGCAAGCTAACTGGCTATGATGTCGAAGTGACACGTGCGGTTGCGGATAAACTAGGCGTAGACGTTGAATTTAAAGAGACCCAGTGGGATGCTATGTTGGCAGGTCTTGACTCAAAACGCTTCGATATGGTGGCCAATCAAGTAAGCTTGACCACGCCTGAGCGTTTGGCTAAGTATGACAAAGCCATGCCATATAGCTGGTCGGGCGCGGTTGTACTAGCACCGACTGATGACAATCGTTATAGCTCGTGGGAAGGTTTAAAAGGTCTGCGTACTGCGCAATCACTAAGCAGCAACTATGGCGAGCTTGCAGAACGCTACGGCGCAGAAATCGTCCCTGTCGATGGTATGGCGCAAGCGATTCAACTGGTTAAGCAAGAACGTGCTGACTTCACGATGAATGACAATCTGGCAGTATTGGATTATCTCAAAAAATTCCCAGATGCAGCACTTGAGATCAAACTGACAGCGCCTGCGAGTGAGCAGACTGGTTCAGGTTTAGTACTCATCAAAGGGGATGACGCTGTGGTGGCAAAATTGAATGAAGCAATGGCCGCATTAGCAGCCGATGGGACGCTGACCAAGCTTAGCGAAGAGTTCTTTGGTGCTGATATAAGTCAACAAAAATAATGCTAGCGTCTATCACGTCAATGCTAGCTGAGTTACTGGCACTACTACCATTTATGGATCCTGCGCGGGCGCAAATTGTCATCAATTCATTTTGGCCAATGCTTAAAGGCGGTATTTATTATTCGATACCGCTGGCGTTGATCTCATTTGCGATTGGTATGGCTATTGCGCTGATAGTGGCGCTGATTCGTATCGTACCGCGTGCTGGCTGGTTCCATGAAATCATATACAGACTTGCGCGTATTTATGTGTCCGCCATTCGCGGGACACCAATGCTGGTTCAGCTATTTATTATTTTCTATGGTTTGCCAAGTATCGGGGTAAAGCTTGATCCTTTTCCCTCAGCGATTATTGCCTTTTCGCTCAATATTGGCGCGTATGCATCGGAGACGGTGCGTGCCTCTATTTTGTCGATTCCAAAAGGGCAGTGGGAAGCAGGCTCGACCGTAGGCTTGACGTATCTACAAACCTTTCGCCACGTGATTTTGCCGCAAGCACTTCGGGTGTCAGTACCCCCGTTATCCAATACCTTTATTAGCCTAGTAAAAGACACCTCTTTGGCGTCATTGGTATTGGTGACTGAGCTATTTAAGCAGGCGCAAATCATCACGGCACGTAACTATGAATTTATGTTGGTCTACACCGAAGCGGCGATTATTTATTGGGGTATTTGTCTGTTCTTAACCTTTATTCAAGGTAAGCTTGAAACCAGACTCGATCGCTACGTGGCGAAATAAACCCTTGATAATGGGGGCAGTATAGGATGGTAATACCGCGTTGATAAGCGTGTGCTATTAGCAAACAGATATCAGTACAACAGGAAGCTTTATGATTCAAGTCACTAATATTAACAAAGCTTTTGGTGGCAATCAAGTGCTTAAAGGCATCGACTTGACCATCGAAAAAGGCAAGGTAGTGGTGATATTAGGACCGTCAGGGTCTGGTAAAACCACTTTTTTACGTTGTTTGAATGCGCTGGAAATTCCTGATCAAGGCATCATTGCTTTTGATGATGGTAGTTTAACGGTTGATTTTGCTACCAAGCCCAAGAAGAAAACGTTGCTGGCGTTGCAGCGTAAATCAGGCATGGTATTTCAATCGTATAACTTGTTTCCACATAAGACCGCGATTGAGAATTTAATGCTTGGGCCGACGGTAGTGCAAGGGCAAACTAAGGCGCAAGCCCGCGAACAGGCACTGGCATTACTTGATAAAGTAGGCTTATCGGATAAGGCAGATCTGTATCCGTTTCAGCTATCTGGTGGTCAGCAGCAGCGTATCGGCATTGCTCGTGCACTGGCTATCGAGCCGTCATTATTATTATTTGATGAGCCAACGTCTGCGCTCGATCCTGAATTGGTACAAGATGTACTGGGCACGATGAAGCAACTGGCATCTGAAGGCTGGACGATGGTCGTTGTGACTCATGAGATTAAATTTGCTCGTGATGTGGCGGATCATGTGGTGTTAATTGAGGATGGTCATGTGGTCGAAGAAGGTAGCGCTAAGCAGATGTTTGAAGTGTCTACTCATCCACGTACGCAGGCCTTTTTGCAGCGTATTGAACAATAATATCATCAAGACAGTCCAAGTTGTTTAGCAACTGTCTATGGTGTCAATGCTTTGCTCTAAAGTAACGTTCCAATAAAAAAATCTCCAGCTATTAATTATAGTTGGGGATTTTTTTCGTTTGATAATACAGATATAAAACTATTTAAAATAATCAAAAGTCACCACTAAATTCTTTGTCGTCTTTTTAGCCAGCGTGGTACGCGAGTGGCAGTACCGTTTAATATGGCATTAAATAAAGCTGCCAGTAAGATTAATACCACGCCCACATATTGAATCCAAGATAAGGATTGATGCAGTAATAGTATGGCAAGGGCAATGGCAGTCAATGGCTCAAAAATCGTAAATACTGATGCACGAGTGGCAGGTAGTTTCTCTAACGCTTTCATATAAAGGGCAAAGGGCACGACGGTTCCAATTAAAGACAACCCCAAGGCATAGCCCCAAGTATGTAAAGGTAAGCTCAATAACCGCCCATAGGTTTGATAGGTTTCAGGTAATAATAGCAGTACACCAGCACTGATGATAATAGAGGTAAAAAACACCAAAGGCGCAGGGTGAGCATCGTGCATCGCGCGCTTGCCCAGTACCCCGTATAAGGAATAACAGACGCCTGCTAGCAGTCCTAATAGGATGCCCCCATTGACTTGCGCTTGCTCACCAAGCATCGTCAATCCAACACCAAATACCGCCATGAGCGCCAGTAATGCCGACTGGCGAGTGATAGATTCATCAAGCAAGAATGCCGAAAACAATAAGCTAAATACAGGCGCAGTATAAAGCAAGGCAACCGCAGGCCCAGCACCGACATAGATCACAGCAAAAAAGTAGCATACCGACATACAAAGTACGCCAATCAAAGACTGCAATGCCAGTCCAAGCCACTGCTTTCGACGAAGCTTGATAAGATGCGGCCATAGTTTTGGTAGCATGACAAGAATAAGAAAAGCCGCGGTCACGATACGTAAGATCGTAATCTGCCAACCACTAAAGCCGATTTGATTGAGGTAGGTCGAAAATATCCCCAAGGTACCCCAGCAGACCGCCGCCGTGATGATTTGAATGGTGCCTATCCATGACTGCTGTGCTGACATTACGCCATCGGTATTTGCCATATCGCTCTCTATTTTTATGTGATATCAAAACCCATGCTTAAACTCAAAAACTCAAAAACTCAAACTATTCAAATCTTTTGGCTAATGGCATCATACAATACTGGAATAAGAAAAAGACAACCCGAGTAAGGGCTGTCTTTTGTTTGTTTTTTCAGTCTATCATTAAAGCGTTAATTAAGTTCGAACACAAGTCAGTTAGACATAAAATTCAATTTATTTGAGTTAGAGGTACGCTTGTTTATGGCTTATGTCTTTAGCTTATCACCCTTTGGTGCTATATCCCCCAAACTTAAGCATCATGACTTACAACTGTAGTAAAAAATTCGTCAGCAAGCGTTTGGCACCTTCCGTCGCAAATGACTCTGGGTGAAACTGCACACCTTGAATGGGATAGTCTTTATGCTGTAGTCCCATAATCTCCTCACCTGCTAGCGCAGATTCGGTTAGGCTGAACTCAGCATGAGCATTATTGGCGACGACAGCTGTGACAGCCAAGCAATCTGGTAAGGTGTCTGCTTTTACCATCAATGAGTGGTAGCGCATAATTTCAATCTCTTGTGGCAAGCCTTGATAGACACCCGCGCCATCATGGCGAATCGATGAGACCTTACCATGCATCGGCACGCTTGCCCGTACCACGTCGCCGCCGAACACATGCGCGATGCCTTGCATACCTAAGCAGACACCTAGTAGCGGCGTCGTCTTACCCATGACTTCAATTACTTCGGCACAAATACCGAAGTAGGCAGGGTCGTCAGGAGCGCCAGGGCCCGGTGAAATGATAATGCGGTCAAGATTCATGGCCTGTACATCTGCTAACGTTATCTCATTATTACGTTTAACAATGACGTTTGTGGCTTTATCGCCGTCCATCGTCTGCAAAATCTCGCCGATATATTGGTAAAGATTAAAGGTAAAGGAGTCGTAGTTATCTATAATTAAAACATTCATGGGTTATCAACTCTTTGGCAAAATATAAACAATTTACGGGTTCATAAAACTGTCTAATACCACTTTCATGGCAGACAATTTACGCTGAATTTCTAGATATTCATCAGCAGGATTGGAGTCATAAACATTACCACCACAGGTCTGCGCATAAGCTGATTCGCCGTTGATGAATAAGCTGCGAATAGGAATGGCAAAAATACAATCACCGTTAAAATTAAACGATCCAAGCGCACCACCATAAGCACCGCGACCATCTGGCTCCAGCTCATTGATGACTTTAATCGCTTCAACTTTTGGTGCGCCTGACAAAGTACCGGCGGGGAAGTTGCTGGCAAGGGCGCTAAACATATCTTCATTAGGATGCAAGATTCCGACGATTTCAGACGAGATATGTTGCACATGAGAGAAGCGTTTGATATCCATGAGACTACGTACTTTGACGGTGCCAAATTGTGCCACACGGCCGATATCGTTGCGATGCAAATCGACTAGCATATTGTGCTCAGCAATCTCTTTGGCATTGTTTAGTAATGCTCTAGCAAGCTGTCGGTCTTCGATGACATCGACGCCGCGCTTGGCGGTGCCTGCCAATGGATAGGTTTCCATCTCGCCTTGGCGCAAGCGAAATAGTAGTTCAGGCGAGGCACCAATGATGCACTGCTGGGCAAATTTCATAAAATACATGTGCGGCGACGGATTGACCGACCGCAATTTCTCATAAATGGGCATTTTATCGCCGGCAATACGGTATTTGGATTTAAAACCTACCTCACACTGAAAGATACGCCCCGAGATGATGTCTTCTTTGACTTGCATGACGGCTTTAGCGTGCTCTTCTTGACTCATGCCGTCACCCAAAAACTCAACCGTCGGCGGCTCATAGCTTGGAATTTGCTCATCAAGTAGCGCTTTGATTTGCTCGATGCGATTTTCTTGCTGCGCAGTTGGATAGTAAAAGTAGAAAATCTCACCGGTCATCTTATCGAGTGTTAGACCATCCAAATATACGCCAAATTTAAACGGTTCAAAGTCATCGCTCGCTTTAGCATTGAGACTGGGTTCAAAGAAATTGACACTGTCGTAACCCAAATAACCGACAAGACCACCGCTTTGGTCGCGAGCAATGACATGCTGCGGCGTAATTTTGCGCAGTAGCTCGTAAGGATTATCCGTTTGATAATGAGTGGTTTCAGCAGTTTTATTATCAGTAATCGCGAGGGTTGTACGATCGATGGCGGCAATGGTCATCACTGGATCAAAACCAATCGCATGATGACGCGCCATATGTCCATCTTCGCCCAATGATTCGAGCAAATAACAGGTCTCAAAAGCGCGCTCAATACGTTTGAACAACGCAAAGAAATCAATATCCTGAGTGAGTTTAATGCGCTGTGGTTTACTAGGAATATCAATAGCAGCAGGTTGGTTAGGTTTTAAGTTAGGAGAGGTCATAACAATATCCAAATTGGTTCAATGGTTGATCAAATAAAAAGTAAGACAAATTAAAATTCTAGTTTCTGATTAATTAGGCGGCCTTTTCAGCTGTGTCTTTTATGAATGTTTTCTATGAGTCATGTCTATGAGTCATGTCTATGAGTAATTAGTAAGGCACTCACATCGTGGACTTGCATGGCTTTGGCGCCGCGCGAGACGGTAGCGATACCGACACCTAGCTGCTCAGATATCTCGCGCTGGGTGACACCGCGCTCAAGCAAGTCAAAAATGCGGATACGATTGGCGATTTCCTGCTGCTCTTTTTCCGTCAATAGCGCACTGAATAGTAGGTCGATAGCGGTGCTGTCATGACAACTGGCTAAATGGCTTAATAAGCTTTGATAAGGGTCTGTGCTCATAACATTCATCTTAATGGAAAAGAAAAGGGAAGCTTACTTCGTTTCAGTATTCTAGTACGATAGTACATAAAAGGCAAGTAGCCTATGTAGATGTTTTGCTACTGCTGTTAAATAGGCACTGTGTTTTGGAAGATGATTATTTATATAGGATGGATCCTACATTTATAAAGATAAAGCCAGCTAATTTTTATTAACTGGCTTTATCTTTATAAATGGCTAACAGCTCGTTTACAGACCCTAATTAAACGGAAGAGTGCTCACTGGCAAGTTCAATTTGCACCTGCCAATCCTCTATATCCAGCTCATAACAGTTTTTGCCTTCGCCATTGATACGATCTATCACCAAAAAATCAGAGTCGCGACCGAGGGCAAGTAACGGATGATGCCAGACATTGGCATCGTATTGCACACCTTGATGAGATTGCACATAAAACACGGTCAAATCAGCCGCAGACTGTGGCGGCGCACCAGCAGGTGCAACGATGACGATATAATCCTGACCATTCATCGAAAAGAACGCTTGCGTGCCAAACGGATGATATTCCATGACCGATAAGGCAATAGGGAATTCACGTTTTTTGGCGCGAAAGATACTCATGCCTACATCGCCGCCGTCAAGTTTGGCTTCAGCGATGGCGTGATGGCGGCAGGCATAGCCTTTATTGATATGGTAGCTATTTTCAGGCGTCTGTGTTTCCTTGTCATAGGGTTCGATTACGGTGCCGTAGGGCGCAAACTCAGCTTTGGTTAAAGGTCTTGCAACGATCGTAGTCTTCATAAGAGTACTCATGACTTTGCCTTACTTTTGGTGATCACTGTTTATAATTGCTATGAGCCACTTTGCCATAAGCCCGTACGCGAATTAAATCAACATCTGGGAATAAATGACATATTCGAATGAACGATTATGCCGCTATATTGCTCATCGTTCTGAATGCTTTGTTGTTCTGATTATTATTGTTATTGCGCAGGGCTTATCGTGCTGGGCGAATAAACGGCATATGACGATTCACGTCTTTATATAGTAAATATCTAAATGGACCCGGTCCGCCAGCGTAACAAGATTGTGGGCAGAATGCGCGTAGCCACATAAAGTCACCTGCTTCAACTTCTACCCATTCACCATTTAAGTGATAGACCGCTTTACCTTCTAGGACATACAAACCATGTTCCATCACATGCGTTTCATCAAATGGAATCACGCCACCTGGTTGGAAAGTGACGATATTCACATGCATGTCGTGACGCATATCAGACTGCTCGGTAAATCTGGTGGTTGCCCATACGCCATCAGTACCCGGCATCTCAATCGCTGCAACATCGTGATCGCTGGTTACAAAGGCTTCAGGCACTTCAATACCTTCACAGTGTTGATAAGCTTTACGAACCCAATGGAATTTAACGTGCTTGTCGCTATTGTTTTTCAGCGTCCATTTGCAGCCAGGTGGTAAGAATGCATAACCACCTGCTTCAAGATGATGTGACACGCCTTCGATAGTCATGTCCATTTCGCCTTCAACGATGAATATAACACCTTCAGCGTTTGCATCTAGCTCAGGCTTTTCTGAGCCGCCATTAGGCTCAACTTCAACGATATACTGTGAAAAAGTCTCAGAGAAACCTGAAAGTGGGCGTGCAAGCACCCACATGCGCATACCTGTCCAAAACGGCAGATAGCTAATAACAATGTCGGTCAGTACGCGCTTTGGAATAATGGCATAAGCTTCGGTGAAGATAGCGCGATCAGATAGCAGTTGTGTTTGTGGAGGCAATCCGCCAGTTGGTGCGTAATAAGTACTCTTTGTTGACATTGTTGATGTTCCTTAGTGGTGTTGTGCCGCAATAAATTTGTGTCTAAACGTATGGTTACATCCAGTTTGCAGTGTTATCGGCAGTGGCTGGATGGTTTTTATACCAGTGTTTGGCAATGTCATCACGGCGGCATACCCACACATCGGGCTTGCTGGTGATATATTGCAAAAACTTTTTGAGGGCGATGATGCGACCGGCGCGACCAATGATGCGGCAGTGCAAACCGATTGTCAGCATCTTGGGCGTGTGCGCGCCTTCCTCGTATAAGGTATCGAAGCTGTCTTTTAAATATTGATAAAAAGGCTCGGCGTTGGTAAAGCCTGGGCTTGAGGCAAAACGCATGTCATTGGTCTCTAAAGTATAGGGAATGACCAAATGCGGCTTACGAGCGATTTTATTACCGTCTTCTACTTTGACATTGAGCCAGTAAGGGAGCTCATCTGCGTAAGAGTCTGAGTCATAAATATAGCCACCTTGTTCGGCAACCAGCTCACGAGTATTCGGGCTATCTCGTCCCGTGTACCAACCAAGCGGCTGACCACCGATCATGCTCTCGAATATTTCAGTGGCACGGCGCACATGCTCGCGCTCGGTCTCGCGGTACATATTTTGATAAGTAATCCAGCGTAGACCGTGACTGGCGATTTCGTGCCCATCTTCTAATACTCGCTCGATAATATGAGGCGTTTTTTCGGCAGCAGCGGCGCAAGTGAAGGTCGTAATAGGCAAACCGTATTCTTTAAAAGTATCCAATACTCGCCAAACACCCACACGGCTACCATATTCAAATGCCGACTCAATCGACTGATGACGATTGTTAAATTCTGGCGTACCTAAGACATCCGATAAAAACCGCTCTGATTGACCGTCACCATGAATCACGCTATTTTCTGCGCCTTCTTCGATATTGAGGACGAACTGTACAGCGATTTTAGCGCCGCCTGGCCAGTTGGCTTTTGGCGGCTTGTCAGCATAGCCTTTTAAGTCGCGAGGGTAGGCGTCTTGATTGAAATCGCTGATTATTTTTTTACTCATTGTCAATATATCCTAAATATTTTAAAGCAACTTAAGTCAACTAAAGCAAAATAAGGTGTAACTTTGGATCCATATAATATTTATCTACGACCTTTATCTATAATCCCGATGCGTAAGCCACCATTTGCTGACGTTCTTCATCCGTCAATTTTGTGAGATTACCCAGTGGCATATAGCCCGTTTGTACGGCAGTGACGATTTTTGCTTTATGAGTTTTCATGTCGGTCGGTGTTTGCAAGATGATACCAGCTGGCGGCGCGGCAAATCCTTGCTGAGTAGGCTGAGCGGCATGGCACGTGCTACAGCGCGTGTGCACGACATCCATAATGGCATCATCAGCAGAGGCAGTTACTGGCACGACGTCGGTAGTGATATTTTCATTTGAGATAGCATCAGTGCTTATAGTAGAACCGTCGGCTGCGCTATCAGTAGTTGTTGGTGGCACACTATTTGGTGTCGCCGTTTCAGCAGCGACTGCAGCATTGACAACAGGTAATGGCTCAATTGGTTCTGGGCGCATCCAAATAATTAATAATACAGTTAAGACAGCAGGGATGACCAAATAACGCGGCTTATGATTGTCTAAATGCTTTTGGTTAAAATAGTGACGTACGATAGCAGTGATGATACCCACAAATACCAATACCAACCAGCCGTGAGCATGAGAGTACATCATCGGATAATGATTGCTAATCATGGTAAAGATCAGCGGTAAGGTAAAATAGTTGTTCATCAGCGAGCGATTTTTTGCTTGTAGTGCCAAGTCCGCTACTTCTTTGCCTGGTTTTTCGCCACGCCTCACGCATTCTACCAGCGCTCGTTGAGCAGGCATGATGCCGAAGAAGACGTTACCTGCCATTACCGTACCTAAGATAGCACCGATATGAATGAACGAAGCACGGTCACTAAATAGCTGATAAGAACCCCAGCAGGCGATGATTAATAGGATAAAAATAATGGTGCTAAAAATGAACGAGTTTTTGCCCAAGTGGCTGCGGACAATCACTTCATAAATGAAATAGCTGCCGAATAAAAATAACAAACTGGTCGAGATGGCACCGATACTACTACCAAAATCGACTTTGCTGGGATCAATCAAGTAGGCAGTCGCATTGGCATAATAGACGATAGAGAGCATCGCCATACCCGTCAGCCAAGTGGTATAAGCTTCCCATTTAAACCAGTGCAGGGTCTTTGGCATCTCTTCGGGTTCAAACTTGTATTTGGCAATTTCATAAAAGCCGCCACCATGTACCGCCCATAAGTCGCCTGAAATGCCTTTGTCAGCCTTCCACTGTGGTGGTTTACGCAAACTAAGATCTAGCCAAACAAAGTAAAAAGACGCACCAATCCATGCCACGCCAGCGATGACGTGGAACCAGCGAAAAAATAAGTTAAACCAATCGAGATAATAAGCGCCCATGTTGCAAATGTCCTTTTTACAATTTTCTTTTGTTCAGCTTTTTTCAATCTTTCGACGCGTTTTGCTATGGCGACGTGCTTTTATGATGTTCTTTTATATGATGATGCTATATAACTACATAACTAAGAGCCACGATACGTGCTGTAGCCATGTGCGCTAAGCAGTAGCGGTACATGATAGTGACCGTTATCACTTATCATAAAATCAATGACTACTTGTGGATAAAAAGCCGTGAGATTTTGTGCATCGAAATAAGACTGCGTATCAAAGGTTAAGGTATAACGACCAACATCTAAGTGGTATTCAGCAATATCAATCGTTGGATCAAACGACCAGCTATCTGGTGCCACGCGTCCATCCGCGTTGGTGACGCCATTGGCTAATAGAGATGCCTTGCCACTTGCGCTTACGCGATCTAGCGTCACGGTAATACCAGCGGCTGGTTTGCCCAAATGGGTATCTAAAATATGCGATGAGAGAGTACCTGACATAATAATTCCTTTTATATAAATGAGTCAGATGGGCTGAATGCGTTAAGCGTCACTCAGCAGTTTCTGTAAACGTAAGCGGGTGATTTTATTTTGCTCAGCCGCCGCATTGACCAGTTCAGTAGCGCGATCATTGGGCAAGCGTGCTAACAATAAATCGAGCATTTGCTGCGCGCTCTTACCAGTGGCAAATACGATAAAGATAAAGCCAAATTTATCAAGGTAGTCTTGATTGCCTTGTGCCAAAGCTTCAATCACCTCGTCATTGGCATCATTAGCGCCCGACTGCTCATGGGCAGCACTGTCTTGAGTATTGCGGTATTTTTCTTTTAACGAGTCGACGTTGCCGATTTGTGGATGACCATCAAAAGCCTTTAGTAACTGGGCTTCTGCTGTCTGTGCTTGTGCCCAAGCATCATCACTATGAGCAAGTAATGTAGATATATCAGCGAAAGGACGTTTTTTTTCTAAAGCCTGTGCCCAATGGGTGCTGGTACAGCAGGTCAATAGATGTGAAATTGCCTCAGTTGTTGAGAGCTCATTAAACTGCTGTAAAGATAATTTCACTATGACATCCTTTTCTTTTCTGACAAAAGCAGTGGAGTAGCATCTCTCGATAACATCTCATGCTAAAGTAGTATTTATCGATTAATAATTGGTTTACTATGAGCTATTCTGCTTAAACCTGACCATTTGGTCAACTACTTTATGCAAATATTTTATTTAGACTGGTGATATTTCATAAAAATCAGCATATGAATCCAGTTATTGGCTGGGATATGGCTCTCTATTCATCACAATAATGACAGGTAACATTAATCATGGCTCAACATAACGATATAGAACCACAAGCCGCGTCTGACACGCCTGTACAGCGCAATCAGCAAGATATCCGCGCCCACAATCAAACCGTCATTTTGGCGGCGGCAGAAGAGGAGTTTGTGCTGCAAGGTTTTCGCGGTGCGACGATGCAAGGTATTGCCGATAGAGCCGAGCTGCCAAAAGCCAACGTGCATTACTACTTTAAGAATAAAAAAAATCTGTACCAAGCAGTGCTGCATTCTATTATTCAAGAGTGGAACGATGGCTTGGTCGCTATGAGTGTCGATAGTGACCCTAAAACGGTCATCGAAAAGTTTGTCCGTACCAAATTACATCAAGCGTTTGCTCATCCCAATCGCCATAAATTATTTGCGCTGGAAGTCATCGGCGGTGCCCCGCACCTGCATGAATTTATGTCGGCGACCATGAAGGCGTGGGCGCTAGACAAGGCACAAGTGATGAAAACTTGGCATGAGCAAGGCAAAATTGGCATCGCTGACCCTTTACAGCTATTGATTTTGATTTGGGCAACGACGCAGCGATATGCAGAATTTGAGACGGAAATCGTTGGTTTGATGGAAAAGAGTGAGTACGATCAGCAGGATGAAGCGCGGGCGGCAGACTTTTTAGTGCCGTTTATTTTGCGTGGCTGTGGTCTTGAGTAGTGCTTATGTACTATTATTTTATGTCTATAACGTGCCATTAATACGAAAGTACTTTAAATGCTTTCGTATTAATGAGAACTAAAAGAGTCAATGTTCAGAACCAGAACCAAGAACAGCAATGCTGATTGGTAAAGAATTTGACTATCCTAACGTACGTTTAAGAAGCCTTTTGTCTAAGAGGCTTTAGACCGTCATCCAGATGCTGTTCTGCCGTATCAAATTCGACACCGTAGTTTTTGGGCAAAATCATATCGAGAGTAATGGCCACAATACCTGACATAGTAACCGCCGAACCAAAGATATTACGGAAAAGCTGAGGCGCTTGTGCGAATACATCAGGAACAAAAGCCACGCCCATAGACAGACCTAGCGAAGTGGCAATGATTAAGATATTTCGATGGGTAAAGTTGACCGTTGATAGGATGCGAATACCAGCGGTCGCTACCGTTGCAAACATCAATAACGTCACACCGCCAACGACTGGTTTTGGCAATTGGGTAAAGATAGCACCCAAAATAGGGAATAGCCCCATAGTGAACAAGATAGCGCCAACATAGAAGCCCACATAGCGACTGGCAATGCCAGTCATCTGAATCACGCCGTTGTTTTGGCTAAAAGTCGTCACTGGGAACGTGTTAAACACCGCCGCAATTAATGAGTTGACACCATCACCTAATACGCCACCTTTAATGCGTTTCTCGTATAAAGGTCCTTTGATGGGTTCGCCTGATATCATCGAAGTCGCCGTCAAATCACCAGAGGTTTCAATACTGGTAATGACATACATAAAGGCGATAGGAATAAAAGCCTGCCAATCAAACCCAAAGCCAAACTTGAATGGCACAGGTAGCGTAAAGATAGGGGCATCAGAGACCAAAGAGAAATCAATGCGTCCCATAAGAATGGCTGCGATCAGACCAAGCATCAGCCCTATAAAGATAGCACTGGAGCGAATGACTTTATTATTAACAATACTAATCAACACCACACTGACCAAGACTCCGCCACCGAGCATTAGATTCTGTATACTCCCGAAATCTTCAGCGCCCACGCCGCCTGCCAAATCCGTCAGACCAACCTTGGTTAATGACAGGCCGATAGTCACAATCACACAACCCGTCACGATAGGGCTCATCAGAGATTTGAGTCTGGTGATGAATTGGCTTAAGAAAATCTCAACGAAGGCACCAAGAAAGGAGACGCCAAAGATAACAGAGAGAATCTCCTCCGGACTCCCGCCTTTGTTTTTTACCACAAAACCTGCTGCCAATACCGCGGCCAAGAAGCCAAAACTGGTTCCTTGTAACGCCATAAGACCGGAACCTACTGGTCCAACTTTATGCGTCTGAATAAAGGTAGCGACCCCTGATACCATCAATGACATGCTGATGAGATAAGGGATATGTTCTCCTAAACCCAAGACGCCGCCTATGATTAATGAGGGGGTGATGATACCGACAAAGCTGGCAAGTACGTGTTGTACTGCGCCCAAAAAGGCTTTTGTAGGGGTAGGGCGGTCATGCAATCCGTATAGTAAATCGGGGTTCCCTTGAATGTGTTCGCTCATCTTGGCTTCCTCCTAAAGTGACTTTTAGTCCAAGCTCTGTGGAGAGAGCTAAGCAGTGTGATGAGTTTAGAGATGGATATCGACACACCGTTTATCTTCATATTGCTTAGTTGTCTCACAAAGAGTCGCACTTATCCTTGTGCTAATAAATATCAGCAGCTAGCTATTATTTATCAATATGACTAATAGTCGTAGGTTTAAACCTGACTAATTGGTCAACTATCTAAGGGTATAGTGAAAGGGTTGGCCATTGCAACGTTTTTTTTCATGTTGATGGCTTTATTTCTTAAATAATAACAGTCTATTAGACGAACATAGCGCAGTGGATTTGGTTTGCTCGCTATTTTGACTTGTCTAAAAACAGTAAGCAACAAAACGGAATAAGCCAGCCAGATTTAGCGCTATCTTTTAATATTAAATTTCTCGCATTAATTATTGCCAAATTGTTAGTACTTCGTTATTATGCCTCTCACTATTAAAATGCTAATAATTATCATTAACATTGTTATTCGTATGAAAGACTTTGTCTTTGTCAAGACTCTAATCGTCTAAAAAATGGTTTTCAATAATAAGCGGTGCAACTGCCACAAGCTGTGCTCAACAGTAAATAGCTCTTAAAAATTCTAATTTGTGATAGTCAATAAGGTGAGTGTGTTATGCGTGAAGTAAAGTTATCAAAACTATCTAGTCAAATGACGGTATTGTCCATGGGCGTGGCAGCGGTATTATGGTCACAAGCAGTCAGTGCAGCACCTGCAGAAGACATGCCAAGCACCACGTTGCAGACCATTACGGTGACAGCCAATAGCTCAGTACGTGATAAAGTGCAAACCGATTCTGTTTACATAGAAGACTATACGCCTGCACAGCAAGCAAGCCATTTAAGCGATTTCTTAAATGTGGTGCCAGGCGTGACCATAGGCGGTACGTCATCGGTCAACCAGCGCATTCGTATTCGCGGTCTTGAAGACAGCAACCTAAAAGTCACCATTGATGGCGCGCGCCAAGAAGGCAAGCTGTTCTATCATATGGGCGATATCACCATTGATCCTGATTTGCTCAAACAAGCGGATGTGGCAGTGGGCAACAATTCTGTCACGCTCGGTAATGATGCACTTGGCGGCGCGGTTGCTTTTAAAACGGTCGATGCCGCTGACTTACTTAAACCTGGTCAAAAGATTGGTGCCAAGCTAAAAGCAGGTTATGCCAGTAATAATGATGAGCTACTGACGTCAGCCACAGTTTTTGGCGCACCATCTGATAATGTCGATTTATTGGCTTATTATGGCAAGCGTGATACCAGCTCGGGTGAAGACGGTGAAGGCCGTGAGTTGTTTGAAGACAGTGAGAGCGAGAGCTTCTTATTAAAAGCCGGCGCCTATGTTGGTAATGACCATCATGTAGGCGCAAGCTTTAGCCGTACTGATAAAGAAGGGACTTTCCCATTCCGTCCGGATTTTCCAAGCCTCGGCGATGATCCAATCCCGCAAAAAGTAAAGCGTGATACCTATACGCTTGATTATAACTTTAACCCAGCAAGCTCGCTGGTTGACGTTGATACCACCATTTATCAAACCGAGACCCAAATTTCACGTGATAATGACCCGAAAACATCGCCAGGCTATGATTGGGATGCAAAAGTGAAAACTACTGGTGGTAAGATCGAAAACACCAGTGTAATTGATGCAACGTCAGGACGCCATAAACTGATCGCAGGATTAGAGCACTATAAAAAGCAGTCAGATTTTTACACCGCTAAAGACCGTGCAACAAAACTGCCCGCATCAGGGGAAGATAGTGCTAAAAATACCTCAGTTTATTTAGAAGACCAATGGCAAATGGGTAAATTTAGCCTAACGCCAGGCGTGCGTTATGACCGCTATGAAGCACCTGATTTTATTGCTGGTGGCAAAACTTACGATAATGTTGTCGGTGCACTTGCCGCAAGCTATGAGATTGCGCCGAGTACGCAGGTTTTTGCTAGCTATACTCAGCTGTTCAATGGCCCAGATTTAGGCCAAGCTATCTTCAATCGAGATGGTGCTGGCACAGTGGTTAACAACGACCTAAAAGCAGAAGAGGGTGATAACGCTGAAGTGGGTGTCGTAACCACCTTGCGTGATCTCACTACGGCTAATGATTCGCTACAACTAAGCGGTAAATACTTTGAAACCAATATCGAAAACTATATTGAATTTATACGCTCAGGTCTAAGCTGTGGACCAAACCTTGGGAATGATTGCCAAGGTGCGGTCAATAAGGACGAAGATTATAAAATAAAAGGTGTTGAGCTGGCCGCTGATTATAAAATGAATAACTTTAGCATGGGTTTAAGCTATGCTCATGCGCGTAGTAAAGGTGAAGATACGGGTTATAGTTTTTATTCACAAACAGGGTCAGGATCAGATGCAGGTGATAAATACATGGTCAATCTAGCGTATCAGCCAACTGATACCACTGAGCTTGGCTGGCGCAGTACCTATGTAGCCCCTGTTACGCAAACCTTTATACTTCGAGGTGACGTTACGGAGCTTAAGAAACCGAGCTATGATGTCCATGATATCTTTATGAGCTACTCTCCAGCTCAAGTAGATGGCTTGAAAGCCACAGTTGGGGTTTATAACCTGTTTGATGAAACTTATGCTAGCCACGGTTCGCGCTTAAATCCAGCTAATGCTACGGCTACAGATTTTGAGATGGGTCGTAATATCAAAACCTCTTTGACCTATCAATTCTAATCTAACTGTTATTGGTAATATCTAAAAGCTAGCTGTCTTTGTATGAGAGCTGGCTTTTTTATGGTCAGTAAATGATGAAGCATGTGATAGCAATTACAACTTTTTTTAAATACCAATCAAAACAACCAATGAATAAAGAAACGATGAATAAAAAACCAATACTAATGACTTCATTTCCCCCTACGTTACGTCAGAGCTGTTTATGGATTCATCGTTATACTGGGCTTGCGATGGCAGCTTTTTTGATCATTGCTGGTATCACGGGCACGCTATTGGCGTTTCATGATGAGCTGGATGATGTGTTCAATCACAAGCTGGCAAATATTGAGTCGCAACACAAGCCGCCACTACCGATCGCCACACTGCATGATGCTGTTATCAGCGCTTATCCACAGTATCAATTTTCTAGTATGCCAACGTCAGTAGCGCTGAACAAATCAGCCGTTTTTTCGGTAGATAGAACGCGAGGTCAGGCAGCAGATAATGCTCCTAAAGCCCCATTTCAAGAAGTCTATGTCAATCCCTATACCAATGAAATCATCGGTACACGTGATAAAGAGGCGTGGGCATGGCGCAATACGATGTATAAGGTATTTTGGTTGCACCGAGATTTATTGCTAGGTGATATCGGAAAATTAATACTGGGTATCGTGTCTTTAATCTGGACGATTAATTGTTTCATCGGATTCTATTTAACCTTTCCAAGAGCAGCTAGCGCCAATAAATCTCAACAAACCGCATTGAGAAAACCATCTGGCAAACCCCGCGCTTCATTTTTTAAACGCTGGCTACCTGCTTGGAAAATCCGCCGTAAGACCAATACTTTTAAGCTCAATTATGACTTGCATCATGCGTTTGGCTTATGGCTCTGGCTCATGTTGTTTGTGATTGCGTGGTCGAGTGTTGGTTTTAATTTAAAACCGATATATCAGCCTGCAATGCAAGCGCTAGTAGGACTTGAAGGTAGAGATGAAGGCAAAGAAAAGAAACAAAATAAGCCTGCGATAAATACTGAATCTAGTAGTGATGAGGCGACTACTATTGGCACTAATATGAACAGTACTAATAAGGTAGACAAGGCTAATAGTATTGCTTATTTAAGCAGGCAGGCAGAGATCGCCGCGCAAAAAAATGGCGTCGACGTCCAGCAGCTATTGGGAGTGCGTTGGGTAGAAGAGGACAATCAATGGCAAATGCGCTTTAAAACCAATAAAGATATCGGTAAAAAAGGCGGTGCGTCATCTATCACGGTTGACGCCGCAACAGGCAATGTCGAGCGTGTTCATTTTGGCTATCAAAGCTCATTTGGTAATAAAGCTGATCAATGGATGGCAACGCTACACATGGGTCATATCAGCCATGGCGTAGGTCATTTGTTGTATCAAATATTTTTAGCATTGACGGGGTTAGCCGTGGCGGTCTTATCTGGCACAGGTGTGTATTTATGGCTCAAAGGGCGTCAAAGTCGATTAAAGCAAAAGCAAAAATTGACGGTTAAAGACAACTCTTTGAAGCGATTACGTGAAACCAGCCATTAAAGAGCAACTATAAGATATGCTGTACTTAAACCATATCCATAATAATGATGATGCAACCTTCAGAGGTAAAAGTGGTAACGTCAATATTAAAGAGTACGGCTATCTTTGATAGTATTTATTAAGGTCGCTAACTAAAGCTTTAATTGCAAAAATATACTGTAGGCTATCCCAACGGTAAGGAGCAAGGAGGCAAATAGCTCACCTAGCATGACATTTCTATGCCAGCTATTATTTTCGTCAAAGTTTTTTGTATAATCTACTGAAGCAATATTTTGAGTAAAATCCATCGGAATAACCACCAATCTTAGCACATACAAAGTCATGCCTAACCAAAATAGGGTATCTGCTATCTCTTTATTCACAGCGTAATAAAGGCACAGACAAAAGCTAATGATTAAAATTAATAGAGATAAGTTTCTGTAATTTATCCATCGATGATTCAATAGGATTTTATGCATCAACAATTCCTTTTATTGTTTGCGAAGCTCTGTACTTAAACCGCATCGACAATCACAGGGCGACCTTGATGACTGAGCACGCTAACATCGACGTTATACAGATCCTTCATAGTTGCTTGGGTGATGACCTCTGCAGGTTGACCAACAGCCATCACCTGACCCTCTTTCATGGTGACCACGGTATCGGCGAACTGCGCAGCTTGATTGATATCGTGCAGCACAATGACCACGGTTTTTTGCTGGCTATGACTCAATTCGCGCAGCTCACGCATCAGGCGACCAGCATGGTACATATCCAAATTATTCAGCGGCTCATCGAGCAATAAATACGGCGTATCTTGGCAAACAATCATCGCAATCAATACCCGCTGACGCTGACCACCCGATAGTGTCGATAAAAAACGCTCGGCTAACGGCGCAAGCTCAAAACGTTCGATAATCTCGTTTACTTTTTGCTGATCATCTGCGATTGGCTGTCCTTGATGATAGGGATAGCGCCCAAACATCAGCAGCTCATGCACGCGCAGTCGCCCTTGCACTTGGTTGTCTTGTCCAAGCATCGCCACCGTTTTGGACAAGGTTCGCGCATGACAGCTAACAATATCACGTTCCTCATTATCTACAGCGAAACTGACCTGTCCCGACTGTAGCGGTTGCAAGCGCGCCATGACCGAAAACAAGGTGGATTTACCCGCGCCATTGGGACCAATCAGGGCAATCACTTGGGCGCTTGGTAATGACAACGTAATGTTATGAAGAATTTGCTGTTTGCCAATATGGTGCGAGATGTTATTGAGTTTAATCATAGTGGTTCTTATTTTTACAAAGGATCTGATTTTTCATTACTATATCAATGGTTTTTAGATAATTGGCTACTAGGTCAGTGATTATTAAATAAGTACGATATTAACGACGCTGAGTCATAAAAATCAATATTAAGAATACCAAACCGCCCGCCAATTCAATCACCACTGATAGCACACCCGCCATGCCCAATAGCTGCTCAAATATCGTCTGACCGAGTACCAAGCAAATCATCGCCACCAAACAGACCAATATCAGACGCTCGCTGTGATACATATGCCGAGCGATACGATTGGTTAGCGCACAAACCAACAGCCCAAAGAAGGTCACTGGACCGACCAATGAGGTTGCCGTGGCGACCAATACCGCAATGACCGTTAATAGTCCAAACGCTAGGCGTTGATAATTGATACCGAGGTTAATGGCTTGTGATTTGCCAAGCATCAATACGTCACATTGATAACGCCAGCGCCAGATAAACAGTGCGCTAATGGCACAGATAACAATGCTGATACCAAGCAGCTGCGGATTGACCGTATTAAATTGCGCGTAACTGGCAGATTGTACGACCACGAAATCATCAGGATTGATCAATCTGGCAATCAGGGCTGATAAGCTACGAAACAAGACACCAAAGATAACGCCCACCAATATCAGTCGCGTCAGATCCTGACTGCTTTTTGAAAATAGTAGTCGAAATAATAGTAAAGATGCGCCAAACATTAAAACAATTTCAAGGGTGAATTTGGCAAGAGGATTGATACTGCTAAAACTTATTGCGCCCAAAAAGAAAACCAACAGGCTTTGTAATAAAACGTACAGTGAGTCAAAGCCCAGCAGTGACGGAGTCAGAATAGGGTTGTGCGTTAAGGTTTGAAATAATAAAGTCGATACACCAATTGCATAACCGACGACCATTAACGCCAGTAATTTCTTACCTCGAAGCGGTAGCGCAAAATCCCAATGCCCGTTGACGTTGACTGTCAGAAATAGGATTGTCGAGATTAGCAATATAACTGCTGCTATCGATTTTGGGTGACCAGCTATCAATGCCCAAAATTTTGCTAAGAGACTTTGTCTAGTAGCAATGACGTCATTATTTTGTTTTGAGTGCCTACTTTTTGGCGCACTTTTTTGTGCTGAGCTAGCCTTTGTAGAGCTGTCATTTATAAAATCATGCTTAGACGGTGAAAGCATACGTAAATCCTATAGTGCTAGGCTTATCCAATCAGACAAAGGAGCGATACAAGAGAGAGAAGAGGTAAAGAGGGTTATTGAGTCGTCATTAATACACAATTTTATGGCGAGCTGTTTTATGACTCAGCAGGCGCCCGTAATAGCAGCCATAAAAACAGTACTGTGCCGACGACCCCAAAAACTGTCGCAACAGGCACTTCAAATGGATAGCGTATCGAGCGCCCAATAATATCGCACAATAGCACCGCTGAAGCCCCCAATAATGCCACCGCTGGTAAGCTACGGCGCAATTTATCTCCCATCAATCGGCTGACGATATTAGGCACGACCAAACCAATAAAAGGAATCATGCCAACGGTTACAACGACAACTGCACTCATCATCGCCACCATACCAACGCCAACCCATGTTACTTGTCGTTTGCTAATGCCTAAATTGAGCGCGATATTGTCACCCAAACCGACGATAGTCAGTTTGTCAGCAATGATATACGCCAGCACGCACAGTCCGCCTGTCAGCCACAGCAGCTCGTAACGACCTGCTAAGACGCCAGAGAAATCACCAAATTGCCAGACGCTGAGCATCTGTAACGATTCTTTTTGATAGGCGATAAAAGTCGTCACTGCCTCAATGATACCGCCAAAGACGATACCAATCAGTGGGATCATCAAAAAATCCGTTGGCGGAATGCGGTGGATCAGTAGCATAAACAGCATCATGCCAAATACCGCGGCGATGGTAGCTACACCCATTTTGACAATGAGCGCACTGGCTGGAAATAGCAGGCTAACCATCAATAATCCCAGTGCAGCGCTTTGAGTTGCACCGACCATCGATGGCTCAACGAAGCGGTTTTTGAGCACCACTTGAATAATCATCCCAGCAACTGCCATGGAAACACCGGTCAAGATAATAGCGATGGTACGCGGTAGGCGACTGACCAGTAGCAGTGAGCTGTCGGAGTTGGCGCTATGGTTGATAAGGCTGTGAAATATACCTGACCACGAAAAATCAGCCACACCAATTGATAAGCTTAATAACACCAAAAGCCCCATAATAATGAGGCTGCCCGTGTTGATGACCCACGGTGGTATAGAAGCACGGCGATTTTTAGAGCTTAGACCACGGCTTGCGCTTTTTTGCCAACTCGTTGATGCGGCTGGTAAAGTAGGGCGGGCTTTAACGCTGGTCTGCGCACGAGAGGAAAATAACGGCATATCAGCTACTGGCTTAAAGTGAGGGTTGGCAACTGACAGTGATGACAGCTGCCAAAAAACGAATGACGCTTATTTAACATGTTGCTTGTGTAGCATATTGCTTATTTAACGCATTCTTTATTTAGCGTTAGCAAAAGCCTCTTTAATGGTCGTCAAATCCTGCATCCATTGATAATAACCGCCAAAGGCAAGATATGAGTCTGGGCTAAGGTAAACCACTTGATTTTTACTCCATGCGTTGGTTTGCGCGACCAGTGGATTGTCCAATACGGCTTTGGCACCAGCACCATCTTCACCAATGGCGGCACTTCGATCGACGACGAATAACCAGTCTGGATTGGTTTTTTGGATGTATTCAAACGAGATTGGCTGACCGTGGCGTGCATCGGCAATTTGGTCATCTGCCATCGGAATATCTAGCACGGTATGGATAAAACCGTAGCGTGATTTGTCGCCGTAGGCAGACAGCTTATTGCCATTGACCATGACCACTAAGCCTTTACCTTTATCTTTGGTTAATGTTTTAGTCTCATCAATGAGCCCGTCGATATTGCCTTGCAGTTTCGCTGCTTGAGCACTTTTACCGAACAATGCACCCAAATCATGCAAACGCTGCTTGCTCGATTCATAGATATTTGCAGTATCAATTGTCATGTCGAGCGTTGGCGCAATACTGGACAGCGCCTCATATTTTTCTGCCATGCGTGAGCCGACCAAGATAGCTTGCGGCTGCATCGCGTTCAACGCCTCAAGATCTGGCTCAAATACGGTGCCGACAGTTTTTGGTTCAGGCTGTGTCTTAGACTGTAAATTGTCTAATTTTAGACCGCTTGGCATACCATCGACAGCAACATCAAGCGCGGCCAAATCCTGCATCAACGTCATATCATAGACCACCAACGGCGATGGATTCATTGCCAAGTCGACATTACCTTTTACCGTGTCGACCGTGATTTTTTCAACAGAGACCGCATCGTTATTAGCGACATTCGAGGCATGATCTGCTGTTTGATTTTCAGTCTTAGCGTCAGCGGGCTCGGAGTCGTTAGATTCAGGTGAGCTACAGCCTGTCACACTGATCGTAGCAACTAGAGCGGTCACCATAGCAGTCAGTAAAGGTCGTTTGAAAAAAGGAGTAGAGCGGTTAGGCAATAAAATAATAGACATAAATAACTCGGTATATCAGCTGGTTGGACAAAGGATGTATCAAATAATCGGTCATATAAAAGTAAAAAGAACTTCATCGATGTAATTCTTCACACCATACAATGCTCGACGGTATTACTTTTGACGTTATGATTTTTTATGGTTTGTTTTTACGCTTAGCTATTGAGATGTTCAACATGCCTTAATATCTTGAGATTTTGTAATCTTAAAGATTCGCAGTCGATTAGGGGCTATGATAAATTAATTGAGACTCATTATCAATACAAATGATAATGGTTTTTATTACGTCACTTTATTACATGGGGTTTGACTGCCTTGGCACAATAAGCATGCATAGCGATATTTGAGAAAGGGTGGTCGAATGATTAAGTAGGTTTTGCTTATTAATAACGCTAAATTATTAGCCGATTATTTGCTTAATAAGCAAAATTATTATAAATTTATTATTGATAATAATTATCGTTTGCATTATTATCTACGCCATTCTACCTCGGTTAATGAATATTAGGGTGTTATGAGTTCAACGGATTTAGACGCGCCACCACTTAAATTGATACTCGCAGCTATTATTATAGTGGTGGGCTTGCACGTGCTGACGGCAGTTGCATTGGTGGCGATCAAGACGCCTGAGATAAGAGTTGAACCAAAAAAAGACACACCACCTATCGAGATAGAGATGGTGACGTTACCTGTCAAAACGGCCGTCCCTGAAGTAGAAAAAGTTCAGGAAGTAACGCCCAAAAAAGCAGCGCCTAAAACAGAGTCAAAACCTGAATCTAAAAAACAAGCACCGTCAAAACCTAAAGTAGCTCCAGTAGTGAAGGCTAAGCAAAATACACCAGAAAAACCGGTGGTAAAAGCCAAAAAGGCTGATATAGCACCTGTCGTAAAAGTAGAAAAAAAGAAGCCTGATATTATTAAAAAAGAGGTGTCGAAAAAGCCAATAGTAGAATCGAAGGTGGATACCTCAATGGCTGATAGTCAACGTGAAGCTGAAGAACGACGTAAAATGCTAGCAGCAGAATCACAAAAGGCCGCTCAAGAAGCCCATGATAGAGCAGTGCAAGATGCTAAGATAATAGCCGATGCCAAGGCTGCCCGAGAGGCTCAAGCCGAAGCGAATGCCAGAAAAGCAGCAGAAGACAAAGCGGCTAAAGATGCCGCGCAAAAAGCCGCAGCCGCTGCAAGTAATGAACCTGTGAGCTTTACTGCTAGTGCTGCAGACTGGGCATCAGCGCCAAACTTTAGCTTTCCTACTCGAGCCGCTCGTAGAGCATCTTCGGGTGATACATTCAAAGTGGTATTGATATTAAGAGTGAATAAGCAGGGCGGTATTGATAGCGCCCGCGTTGCTCAATCTTCAGGCAATTCAATAGTAGATAAAGAGGCGCAGCGTCAAGTAAGCTCTGGAAAATTCAGACCTTTTACTAAAAATGGCGTACCCGTCGTCGGTAATGTGACATTACCTGTTACTTATAATGTGCCATAAATACATGGTTATTAGTACCAAGCATCGGCGCAATCGCAAATAATCGAACAATGGTAATAAAATACAAAGGAGTCTGACATGGACTTTATGCAATACTGGCAAATCAGCGACATGGTGACAAAAACTTTGTTCTTTTTGTTGCTTGCTTTATCTATTCTTTCTTGGGTGACAGGCATCATTCGTGTGCTACAAAGCCGCAAATTGGCCGCCAATGTTGCAGATGATTTGAATCAACAGATTCAAGTAAAACAGGCTGAGATGATAGCAGCAGATGCCACTACTCGCCGTTTGGTTACTGAGCAGATCTTGCTCAAGCATATTGGTCGTTACCGTTTTGCCAGTGAGCGTGGCTTACCTATTCTTGGGACGACGGCAGCAATTGCGCCATTTATCGGTTTGTTTGGGACGGTATGGGGAATTTTTCATGCGCTACATAATATTGGCATGAGTGGGCAAGCAGGCTTGGGACAAGTAGCAGGGCCAGTCGGTGAGGCACTTATCATGACAGGTTTAGGGATCGCCGTGGCGATTCCAGCCGTGGTGTTTTATAATCTTGCAGTGCGTATCAATCGCCGTGTGATGTATCACGCCAACGATAGAGCGCATGACTTATTAGCACGTTCTGCCGAAATGGTCGTTACCCAGCAGCCGTTAACGGACAGTAAATCGACTGTTACCCAAGATTCGTTAGCAAAGGGTATGCACTCGAACACAGCAGATGTTCAGCAAGTGACTCATTATCACAGTTCAGCCGCGTCGCAGCCTTAACGACTATCCATTGATGGGACAGTCCGTTAGGCGATAGTCAAGCGAGCTATATTGCGAATAACCAAATGTATTGAGAGTAATTATGGCATTTCAATTGGGTGATGATGACAGTCAAAGTATGAGTGAGATGAACCTCATTCCGCTTATCGACATCATGCTGGTATTGATGATTATATTTCTATTGACGGCGACCGTACTGAATCCGACAGTGCCACTAGAGCTGCCGAAGACCAGTGCTGCGTTAAATGAGGCGCCACCAGAGGCTATTCAAATTAGCATCGATAAAGACGCAGGGATATTTTGGGACAGCGATGCGATTAGCATGGAGGAGTTAGAGGCACGGTTACAACAGCAAAGTGCTGGAGGTAAAGACCCTTCTGTACAATTGCATGCTGACAAAGACAGTAAGTATGACACGGTCGCTCAAGTGCTAGCCGCTGCCAGTCAAGCAGGACTTACAAAGATAGCCTTTGTCAATGAATAAGGCGAGTCTATAAAAAACGTGATTATCATATGATGTTTGCTAGATAGCCAACCATCAAAAAGGTAGCTAATATAATAATAAAACAAAAATAATAAACTTTTCTCCAGCCTCAATGAGTACTTAAACCTCAAATTAAGTACTCATTGGGGTTTTCTTTTTACCAGCCATAGCCAAAGGGATGATAGCCGTAACCGAAGCGCCCAGGCCCGTAGCCAAACGGATAAGGCGAACGTAGGTAATCGAGATCACGTTGACGGATATAGTAGTAACGTCCTTGCGCGTAAGCTTCTTCTAGCTTTTCGATGCCTTCGAGCGGACAAACGGGCTGCCAGTCGTAGCCTTCGCGACCAAGTTTATAAGCATTGAGCTCGGTGCAGTAGCTTTTGAGACCTTGCTGTCGCCCTTGCTCCCATTGTATGCGGTTGGGCATGGGACCACCTACCTTTGCGCAGCTATCAGCGTAATGACCAAAATAAGCACCTGAACGCCCTTGCAAGCCATCAGCATAGCCGACTTCTTGCCAGTTGCTTTCCTGACATTGCTGCGGGGTAAGATTTTGCGTCGTTGCACAGCCTGATAGGGTAAATAAGGCAGCGCCTACTAGCGAGAGGGTAAGCCCAGTTTTACTCATGAGTTTATGGACACATTTGCTCGCTAGTGAAGTGGTCGATGAGTTTCGCTTAAGAAGATAATTCATAATAAACCTGCGCGCGTTTAAAATTATGGTTTATCATAGCACTTTTTGATGATGACAACTTTTTGTATCTCGTTATTATGCTGTTTTTTATTCGAGTTAAGTGTTTGATCTATTAGTACATATAGCCGAACCATCGAGATTCGAAAACGTGAGTGATTGGTGGTTATCAACTCATCATGCTTGATTTTTAACGGTTCGTGCTCATTATAAGCTTCTATATAGTAGCCAGTATTCAGACAATCGTTTGTTAAACAGCCATACATTAGAACGCTACTGGTTAGAAAATGACTGGTTAAAAAGTTACTGCTCAAACAATCAATGATTGCTTTTTTATAGTTAGCTGGGCAATCACTGTCTTTGTTGTAGCCTGTTGTATAGATAGTAGTGGTTTTATTTTTTAGTACATTTTCATTTATCCAAAAGGCCGGATCATCATGGGAACATTCATTGGCGTTATCATTGTACTATTTGTATTAGGGAGTATGATGGCGCTCAAACCTAACGGTATCGATCAGCGTTTGGATAAGCTGCGCATGACCGCGCGCCGTTTGCAATTGAATCCAAAGCTGGTGAGTTGCCCTGATTGGATCAAAGGTAAAGACAACGAATATGGGCGTGGAATGCTAGGTCAATACTGTTTAGTGTTAGATGATGTGCAGCTGCCGCACACGCGCTATCAAGTGATTGATGGGCAATGGCGACCAGATAGTAGTTTTATCGATACAACCAAAGATGATGTTAAGCTCACGATTCCAAGTGCGATTCGTGCTAATAACAGCACTAATAATACGATTATCAAGAAGACCAATTTTAGCTTGGATAAAGCGTCGCTAGATTTGCCAGTCAGTATTGAGCCGTTTGTTAAAGGTTTGCTGACTAAGGCCAATAGTATCGTGATTTATTGGGAAGATATCGCTTATGTGCGTCCTTCATCCAATCCCGCTTATCAGCAAAAATTGATTGAAGCAGATTTGTTGGTGCTCAAAAAACAGCTTGAACAATGGGCGTCAGAGATGCAAAAGCGCCTATAAAACGGCTACAAGGTAGAAAATAATTTTTTAATCTCCATTTATAAGCAATATGCAAGCACTTTTGGCAAACTCTCAGTCATTTACAGTTGACAGTGTAACGCTTAGCAGTGTAACGTCTTTATAACTGACTCTTTATCTTATGGTTATTGTTTGTTTTATAAACGTTTTTTTAAGCAGCTATTACTATAATGATTCACCGCGCTACTATAACTCACAATTATAAATTGCCATGCTGCTGTATTTATTCTTACTTTTAATTTACTCATATAATAATGGTGTCGTCACATATGGCAAAAACCGCAACCAAAAAAAGTCCAGCGCCCGCTGCTGGTAATCCCAAAGGCAGTCCAAAGGGCAAGTCTTTGGTGATTGTAGAATCACCTGCCAAGGCAAAAACAATCAATAAATACCTTGGCGATGACTTTATCGTGCGCTCCAGTATTGGTCATGTCCGTGATCTACCAGTTGGCGCAAGCAAAAGTGCAAAAAAACCAACAACGACCAAAAAAGATGACAGTCTAAGCAAAGAAGAAAAAACCCAGCAAGCCTTGGTACGGCGCATGGGCGTCGATCCAGAACATGACTGGGCAGCAGTTTATGAAGTATTACCAAATAAAACTAAGGTCATTAAAGAGCTTAAAGCCTTAGCTAAAGACGCTGACAAAATCTATCTGGCAACGGATATGGATAGAGAGGGGGAGGCGATTGCGTGGCATCTTAAAGAAGTCATCGGCGGCGCTGACAGTAAGTATGAGCGTGTGGTTTTTAATGAGATTACCAAATCTGCCATTCAAAATGCCTTTAAGCAGCCATCCAAACTTGATATCGATCGTGTCAATGCTCAGCAAGCACGGCGCTTTTTAGACCGTGTTGTTGGCTTTATGGTATCGCCGTTGCTGTGGCAAAAGGTTGCTCGTGGTCTCTCTGCAGGTCGCGTCCAGTCCGTTGCTATGCGTCTGGTCGTAGAAAGAGAACATGAAATTCGCGCCTTTACACCAGAAGAGTATTGGCAAATTCATGCCGATACTCACGTTGCCAGTAGCAAAAAGGACGCTGAGCAAATTGCGATTCGCTTAGAGGCGACCAAGCAAGGCGGCAAAACGCTTAAGCTCGTCAATAAAGAGCAGACAGATAAAGTCTTAGAAATTCTTAACTCAAGTGACTTTATCGTCAAAGAGCGTGAAGAGAAGCCAACGCAGTCGCGTCCGAGTGCGCCATTTATCACCTCGACATTACAGCAAGCAGCCAGCACACGATTGGGCTTTTCAGTTAAAAAGACCATGATTTTGGCACAGCGCTTATATGAAGCGGGTCATATTACTTATATGCGTACCGACTCGACTTTCTTATCTGGTGATGCACTTGCTGCGGTACGTGGCTATATCGAAGACAGCTATGGCGCAAAATACGTACCAGAAAAGCCAAATTTCTACGGCAACAAACAAGGCGCACAAGAGGCGCATGAGGCGATTCGTCCTTCTAACGTCAATATGAAGTCAACGCAGCTTAAAGGGGTCGAGCGTGATGCCATCCGCCTGTACGAGCTGATTTGGCGTCAGTTTGTCGCTTGTCAGATGCTGCCAGCAAAATATTTGTCAGTGAATCTATTCGTCGCTGCCAATGATGTCGAGCTAAAAGCACGTGGTCGTACGTTAGTATTTGATGGTTACACCAAGGTTATGCCACCGGCAAAAACTGACGATACCTTATTACCAGATGTGAAAAAAGGCGATAAATTAATACTAGATAAGCTCGATCCGAGTCAGCATTTCACCAAGCCGCCACCGCGCTATACCGAGGCAAGTTTGGTGAAAGAGCTTGAGAAAAAGGGCATCGGTCGTCCATCAACTTATGCGTCTATCATCTCGACCATTCAAGATCGCGGCTATGTAAAGCTTGAGAACAAGCGCCTGTTTGCTGAAAAAATGGGTGATATCGTCACCGACAGACTAACCGCAAGCTTCCCAGATTTGATGGATTATACCTTTACCGCCGCGCTAGAAGACAAGCTTGACCATGTCGCAGAAGGTGATACAGATTGGAAAGATGTCCTCGATAATTTCTATGGCGACTTCAAAACAACGCTTGATCGCGCCAAAGAAAAAGACGGTATGCGTCCAAATGATCCAACTGACGTACCAGACGTGCATTGCGATCTTTGCGATCGTCCAATGCAATTACGTACTGGCTCAACGGGTGTATTCTTAGGTTGTACTGGCTATAATTTACCGCCAAAAGAGCGCTGTAAAGGCACTAAGAATTTAATGCCCGTCGAAGCTTTTGCCAATCTTGATGAGGCAGAAGGCGATGATGAAGCGGCAGAAGTTCGCGATTTGATGGAGAAAAAGCGTTGCCCGAAATGTAGCACGGCAATGAATGGTTATATCGTCGATGGCGGTCTGAAACTGCATGTGTGTGGTAACAATCCTGATTGTGATGGTTATGTCTTAGAAGAAGGCAAGTTCGAAGTGCCTGGCTCTGATTCTCCAACCATTGACTGTAATAAGTGCGATGGACAAATGGAGCTAAAGACGGGACGTTTTGGTCCTTACTTCGCTTGTCAGCAATGTGATAATACGCGTAAAGTGCTAAAAACAGGCGAAGCCGCACCGCCGCGCATGGATCCTATTCATCTGCCAGAGCTGAAATCAACCAAGCACGATGATTACTTTATCTTGCGTGAAGGGGCAGCTGGGATGTTCTTGGCGGCGTCTAAATTCCCGAAAGTACGCGAGACACGCGCACCAAAGCTGGCTGAGCTACGCGAAATCAAAGATAAAATGGAAGATAAATTCCAGTATTTGTTTGAAGGTCCAGATGAAGATCCAGATGGTAATCCCACCATCTTACGCTGGTCACGTAAAAAGAAAGAGCAATATATCGGCTCTGAGAAAAACGGTAAGGCCACACGTTGGGGTGTGTATTGGCGTAATGGCAAGTGGGTAGAGGAATAAGTCTCCTTTACTTTTTACCTTGGTGATTGATTGTTAATATATGAGCTTTTGTATCATCAATATTGTTTTAAGCTATAAAATTTTAAACAAAAAAACCTCTTAGAATCTAAGAGGTTTTTTTGTGCTATTCATATTTGTGATATCAATAACAGCTAATCTCAGATGCTATTAGTTCTTTTCGATGATACCGCAAGCAACGCGGTCGCCTGCATTACCAGCTGGTTGGCTAGTATAGTCGTCAGCACCGCTATGCACGATAAAGGCTAGACGATTAACGCTATATTTACCTGCATCAGCGACAGAGATTTTCTTATTCACATAGTTAATAGTAGCCACGCCATCTGCATTGGCAGTCAGGTTAGGCAAGTCGCCAGCATGACCATTCATATCATCAGGATTAGAGTGAGGCTTATTGTCAGGATTAAAGTGACCACCTGCTGCTTTACCCATATCAGCACAGCTGCCTGTTTCATGAATATGTAATGATACCGTCTTGCCCGGCTGCAAATTCATCAGCTTACCGTAGACTTGTACGCCGCCATCAACTGGACGTAAGAATACTTGACCCACTTCATTTTTATTACCAGCGACTGCATTGATAGTAGATTTTAAGGCAGGTTGGCTAAGTGGATTGCCAGTTTGCATTTGACCTTCGACCGTTTGGCAACCCGTCATTACTAACGCTGAACCACATAATAGGGCACTTGCAAGCATTGTCTTATTCATTATTATCTCCAATTATTTTTAATATTTAGTTATTTTTGATAAAAAGCTAACTCTTGAAGGTTTATAGGTAAGTATCTTTTGATTTCTATAAACATTCGTTAATGTCGTCATCAGTATAGCTAAGGATTAGATATAGTTATTCATCAACTGCGCAACAATCGGTTAATAAATGTAAGTATCGTATGGGTTTTAAATTGTTTACGGGATTGTTTTTACTTCGTTTTGCCATACTAGAGTTTCGCCAGTCTCCATCGTTTGCAATAAATTATAGCGAGACATATCAGTCTGATCGTCTGCTGTTGGCGATATTGATTGTGAAGGTTGCAAACTCAAACTAAGAGTGCTCTGGCTATTACTGATAAGCTTAGCAAGTTCGCCCTCAATTCTATTACCAGTAACACCGCAGCCCATGAGCGTTTGTGGTCCCGAGCCAACTAGCAATGTATAATCTTTCATCAAAATATAAGGACCACCGATACCATTGCAGCTAGAACTAAAAAATGCGTATTGACTATCGTCATACCCTCTAAATTTTAGCGACACTGGAAACTCTGGATGATAAAAATGACCAATAGACTCTCGAGATATTACCTGCCCTTTGTCATTAAAAGTATTACGAACGGCGCTAACCAGCCGCCAGTCATAGTGCTCTAATAATGCCTTATCAATAGGGAGTCCAGTCGGTTCTTTAAATGTCCTAGGCGTACCATCAAATGTTAACGTATTGCCATTTTCGATTTTAATGACCAAGTTTTTCGATGCCATTTGAGTATTAACGAGTTTGATTTTTGCGACTGGTAATAGCTCAACATCTAACTTAATAATATTATTATCGTTAGGAAATAACTTTTTGATATTTGTGTTACTTACTTTATTTTCAGTAGCACTTTCGCAGGTCGAGGATCTTTCTCTAAGCTCGCTACCATACTCAAAAGGCGGTGCGGACATCCATACGAATTTGATAGCAAAATGTTGGCAGCCTTGAAACAAGCTTAACGAACTGGGCGCAATTTCTAAAGTAATCGGCGCGTCAGTGTTAATATTAATAGCGTTACTTTTTTTGTCTTTAACTTGTGTTAACTGCCAATAATAATTACTTGCCCATTGCAGCGTCATAACTTCATTAGCTGTTTCATCAGCTACCACTACAATTTTTTCTTCCAGCTTTTCAGTTTTTATGATGGGCTGATATGATATTGGAGCAGAAGTGCTAGAGCCAGTCACTATTGAGTTAGCAGGTGTAGAATTATCTTTTGCAATATTAGACTGACAACCTATTAGCGCTGCTGGAAAAGAGATAGCGAGCAATAAAGATAGCGTTAAGCGGTTTAAAATCAGGTGGTTTAACATTATAGCTATTACCAAATAAACATTTGTCTAAAATATAGCATAAGGTATTATTAAAGATGTTCTTTATTTTTGCCAAAAAAAAGCCGCTCATTATAGTAATGAGCGGCTCTTATTTCTTAAGAATTGAATATCAAATAATCAATTAGTTATGCAATGCTTTGCTTGAGGTTTTATCGACTGTGACTTTCGCAAGCTTAAGAGGAACTGGCATACTGACCAAGGCAACCTTCAATATCTCATCAATCGTTGCCACTGGCTGAATAGTCAGACCGGCTTTGACGTTATCAGGGATATCAGCTAAGTCACGCTCATTAGTCGCTGGAATCAACACATGCTTGATTCCACCTCGATGAGCAGCTAGTAGCTTCTCTTTGAGACCACCGATACGCAGGATTTTACCGCGTAGTGTAATCTCACCCGTCATAGCGATATCTGGACGAATAGCAATGCCCGTCAATGCAGAGACTAGCGCTGTGGTAAGAGCACCACCAGCTGATGGGCCATCTTTCGGGGTCGCGCCTTCTGGCATATGCACATGGACGTCAGTCGTCTTAAAGGTTTCATAATCAATACCTAAGCTATCACCGCGAGCACGTACCACGCTCATGGCAGCGCGAATCGATTCTTTCATCACGTCACCGAGCGAACCGGTAAAGCTTAGCTCGCCTTTACCTTTCATCGCCACCGCTTCGATAGTAAGTAGCTCACCACCGACTTGCGTCCAAGCAAGCCCCGTAATACGACCAATCTCAGGCTCTTCTTCAGCCAGACCATAATCGTACTGATGGACACCGAGATAATCATCGATATTTTTGTCATCGACCACAACCAGCTGACGTTCTGCTTTTTTCGGAGCGCGGGCGCCATGGCTTTCAACCGAACCGCGAACCACTTTACGGCAGATTTTATTGACTTCACGCTCAAGGTTACGCACACCGGCTTCACGGGTATAGCTACGCACGATGCTATGTAATGCCGCTTCTACAATCTCAATTTCGCCTTCTTTGAGACCGTTATTCTTGATCGCTTTTGGCACAAGATACTTCTGCGCGATATTGACCTTTTCTTCTTCGGTATAGCCCGGCAGACGAATGACTTCCATCCGGTCAAGCAGGGCAGGCGGGATATCCATGCTGTTGGCAGTACAGATAAACATCACTTGCGATAAATCTAAATCCATATCTAAATAATGGTCGTTAAACGTATCGTTCTGTGAGGGATCTAACACTTCAAGCAATGCTGAGGCTGGATCACCGCGGAAGTCTTGCGCCATTTTATCGATTTCATCTAACAAAAACAGCGGGTTTTTAACTTCAACTTTGGCCAGCGATTGAACAACTTTACCCGGCATCGCGCCGATATAAGTGCGGCGATGACCACGGATTTCCGCTTCATCACGCACGCCGCCAAGCGCCATACGTACAAATTTACGACCAGTCGCACGGGCAATCGACTCGCCTAATGAGGTTTTACCAACACCTGGAGGACCGACTAAACAAAGAATCGGACCGCGAAGTTTTTTCACTCTTGATTGCACGGCGAGGTATTCTAAGATGCGATCTTTCACATCTTGCAAGCCGTAATGATCTTCGTCCAATACCGTTTTTGCTTTTTCTAAATTGATGGAAACCTTGGTTGTGGCATTCCACGGTGTGTCCAAAATCCATTCAATATAGTTGCGCACCACTGACGACTCACTCGAGGCAGGTGGCATCATTTTGAGCTTTTTCAGCTCTTGATCCGCTTTTTTACGCACATCTTCTGGCAAGTCGGCATCTTCTAGACGCTGCTCTAGCTCAGCCACATCATCTTCGCCATCAAACGCACCGTCATTCATATCTGACAGCTCATTTTTAATGGCTTTCATCTTCTCGTTTAAGAAGTATTCGCGCTGATTGTCTTCCATTTGCTGACGGACAGCTTCTTGGATATCTTGCTCGATATTTTGTTCAGCACTCTGCTTAACCAAATATTCGGTTAAGGTATTGATATGGGTTTTAAGGTCATCATTTTCTAAGAATGATTGCTTAATATCTAAATCCATCGATACACGGGTCGAGATGAAATAGACCAACTCAAGCAAATCATCGATACGTTTTGCCACACGAGTCAGCTCGCGAGCATTACGCAGACGCGCATCCGCATAGCTTTCAAACAATGTGGTCAATGCTTGAATCGTGTTTTTCTGCTGGCTCTCATCCATACTGACATCAAGGTCAGCACGCTCAAAGCTTGCCATCAATAATGTGTCGTGATTTTCTATAGTATCAACGCGCGCACGGTATTGACCTTCGATCAATACTTTGATGCAATTTTCATCGCTATCATGCGGCATAGTGCTGACGATGCGGCAAACCGTTCCGTACTGATACAAGTTATCTTGATCAATATCTTCGGTTAGCGAGTCTTTTTGCGCCACGACCAATACTTTATTGCCATACTCAGCTTGTGCCAATTCCACGGCTTTTACCGACGGCGCACGGCCGACAAATAAGGCAATTTGCATGTGCGGATAAACAACCACATCACGCAATGCTAGTAGTGGTAAATAGTTTTCTGTACCGTCACCTTTTATACTATCGTCTTTTGCGTCATCGTCTTCAATAGTGTTGTCCTTGTCTTCATTATCTTTATCATCACTATCTTTGCTATCACCATCTTCAACGCGATCAGCTGTTATAGCTACATCACCTGTCGTATCGTCAGGCGCGCTGTCTCGCTCCTGATCATCAGCAACAGTAGATGAAACGTCGACATCGATGTCGATATTGTCTTGGGTAATTTTATGTTCACTCATATATTCTTCCTCGTTCACCAGACTTGTAAAGTCAAGTTCGTGGTTCATGTTTAGATAAATGGTGCTCACCGATAAAATTGCAAGGCTTGTAGGCAAAGTCACACGCTTATCTGCGCAAAATAGTTATATCTATCTAAAGACTGCGAGTCATATTGTTATTCATAATTTTAAATATTAGCTGAAATTTAATGTATACAGAGCATGGGTAAGAAGTCGTAGCTAACACCTATTGGGTTCTGTGCGTAGGATTTGTGTGCAAAATAAGGTAAACTGACGCGCGTCTTAAACGGTGGTTTAAGCATCAAGCGGTTTAGAGGCAAGGGTGATATCTATCGTCCATGAGATATTAATAGGTCTTAATCAGGCTATAGCAGACAGAATAAGAGGCAATATATGACCATCAATGCGGTACTGCTGGCAGTCATCATCATGCTAGGGCTGTCTTTGGCGCGTGTACACGTGGTACTCAGCTTATTAATCGGTGCGCTGGCAGGCGGACTCATCGCTGGTTTGGGTATGACCGATACTTTGAATGCCTTTCAAGAAGGTATCCGTAATGGCGCACAAATTGCGCTGTCATATGCGCTGCTTGGGGCTTTTGCAGTGGCGATTGCGCATTCAGGATTGCCACAGTCACTGGCAGGGGCGGTGATAAAACGCATTGATGCGGGCGGCGCAGGTATAGGGGCAGGTGGCATGATTAAATACATGCTGTTTGCAGGTTTAATCACCATGAGCTGCTTTAGCCAAAACTTAATTCCTATTCATATTGCCTTTATTCCATTGCTGGTACCGCCATTATTGCTCGCCTTTAATCGTATGCACATCGATAGACGTTTAATTGCTTGTCTACTGACTTTTGGTCTTGTGACCACTTACATGTTTATTCCGTATGGCTTTGGCGATATTTATCTCAATCAAATCATGCTGAAAAACGTCGGTGAAGCAGGCATTGATATCAGTAACATCTCAGTTACCAAAGCCATGGCAATTCCGGCTTTGGGTATGTTTGTAGGCTTGCTCGTCGCCGTATTTATCAGCTACCGTAAACCGCGCCAGTATCAGCAGCTAGCAATTGATAAAGCTGCGCATGATGACGTGTTAGAGGGTGATGCGTTAAGCAAAACCGCAGCTAGTGCGCAAGCACAAAGTAAGATGAAAACGTTGGTGGCGCTTGCCGCGATTGTGACGGCATTTGTGGTGCAGATGTATACCGACTCACTTTTGCTTGGCTCAATGTTTGGCTTTGGCGTCTTTATGGCGACGGGCGTCGTTAAATGGAGTGAAGCCGATACAGTCTTTAATGACGGTATCAAATTGATGGCGATGATTGGCTTTATTATGATTACCGCGCAGGGTTTTGCGGAAGTCATGAAAGCGACTGAGCAGATTCAGCCCTTGGTTGATGGTGCCGCGTCATTATTCGCAGGTAATAAAGCGATAGCCGCATTTATTATGCTATTAATTGGTTTAATTGTGACCATGGGTATTGGTTCGTCATTCTCGACCATTCCTATCTTGGCCGCGATTTATGTGCCGCTATGTATCTCTTTAGGGTTTTCGCCTTTAGCAACCGTGGCGATTATTGGTACGGCTGGCGCGCTCGGTGATGCAGGTTCTCCAGCGTCAGATTCGACTCTTGGACCCACTTCTGGTCTAAATATCGACGGTCAGCATGACCATATCAAGGACAGTGTGGTGCCGACATTCTTGCATTACAATATTCCATTATTGATATTTGGTTGGATTGCAGCGATGGTGTTGTAGGCTATCAAAGTTAAGTAGAGTTTGGTGTAGGCTGGGTTTTTAACCCAGCTTTAAAATGTCAATTACCTTGTTATTAAACTGATTCTCTACGAAAAAATCGCCTTAAAACACATAAATAGACCTGCCACAAGCAAAGCAATAAAAATAGCAAAGAGGACAAAAACGTCCAAAAAATCATCCCACTTAATGACGGCGGTGCATGCATCGCCATCATACCGAAACCAAATAAAAATAAAATGCTAGTCCCCAGCATAGTGAAAAACTTCCAGCGACTATCCATATATACATCCATAGTCACCAGTAAGCTTAAATGAAACAGCATTGCCATTATTAATATAACGACTAATTCTATAGGATAGGGATGCGGAAGAGGAATATTCTGAACGTGAAGTAAATAGGGATCTGTGCTAAAACCTAAAGTGATAATAAGACCGACGAAAATGATCCACAAAATAGCAAAAACTACCCTTAGTGGTTTTGAGCGAAAGTAGCTCATTGTTGTCTTTCCAAATCCTCTATGGGTCTTTATTGTCATTTTCAAAATCTTTTATCCCATCATTCAAACCACGCAAAAACGCATCACTCTGCGCCAGTAATTCATTTAAGCGTTTCTCATTAACCACCTTTGCTAATTCATCGGAGTTGAAGGACTGTTCTTGACTATAGTAACGCAACTCTCTAGCGTCCTCGTTACCTAACGTTTGCAAATACTCATCCACATGATCAGCGCTAGAGTTAGTATCCATCGCTTTCTTATCCTCTTTCATCTAAACGACCTTATGCCACTTGGCGTAATTAAGCCATCTAGTGGCACATCCCACGGTTGCCGCTGTAATTGTTCAACCACTTGAAAATCATAACACCAGCCAATTTTTAATGGCTTTTTAGCGCCTGACCGATAGCTTTTGTTAAGGGTCGTATCATAAAAGCCGCCACCCATGCCCATACGATTGCCGTTTAGGTCTACTGCTACTAACGGACAGATAATAACATTCAATTCGCGCGCCCAAAGTAGACGGCGATGATGGTTTTGCTTCATACCTAAGCTATGAATGCGCGTCGGTATATTCAGCAGTTTCGACTGATAAATAGGCACAAAGCGCAGACGTTTATCATCATTACCATTTCTAGTACGACCGAGCGAGCCAACTACTGGCAAGTAAGGTAAATAGCCTAAGCGTTGACACCAATCCAATAGTAGCTGAGTAGGTAATTCGCCAAAGCCATCGTAATATAAACCAATACGCGCACGCGGTGCTAAGCGTTGTTGCAACTTAACTAAATGCAAACTTGCCATGCGCGCGTAATGTCTACGTTCGCCAGCCGTTAATTGCCGACGCTGACGGGTAAATTGCCGTCTCGGCGGATTGCTAACGGTAGATGTCTGAAACTCAGAATGTTTTAACTCAGGATGCATAGATAGACTATCCCATAATGTATTAAATTGATGATGGCTGTTGCTTGTAGAGAGCAGCAATGGCTATTTGTGAATATTCAACACGGTCTAGTCATGCTATCATAACGCCACTTTACAGCGTATTTTCCTTTATGTGCAGCGTGTGTTGCACTTTTTTCGCAGCAGCTATACAACAAACCATCAAAGAGGGTAGTTATGTCGACACAGAATCAGGCAACTCGTACCGAAAAAGATACCATGGGCAACGTGGAAGTCCCAGCTGACGCTTATTGGGGTGCGCAAACTCAGCGTAGCCGTGAGAACTTTAAAATCGGTGGCGAGACGTTGCCACGTCCAATGATTGAAGCAATGGCACTGGTCAAAAAAGCCGCTGCAATCACCAATGCAAGCCTAGAGCGTATCGACGCTGACAAGCGCGATTTAATCGTGCAAGCCGCTGATGAAATCATCAATGGTGGCCTAATCGATCAGTTTCCATTGGTTGTATGGCAGACGGGTTCTGGTACGCAGTCAAACATGAACATGAACGAAGTGTTGGCCAACCGTGCCAACGAAATTGCTGGTTCTGAGCGCGGCAGCTACACGCCGATTCACCCAAATGATCATGTCAATCATGCTCAATCTACCAACGACAGCTTCCCAACGGCGATTCGTGTTGCCGCTGCTCGTGAAATCAACAGCCTGCTTATCCCAGCGGTAAAAGCACTACGCGACACATTAGCGGCTAAAGCCAAAGAATTCGATAGCATTGTTAAAATCGGTCGTACGCATTTACAAGACGCCACACCTTTGACTTTGGGTCAAGAGTTTAGCGGCTATGTTAGCCAACTTGACCACTCATTGACTCGTATTGATAATGCACTACAAGGTCTATATGAATTGCCATTAGGTGGTACTGCGGTTGGTACGGGTCTAAACGCCCATCCTGATTACGCGGTAAAATCAGCTGAGCAATTATCAACCTTGTCTGGTCTACCATTTGTGACGTCACCAAATAAATTTGAAGCATTAGCCGCTCGTGATGCTGAAGTATTTGCTTCTGGCGCACTAAAAACCCTAGCGGGTAGCTTGAATAAAATCGCTAACGACGTACGTTGGTTAGCGTCAGGTCCTCGTTGTGGTCTGGGCGAATTGACAATTCCTGAAAATGAGCCAGGCTCATCTATCATGCCGGGTAAAGTAAACCCAACTCAGTCAGAAGCGATGACCATGGTTGTCGCTCAAGTAATGGGTAATGATGTCACTATCAGCATGGCTGGCGCATCAGGTAACTTTGAACTCAACGTTTATAAGCCAGTTATCGCGTTTAACTTATTGCAATCTATCAAACTCTTGGGTGATGGCTGCAACAGCTTCAATGAAAACTGTGCCGTTGGTATCGAGCCAGTAAAAGATAAAATCGATGACTTCTTGCATAATTCATTGATGCTAGTAACGGCATTGAACCGTCATGTCGGTTATGAAAATGCGGCGAAAATCGCTAAAACTGCTTATAAAGAAAACAAAACTTTGAAGCAAGTTGCGGTTGAGCTAGAGCTATTAACTGAAGCTCAGTTTGATGAGTGGGTTATTCCTGCTGATATGGTAAACCCTAAGTAAGCAGTAGACCAAATAATGATGTGCTACGGCGTCAGAATCGCTTAATGTACGAGCAGTACAATTTGCACTCGTCTTTCTGGTAGCAGCGTCATATTTATTCCACTTAGAATTTATAAACAAAAAGACCTTGTCATCCTTTATAAACGGATGTTCAGGGTCTTTTTTTGTCTATTAATTGAAGTACATACATCGAGCGAAACAATGTCTTACCCTCAAACAACAAGTCAACTAATATTTATAACGAGTAAAACTAAAACCTTGGTTAGAATAAGCACATAGGTAAGTGATGATGAAAAATAATTTTTAAATCATCATAGTAAATCAACACATGCACAATAAGAGCGAACGATTAGACTAACTAAAAATAGTTCGCCGCTAACGTCCCTGTTTGTATTCTCTTATCTATGACCATTCTAATTATACTTGGATTCAACATCGAAGTGCAACGCACCCGAATCT
>NZ_JABUZG010000049.1 GCF_014897815.1 Psychrobacter sp. PG1
CTTGCGGTCGGGCTTGGCCGTCTTTAGTAGGAATCCCCCTCCTTTGAGGGCGGGGAGGAAGTCAAAGTTATGTATACCTATTTCGTCGCTGGATTTATTTGGCGGCTTTTCATTTTTGTATTTAAGGCTGTAACATGACCGTTACTCATACCTCTAAACCTTTCGAACCTATTATTACCTCTTTACTCGATAATGATTTATATAAATTTACGATGCTGCAAGCCATGCTGCATCAGTTTCCACAGACACATGGTGTTTATCGCTTTCGCTGCCGTAATAACAAAGACACGCTGTATCCATTGGCTGATATTAAAGATGCGCTAGAGCAGCAGTTAGACAATTTATGTGAATTACGATTTTTAGAGGATGAACTAGAGTACTTACGTGGTTTGCGCTTTATGCGCTCAGACTTCGTTGACTATCTAGAATTGTTTAAGTTGAAACGTCGTTTTATTACCGTCAGTACGGATGATAAAGGTCGCTTATTTATCGATATCGAAGGGCCGATGATTCAAGCGATGTTCTTTGAAGTATTTGTACTCGCCATCGTTAATGAGCTGTATTTTGATGCGCTATCGAATGCCGGTGTGATTGAAGAAGGTCAGCGCAGATTGGATGAAAAAGTCACATTGTTGCATCAATATGCGAGAGAGCAGGAAAAATGTGATGCTAATACGCCGCCATTAATCATCGCTGATTTTGGTACTCGCAGACGTTTTAGCAAAGCTTGGCAGGCTCATGTGGTTGAGACTTTGCATAAAGCGGAACCAAAAATAGTGAGCGGTACTTCCAACGTGTATTTAGCGAAAAAGCTGGGAATGACGCCAATCGGTACGATGGCACATGAGTTTATGCAGGCATTTCAGGCTTTGGATGTGCGTTTACGTGATTCACAAAAAGCGGCGCTTGAAGCATGGGTACATGAGTATCGCGGCGATTTGGGTATTGCGCTGACCGACGTAGTTGGCATGGATGCGTTTTTACGCGACTTTGATTTGTATTTCGCTAAGCTGTTTGATGGTCTGCGTCACGATAGCGGCGACCCGTATATCTGGGGTGATAAGGCGATTGCTCATTATAAAAACCTTAAAATAGACCCAAGAACGAAGATTTTGACCTTTAGTGATGGCTTAGATTTGGATAAAGCTTGGGATTTACATCAGTATTTTAAAGGTCAAATAAAGACCAGCTTTGGTATTGGTACCAACCTCACCAATGATATGGGTATCACCCCGATAAATATCGTCTTAAAATTGGTTGAATGCAATGGGCAGCCAGTCGCTAAACTGTCAGACAGTCCAGGCAAGACCATGATTAATAACGACACGTATCTTGCCTATTTGCGCCAAGTATTTGAAGTCGACGAGCCTGAATAGAATTGACTTAACTGTCGCTATTCTCTGTGTTATCTTCTTCAGCAAAAGCGGCATCTAGTGCTTGCTGTACCGCATTGATACGGGTTTCGCAAACGCGATAAGCAGCAATTGACTCTTCCACTGTGGTCATCAGATTATCAATATCTGGCTCATCTTGTTGCTGTAATTCAGCGGCATTGGTTTTTAGAATATCATAAGCCGCCTTAAAGGTTTTTGGGGCGGCTTTTTTGCGTTTGCGAGTAGGGGTTGTCATAAGGTTTCCTAATTTTAAAATAAAGTCTTTGATTAAGTTGAATCGACGGTAGGTTGTACTTCTTATTTATTAATATTTACGTCAATAATCTGTGCTTTTGCTTTACCGTCCTTTAAGAGGATGTGCACCGTTTGTTCTGGATGGAGCTGGATACCGCTGGTCAGTATTTGCTTATCTTTTGCATCAGTAAGCATGGTATAGCCTTGCTTGAGCACCCGAGAAGGGCGATGCAGGAGCACAATATCACGCAGATGTTCGCTATCACGCTGTGCTTGTATTAACTGCTGCTGTGCCGAATGCATAATCGTTTTTTGGTTATTTTGACTGGCGCTAGCAGCCACTGTTAACTGCTGATAGGCAGCCGTTTGAGTCTGTGAGCGTAGCTCGCTGGTGAGTCTGGCGGCTTGCTTGACTTGGCGCTGAGCGCTTTGCTGAATACTACGCCACGCATAATCACTGTCTTTTTGCAGAGCGGTTAATTGACCAATCGTCTGTGATTGTATTTGGCTCAACTGGCGTGTCGTTTGCTGCTCAGCGGTGTTTAATTGACGCTGAGCCGCTTGTTTGATTTGCGCTTGGTATTGCAGCGTTTGAGTGACGAGCTGGGCTAAATGCGTCATGATAGCGGCAATCACCTTTGATGGGGTATCAAAGCTAGTATGCGCGACTTCATCTAAGATCACTTTATCACGCTCGTGACCAATGCCAACCCAGACAGGGATAGGCTGCTCGGCAACCAATGCTGCCAATTCATAATCATTTAGATAGGCTAAATCACCGACCGCACCGCCGCCGCGAATAATGACTAATAAGTCTGGCAGGTGCTCATAAGTATCAAAAAACTGCTGCTGAGCGTTAACGATTGCTTGGCGGATCTCGATTGGCGCATGATTACCCTGAAAGGTCGCATTATGATAATGGAAATGACAGGCACCTGTGCGCGCTAAGCGATCAGCGTCAGCTTGAAAATCACCTAATCCAGCGGCTTTTTCAGGGGCAATGACCAGCACATGCTCAATATCAAATGGAACAGGTAGCTGTTGATTCAGGTTTAATAAACCTTCTCCCGTCAAGCGATCGACCATTTCGGCATATTGCCGTGCTAAGTCGCCTAACGTGTAGCTAGGGTCAATATCTTCAATAGTGAGAGAGAAACCATATTGCGCATGGAAGCCTGCGGATACTTTGAGCAATACCGTCAAATTACGGTCAAGCGGCATGCCAGTTGCGCGCTCAAATTTTGCTAAGACGCGTGCTGCTTTAAAGCGCCAAAGATTGCCGCGGCAGCTAGCAATGACCTTACCGTCATCATCTTTTTCTGCCAGCTCAAAGTAATAATGCCCGCCTTTGCTAGATAGATTGCGAATCTCTGCTTTCACCCATACACGGTGGTTAAAGGTCTGTTTGATAACCATATCAACGGCTGATAAATAGTCACTTAACCGCAGAACGGTATCCTCTAAATTGACTTCTATATTGTTTTCTTGCTCAGCTAACTCGGCCTCCAAGGTCGCTAAATCTTTAGCAGGCGCTAATACCTTAGCTGGTTTCATATTTGACAGGTTGGGTTTGCGCATAATAATAGACCAAAAGTAAGGGAGCTTAAAAACGGGCTGTTTATAGAGTAAGAGTCATAAAAAATCTGAAAGGGTAGTTTACCCCAAAAGCGAGCACACAAAAAGAGAAGCCAACCAGTCAGCGACTAATATATTCTTATCGCTGATTGGTTGGCTACATGCTTTATTAAATAACAAGATGCTTTATTAAATAACAAGCCGCCAAATAAGTGCTTTATGAAATAATAATTATTTTATTGGCAACGAAAGTTGATTTTATACTCGTAATCGTCGTCACGTGATAAGTTCGGCGAGCCCGTACCAAGGATCGTACCGAGGACGGCACTGGCTTGCCCAATCATCCGACCGGTATTTTCATCTAAAATACCGTTATAAGTGACTTTGTCATCGACGATAATAACTTGCTTACCTCTGCAAGTCTTTTGTGCGCTGTCTATCGCATTTTGCTGTGCTTTTACTTTGCTATCGGCGATGCCAGTCGTCTCATAAATAGAGTTGGCACGCTGGATAACTGGTGATGAAGGCGTAGTTTGGCAAGCACTTAGGGCGAGTGCTGTCGCCAAAGTAGCAGTCAGTGCAGCGGTTTTATTAATAGTATTCATAAACGATTCCTAATGTCTGTCAGTCATACATAAAGTTGAATATCACAGCAAAGTTGAGGATACGCCATGCACGTATCCGTCCATAGGTGGCTCAACAACTATGATGAATCTACCCTATTCGGCTCTGGGGTGTCTAGTCGGTTATTGTGTGCGGTATTGCAGAGACCGCACATATTCATCATATATTCATAGGCGACGTTTACTTATGATGAGCGAAAATGAAAATAAGCGGTACTATGACACAGCAAATCACTTGAAATATAAACCATATCTAGGATAATTGACCTATTCATTTTTAATCAATAAGTAATTTTATGCCATTAATTCCTGCTCCTGCTGGCGTGCTCGAAGTCGACGCGCTTTGGCAACAAGACAATCCTAACAATCCAAATACTGATACAGTGGCGTTACTGTGTCATCCCAATCCGTTATTCGACGGCACGATGAATAATAAAGTGGTGACGACGATGTATCGCTTTGCTCGTGATAATGGTATGCACGTGGTACGCTTTAACTTTCGCGGTGTCGGGCAGTCGACTGGCGAGCACGATTATGCGGATGGTGAAGTCGTAGATGCAATGACCGTGCTACAATGGATTGCAGAGCAAACCAATGCGCGCAAGTTATGGTTGGGTGGTTTCTCTTTTGGCGGTTATGTGACAGCACGGGTGGCTGAGCAGGTGCTTGAAGCCCCTCATATTTGGGGGCTAGGCGATTTTGAGATTACTAAAATCGCCCTTATTGCTCCATCCGTTGAAAAAAATGACAGCAGTGATATAAGCTTGCCAGCCGATAAAACGTTTGAGATTTATGGCAATGCTGATGAAGTGATTGACCCTGATAATATGCAAGCATTTGCGGAGCGATTGGGGATTGCTGTCAGCATCGTAGATGGCGCAGGGCACTTTTTTCATGGACGTCTGTCAGAATTGAAAGGCTTATTAGAAAAGCATACCTTTGGTAGCGACGCTTAGTTGTTACCTAGGGCGTGTCATCAATTAGCACATGAATACATTTAGTGGTCTTAAAATGGCTAAATTTTGCTAAACATCGTCAGAAATTTTGTCAATATGTTCATATTAACGGCAATTTCTTCCTTGTTTATCTACAATTTTTCTCATTTTAAGCCTCACAATCTAATTGATGACACACCCTAGTAATATTAGGATAGAGAACCGCTATCAAGTCATGAACTCTGATCGCTTTACTTTGACGAGTTCATGCAGAATCAACCATTACCTTACTATTTATTTTGTCTAATGATGAGTCGTATTATGAGTTTATCTCCATTGCAACGTTACGAGCAAGCCGTCAGTACAGATGAGTTTACTCGAGATGAGCAGCAATTTAAGGCCATGAGCTATCTTGATGAGATACATCATCAGCTCATCAATAGTGCGCCACAGAAGAAAGGCTTTTTTAGCTTTTTAAAGTCCAAGCCGACAGCACCAACGGGTTTGTATATGTGGGGCGGGGTAGGTCGTGGTAAAACATGGATGATGGACATGTTTTATGATTCATTGACCATTGATCGCAAGATGCGTCTGCATTTTCATCATTTCATGCAGCGTGTTCATCAAGAGCTAAATAAGCTGCAAGGTGAGAGTGACCCATTAGAAAAAGTCGCCGACATCATTTATGCAGAAGCGGTTATTATCTGTTTCGATGAGTTCTTTGTTTCTAACGTTTCTGATGCCATGATTTTGGGTGATTTATTTACCATGCTATTCAATCGTGGTATTACATTGGTCGCCACCTCAAATATTGAGCCATCAGGGTTGTATAAAGACGGCTTACATCGTGACCGTTTTATGCCCGCTATCGCTGAAGTGGAGCGTCATACTACGGTGATGAATATCGATTCTGGTATCGACTATCGTTTGCGCGTATTGCAGCAGGCAGAGCTATATGAATCGCCTATGACGAAAGCGAATCATCATTGGTTAGCCAACCGTTTTGCCAGTTTATCCAATAACCAAAAAATCAGTAATGAGCCGATTACGATTAATGGTCGCGAAATTAGAATTAACGCTCGCACTGAGGATATTTTATTCTGTGATTTCCGTCATTTATGTATGGAGCCACGATCAGCGTCTGATTTCATCGAAATTGCCAAGCAGTTCAGTACAGTATTGGTCAATGCCGTGCCTGCCTTAGACGATGACTTACGTGATCCGACCCGTCGGTTTATTTATCTGGTTGATGAGTTTTATGATCGCCGTGTTAAGTTGCTGGTTAGAGCACAGCAGTCGATTTTGGACCTATATCAAGGAGAGAAGTTGGCGTTTGAGATTGAACGGACACGCTCGCGCTTGCTTGAGATGCAGTCAGAGGATTATCTGCGCATGGAGCATCGGGTCGATGATGCGGCATAATCAAAGCCTCTTCATAGCCGATGATAATCTACAAGTTGTCGATTAAAGCACTCATGGTTTTTCATTCAAGTCACTCATACTCAATATTGGCATATATTCGTTTGACATAACATGTTTTTTGACAGTATTGAGAGCAAACCAAAGCATTGGTTTTTTGCATAAAAGATAATAATAAATAAGGAGCGGTAATGACTATATCCGACGAAAATGATAAAAAACTGTCGACCAAAGACATCGCCACAGACAGTATGCCGATTAGCAGTGAAGAAATGATTGGTTGGATCAACTCAAGGCGCAGTATGGGTAATTTGGATACGCCAGCACCCACACATGCCCAAATCGAAACAGCGATTGAGTGTGCGGCGACAGCGCCAGATCATAAAAAACTGCGTCCATGGCATTTTATAGTGACACAGGGGGACGCCCGTCATGAATTGGGCAATGCCTTGGTCGAAGCGGCTCAAGCCAAAGCGGTGCAAGAGGGCGAAACGCTGTCCGAAAAGGACATCGCAAAAACTCAGGCAATGCCATTAAGAGCGCCCGTCATCATCACGGTTGTCACAAAAATACAAGCGCACAAAAAAGTTCCTCCTTTTGAACAAATGCTAAGTGCGGGTGCAGCTGTACAAAACCTGATTTTGGCGCTAAAAGCCCAAGGTTTTAGTACAGTGTGGCGTACGGGACTGCTATGTAATGAAGCTGCTGTTAAATCATATTTTGACGTTGGTCCAGATGATTATGTAACGGCTTTTGTTTATACTGGCACCAGTCCCAAAAATGAACCCGCCCGTAAACCGATTGATATCGAGTCTTTAGTGCGATTTGAGTCATAATATATCTAAGCGCTGTTTAGTGGCGCTTTTCTCTTGACGAATACCGCTCTCTAAGAAGACAGTCGGTCGTGTAGCAAAAAGATAGATAGCCTCAATACTCTAAAGCTCTAAAGCGTCATAAGTCATGATAAATAACCCATGATAAATTCTATTAATAATAAATTAGCCAATACGGATAACAGCAAATGACCAGCCCTAATGAGAGCAATAAAGACATCAGTAGCGATAATACTGAGGTGAATACGAATGCCCCTGAAAAGCAAAACAGTCTGCTGGCAGGTATCATCGAACGTGCTACCAAATCGGGTATTGGTCGTAAAAAACTCAATCCTAGCGCGGTAGAATCAGCAGTGGCAAAAAACATGGCGGATATTCACAGTAATCCTACCAAGCTACGTTTGGCGTTTTTAGGCGGTGGTAGTTTTGGTACAGCAATGGCAAACTTGGCTGCACGCAATGGCTGTGATACCACGCTATGGGTACGTAACAAGCGTACGGTAAAGGCGATGATAAAGACACAGACCAATAAAAAATATTTACCAGGTTATAAGCTTGATGACAGCCTTAAATACAGCCATGACTTGGCAGCAGCCGTCAAAGATAAAGATATCGTTTTTATTGCGGTGCCTGGTTTGGCTTTTCGTGAGACCCTAAAGAATATTGCACCATTTATCAGTGGTCAGTCTATTGTGTCATTGACCAAAGGTATGGAAAAAGATACTTTTGCCATGATGAGCGACATTATTAAAGATGAGCTACCTGAAGTGAATTTTGGTGTCATGTCGGGGCCAAACCTTGCGATAGAGATTATGAAAAACATGCCATCGGCGACCGTTATCGCCAGTGAGTCTGAGCCATTGCGCCATGCCGTACAAGCCGCGCTACATAGTGCGTTTTTTCGAGTGTTTGCCAGTGATGATGTCAAAGGTGTGGAGCTTGGCGGCGCGCTAAAGAATATCTATGCGATTGCCATGGGAATGGCGGCGGCCTATGATGTCGGTGAAAATACCAAGGCAATGATATTGACTCGTGCTTTGGCAGAGATGAGCCGCTTTGGGGTTGAGGCGGGTGCGAATCCGCTTACCTTCTTAGGATTGTCTGGTGTGGGTGATTTATACGCCACTTGTAGCTCAGAGCTCAGTCGTAACTATCGTATCGGCAACATGCTCGGTCGCGGTATGAGTATTGAGGCTGCGGTGAAAAAACTCGGTCAAACGGCTGAAGGGGTTAATACTATTCAGCAAGTGCATGAGAAAGCCACCAAAGAAGGCATCTACATGCCTATTACCCATGCATTGTATGCGGTCATTTATGAAGATAAAGCAGCATTAGGTGTGGCGTTACATCTCATGGAAGCGGGCTTCCGTAGTGATGTTGAATTTGTAATGGCACATGACCATAGTAATGCGGCGCTAACTGCGCAGATGAAGACGTCAAGCGATAGCACTGATGATGAAAGTGGCAATACTGACAGTAAGTAAAAACCCCAATGTTAAATGATGACGTTGTTCTAAGAATGATTATTCTGTAAACAACGTCATCATGACAATGCATAAAGGAAGGTTATGAAAATTATACTAGTACGTCATGGTCAAGCAGAAGATGAATCGCGTCCAGACAGCGCGCGCCAGTTAACTGACTTTGGTCAACAGCAAGCAGTGCAGACGGCAGAGTATGTGATGACTCACTATCATCCTGATTATTTTGTCGTCAGTCCCTATGATAGAGCGCAGCAGACGCTAGCAGCATTTCAGACGCGCGCGCCCAAGGTTCCAGTAATCGTACAGGGAAATATCACGCCTTCTGATGATGCGCGTCAAGCTTTAATAGATATTGCGAATATTGACGCTGAGTGTCTGGTAGTGGTGTGTCATATGTCTATCGTTGCTTATATCGCTGGTCTATTAACCGGTGATTATCCTGAATCATTTTCTCTTGCAGAAGCAAGGATGTTTGAGATGGACTTTGTAATGGCAGGTATGGCAAGAGAGATTGATCGTTTTGTGCCTGAGCAGCCGTATTGAGATTAGGTCGAATCGTCAGTGATACTGTTGGCACTTAGTCTATTGATGCTTAGTGGTGTTAAACTGGCTAGATAAGGGTTGGCTACTAAAATTTCAGTCGCCAATGCATCAGGTTTTAGCTATTACAGGAGAACAATGATGATAGTAGACCAACCTGCATCAGCATGAAATTGTCTGAATCCTACCTTATCCTACCTTTAAAACAGCTTTAATAATTAAGGACACGCTTAGTGTTACATGTTTGGTTACGAGCGCAGCATAGCCCGCTAGCTGTCTGGCATGAAGATATTCAGCAATGGCAAACGGTCGATGGTTGGCAACAGCTGCAAACGATCTATGGCAATTATAAAACCAATGCACAGAAGACTTTGTGTCTATATTTTCCATCAAGCCATATATTGCAGGTAGATACTGAGCTGAATGCGACTCAGCTTAAACAGCTGGGCAATAGCGGCAAGCAATACTTGTTTGAAGAGACATCCTTGACCCCTGTTGAGCAATTGGCGATTCGGCAAATCAGTGAAGCCGATAATCACCAACTGTATGCACTGGCACAAAGCGATATCGAGTCATGGCAGCAGAGTGCTAAGCTCGCTGGTATGAGCATAACGGCGTTACTGCCTGATTTTTTATTGCTGCCAACGCCGGATGAAGGGGCAGGTCAGCAAGTAACACTGTATCAAGATGAGCACACCATGCTACTGCGTCAGTCATTGCGACAAGGTATGGCTGTCAGTTATTTGCCCTTGATTTTTGAACGTTTCCCGCATTTAAGTGAAGTGAATATATTGCCGCCCATAACGGCTTTAGATGATTTTTCAAAGCCAACAAATTCGGCAATGCCCACGAGCTTTATGACAGAAACGGCCGCGCTTGTTGCAGATCACCAGTTATTATTAACCACATTGACCACGCCGCCCAAGCCTGTTGACAGCCCTGAGCGTCACGCGCTTAACTTCTTTATTAAATCAACGGACTCAAAGCTCTCACCGTATTTGCGTGTGGCAGCGATGGTCGCGTTATCGGCACTGGTATTACAGATGGCGACCGATGGTCTGCAGTGGTATCAGTATAATAAGGCGACGGTAGCGACCAAAGCTGAGATTGCGGCGCAGTATCAAGCTTGGTTTCCAAACGAGCCATTAAGCTCGCGCACCAAACTGCAAGTGCAGTTGCAACCAAAGCTGCGCAGTGACAGCCAAGCACCAGCCTCTCATATGGCAGCATTGACTCGCATATCCCCGTTAATCAAGCAGTCTTCACTGCGGGCGCAAGCGTTAGTGATGGAGCCATCAGCACTCAGCTTTACCTTGATTGCCCCTGATCGTAATAGTCTTGATAAGTTTACGAGCACACTTGTTGCGCAGGGTTTAAATGCCAAGCTTGCACAGGTAAACAGTAATGAGCAAGGGCAGTTTAGTGGTCAAGTTACGGTGAATGTCGTAGAAAATAATGACACGACGCAAACCAATGTAGCGGCATCATAATTTATTTGCCAACTAAGCAGTGGTAATAAATAGGCAGTGGTAATAAAAGTCAAAAAGGTTGGAAAATGAAACGATTACAGCGCCGCACCAAACGTAATAACATCACGCTAGAGACTAGTAACAGTATTGGAACCAATGTGCTGTCAACGCGTGTAAATAATTTCCAACAGATGCTATCGTTACGCTGGCAGGCACTTTCGCCACGTGATCAGTTGGCATTGGCCGTCCTGTCTATTTTCTTATTATTGTTCATTGGTGGCTATGGTGGTTATAGTATTCATCAAGCGGCAAACGATAGTAAGCGCGACTATCAAGAGCAAGTGGCTGATTACTTTTGGTTGCGTGCCCAAGCGGGCAATATCGATAGTAATGCGATGAATACGGCGGATGGTGAAGCCGCCATGCCACCTGCCAATAGTATCAGTGCATTGTTAAACAATTCAGGTATTGCCAACGCCCAAGTCGTTGCGACGGGTGATGCCGTGCAACTGAGCTTCAATCATGCCAGTCAAGCGGTGGTCAGCACCGCACTTGGAAAGCTGGAACAGCAAGGTTGGCAGTTCAGTCAGCTATCGATACAGCAAGACTTGGTTACCAAAGCCATTCAAGTACAAGCGACTGTCACCTCATAAATCGATATGCTGTGGAAACTGGAAGTATTTTAATCCTTGTCTACTATTGCCCCAAATTAACTGATCATCAGTTTCTAAAATAGCCATTTATCATTAGTGTCATTGAAAAATTGCACGTTTGACACAATTAACTATCACACAGCCAGAGATGGATACTTAAGATGAACCAATCTTCTGATCGCAAACCTGACACGCGTAGCCATCAGCAGACCAGAACTGCTGAACACCAGAGTAATGCGTCAGTTGAAGCTGCATTTGATCATGAAATGACTCAGCAAAGGCAGAGCTATGGGGCTAGTGACAATATGAGCAATGGTAAACGCCGTTCTTTAATCACTTATAATCACATTACTTATTTTTTATACGTAATCAGCTATTTTACCGCTGGATTACTGTGGGTTGTACCAATTGTGATGAACTATGCGAAGCGCCATGACGCAGAGGGTTCGTGGTTGTCCACGCATTTTGATTGGCAGATTAAAACCTTTTGGTATAGCATCGTATTTTTCTTCTTAGGCATCATTATCATTACCTTTGCATTAGGGGGTTTTGGCATTAGTATGCTGGCTGATAGTAATAATATTGCCATTGGTTCGGTATTATTAGCGGTATTTGGCCTGCTAATCATGATTTTTACCTTCATATGGCATCTTTATCGTATCGTCCGTGGTTGGATAGCCCTGACGGATGGTCGTCCTGTACCTTAGGGACTGTAGAATACATCTGTCAGTTCCTTAGCCAATATGTAGGTATAGCTATTAGCACTCTAATACAGAAATTTAGCGCATGAAACTTTGCTCTTATTTCTGTTAAGCTGATATAATCGCAGCGCTTGATTTTATTCGCACTATTCACTCACTATTTCTTTCGAGCAGGGTCTGCCATTACTATGTCTTATGCCTTACTTCGCCCTTTTTTGTTTAAGATGGATCCAGAGCACGCCCACGAGATGACCTTATCTTTATTAGATAAAGCTCATAAAGCACGTGTTTTAGGTTTGGTATACGGTCAGTCAATGCAGCCAACAGACTGTATGGGCTTGCAATTCACCAATCCGGTCGGCCTAGCGGCAGGACTGGATAAAAATGGTGATTATATCGATGCGTTGGCTGAGCTGGGCTTTGGTTTTATAGAAGTGGGCACGGTTACGCCAAGACCGCAAATAGGCAATGATAAGCCAAGGTTGTTTAGAATCAAGCAAGCGGACGCTATCATCAATCGAATGGGTTTCAATAACCAAGGTATCGATTATCTGATTGAAAACGTCAAGCGCTGTCAATACAAAGGCAATATTGGGATTAATATTGGTAAAAATGCCGACACGCCAGTAGAGCAAGCTGCCGATGATTATGTCTATTGTTTAGAGCGTGCTTATCCGCATGCCTCCTATATCACCGTTAATATCTCCTCACCAAATACTAAGAATCTGCGTGATTTACAAAGTGGCGAGGCATTGACTCAGCTTTTGGATACGATTAAAAATCGTCACAGCCAATTAGCCACTGAATATGGTTTTTATGTGCCACTGGTATTGAAAGTTGCGCCTGATCTAGAGCCGCTACAAGTGGATTATATCTCGCAGCAATTGCTCGATTTTGAGATAGATGGGTTGATTGCGACCAATACAACATTGAGCCGTGTTGGTGTTGAAGATTTACCTGATGGTGAGCAAGCAGGTGGTCTATCCGGTCGCCCAGTCAGCCACATTAGTACCCAAATTTTACAACAGTTCTCCGATCAGCTAGATGGTAAAGTCGCTTTAATAGGCGTCGGTGGTATTGACAGTGGTGCAAAAGCCGTCAAAAAAATCGAAGCGGGTGCAGATATGGTGCAGCTCTATACGGGGCTCATTTATCGTGGTCCTGGGCTGGTACAGTCTTGTATTCAAGCAATCGGTGGCTATTACGACGCGATGGAGCTATAGCGGATTAATGTCCCTAGCTCATTACCTATCAGATACACAAGACGACTGTATTTTGAGCTGAGTCATCATAGATTAATGTGTCACAAAAACGAAAGTAAGCATCCGATAAAAATCAATAAGGTATGAGGCGTAGAACATGAGTGGTCTGGATATCGTGATTGCTATTGTTGTTTTGATCGGCTTATGGCGCGGCTTTCAAGTCGGATTGATCAAAACAGCCGTTGGTCTAGTCGGTTGGTTTATTGCCCTGATCGCTGCCACGCGTTTGGCAGGAGTAGTTTCGCCGCAACTATCAGGCATGGTACAAAACCCTGTTTTACAAATGGCAATGGCATTTTTATTGGTGGTGATAATCATATTGGCCATCATGCACTTAGTGGCATTTGTATTTTCAGGCGTGCTTAAAACCTTACGCTTGGGTGTCGTTGACAAAATGGCAGGTGGTGTACTGGGTGCTGCTAAAAATGTACTGATGGTCTTAGTTGTGCTTAGCGTCAGTGCGCCGTTACTGGTGCAAATGCCACAATGGCAAACGTCAGTGCTCGCACCTGAGCTATTGCCTTATGCCCCGATGGGTAAAGCGTTGGTCTCAGATGTATTAGGTATGGCTTGGGATCAAGTCAATCAGTCGTAAGTATTTTTACGGTTAACCTTTAATGTTTCAATGCTTCGATGCTGATAGCTTGGGTTTGTGGTGCTAGAGGTTATCGCTTCTATCATATCCTCTTTGTAAGTTATCCTTGATAAAAAATTATTTAATCGCATTTAGAGACCACAAATGCCAATAAATAGTGCATTTTGTTAATAGTCAAAAGATAAATATTCGTTAAATTCTGAACAACAATCATCAGGTCGTCGGTGAGTAACAGTACGCATTTTTGATAATCTACTGTTAGCAGTCTTGCCACTATTGTAGTACTAATTAATGAGTCAAAATAGGATATAGCTATTATGTGTGGAGTCATTGGAGTTGCAGCTCACGAACCAGTCAATCAGATTCTTTATGACGGTTTGACGATGCTACAGCATCGTGGGCAAGATGCAGCGGGTATTGTCACTTTGCAAGATGGACGACTCTATCTACGTAAAGAAAATGGCATGGTACGTGACGTATTTATGAATCGTCATATGATGAAACTGGTTGGTAAGTTTGGTATCGGTCACGTTCGTTACCCAACAGCAGGCACTTCAAGCAGCGCCGAAGCGCAACCATTTTATGTTAACTCACCTTATGGTATTACCCTTGCGCACAATGGTAACTTGACCAATGCTGAGAGTTTAGCCAAGTCTTTATACATCGAAGATCGCCGCCATCTTAATACCGATTCAGATTCAGAAGTATTGCTAAACGTACTTGCCCATGAAATGCAAAACTTGGGTAAAACCAAAGCAACGCCTGCTGATATCTTTGAAGCAGTCACTGCTGTATATGGTCGTGTCGAAGGCGCTTATGGCGTGGTCGCTTTGATTACTGGTCATGGTTTGCTCGCATTTCGTGATCCAAACGGTATTCGTCCGCTTATTTTTGGTAAGCGCATGGCACCGAATGGCGGCACCGAGTATATGGTTGCCTCAGAGTCAGTTGCGCTGACAGGATCAGGATTTAGTATTATCCGTGATGTAAAACCTGGCGAAGCCATATTCATTGATTTAGATCATAAATTGCATACCCATCAGTGTGTTGAGCAGCAAGAATACACGCCTTGTATTTTTGAATATGTGTATTTTGCCCGCCCAGATTCTATCATGGACAACATCTCAGTTTACAAAGCACGCTTACGTATGGGTGAAAAGCTGGCTGATAAAATCCTTGCTGAATGGGGCGAAGATCACGATATCGATGTGGTGATTCCTATTCCAGATACCTCGCGTACGTCAGCGATGGAGCTGGCACTAAAAATGAATATTAAGTACCGTGAAGGGTTTATGAAAAACCGCTATATCGGTCGTACCTTTATCATGCCAGGTCAACAACAACGTAAAAAATCAGTTCGTCAAAAACTCAGCGCCGTACCACTTGAGTTCAAAGGTAAAAACGTCCTGTTGGTTGATGATTCTATCGTTCGTGGTACCACTTGCCATGAAATCATCCAAATGGCACGCGATGCTGGTGCGAATAAAGTGTTTTTTGCTAGCGCCGCGCCACCGGTTAAATATCCAAACGTCTATGGTATCGATATGCCAGTACGCAGTGAGCTTATTGCCTCAGGTCATACGGTAGAAGAAGTACGCGATATCATCGGTGCTGATAGATTGATTTTCCAAGATTTGGACGACTTGATTGATGCGGTAAAAGATACCAAGTACAGCAAAGTTGAAGGTTTTGATTGTGCCGTATTTAATGGTTGCTACATCACTGGGCAGATCAATGAAGCGTATCTTGAGCATCTACAAGAGCAGCGCAATGACACTGCCAAGACGGGCAAAAAAGGCGTACAGATAGTGGCTGATACCCCAGTTGATATGATGGGCGTCGAAGAGCTTTAAGCTATCAATTTCTTAAAAGTATCAGTTTTTTGCAGCACTGTTAGAAAGTAAAAGGCTGGATTCTCATAAGAATCCAGCCTTTTTTCTATTTTGAATATAGTTCAATTACAGGGTTTAAAATTATTCATATGATCTAAATGCTGTCATCCATTCACGTGTTTATCAGTTTTCTACGACACGCCCTAGTATCCACTTAAAAAATTAGTAAATACCCATAGCAAGCCATTAATGGCGGCGATGCCAACGATCATACTGACCAATAACTGACGGCTGATATGATAAACGAACAACACCAAAATAAGGGCACCAATTTGTGCCATCAATAAATGTAGTTCAGCACTATTTAGCCCAGTCGTTGCCGATAAATTTTGATAAGAAAGACTGGTTAAAATAAGCAATACCATGACTGATAGCGGCAAGCTCTCATTGAGCCGATGCAGCCAAGGTGTGTCTAACAGCTTTCTGGGTATTAATGCAGGTAGCGCGCGGGTAATAAAGGTCACGGCGGCCATCGCAAAAGTTGCAAAAATAAGGTAACTACTGGTCATTGTTGGCTCCTGTCATATTACGCTGCGTCCAAAACCCACGAGCTAAAATCAATAGCATACAAATGGTGATCGCCACCAATAACAACCAATTGCTAGTAAATAAGGAGGCCACCGCTAAAGAAATGATAGCAATAGCAATGGGGAAATAACGTTTGATACTTTGGAACTGCTCATAAGCTAAGATCGCAAACAGACAGACTAAGGCAAAATCCAAATGTGGTACTAAATCGCTCAGAGTACTGCCGATCATGACACCAACCGTGCTCGCTAGTACCCACCAGCTTTGATTAAATAAGCTCAATGGTAGTATCAACGCTTGTCTTGACTCATTAGGTAAACTGGTCATAACAGAGAAAGTTTCATCAGTCAGGGCAAATAGGCAATAGGTTTTGGCAAGCTTATGTTCTGGTAGGTATTGCAATAATGGCATACCATAAAATACATGACGTAAATTAATAGCGGCAATATTGGTTGCGATGCTACCAATCGGTAAACCAGCGCTCAGCATCGGCAAACAAGCATATTGAGCGGCGCCCGCATACAGTACAATACTCAGCATAATCGTTGCCCATACAGGAATACCAGCAACTTGTGCCAGCACACCAAAGGCGATACCCGCAGGTAAATAGCCCATCGCCACAGGTAGGCTTTTTTTGAACCCCGCCGCCCAGTCGTAGCTGGTCTCATGCTGTTGATGTAATTCTTTTGAATGAGTAGTCACATGACATCCTAATTTTTGCTGTTTTTTGGTTATTATTAATATTTTGCGGAAAGATTGATGTTAGAAAACTGGTTTTAAAATGAAGCCTAGCCCGAACAATGGCAAAAACACCCTAGAAAAAATGCACTTAATCGAAGAACATTACACAGACGGCTGGAGCTTTTCATAGCTGGCTGTTTGATGAGCTCGGTACAAGAAGCCACCCAAAATAATCAGCCGAAGTAATAACAAACACCACACGCTTAGCCAAATACCAGTCATATCCCACTGTTGGTAGAGCAACCAGCTGAGTGGAAAAAAGATAGCGGCGAGTATCAAAGCTGCGTTACGAATCACATTGCCGGCAGTTAAGCCAAAAAATATACCATCTAGCCAATAGGCACCAACGCCAACGAGAGGTAGCAATACCGCATAAAGATGGTACTCATATGCCAGCGTAAAAACGGACTCGATATTGGTCATAAATTGCAAATATGTTGGCATTGCCAGCCACCATATAGCACTTAACATTATCGCTAGACCATAACTGACGATACCGGTGCGCTTGACGATAGTACGAAAGCGTGGCCAATCCCGTCGTCCTGCTGCTTGACCGCTTAATGTCTCAGCCGATACTGCCACGCCATCAAGAGCAAAGGCTGAGATACTTAATACTTGAAGCAAAATAGCGTTGGCGGCTAGGATGACGTCACCACTTTGAGCCGACAAGCGGGTAATCCAAGCGAAACTCAACGTCAAGATCAGAGTACGGATAAAAATATCTTTATTTAATGAAAATAGCCTAAGCATTTTTTCTTTAGAAAAATGTTGCTTGTCGGCAGTGAATAAGGCTTGCCAAGATATTTGCAAATGCTGACGGCTGAGCCACAATGCTAGTATCACGCCCAGCCAAAAGGCAATAGTGGTTCCTAACGCCACCCCAACCAAGCCCATCTGCATCCCATAGACAAAAAACAAGGTTAGAATGATATTCAGCATGGCGATAAAGCCTTGCTGGTAAAGCATGTAACGAGTCTTACCTTGACCAGCAAACCAACCAATAAAGGCAAAATTCATTAGCTCAGCGATGACGCCCCAAAAGCGTACATCCAAATAAGTCTTTGCCGCTTGCCCACTTTCGGGGTTGGCGGATAGGGCTTGCAAGCCAAAATCTATCAACCAAGGCTTTGCCAGTAACAGAATACTTCCGATAGCAAACGCTAATAATAGGGCACGTTGTAAGATTGATAGTAGGGGTGATGGGGTTGGGCTTGACGATTTTGTGATATGAGTAGAATTATCAACATGATTGACCGATTGTCCTAGCGCTTGAGCCGATAGCCCAGACGATGCGTATTGTAAGAAGTTAAAACTCACGAGTAATAAAGACAATAACTGTATCGCCAAGCCCATACCAGCAAGTTTAGCCGTGTCATTCATGTTACCCACAATCGCGGTATCGATGACGCTCTGTAGTGGCATTGCTAGGTTGGCTAATAACACGGGCAACGCAATAGCAATGATACGTGTATAGCGAGTATCAATCGGTGGCATAGCACTAGGTGGCGAGGTGGTCATTGACATTTTTGGCTCGTTTATCGCTGAAAAACAAGAAGGACAGAGTTAATGTCATTAACGCTATGACATTACCGTATAGTCAATTCACTATAAAGGCGTTACGGCATTAACCTTACTTGAAGTATGACTTATATATTTGTACTTTGTTGCCTTGACTCTGTTTTAAATGGAGTTAGCTCTAGTAGGTGTGATATTCAAGGCAAAAATAGCTACAAAGACAAAAGCACCTAGACTCATTATTCACGAGTCAGGTGCTTTTTTTGATGCTTGCTTAAATACTATCTTAGCTAAGGTATGTCCTCAATCTGAGCATAAAACTTTAAATGGGCTAAAAATGGCTAAATCTTTGCCAAACTGCGTCAAATAGCTGGTTCATATCTCGATATTAACTGTACTATTTTCCTTGTTTAGCTGCGATTTATCTCATTTTTATCACCATTTTCAAAATGAGGACACACCCTAGCGATTAGCTTGAGAAAGTATAAAATTTATTAAGCATTATCTTGTTCAAACATTTTTGGATCATTGAACGTAACAATTTCTTCTTCAAACTCAGGTTTTACTTTCACAATAAAGTCATCGCGTGATAGACCCATACGTAATGGAATCGAGCTTGCAATATACGTTGATGAGTAAGTACCAGCAAGCAGACCAATGAAGAGTGCTACTGAGAACCAATATAGTCCATCACCGCCTAAGAATAGCATGGCAAGTACGACCAGTAAAACAGTGGAGATGGTCATAATGGTACGGCGCAGCGTCTCTGTCAAAGACAAATCAATTGTCTGGCGAGGTGTGATACCACGGACACGACGAAAATTCTCACGAATACGGTCATACACAACAATTGTATCATTGATAGAATAACCAACCAGTGCCAAGACGGCCGCCAAGACGGTTAAGTCGAAAGGAAAGCCAAATAAGGCAAAAACACCAATGGTCACGATAGCATCATGAAACAGCGATAATACCGCACCAAGAGCGAGTTTAAATTGGAAACGTAAGGCAACATAGCCCAACATACAGACCAATGCTAATACCAGTGACATGACTGAGTTTAGATAAATTTCATTACCAACTTGGCTGCCAATAATATTAACGTTACTGATTTCAACATTATTATTAGGCAGGGTTAATGCTTTAGTCAGGCTACTATTTAGGCCGTCTACGTTATCAGACTGTGGTGGCAAGCGTACGAGGAGTTCTTCTCGCGTACCAAGATACTGTACCACGGCATCATCAAAGCCATTATCGGCCAATGCTTGTACGACTTCAACTTGCTCAACAGGCTGCTCGTAACGCACATCTGCGGACACACCACCCGTAAAATCAAGTCCTAAGTTTAGACCGTTTACTGCAATTGCAATGATACTACCAATAACCATCAATAGAGATAAAAGTGCCATTGGCTTTTCTATCTTCATAAACGGAATAATACGCTGGTTGCCAACGGCTTTGATACCGCCTTCAGCGATTGCAGCAGCATCATCAGCGGCATCACCCGATTCTATCTCAGGATTGGCTGACAGTGCTTGACTGCCTTTACCCGCATCCTTACCACTGCTCAGAGCTTTGTCTTTTTTTGATTTAGCGGTAGTTGGGTTATTGGCTTTGGCATTACTACCTTTCCCATCACGGCGTGGTTTTTTACGGCGGTGTGTGCTTGCCTCAACATTTGAGCCACTTGAACCATCTCGATCTGGATTATTCTGCTGTTCTAAAGGATTGTTCTTATCAATCGTCATAATGTTCTCCTAACCGATGCTCAAACGTTTGATAGATTTACGCTTACCATAAGCAATCTGTACCAGCGCACGTGTCACCATAATAGCGGTAAACAGTGAACTGACAATACCAATAGCCAATGTAACCGCAAAGCCTTTAATCGGACCCGTGCCAATTGCAAATAGAATAAAAGCAATCAATAGGGTGGTGATGTTGGCATCGAAAATACTACTAAAGGCTCGATCAAAACCTGCCACGATGGCGGATTTGGGCCGTACCCCGTTTGCTAGCTCTTCACGTATTCGCTCAAAGATCAGTACATTGGCATCGACGGCCATACCGATGGTCAAAACGATACCAGCAATACCAGGCAAGGTAAGTGAAGAGCCTAAGATTGACATAATAGCAACGATGATAATAACGTTCACGGCCAGCGCCACGTTGGCAATCACGCCAAATAGACGATAGAAGATAATCATAAACGCAAACACTAATAGATACCCGACTTGCGTAGAGAATAGACCTTTATCAATATTGTCTTGACCTAATGATGGGCCAATAGTGCGTTCTTCTACAAAGTACATCGGTGCGGCAAGTGCGCCTGAGCGTAGCAGTAGTGCAAGCTCGGCAGCTTCCGCGCTACTATCTAGCCCAGTAATACGGAAAGATGAGCCAAGGACCGCTTGAATATTGGCACGGTTAATGACTTTGGTCTCAGCATAAGGTGTTCTAACTTCGACAGTTTCGCCAGTCTTCGGATCTTCTTCGTAAGTGATTCTTTGCTTGTTTTCGATGAACAACACGGCCATCTGTTTGCCAACGGCGGTACGAGTGGCATTTTGCATGAGCTTACCACCAGCACTATCTAAAGTAATGCTGACTTCAGGAGAGCCGCTTTCATCCACACCAGTTTGTGCATTGGTGACTTTATCACCAGTGACAATCGCTTGACGTTCAAGCAGTACCGGCGGACCATCAAGTGTCTCAAACGGGAAAGCTTCGGTACCCGCTGGAGGGATGCCGCCCGTATAGTTTTCGCTGTCTTCAGCAACCATACGGAACTCAAGGTTTGCGGTGCGCCCTAAGACACGTTTTGCCTCAGCAGTATCTTGTACGCCAGGAAGCTCGACGACGATACGGCTAGCACCTTGAGACTGTACTAAAGCTTCAGTCACACCAAGCTCAGCAATACGATTGCGAAGGGTGGTCAAGTTCTGATTGACCGCATAGCTGTTGATTTCATCAAGCGTTGCATCATTGTACGCTAAAATCAGCGCAGGACCTTGCTCATCAATAGAGGATTGCAAGCTAAACGTATTGCCCATTGAGCCTTGCAAAACATTCTGTGCACGGTTACGAGCATCTGTATCAGCGAAATGTAATACCACACTTCGATCTTCGGTCTTAATGCCTTTGATCGCAATTCGCTCAGCACGTAGCTCGCGACGCATGTCACGACTGGCACTGGTCAAACGCTGTTCAAGCGCCTTATCCATATCGACTTCTAGTACAAAACGCACACCGCCACGTAAATCAAGGCCGAGCTTCATCGGTTTTGCACCGATATCACGTAGCCACTGCGGCGTCGTTTGCGCCAAGTTAAGCGCGACGACATAGTCTTCGCCCAAGTTTTGACGCAGTACTTCCTGAGCTTTGAGCTGATCGACTGGATTGTCAAGACGTACCAGTGCACTATTGCCCTCAAAGGTTCCATCGTGGTTATTGATGCCAGCCTCTTCAAGCAAGCTTTGAGACTCAGTCAAGATACCTTCAGACAGCTGTGTACCTGCAGCGGCGCTTGTAATCTGCACGGCAGGTTCATCAGGATAGAGGTTAGGAGCAGCATATAGACCGGCAATGATTAGCACGACGGCAATAAGTAAGTATTTCCAAGCGGGATATTGCATAATCACTTCTTTAGGTTGATAAACGACTGGCGACGTAGGCCACAAGTTAGCAGATGGGAAGTTAGCGATAGCAATGGTTGAGTGCTGTATCTAGCAGTCGTCATCATGCACCATTGCGATCATCCGCGATGATAGTAAAACAGTAGAGCAAATAATACAGACGTATCTTTATATAATCATCAAAATATAATCATCAAAAATATATAGTCAGCAAAATACCACTGATAAAATCAATAAAGACAGCATGGTCAAAAGCATAAACATAAATTGTCTATACTCTATGAGACTGTTTTTACATCATTGCTCTATAGCGAAAAATGACCGTAAAATAAGGTACGGTCATTCTTAGGCACTGTATTAATCACTATATTTATTAATGAAAGATTAGGGCGTGTCCTCAATTCAATCGATTATCCTCTAAATGGGCTAAAAATGGCTAAATTTTGCCAAACGTCGTCAAATAGCTTATTAATATCTCGATATTATTTGCGCTACTTTCCTTGTTTGACGGCAGTTTATTTCATTTTTACCCCCATTTTTAAAATGAGGACACGCCCTAGTAATCATCAATAAAACACGACTAATATTTCAATCAATCATTAAACGCTTTCGATTGTGCCAGCAGGTAACACTGAAATAACAGAAGCACGTTGTACTTTGACATCAGTATTATTGTTTAGGCTGACCACTGCATAGTCACCTTCAATGGCTTTGATACGACCCATCAAACCACCAGCAAAAATGATTTCGCTACCGACAGTCAATGCATTGACCATGGCACGATGTTCTTTGGTACGCTTAGATTGCGGACGAATGACTAAGAAGTAAAAAATCGCAAAAAAAGCAACAGGTAATAGTATTTGACTAAATAGTGACATCGCACCAGCAGCTTCTGGTGCAGCATGGGCAGCTTGGATAAATAACAACATAATTTCTCTCAGTAAGTCATAGGTAATAATAAAATTAAACGCATAGTAACAAAAAATCCCAGACTTGGTAACTGTTAATCATAGGCTGAGTATGTTTTTCTTAAGGTAATGGCATGCTAGCGGTCATTACTTTTTGCGGTAATATTTTTGCCACATCATATAAGTGACGCCAAAGCGCTGAAAGTATAACAAAATTCAAGCAGCGAATGGATGCTAGGTAGTAGTAGCGTAGCAAAAGATATGGTCAAGGATACCAAAAAACAAAGACTTAACAATAGCGTCTTATTGTGAAATAGCATCATCAATGCTACTATCAAATGGCAATAATTCCCTGCATTTAGCACACGGTTTATTAGTATATAATAGATCCTATTATCTGCTGCTAAATCAGTTTTGAGCAGCGAGTTACCATCGTTTTAGCAGATAACTAATAGCTAGTTAATCATGTTTGTTTTTAGTGATTTAGTATCGTTTGCTCATTATATTATTATCCCTTTTACTTTTTTCTGTTTAGGTTACCTAACTTGTTTACCACTTTTATGTTTGTACCTCGTTTATGTCGTCCGCGCGCTTGTAAAGAAGCGTCTGCTAAACCTCCTCCGACATCACGCTATTCAAAGCGTCTTAGTCGTACCAATTCAATTGCTGGATTATCAGCACTGACGGCGATGCTGCTATTGCCATATCCAGCTTTTGCCGCTGATGCTTTAGCAGAGCCGACCGCGATCAGTGTGCTATTACTCATACTTTTTGTGGTTGTCGCTATCGGTATCTCGTTTGTCTGTTCATTGGCTGAGTCTGCATTACTGAGCATGACGCCGTCTTATATCGCTGATGTTCAAGAAAGCAATCCGAAAAAAGCAAATATGCTAAGACGCTTAAAGGTTGATAATATCGATCAGTCATTGGCGGCTATTTTGACTTTGAATACAGTGGCTCATACATTAGGTTCTATCGGTGCTGGTGCCCAAGCCACGATTGTGTTTGGTAGTGCTTGGTTTGGACTGTTTTCTGCCATTATGACCTTGGCGATTTTGTTTTTATCTGAAATTATTCCAAAAACGCTTGGGACACTATACTGGCGTCAACTAAGCGGTATGGTCGCTTACTTCGTGCGAGGCATTATCCTGCTGTTGTATCCACTTATTTGGATCTCAGAAAAGTTAACCAAATTGCTAGTACGTGGCAAAGAACCCCAAGCATTCAGTCGTCGTGAATTTGCGGCACTTGCCAGTATCGGTGAAGAGTCAGGACAGATTGACCCACTAGAATCGCGCATTATTCGCAATTTACTAGCATTTGGTGCGATCAAAGTCGAAGATATCATGACCCCGCGTTCGGTGATGTTGGCGTTTGAAGAAAACAAAACAGTCGCTGAATTATTGGTTGATCGCCCAAAATTGACGTTTTCACGACTGCCAATTTATGATGGTGACTTAGATAACATCACAGGTTTCGTATTAAAAACAGACATGTTATTAGCAAAAGTAAATCATGCGATGCACAAGCCATTGACTCAGTTTAAACGTGACATTACTTTTGTTTTTTCAAAAATGAAACTGTTTGATTTGTTAGAGCTGATGCTAAAAAACCGTATACATATTGCGATTACAGTCGGTGAGTATGGTGAAGTCAAAGGTTTGGTTACTTTAGAAGATGTATTTGAGACGCTATTGGGACTTGAGATTGTGGATGAAATAGACCGCGTCGAAGACATGCAAGCACTGGCTCGACAAATGATGGACAGACGAGTAGAGCGATTGGGCATGAAGCTTAGTGATGATGAACAACAATACGAAGATAATAGTACGGACGCTAAGTAAGCTTCCGTTTGGCTTATTAAATTTAGATTAGATTGACAGAAAGCGAATCAAAACTGGAGCAAAAACTGAATCGTGTACTGCGTAAGCGGCTCAGTTAGTATATTTTGTATTTATGATAACGATGGGCAGTGACTCATATTTTCAGAAATAATTGTGCCATATGGTTGGTATTTTAGTATTCGCAATAATTACACAGGGTGTCACATAGCTGTGAGAATTGAATGATAGTCTCACTCTATGGTAAAAGTACGCTGTCATCATTAATAAGTAGGTGATGATTAAACAGATATTTTTTACAATTAGAATGAAGAGGGCACATGCTAGCCAGTGCTCGCTTCATTTATCATGATGTTAATTAGTAATAAACGACTACTATATTTAATCAATAAAAAACGTTAGTCATCAAAAGATGGCAACAACGATAACAGCATTGCTAAGGATTATGATGAAACGATTATGGGGAAAAGGGCTTTTGGCATTATTGCTAAAAAGTGCCAGCGTGGCGGCGGTAGTGACCGTTGTAAGTACTGTAAGTATCAGTGCACAAGCGGCAGCCATGACCGAAGCTTTGGTACAGAACTATATAGCAGCAATGAAGTCATCAGCGAATAGCCAAAATGTCAATCAGGTCGCGCGTCTTGTCTCTGACGATGCACTGATTTCATTATCTAGAAAAGGTAAGTCTACCAGTTTAGATAAAGATGCTTATTTGAAGTTGTTGCAAAATAGTTGGAATAATACCTCTAATTATCGTTATGATATTTCTGTGGATAACATTGTTATTACGGGCGATCAGGCCAAAGCCAATGTGACGACCAATGAGAGTTGGGTAAAAGATGGTAAAAATGTTTCATTTGTCACTACATCAAGAGTGACGCTGACGTTATCGACTGGTAATGCGGTGCTGCTACGTGCCGTATCACAAGTAACGATTAATTAATCGTTACTCGACCAATAACTCAGTACTGGCTAGTCAGCAATCAGGCATTATCAACAATTAGGTATTAATGGATAAGCATTGATTAAGAAGCGTCTTTATCAATGGATAATCAAAAAATAGTGCTTTAAGTAGGGTCTTCTAAAGCTAAGCATTCCATCATAAATAGCCATACAGATCCACAATGTTGAATAATTAAATGATTGATTGCATTTCGTGAGAGGTCTGAAAATTGACTCAACTTATGATGATTATCTTTTTATATTAGACTGGTCTTTGCTTCACATTGCATACTATACTAGCAAGCAACTTTATCTTATCACTTTCTGTCGTTAGGAAACTTCCAATATCATGTATACTGTGCTATCAAAATCTCGCTCATTTATTGCGTTGCCATTGACGCTTGCGGTATCAACTCTACTTATCAGTGCTTGTAGCAATACGTCAGCGGTAAAAAAGGGTGCGACCAATAGCTCATCTGTTATTACTAAACGCCCAGCTACTAAAGCGCCTGTAGCAAGCAGCAGTACGGACTATTCAACGGCATATTTAGATGCAGATAGTTTGGATGAGTTAGCCGATTTACTCGAAGCCACTGACATGACTATGGTGGAAGGCAACAAACTTGCTATTCAGCAGTATGGTGATTTATGGAGTCGCTTACGTGCTGGCTATCGTATGAATGGCGGTCAGCCGACTTATAATCAGCGTATCGAAGGGCAAAAAAGCTGGTTTACCAGTCGACAAGACTATTTAAATCGTTTAACTGCACGTGCCAGTCGCTATATCTATCACACCGTACGAGAAGCTGAGCGTCGTAATATCCCGACAGAGCTGGCTTTGTTACCTGTCATTGAGAGCTCTTACGATCCAAGCGGTACCAGTAGTGCGGCAGCAGCAGGCTTATGGCAGTTCATTCCAAGTACGGGTCGTATTTATGGTTTGAATCAAAGCAGTACCTATGATGGTCGCCGTGATGTCATCGAATCAACTCGCGCCGCTTATGACTTCTTGACCGCACTGCATAACCAGTTTGGCAGTTGGGAGTTAGCATTAGCCGCTTATAATGCGGGTCCTGGTCGCGTGCAAAAGGCCATTGATGCTAATAGAGCTCAGGGTTTACCGACAGATTATTGGTCTCTGAGATTGCCTACTGAAACGATGAACTACGTGCCGCGTTTCTTGGCGGTAGCGGAAATTGTTGCCAAGCCTGAGCAATATGGTGTCTACTTGCCTGCTATTGCCAACCGTCAGCATTTCCGTAGTGTACCAGTGAACTATGGCGTGAGCTTGGCTGAAGTTGCGCAAATGACAGGCGTGAGCTACGACGAATTAGAAAGGCTAAATACTGCCTTAACATCAGGGCGTGTAGACTCTTCTGGTCCCCAGCGTATTATTATTCCTAATGATGTGAGTCTTAATACCGACGTTAAATTGAGCTCATTGAGAGGCAATGGTACGGGCAATATACTGGCATCGAGTAATACAAGCACACCAAGTAGCACGACCACGACGCCAAGCTATAACAACAAACCCTATACTGGCTCCTCATTACCATCGACAGGTAGCGCCTTGGCTGATTATGCTGCAAGCGCTAGTGTGCCGCAGCAAACGACCAGTTATATATCACCATCAGCCACGCCTACTAGCAGCTCTGTCTACAGTAATAACGCCTCGGTGCGTACTGAGCCACCATTGAGCACGGCAGAAACCAACAAGATCAATGCTGAGCTAAAAAGCAGCAACAGTCTACCGACCACCTCTGCTCAGATTACACAGAATAATACGATTGTCCAAGAACCACCACTGAGCAAAGAAGAGCGTGATTTTATTGCCAATCAAATTCGCAGTAACACGCCTGAAACCAATGTGATCAATGCTGATGGTAATATTAATTTATCCGCCGTACAGACGCAGCAGTCTATTCTAGAAGCCAGTGGCGAAGAGAAAAAGCTTAGCTTTGCAAAAACATCAGTAAGCAAGCCAAAACCCCAAGGTGCACGTACCACTTATACCGTCAAGCGTGGTGATACCTTGTCTAATATCGCCAGCCGTGCGGGTGTCAGTTGGCGCGATATCGCTGAATGGAATCAAATAGATGCCAGCTCTAAGCTGCTATCAGGCAGTACCTTATACTTATACAATGCAAAAACCATCGAACCGTTAAGCACAGCTAACAATGCCTCGGCAAGCCAACCAGAGAGCTATGTAGTACAAAGCGGCGATACGCTGATTGGTACTGCTAACCGCTTTGGTCTATCGGTGACTCAGTTGGCAACCTACAATAATTTGAGTAGTAGAGCGGATTTACTACGTGGTCAAAAGCTATGGCTGATACCAGGTAAGGTGACTGCGCCAGTGACCACACCTGCCGCTCCCTCGACCAAGCCAAGTAAATCAAGCACCGCTACTAAGAACTATAAAGTAAAAGCGGGCGATGGCTTGATTGCTCTCGCACGTCAGTTCAATGTTTCAACTGATACACTTGCCAGCCTCAATAATATGAGCACTACAAGCTCACTATATGTTGGTCAAACTCTAAAAGTACCTGCAAGTGTCGATTTCGATGTAGCAAACACCTCAAGCGCTAGTAGCCGTAACAGCAGCTCAAGTTCGGTGGCAACCACCAACTATAAAGTAAAATCTGGCGATACTTTGATTGGCATTGCCAATAGCGTAGGTATTAGTCCAGCTGAGCTGGCGGCGGTGAATAGCAACTTTGACGCAAAAGCACGCTTACAACGTGGTCAAACCATCAAAGTACCCGTGTCTAAAGGATTGGTTGATCGTCAGCTAAATGATAAAACTGTCAGTTATAAAGTAAAATCAGGCGATACGTTAACAGGCGTGGCGCAACGTTATAATATCGGTCTTAGTGACTTGGCAACAGCGAACAACCTGAAAACCAACTCTAATTTGATACTCGGTCGTACGATTACGATTCCTGCCAGTGGCAGCGTTGTAGCGACCTCTAGTAGCAATAATCAAAGCAGTAGTTCGGTTAGTAGCACTGCCGCGACTAGCACAGCGAGCAGTGGCAAAAAATTGGGCAATACCGAAAGCTATAAAGTTAAATCAGGTGATGGTTTGATTGCTTTGGCACGTCAATTTGGTGTTTCGATAGACGACTTGGCTGCGACCAACGATCTCGCGACCAATGCCCAGTTACAGCGTGGGCAAACGCTTAAAGTACCAAAGCTCACAGTGAGCTACACCGTTGGGTCAGGAGACAGTTTGATTGGCTTAGCACGTAAATATGGCGTCTCTACGCAAGAATTGGCTGAAATGAATAATATCGCGGCGGATACGATGCTACAGCGTGGTCAGCGCTTGACCGTGCCTAATCGTTAAGAGTAAGTGGCTTAGTAAAATAATAGCCAAGTAAATACGATTAAGACAGATCATTCTGCACAAAAAAGCTGCTCTTTATAAGAGCAGCTTTTTTGATCTATAAAATTCAATTCTCAAAATATCTAATAGCACTTATTAACTAGACGGTTTGAGTTTTGATAGTCTCAAGATAACTTCTAATATTGCTAACATAATGCATGGCTTGGCCATAACGACTATTGGTAGCTTTATTGTCACCTAAGTACGCATAAACGTTCGCCCAGCTTTTATCATCAATACCCTGATCTCGCAGTTTACGCTGAATACTCTTTACTGCATTTGGTCCCATGTTGTAGCCGGCAAGCGCAAACCAAATACGATCTGTCTTTGGCACATCAGCAAAGTCATCTTTCATTTGCTCTAAATAACGTGCGCCGCCGCCGATACTTTGGTAGGGATCGACGCGATCTGAGACCCCCATTGCTTTGGCTGTATTATTGGTCAACATCATAAGCCCACGCACGCCCGTTGGAGATACGGCATTGGCATCAAGGTGTGATTCTTGGTAACCCATGGCCACCAATAATTCCCAATCATGATTATAATTGCGTGCTTGCTCTTCAAAAGACGATTGATAATCAGGCAGTTTTTCGGTCAACGTTTTTTGGAAATGATCTTGGCTATAGGCGTCTTTTAGCAAGTTTTGATTGTAAAAGGCAGCAAGTTTTTGTGTGTTTTTTAGCTTAATGCTGTCACATAAAAAGTAACTGGCTTTTTGTGATAATGGGTCATTGGATGAATTGAACGTCCAACTGACTTTTGGATGTAAACCATTCTTTGTTAAGCTGGCGTCATAGCCGCAACTGATGTTGATAGAGGATAAGTTAAACTTGCTCTTTAACTGTGTACTGGCCGTTGTCAATGCCATGTCTACCTCGCCCGATCTCAGCGCCTTTAGGGCAGTTTCTTCATTGGCATACGCTTTTAGATCGATATCAACGCCAAGCTCGTCAGCATAAGTACGTACCAAATCAAAACCAAAGCCATGTTGAAAACCGTCAGTCGCAAAATAAGTGCTGTCACCGGGGACGGCAGCGATGGTTAACGTGCTTTCTAGCATGACGTTATCATAGGCTGGCACTGGCGCACGCATCGTCGTCAGACTCTCAGCAGGTAAAGAGAGAAGGGCAATACTAGAAACTTGGGCCAGCTTTTTGGTTCTAGAAAAACGACTCGATGTCGTCGGGGTAACGGATGAAACGATGTTACTTTTAGTGTTCGGTAGGCGTTTAGATGGACGCAGTAAATAAGAAATACGGCATCTAGCCCCTTGCGCAGATACTTTCACACGATAAGTAATACGCTGCATGGATGTCTCCTGATTTTAGCCATCCTGCTTACCGTAAAACGCTTATGAATGTATGCTTATAAAGTAGTCATACATCGATGTCGCATTTTAGACAAACACGCACTTCTTAATAAGATAAGTGCGTCGTCATCTTATTTAATAATAGTGCCGCTAATGAATTTTTATCAGATGTAGCGGTGCAGTTTTTAATTAGCTGGTTATCTACTGGCGTATTCGGTGTATCACATAAGAGGGCTAAAAAATCTCTCAAAATATCAATATAAAACATCGATATAAAGTATGAATACAAAATTATGAACGCACAACACCGAGAAGGATATAAATCGGATGATTCCTTCATCGATGCACAGATAGAGCTAAGAATAAAACAACTATATATTAAACATAGGTAAGGTCATGAACTAAGTTATTGAGACAAAACATAGAATGTGCGGGGTGCTTATACACCCAGCTTTTCTATGCTGATATTAATGACCATGTCGTCTTTAAATCATTTGTAATAGAGTCAACAGTGATTAATTTTTTGTCCAGCAATAAGGGTAAGCAAGTCACTATTCTCATTATTAATAAAAAAATGATAGAAAATTTACTCAAACATTCTATCAATTAGCGGTTGCTAACCCAGTATCGCGACACTTAAATCAAGACATACCATGCTGCTGAAAATATATCACGCACAGTGTGTCTATTAGTAAACCGTCCAAAATCTCGTTATCTATATGACCTCAATAGCTATACAACATAGTGAGATTTTAGGCGGCTATACTCATTTAAGTACCATAACCGGAAGCTGTAATAAATGGGAAGCCTCATGACAAGACATTCTTTCTTCGGATATTAATATGCGGATATTCCCTGGATTATTCAAGTGTGGTTAAGAAATTAGCGATAAAACTTAACAATTGGGCTATAGACGGTTAAAAAGGCCATTGTTATTGATGCACTATTGAAAATTGAAGCCGCAAAAATCATGCATATTGGGCAACCATACTGATTGTTATTAGCCTTGTTTTTCGAAAATTATTCTAAATTTAGATAGCTATGAGTAGAGTTGAGGACACAGCTTAAGCAGGGTTATCAATATCTATAAAGGTCACGGGTATGCCAAATGCCTGAGAAACTAGGTGACCAAGTGCTTGAATACCGCCGCGTTCTGTCGCGTGATGTCCACAAGCGAAATAATCAATGCCCAGCTCACGGGCAATATGGGTGGTACGTTCTGATATTTCGCCAGAGATAAAGGCGTCACAGCCCATCAATGCAGCTTGTTCGATCATATCCTGTGCGCCGCCCGTACAAATGCCCACATGTTCGATAATTCTGTTATCATCGATATGAGCGCTTGTACTATTCGGTGCGCTATAATTGGCAGAGATATGTAATGGCAATCGTCCTAGCGTCTGAGTAATGTGAGTAATGAGGCTTTGAGCATTCTGCGGGGTACAAGTGGCGATATTACCCACTGGATGAGACTCACTAGGGTATAAAGCGCCGATAACGGTCATGTTTAATGCGTCAGCCAGCTTGGCATTATTACCAATGACGGGATGGGCATCGAGCGGCAGATGATAACCAATCAAAGAGATACCATGCTGCATAAGTTTACGGATACGCTGACCTTTCATACCAGTGATGGGGGCAGGTTCGCCTTTCCAAAAATAACCATGATGCACCATAATGGCGTCTGCATTATCAGCAATCGCCGCATCAATCAACGCCTCACAAGCCGTTACACCAGTGATGATGCGTTTGATAGGTCGACCCCCATCTACTTGTAAACCATTAGGGGCATAATCTTTAAAAGCATCTGCTGATAAATAGTCATCACAGAATGTGGTTAGCGCTTGAACGGTAATGGCGGTATTTGAGGGCTCGGTTGCGATATTGTGTGTGGTCATGGTATTCCTTTATAATTGATTCAGTGGGGCAAGCATTTATCGCTAACATGTGGCTTTTGATAATGAGTATTTTAACATGTGGCTACAGTAGGATAGACAATCCTACTCACTGAAATGGTACACGATACGTTACAACTGTGTAGTATTGGCGGTTATAATTTATACATGTAAGCGTGCCGTATAGATAGTGCAAAAAAACAACCATCTAGTGGACTGTGAACGTTTGATAAATGCTGCTCAATGCGTCCTAATATATACCATGCTTCTCACCTTATTTATCTTCGTCTGTTTGTATCAAATTTATAGAGGTTTTATATGTCGTCATCTCGGAACACCAGCAGCAAGGCGTCTGTATTAAAATGGTTACCTTGGGTTTTATTGCTAGTCGTGATTGCCGCATTTATTTGGTTGTTTGCGAGTATGAAGACGGCATCAGAGCAGGCATGGGAGCCGCCCAGAACCACACCTGCTGAGCAGCAAGCGTCAGCACCGGTTTCTGATACACCCGCAGCGATTTCTTCTTATCATAATGCGGTTGCTCGCGCCTCACAATCAGTCGTGAATATCTACACCACGCAAACGATGGCAGAGCATCCTTATATGAATGATCCTGTGTTGCGCCGCTTTTTTGAGTTCCATGGTGCACCGTCAGAAGAGCAGGGCAATACCAATTTAGGCTCTGGGGTGATTGTCTCAGAAGATGGCTATATCGTGACCAATGCCCATGTGATCGAAAAAGCCGATGAAATTACGGTCGCCTTTAATGATGGTCGTAAGAGCCGCGCTAGAATCGTTGGCACAGATCCAGACAGTGATTTGGCAGTGATTAAAGTAGATATGACCGGTTTGGCACCACTTGGTTTTCGTAAAGAACCTATCCGAGTTGGCGATGTTGCATTAGCGATTGGTAATCCGTTCGGTGTCGGCCAAACGGTAACGCAAGGAATTATCTCGGCGACAGGACGTACTGGGCTTGGGGTCAACAAGTTTGAAGACTTTATCCAGACCGATGCAGCGATTAACCCAGGTAATTCGGGCGGCGCACTCGTTGATGCTTATGGCGAATTAATTGGTATTAATACGGCCATTTACTCACGCTCTGGCGGCTCTATGGGTATCGGTTTTGCTATTCCTACCGCTATCGTTGAGCAAGTGATGAATGCCATTATCAAAGATGGTAAGGTGAGCCGTGGTTGGTTGGGGATTGAGATACAGTCACAGTTACGTGACCCAACGCAGCTTGAAACCTCGACTGGGGTAGAAGTGCTTAATGTCGTTCCTAAGAGTCCTGCTGCTAAGAGTGGTCTGCGTATCGGCGACATTATTTTGACGATTGACGGTGTTGAGATGACGGATGCCAATACCTTGATTCAGTATGTCGCTCGTAAAGCACCGAATACCACGCTGAATGCGCAAATATTACGCCGTGGCAAAAATGCCCAAGTTAAAATCCTGTTAGAAGAGCGTCCAGCGCAAGAGCCGATGGAACGTCCGGTCGTGATTCTTGATGAAAATGTTGGTGGTATAGAAGATCCAAATTTACAAGGTGAGAGACAAGATGTGCCGATGATGTCAGAAGCCGAGCGCGACCGTATGCGTGAAGAGCTGTTGCAGCTGTTTGAAAGAGATGGCGCGCCTTTATAAGGTGATTCTTCATCACATAAAGCTCAATCAAAATAAGCTTAGTCAAAATGGCTTGAACGATGTATAGACAGTAAAAAAGCGCGTTATCTTGAAGATAACGCGCTTTTTGTTTCGACTTTTTTAGCACTATTTTGGTTAATATTACTCTATAGTAGGCTCGTGATTGATATAAATCACACCCTGTACACGGCAACAGCAGGGCAGTATCTCGTCTTCATCAATCATGGCAAGGGGCGCAAACGGATAGTCAATGACGTGTGAGCTGGCGATACGCTTGATGCGACAGCTGCCACAATAACCTTCTTTACATTGATAATTGATATCATGTCCGGTGCGTAGCAATCCATCAAGCAAGCTTTCATCGTCATGCAAGTAAAATTGTTTCTTACTCGTCATTACCCAAGTCATAGTTTTATCCTGTTTGTTTCCCTAGCATTTTTCGCTGTCTTTTATACTGCCTCTAAAGCTCAAAATCATCAAAATCGCTGTCTGATAAATCTGAGTCAATTTGACCCACCAAGTATGAGCTGATTTCCGTCTCTTGTGGGGCAACTTGTACGTTGTCAGATGACAACCATGTGTTAATCCACGGGATTGGGTTTGATTTAGAATTCGGGAATGCCACTGGTAAGCCAACCGCTTCCATACGTAAGTTGGTGATATATTCGATGTATTGGCACAGAATGTCTTTATTGAGACCAATCATTGAGCCGTCTTTAAACAGATAGCCTGCCCATTCTTTTTCTTGCTCAGCCGCTTTACGGAATATCTCGATGCTTTCTTCATAGCATTCTTTGGCAATGTCGACCATCTCTGGATCATCACGACCGATGCGCATGAGGTTAAGAATATGCTGCGTGCCCGTTAGATGTAGCGCTTCATCACGAGCAATCAATTTAATAATCTTGGCATTACCTTCCATCAGCTTACGCTCAGCAAAGGCAAAAGAGCAAGCGAATGACACATAAAAGCGAATGGCTTCTAAGACGTTGACTGCCATCAAGCACAAGTAAAGCTGCTTTTTCAGCGATTTTAAATCGACGGTAATTTGCTTACCATTGATCGTGTGCGTGCCTGCACCGTATAAGTTGTATAGCGATGAGTTATAATACAAGTCATCGTAGTACTTGGCGATATCGGCGGCGCGCTCTAGGATATGATCGTTTTGCATAATGTCATCAAAGACGATAGCAGGGTCATTGATAATATTACGAATGATATGGGTATAGCTGCGCGAGTGAATGGTCTCAGAAAACGTCCACGTCTCAATCCATGTCTCAAGCTCAGGAATCGATACCAGTGGCAATAGCACGACGTTTGGGCTACGACCTTGGATAGAATCGAGTAGCGTTTGATACTTTAGGTTACTGATAAAGATATGCTGTTCGTGTGACGACAGATTACCATAATCCATACGATCACGTGATACATCGACTTCTTCTGGACGCCAAAAGAAAGACAACTGCTTTTCGATCAATTGCTCAAAGATAGGGTGCTTTTGTTGGTCGTAACGCGCCACGTTGACCGGATTACCAAAAAACATCGGCTCTGTTAGCGCATTGTTTGGCGTTTGGGAAAAAATCGAATAAGTCATGGGACTGCCTTTATCATTGATATGGTTATTAGGTTATAGGGTTTTGACTATATTTAGTTTGACTGAATTATATTACAAGTGCTCTAAAGATATCTGTTCTGACGTCTGTCCATCATTCATATACGCTTTAAATATCTCACTCAGCTCGCTATCGTCCAAACCTTCCAATTCATCGATCGCACTCTTACGCAGCGCACTCAAGCCATCATCATCTGATAGTTGCTGCATTTCTTTCTGTACGTCTTTTTTAGTCACTCTCTTTACTGGTTTTTTCAATACTTTTGTAGCGACTTTCTTTAATGCTTCTGGTTTTGCTGCTGTGCCTTCGCCTAATTGCTCACGGACGTCTGCGATGTCGACTTCTACTTGTACGATATGCGAGCCACCATCGTTTAGGTCTGAAAATACGTTTGGGATAAACAAACCACCGTCTTTGATGATTGCGGTATATTGCACATGACCTCCGTCGTTTTTATTGTTTGTGTGTTTTAATTATGGCTGGCGTGTCGCAAGCGCATCATATACTTTGTTATTCTCTCTTTTACCTACTGCTAATACATAAACCACTACCACATCATCTTTTACGGTATATACCAGACGATAGCCTACGGTGCGTAATTTGATTTTATAAGTATCGGTATGTCCCGATAGTTTTGACGCAGGCACATGAGGGTTTGACAATCGCTGCTGTAATTTTTTCTTAAACTGTTGCTGAATACTGGGCGCTAGCTTTTTCCATTCTTTTAACGCGAGAGGATGAAACTCAAGATTATAAGTCATCCAATGTGACCTTTATAGATGTTTGCCCGTCATTCATCCGTGCGCTAACGGTTTGGCTTAATGCCATGTCGTCCATCGCTTCCATCATGCGCTCGAATACGTCTGTGGAAACTAAGTAAGCCACGGGTTTATTGTGGTTTAGAATAGCAATGGACTCGCCGTCTGACTGTTTAATCAGTGCCGAAGGGTTGGTCTTTAACTCTGATATACTGGCTGTTTGTGTTGCAAATATTGGCTGCATAATTTATTCTCCACTAATATTAGGTCTATATATAGGGCTAATATTAGCACAGAAATTAGGTCTTATTTGTTAATCTATATATTTTGTAGGGTGCGCCTCGCGTATGGTTAAACACAATTTTCATGTTGTCGGTGCGCTTGGCGCACCCTACAAATACTTCGAGCGACCACTCCCAAACACAGCCTGCATCGCCATCGTCGTTAGCAGGATATCGCTATAGTCAGGGCTAAAAAGCCTTGTTAAGGCGTCTTTATTTTTTCTTAACGGCTTTTTCGTTTGAGCGCACCCTACAATTCTAACTCACCCTATGCCGTTTGATATGGCACGATTTATAGATAACGCCCATGCTCTATTATGTATAATTCGTTGATGTGGAAGATCGCTATTGATAATTTGATTTTTCGTTAGCTTTGATAGTTCTTCCCATTCACTATTAAACACATATGTCGCATTATCAAATTCCATACTTTCAAGAATGTATACATCTTCGCTAGTAAAACCATAAACAAAGTAACCATTAAACCCTGCGCGTCCCGTAGCTAAAAAGTCTGGCTCTTTCTGAGAGATTACTCTCATTCTGTATTCAATCACTTTTCTATCTTTCTCTTCTAAATGCTCTATTCTCTGAGAAATAATATCTTTAGCTTTACTCCAAGGATACTGACCTGAAGGTAAAATATCCCATTGTAGGTGCTTTAATCGGGGACCGACTATCTCTTGTTTTTCAACATCGTATATATTGAACTCTGAAAAGCATTCAAGCATTAAATTCGTTACATGTATATTTCTAGTTTCATCTGTATCGTTTAAATCCAAAATAGAAGAAGATAAAAATAAGCTATTGTCAATATCAACTATCTCAAAGGTTTCAGAAGGTGCAGCAACATATTCTCGAGGATACTTTTTAGCAGTTCTTGTTTTCAAACCATAGTGGGTGCCACCTTGCCAATCTCTCGAAGCTCCATAAAACATAATAGATTGTGGTACTTTGGGAAGATCTTCACGCTTTATTTCTTTCCCACTAGCATTAAACTTTGTAAAGTTACCCAATATAGCAGGAATCAAATAATCACCTATACTAGGATTTTTATCAAATCCTATAAGCGTCAGTAAATTTTTGGAAATATCTTCCAATGGAACTGCTAATCTAACTTTCTCAGCATTTCCTGCAATTTTTAATAACTTAGTCAATGAACGTACGGAATTCCCTTTAAATTTCATCTAACTTTCCTTATAAAAAATAAGTTACTAACTTGAAAAATGAATACTCACTTATAATGTTTTACTTTCGGCCTATACATGGACTTTGTATATTAAAGTGAACAGCGAGCTTGACCCAAAAGCCAAACCCGCTATCCGTCAAAATTCTATTTAAAGAGTTTCTCTTGCAAACCTAGATCTTACATGCACCGCCAGCACAATCATCTTCCATATCCGCTTGCGCATCGTTCGCACCATCACGCGTGTTATGGTAGTACAACGTCTTCACGCCCAGCTTATACGCGTTTAGCAAGTCTTTTAGCAATATCTTCATCGGTACACGACCGCCTTCATAACGAACGGGATCGTAGTTGGTATTGGCAGAGATACTTTGATCGACGAATTTCTGCATGACAGCGACCAGCCTTAGGTAACCATCATTGTTTGGCATTTGCCATAGTAGCTCATACTGATTTTTTAGCTTATCAATCTCAGGCACGACTTGCTTTAAGATGCCGTCCTTTGACGCTTTGATAGAGACCAGACCGCGTGGTGGCTCGATACCGTTGGTCGCGTTGGCGATCTGACTAGAGGTCTCAGACGGCATCAAGGCAGTTAGAGTAGAGTTGCGCAGACCGTGAGTAGTGATTTCAGTACGCAGCGTTTCCCAATCGAGATGTAGCGGCTCTTGGCAGATTTTATCCAAGTCTTTTTTGTACGTATCAATCGGCAAGATACCTTGTGAGTACGTCGTCTCATTGAACGCAGGACACGCGCCTTGCTCTTTTGCCAATTTGTTTGACGCTTTCAAGAGATAAAATTGCAACGCTTCAAACGTTTGATGGGTGAGACCTAATGCTGAGTCGTCCGAATAGCGCACGCCATTTTTCGCAAGGTAATACGCATAGTTAATCACGCCCACACCGAGCGTACGGCGACGCATGCTGCCGTTTTGAGCTGCTTTGACTGGATAGTCTTGATAGTCGAGCAGGGCATCAAGCGCACGGACGATGAGCTCGGCTGGCTCTTCGATATCGCTGACGTTGTCGACTTTACCCAAGTTGACCGCTGATAACGTACAAAGCGCGATTTCGCCTGCTTCGTCATTGATGTTATCTAGTGGCTTGGTCGGTAGGGCGATTTCCATACATAGATTTGACTGACGAATCGGCGCAACGCTCGCGTCAAATGGGCTATGGGTGTTGCAATGATCGACGTTTTGGATATAGATACGACCCGTACTCGCACGCTCTTGCATCATTAGGCTGAACAAGTCGGCTGCTGGGATTTGACGGCTACGAATAGCAGGGTCATTTTCGTACTTGGTGTATAACTCTTCGAATTTGTCTTGATCTTCAAAGAACGCATCATACAAGCCAGGGGTGTCACCTGGTGAGAATAACGAGATGTCTTGACCTTTGATTAGGCGAGTGTACATGGTTTTATTTAACTGTACGCCATAATCCATATGACGGACACGGTTGTCTTCCACGCCGCGGTTGTTTTTGAGTACCAGTAATGACTCGACTTCTAAATGCCATAGTGGATAAAACAACGTCGCTGCACCACCACGGACGCCGCCTTGTGAGCAGCATTTCACCGCAGTTTGGAACAGTTTATAGAATGGGATACAACCCGTATGCTGCGCTTCACCGCCACGGATAGGGCTACCAAGGGCGCGGATGCGACCCGCGTTGATGCCGATACCAGCACGCTGTGACACATAGCGTACGATGGCGCTGGTGGTCGCGTTGATCGAGTCTAGGCTATCACCACATTCGATCAATACGCATGAGCTAAACTGACGCGATGGGGTACGCACGCCTGCCATGATAGGTGTTGGTAGCGAGATTTTGAATTGCGACGTCGCATCGTAAAAACGCTTTACGTAGTCCAAACGGTCTGACTTGTCATAACGGCTAAACAAACACATACCAACCAGCATGTACAAGAACTGCGGGCTTTCAAAGACGGTCTTGTTGACACGGTCTTGGACGAGGTATTTACCTGCCATTTGCTCAACAGCGGCATAAGCAAGGTTCATATCGCGCCAGTGATCAAGATAAGCTTCTAATTCATCAAACTCAGCACGGCTATAATCAGCTAGGATATGCTGATCGTATTTTCCTGCGTCGGTCAGTTTTTTGACATGATCATAAAGGTGCGGCGGGGTAAATTTATTGTAAGCAATTTTACGCAGATGGAAAATCGCCAAACGCGCAGCCAAATACTGATAATCAGGCGTATCTTCAGAGATAAGATCTGCTGCTGACTTGATGATGGTCTCGTGAATATCGCGAGTCTTGATACCTTCATAAAACTGAATGTGCGACTTTAGCTCAACTTGCGACACAGACACATTATCCAAATTGTGAGCTGCCCACTCGATTACCTTATGAATTTTATCCAAATCAATAAGCTCTAATCGTCCGTCACGTTTGGTCACTTTGATTTTGTCGATGTGTGTCATGTTGCCCTCTTAAGTTGATAACTTGGTAATTATTTATAATGTTGCTTATAGTGATGCTGCACAGTCAGTAAACGGCAGGCATTCTTTATAATGCTACGATGCTTGCGCCGCGATAGGTGTTTTTTTAGGCAAAAATCTACCGCTACTCATAGTGACAATTAAATTCACTGAGTACTACATATAGCGTGTTTGTTAGTAGGTAGGCACAATATAGCGGGAAAATTTTGAAAATACTATATTGATTTTAGCATCAAACTATGTTGCTGTGAGGTTGTGCTGTGTCCGAATTTTAGCAAAGGACGATGGGGTAAGGGTTAGACGCGATTGACTCAAATAATAAGTTTTTTGTAAAAATCGTATGATCATTTGCTTTTTATTCGCGAGTAAATGACCCACCAATAAGGGGACATAGAACAATAATAATGAGGGCGCAGATTGTACAGCAAACCACAAAAAATCGCCACCCGTATGAATGACGATTTCGACGGAAAAGCGGCTGGCTTTTTTTAAACGACAATTATCTATTTATACGACCAAACGAACTGTTTTGGCAGCGTCGAGTGAGGCATACAGCACATTGACCTGATCGGCTGCTGTAAGATATAGATTGACCCGTGCTGAATGGAAGCGACCCGTTTTAGACGGTTTCACTTCTATCGAGGCCAAATCAAAATCAGGGAACTGACTGCCCAAGATAAGCTTCACTTCGTTGAGTAAGTTCTCACGCTCGCCTTCATGACCAATGATGCTAAGTGGATAGTTCATTGGAAAGTCCCAAAGCTCAGGATTTTGAATATCCGTCCTTTTGCCTGTGATCACACCTTGATTGGGCGTTAGGTTGGTCATTTTTACTGATTTTTCATTTGTTGGTGCTTGGTTGTTGTTTTGATTGGTGCTGTCTTTTGGATCGTCAGTCATGATGTGTGCCTCGCTTTATTAAATGTTAGCTATTAGCATAAGAGCTTTATCCACCATTTATAGTGGCACTAAACTTATAATTCAAGTGCTAACATGGCAATGACAGTATGCTATGGATCACTGTGATCTGTCATAAATTTTGCTCAGTCATCCATGCTAATCACACGCAAATACACCTATCAGCTCATTTTTTATAAGCACAAACAGCGACATAATCCCCACGGTCGTAGCCTTCGACGACTTCTTGCACCTTGTCATTGGCATACATAGGATGGGTCAGTAAGGTTTGTGCATACTCAAAATCGACGAAACCATTGGCTTGCATCAGCGCGATTTTTTCATCAGAGGTGCGCCAATTTGCTGATTTAACCAGCTCAATAGGATAGGGGTCAGCAGGAGAGATATGCGCAAGTAGCGGATGCTCCCAAGTATTTAATGAGCTTGCCAAATTATATAAGCTCGCAAAACCGCTTTCTTTTGGCACATCGATAACAATCAATTTGCCGCCCGTTTTTAAGGCATCAAATGCTTTTTTAATACAGATATCCAAATCGTTGATGTAGCTGACACTGCCGTTAAACATGATGATATCAAACTTATTTGGCTCAATATCGCAAGTCTCGGCAGGACTAATATCCACTTGCAGACCGCGTTTTTCGGCAATGGCGGCCATGTCTTTTGAAGGCTCAATGCCGTGCCTGATATGGATATCATAATCCTGCGCCAATAGTGACTCAAGCAGTCCACTACCGCAGCCGATAGACAATATCTCACTGTCCTTATCTAAAAAATGAGCGACCAGTTTTAGCTCACTGGTCAGTAAGTTTTGGTTGTCAAAAAACCAGCTGTCATACGCGCTTGCGTGTTCATCGAATGCTGCCATGATGTTTCTCCTTGAGTATTTTTTGTTGTATCGTTAATCCACTATAAAAGAGTGACAGCGTTAACCTCGCTTAAAGTATTACTCATACATCTGCACTTGGTTGCCTTGTCACTGTTTTAAATTGAATCAACTATATTGAATAGTACGTGACGTTAAATTTGCCATAAAGCTAGCACCTTGCATAGGGGCTAGGACAGATCAAGCGCCTGCTGCCAAAAATTCACTTCCATACGTGAAGCAGTATTAAATAACTGTTTGAATTTGTCTGCCTGAGTGGGGTTGGCCTGCGCTAGTAGCGTATTAATCTGCGCTTCATTCTGCGCGGTAATCGCTTGAAATTCGTCACTGGCAAAGACATCAATCCATGGCTGGTAAGGATTGTCCGCGACAAAACCTTGTTCTTTAATGCGTTTGCCAATTTCGCCATAACCCATCAAACAAGGAGCAATCGCCGCATAAAGCTCAGCCAATGAGCCTGACATCGCAGCGTCCAATAGGTAGCGGCTATAGGCAATAGTCACGGCAGATTCAGGGGCGCTTTCTACTTCTTTAAGTGGGATGTTCCACTCATGACATAAATCGAGATACATGCCAATTTCCATATCGAGCATGGCGTTGATGCCTGCTTGACCGACATGCATTTGTGCCAGCGTATCACTCTTATACACGCTCAACGCCATCACACGGGTATAGTGAATAAGATATAAATAGTCTTGCACAAGGTAGTGACGAAAGCTGTCAGGGGCGAGCGTACCTGCCGTTAGCTGTTTGACAAAATCATGCTGAATGTAGTCATCCCATGTTGGGCAATGGTGGCGTAACGTTTGGTAGTTCATAGTATTCACTTACTGTTATAAAATGCGAGTAAGCAAAGAGTAGGAGGTGATCAGTGAGCAGGCACAAAAAAACCTTACCAGATTATGTGAATAAACCAGCAAGGCTTGCTTAGCAATAGATGCTTAAGAGGTGTGCTATAAAATGTCACGCTTGTTTCCTACGTCAGTGCTAACTGCATCAGGTTCGCGGGTAACTCTCAGCCATGATTTTGAATTGTAGTTAAAGCATCAAAAATCAAAGCACCCCGACAAGGTTTATTTTTCAGAAATAGATATAAAGTTTACATAAGTTTAAACTGCTCGTACTTAAGCAATCGGCTCTATGGTAGACGAATTCAGCCATCATTAGCAAGTGATGCGCAAAAAATCATGAATAAAGGTTGTCTTACAAGCGTAAATAGGCAAGTTTTTACCTTTTATTAAGCTAGTCAAATACCACGATAATGGCGAGAGAAAGCACTATTTTCAAATGCATTTTTTATTCATAAACGCTCTACTATTGCCTATATTATTTAGCTACCCGACGGTAGGGTATATAAAAAATATCTCATAAATTAAGTCAATATGTTTATGGGGCACTGTCTCATTTAGCATTGATTGCTTTATGATTTATAGGCGTTCAGCTAAGAGGCTATGGTAAATAACCATTGATAGGAGTGATCTCAGGCGGAATATCTGCCTCTTCTAGTGCTTCTCGCAGATTAATCTCGATAGTACGCGACAATGCAGTCAGGGGTAGCTTGTTGGCGGCTAAGCCGAAAGGCTCTTCTAGCTCTTCACTGAGGGCATCCAAACCAAAAAAGGTATAAGCGATCACGGCACAAATCAGTGGGGTCACCCAACCGAGCGAGGCCACCAAGCCAAAAGGCAACATGATGCAATACAGATAGGTCGTGCGATGGACCAGCAGCATATAAGCAAACGGTAGCGGTGTATTATGAATGCGCTCGCAGGCTGCCAATACAATGGTCATAGACGTCAGGCGCTCGTCCATATTCTGTATGACTTGCTCTGATACCAGTCCTTGACGCCGAATGTCGCCGAGCTGCTTACCCATGAGGCGCATAATATAATCAGGTAGGTTGCGCGCTTGGCGCATACTATCATGGTGTTTTGATGCGACAAAAGGCTCGACATCATGCCAAGGTGACGATCCGCGCAGGCGATGGCGCACAGCATGCGCAAAAGCAATGGTTAGGTAAATCATCGTTCGCCCAGTCTCGTGCCCATTCTCGGTATTAGCATCTATAAAAGAAAGCACTTGACGGGTTAAGCTACGCGCATCATATACCAACTGACCCCAAAGCCCTCGAGCTTCCCACCAGCGTTGATAACTGGCATTGTTACGAAATCCAAGAAATAGCGACAACGCGATTCCTAGCAAGGTAAAAGGAGCCATACCATAATAAGGAAAAGAGTCAGGAAGCCAGTGCTGAATAATTGTTATAAGTGTGCTGAGAAGCGCGATCAGCAAAATTTGCGGATAAATTTTTGGAATGACAGAGCCGTGCAGGGTAAAAAGTATCTTGAGAGCGTTTGGGGTTTGCCGGACAATCATGGTGTTTCCTAGCGGTGGTACGTATATATTTCTAGCATAGTATATAGTGTAAGATTGCATTATAGGATAAAAACCTACTAATACCAAACCCAAAATATATAGTATAATTCACT
>NZ_JABUZG010000050.1 GCF_014897815.1 Psychrobacter sp. PG1
GGGGATTCCTACTAAAGACGGCCAAGCCCGACCGCAAGAATGTTTTTTGCTCCATTAACGTCTCTGTTATGGGTCGTTTTACAAGAACGACAAAACCATACTCTTATACCAAGCGCTGATCTACCTTTCGGACTGTCTTGACGAGAGCCGCAACACGAGCAGGTTTGGGTGGTGTACGCTTCATTCACTTCGATATAGTGGCAACCTGCGTTCGCGCATTTATAATCCAGTTGCCGCTTAATTTCAAACCAACCTGCGTCATAGACGGATTTGGCAAGTTTGCCCTTAGTGAATGATGTTGATTTTATTTTACCAACAACAATTAGGCTGTTGGCTTTGACAAGCTTTGATGTGAATTTATGAATGAGGTCTTGACGAGTATTTTTAATCTTGGCGTGAATGGCCTTGACCCGCTTTTTATTCTTAGCTCTTTGAGCAATAGCCAGTTTTTCAGCGTATTGATGAGTGACTTTGGTTTGTAGTTTGTCGCCATCACTATTGACTGCTGAATCTTTGCAGCCTAAATCAATACCGACCTGACCAGTGCCACACGCTGTTTTTGGAAATTCTTTAACCGTCACACAGACGTACCAGTGACCGCGATTGTCCTGTACCAATTCGCAAGTATTGATGGTGTAGAGCGCTAAGTTATAGCTGTCCCATAGGTCAATAGTGAGTTTTTTACCTTTAGCTAAGCTGAATTGCAGGGTGCTTTTTAGACACTTTTTACCACTTTCGCGGGTGCTGATATGCTTAATAGCGGTCTTTTTAAACGGAATCCAACCAAGAGAACTACGTTTGGCTTTAGGATTATTGGTGCGCCAGTTGAGTTTGGCTTTTTTAAACTGTTTACGAGCCTTGGCATGGGTTTCGGTCACTGCTTGTAAGGTTTGGCTGTGTAGGTTTAGATATTCACCCGCACCTTTGGTGTAAGTAGCCAAATCATAAGCTGAAAAGAATTGACCAGTACGCTTGAGGTGTTTAAAACTTAGCTCATTGACGTAATTCCAGACAAAGTTAACCGACCCCGCTAAGATATTTAGCTGAGTGGCATGTTTGTCTTTGATGCGTAGTTTGAGCGTTTTCATGGGGTAATTATGATCTCAATG
>NZ_JABUZG010000005.1 GCF_014897815.1 Psychrobacter sp. PG1
AATAAAAAGAAACTACTAACCGTGCCTTGTTTCCTCAACAAGGCTACAAACCACCGCAACTATGCAAACATACTGCCTAATGATAAACTCAACCTGATGGCAACACAACCAACAAAAAGGGATTAATCATGGCTACTGCAAATGAAGAGTATCTTGATAAGAATAAAGATTATCTTGATAATTTAGTAAAACGATTTAAGGGATTCAAATCGCCCAATGATACGCAAACACTTATAATTCTACTGGGCGAGAAAGACAATAGAAGTGATGACGATAATCGCAAGCTGTCGGTGTTGCTCAATGCTGAGAAAAAGGCAGACCAACTGGTAAAAGCTAGGGCTGATACTAGGCGATTGATTGATGCTGAAAAATCAAAGGCTCGTAAAGCTGAAACAAGACGTAAAATTATTTGGCAAAGTGCTTTTGAAGCAATGGCTAAAGATAGTATGCAAGCTAAGCGTGATTTGAACCAACTCAAAGCTGATGCTTACGAAAAAGGATATGTTTCAGAAAGGGATAAAGACGCAGTTAAAAATGATTTAATCCATCAAGCAACAGAAGCTAATGACGCACAATTAGACTTCTAGTAATTTCTTTAATATCTAAAACGCATAGGATTTGATTTAAGAGGCTCAAATTTAGATTGTGGTACAAAGGGAGCGTAGATACCAGTTAAGCAGTATGTAAGGGCTGAATTAAGATAAGTAGGCATATAATCGAGATAAGATCGACCCTGTTAGACAGTCAAGTTAATAAATTTGCTAATAAGCTTTCGAATTTTATGGATTTTGGCAGAGATGTAGCTCCAATTGGTAAGAGTAGAGCTGAAATTATTGATTGGCTTATAAGGGGCTATACATACCCAGAGCACCTTAAAAATAGAAGTGTATAGGTAAATAAAAGGCTAGATCATTGAGTGTTTTCGCTCGCAGACCTAGCTTTTTAATATTTAGTTATTTCTTTCTTAAATCATCTAGTTCATTAAGGAATGCAACCACTAGCTCCCCTGATACAAATACAACTTTAGACTGCTTTCCAGAAAGTTTTAGCTCAAATCCATCAGTATTTTTTCTCAGAAAATCTTCTTCTACTGTAACTCCAACAGTTTCAGTTAGCATACAGCCTAGACCTAAGCTTTTTCCTGCGCAATCAGCATCTTTATCAATGGTAGTAACCTTATGAGATACGCCATTTCTATCCTTAGCTGTGTCAACGAACCCCCATTTATCAAGGAATGCTAGGCTCATATAGACTTGGATATTAGCTGCATCTTCTTTTTCCGAATCAAGATAACCTCTAATCATCTGTTTTTTGAAAAAATCGGTTTTGATTTCATACATTTTATCAAAATCATCATATTTAGAAACAGCTTTGACTTGTGCTGCTTCTATAGATTTACCTAAGAAGGCTGAAAAGTCTTGCATAGTATTAGCAGTGCCGTCGGTCTTTTGGAACTTATAGTCAAAACTTTCTTTATTACCATTTGGTGCATGGTAATACTTAACGCAATCAGATGTGATTAACTCAATATTAAAATATCTATCCAGTGTATATGCTTTTTCATCAATGACAATTTCTCTATAGCGTTTAGATGTCGGCTTACTTTTATAAGCAGCACTATCAGTAGTTACATAGTCGGTGCTTAAGACTTTAAAAGCATTATTTCGCAAAGATTTATAGTTTCTATCGCTGCGCTGACCTGAGCCAAACTTATCTTTATTAGGATTAACGACAAAATCATTGAATACATATTTTTTATTTTTATCCGTCATTCTGTATTCAGTTCCTGACAAATTCTCGTAACCACATTTGTCAGCATAGGCAGCGATAGGTGCTAAAAGGGCTAAACCGATTATAGCTATCTTCTTCATTTTTAAATTCCTCTTAAATAGTTCAAAATAATATAAATATATTTAGTAATCAGTACTACTTCGCCTTAGCATCATATTCTAGTAACTTGCCATCAAGATCATATACACACGTACCGCTATGAATTAACTCCGCACCAAATGAGTTTGTTGCATAAAAGTCAAAATTCACTCCAATAATCTCTTCTTCAGCGTCCCTTATAAACTTCACTGTTCTTATACTGCTATCGAAACTCTTTGGTGATTTAAGGCTGTTTTGTATAAGTATTTGGCAGTTAGTATAGATATCCATACGACTCCAACCATTAGAAAGAATTGGACGAGTTGAGCTGTTACCTATTAGTGTCGATTGACGCTGAACATCTTCTTTCGCAAGTTCGGCTTCCTTAGCTGCTTCTTTCTCTGCTTTCTCAGCTTCTTTAGCAGCCTTCTCAGCCGCTTTACGTTCTTTCCGACTAGGTTCTTTCTGAGCAGATTCAGCCGCTACCACACCATCACTTTGAACTGTACTGTCCTCTGGGCTATCCCCTTCAACTAGCATAACAACACCAAGGAACCAAATAACTGCAAACACCACAACAGACTGAATACGACTCCATCTACCCGTACTATTCTTTTTTGTACGTATACTGAAAATTTTAGGCTTAAATAAAGAATATAAAAACACCAATGGAAGAACAAATATAAGAAGAAAACCAATAACAGCCATTTAGAAACCCACGTACGTTATTTAAAGGATTGAAAGCCAAACAAACTGTAACATTTCAGAAGCATTTATGATACCAACAGAAGTCAGTTAAAGATTGAAAAACTGAAGGTTTTTTCGTTTTCTAAACTAGCCTAAGCAATTAATTATTGTTTAGATCAGCTTAAATGTATCGCACAAAAAAACCCCCTATCGGGGGGTTAACTGATATGGCTTATCTGGTCTCACTTTTTTTACTAAACTTTACCCTGTTTTTGCCATCTGTAATACGTAGCTCTACTAATACCCATCACTTGCCAAGGCTTTGTAGTGCGTTCTGATGTTGGTATAGGCTTACGCTTGCTAATTTTGCCACCCTTAGCTCCTCTTACCGCCTGTAACGCCCCAAATTCACGTTTAAAGCGTTCCCCTGTGCAATACTCTGCAATGCTCTTCGATATTGATTTAAGCTCGTTATACGGCAGCTGAGGGCTATATTGTGCGTTGCATTCCTCACACCAAGCTAAGCATTGCTCATATATCTGCGTGTAATTGCAACTAAACGCTATTGAATACGCTAGTTTGCGTACAGTGTGGAATATTGCGTCATTTCTTCCGTAAAACTCATCGTTGTGGGCTTGGGTGGGCTTATTCGTGGGTAAGTCTAGGTATTCGGCTAAATCGTGCAACGTGTATGGCTCTGCACCTGTGTAATACACTTCATGGGCTGAATTTAGAGCATTTTTGGCAAGGTAGCCAGTAAACGCTTTATCACCGCCTAAAATATCGTTGAGGGCATACTCCACGGCGTTTAGTAGATCAATAGGGGCTTGCTTTGAGTTTTTGAAGAAAGTTATGGGGTCTTTGAGCCTATAGAGATACTGGCAATGACCATTTGATCGGTTTTTCAAGACAAATTGAGGGCGTGGTATTCCTGCATCATGGTAAGCAAATATTGAGCCGTCATAATCTAAATCTATAACTATGAACGTGGTTACTTTAGGTGTGTTATAGCCCACATAGGCATTTTGTGTGGCTTGTTTAAAGGTTTTGCGCCTAAAGTCTGTATTATGCTTGGATGGGCTACACCGTAAAGTTTCGGGTAGGTCTTGATACAGTTGGGATAGGGGTGGTATTTGTTCCCACTGGTCGGGGTTAACCTGTTTTAAATGTTCCATTTTCTCACGCTTGTTTTAGCGTGATAGCGTGATATAATAGCTCTTACCAATGAAGCACTATATCTGCTACCACAGATTAGTATTCTAAAAACCCTCAACGCCTGCAAGCGTTGGGGGTTTTGTCTTTTTAGTAGTTTACCCTTTTATTTTAAACCTCGCAAACCCTGATATCTCAAGGGGTGAAGTAGGTACAACTTTAGGAACTCATATTACTACACCGCTCGCCCAACAACCGCTAGGGCGCTAGTTACCTGTCCATGCCCCTATCTTGGTCGAGGCTCTTATTAGGTTTTCTGATTTCATACTGCGGTTGTACGTTGTAGGTATTGCCGTTGTTCTCAAGGTTATATGATTTGCCTTGCTCAATATCTGACATAGCAGGGTGATAAACAATGCCGTCCCTTGTCTGCTGTAGTATGCCGTTTTCATCAGATCGCAATATCTTACCTCTATATGTTTTGCCTTGTTGAGCATGGAGGTCTGCTCCATGCTGCTTTGCTTTTTCGTCTTTTGCTGCCCTCTT
>NZ_JABUZG010000051.1 GCF_014897815.1 Psychrobacter sp. PG1
CTCAGAATGTTGAGTCTCCGACAATACCGGGGCGGTTCAAGTTTAAAGTTTAGACAATGATATTGTCTTATAAATATATATATAGGTTCTGAAATTTGGCACATGCATCTCGATATTGCATAACTAACTAGAAGCGTTAAAAAAATATAGACATTACAATTGTTTTGTTCTAATATAAAATCGTAAGATACAATGAGTTACATTATCTATACTTAAACGGAGTATTTCTATGCAGTTACCTAACATGCGCAAGCAGCTTGGTCAGGGTATGACTGAGTACATTATTATCGTAGCACTGGTAGCTATTGCCGCTATTGGTTCATTTAAATATTTTGGTCAAACCGCTCGTAGTCAGGCTGCTGCTGCTACGCAAGAGTTAGCTGGTCAAGACGGTACTAAACAAAAAACAGTTACTGATGCTGCTGCTGGTAAAGCAACAAATGAAGGTAAAGCAAAATCAGGCATGGCAGATTTTGCTAAAAATGACTAATAAGTAAATGCTAATTAACATTTTAATTACTGGTAAGTGCTTCTATTTATGTAATAGGTAGGTACATTGATTATGAGTCCAACACCTATAAATGTCTCATCTCAAAAAGGGCAAGCATTACTATTAATGCTTGCTTTTACCTTAGTCCTTGCAGTGTCAATGATTTACTTATTTAATAGCTCTCAGCTATTGGCAGAGCGAACCCAAGCTAAGGTGCTGGCGGATCATGCTGCTTATAACACAGCGACCAAACAGGCGCAGCTCTTAAATGCTAATGCCTACATGAATAAGGCCAAAATCGCTAATCAGCTGGCAACTGCGCAAGCGGTAAGTGTCGCTAGTTGGGCTAAGCATTTCGAGCCTATGCCACGAAACACTGGTACTATTCGATACATACCATATGTTGGGCCATACGTTCAAGAAGCTATTACTGAATATTCAAGAGCAGTACAGCCACTCGCCGATTTAGCCGCTCCAACTATCCTTATTAATAATCAAGCAACACAACTTATATCCTATCAACAAAATTTGCTAAATGGCTCTTCATTTATATCTATTCAACAAGTCCACAAAGACACAATAGATAAATCCTCTATAGGCGCAGGATTTGACTCTCGACCTCTGATAACAGCTTCAAAATATGCAGTCAATCCGTTGGGTGGAAGTTTTATAAAACATTATAGTGGTAATAGCTCAGATCCTACTATAGGTCGTGCTCGCTTAAAAGATGTTGTTTTAGCATCTCGAGATAACTTTACTCGTGAGCGTCGAGCAAAGAGTATTGATGAATTCAAAATACCTCTTTTTAAAAACCGACTTGAAGCTAGAGGCGGTACTGAGCTTAGTAATGATTTCAATCAGTGGAAAGGGGTTGATACATTCTCTCACCACTATAAAAAAAGGAAGAGATGGAGACTCAGATGGCGCGAAGATCAGATGGGCTACGGTAGTGCAGTAGTAAGAGATAGTGGTACAGGTGACAACGATTGGCGCAATAACGCAGGGTATAATAGTGTAAATAGAAATAAGGATGCTTCTAATAGAAGTAACCAATATACACCCCACTGGGATTCGCGACGTAATAGAACCATGAATGCGGGAGAGTCAGGAGTTCCACAATTTTGGGATCTTGAAACTAAAATGTTGGCACAAGAAGAGCCAACTTTACCTACTTCAATTCGAGTGTCGAAAAAAGCAGATAGGCTTGACACCACAAGCGGTGCTTCTAACTTAAAAGTAGGTGATGAATTAAATATTATCTCAAAAGATGATGTTACCGCAGTATCTACTGCTGAAGCTTACTTTGAGCGACCCATTCAGGATAGACAAGGTAGGCCCACTTATTTTAATCAGAACAGATTAGAAAAAGCCAGTCTGTTGAATCCATATTGGCAAGTTAGACTAACCAACAACAGTGCACTTGCAGTAGCGGAGTCTAATGGACCATGAAAAACAAAGAATCGGGTCAGGCAGCAATTGAATTTGCAGTGTCGTTCAGTGTGCTTATAGCACTTATATTGTCGATACCTATTCTAGCTAAAATTGCCAATGCAAACATAATGAGCATTCAGGCTTTAGATTATGCGGCTTGGCGAGTACGTGAAGGCAATACAGATAATATGGAGCTTAGTCGCGAAGTAAGCGATCGATATTTTGGTGAAACAGCTTTAATTGTCGATGATGAACAGATAAATGATCAAGGGGCTAGACTTGGTACTGGTAAGGGTAATCAACAGATATATCAAAATGATTCAGTGACTATTAATTATAATGCCGATAGCTCTAATATGAGTGGTGCTCAGGGAGCGAGTTGGAATAACTTTGATAGAGTAACCAATTTAGGAATATATGACAAAAAAGGAACAGTGAGTATCAATGTACCCTTAGAGAACTTAGATGTTATTCCAGAAATTGCAAGTTCTATGACCATAAGCAAAAGTTTATATATAGATAATCAAGCACTTACAGCAAGAGATAAAAGTCAAATTCAAAACTCAATGAACAACTTTGATAGTGTCGTCATTCCAAATATTGGAGGTAGTCAAGACTTATTCGTTAAACCTGCAAATATAGCTATAGCAGGACTTAAATTGATTAGCGATTCTACATTGGGATTACTTGATGTATTAGATCATCATAAATTAGAGGATGTAGAAGTCGATCATGACGCAGTTCCCAAAGATCGCCTAGCCACGTTTAACCCTCAATGAATAAAATTATTGTATTTATACTCGCCAGCTTTTTGTCAGTAACTGCCAATAGTGCTGTGTGTAAACAGCTTAGAGCTATCAAAGGTTTTGCCGCTGCACCTTTATTCAGTAATGCTATTATAAATGGCAAGCCATTAGATTATTATACTTTTGCTAGCGACTGTGGCACGGGTTGTCTGATAAAAGCATTGAAAAAAAAAGGCATAGCTTATTCCTTAACAGGTAGCAATTTATCTATCTTTGATAAGTCGAGTGTAGCTACTGTCACTATAGATAGCACTTATAAGCAGTCGATCGCAGGATATATGACTTGCTCTAGCACCGCCAAAAGATCTTACGTCCCTAATCCCGTAAGTATCAATAATAATAAAGTTTCTTTGGACTTACAAACAGAAGATTATAAGAACGTTACTCGTACTATAAATATGCAAGGCTACAGTAAAAGTGAATATGCGCGTTTACTGACTCAACTCAATAAATTAGCTCGTAATATCGAATCAACTATCGGGTTTACCAACTATACTCTAAAATCATCTAGCTCTCGAAGAGTTATAAAAATATCCAAACTGAGTCCTCGTGGAGACTTTATGCTTATTATAGAAGTGAGTAAATAGCTTATGCGTAACCAAAGAGGTAATATCTCAGTAGAATACTTACTGGCAACTATGGTGATTGTGGCAGTAGTCTTCGGCGTTAAAGTTGGAGATCAAAACTTATGGAGTATGTTTCAAGAAGCGTTTCAAACTCGGCATGACAACTATTCAAATTCTATAAGTAATTTAGATAACGTCGACTCAATAAATACTCAGAGAAAAAATGAAAACAATTAATAGAGTTAAAATCAAGAAACTCAATAAAAATGTTCTTGCACTAATAGTATCGATAGTTTTGGCGCTATTGTGTGCTTTTTTATTGAAATTTATTGTCGATAAAAAGATAGCCAATTCATTAGATACAGAGACGGTTAGCTATATAGTCGCTAATAGCGATCTAGCTAGTGGCACCGTTGTAAATCCGTTTGATGAGGCGAGTTTTGCAATTAGAAGTGATATTCCAGCTGAGTTTGCACAGTCTACCGCTATAACGCCTGAGCAAGCCGATAGTATTGACGGAGCATTATTATTATCAGACCTAAAAAGGGGTGATATCTTGACTTGGCAGTCTATCGATACGGATGAACGTCGACAGCTAGCTAGTAGATTACTGCCAGGTAGACGCGCACTAACCATACCTGTAGATGATCAAAGCTCAATCTCTTCAATGCTAAATCCTAACGACCATATTGACTTGATACTGACCTATCAGAAGCTTGGAAACGTCATCGCTGCGCCTTTGATGCAAAATGTAAGGGTGTTAGCTACTGGTGACTCTTTAAGCGTTAATGGAAGTTATGCTCAAGATGCTGGATACAATGATGGATACAGCACCATAACCTTAGACTTGAATATAGATGATGTTTCTAGGGTTACCACTGCACTAGAGCTAGGAAGATTATCTGCTGTTTTACGTAATCCAAATGACATGTCCTATACTACCAATATCGTAAGCTTAGAGACACTACAACGCGAATTAAGCTTAAAAACTTTTACAGAGCAGGACAACATAAGTAACGAGCGCTTACCCAATACCGAATTAGACGATTATTTAGATCGAATAGATGGTATTCAGGACCGTAGCGTAGCAATACTAGAGTCTCCTATTGCTCAACCAAATGTTCCAAGAAAGCCCTCAATAGATGTTGTATACGGTAATAGAAGTACAAATAACTAATAAAGAGTAATCTATGTTTAAAAAATCATTTTGTTTGATCTTGGTAAGTCTCTCAGCTTACGCTAGTGCCAATATAAATAATGGGATTATGACTCTTTATGTAGGTCAATCTGAATTTATCAAAGATAGTAGTATTACAAACGTGGCAGTCGGTAGTGATGAGATTGTCAATGCTTTACCAATTGACAAAAAGGGAATTTTATTGACTGGAATAAAAAATGGTGACACTACTATTAAGGTGTGGAGAAACAAATCAGTTCAAAGCATAAACACCCATATATATCCTGCAAATCTACCAAGAATGCTAAGTGAAATTAATTATTTCTTATTAAAGTATCCTAATTTAACAGCAAATATTATTGGAGATACGATTTTAGTTGAAGGCTTAGATTTAAACGATGATGACAAAATAAAAGTGGATAGTTTTTTAACTCAGTATCCTTATGTTACTAATCTTACCCGTGCAAACACTCAAACAGCCAATAAAAACGACACGCGTATGGTGTATTTTGATGTAAAAATCGTTGAAGTAAGCAGAAGCGCGAGTGAAAATTTGGGTATTGAATGGTCGTCTCAGATCAATGGACCTAAAGTAGGCGTTATTGGAGAATTCAAAAAAAGTAACGCTTTTAAATCAGATGTCAGTGGATTGGGCTTCGATAACATTCCTTTAGGAAATGCTATTAGCCCTTTTCAAACTTATGCAGGGCTAATATCCTCTATCACCAGTAAAATTAATTTAATGGAAAGTAAAGGTACAGCTAACTTGATCGCGCACCCCGTTCTCTCTTGTAGAAACGGAGGTAACGCTGAATTCTTATCTGGAGGGCAAGTACCTTTCACTACAGCAACTGCTACAGGAACGCCTTCAGTTGAGTTTAAAGATTACGGTATAAAGCTTAATGTTTCACCTGTTATTCAAAATGACGGAAGTATCCTTGCAAATATAGAGTCTGAAATCAGTGAAATAGATCCTGCCGTACAAGTTTTGGATGTACCGGGTTTATTGACTAGAAAAACAGTCACTGATTTTAGTCTGCAAAATGGTGAGACACTAGTACTAAGTGGCTTAAATTATAATAGAAACTCTGCGGCTGACTCTCAAGTACCTGGACTACATAAAGCACCATTTATCGGTAGGTTGTTTAAAAACAAGAGTAAAATAGATGTCAAAACAGAATTACTGTTTATCGTCACTCCATTTATCTATAGTGAAAAAGACAAACCTTCAGAAACTATGGTTACTAAAGCAAATCAGATGGTAGAAAATATTAATAAAAACAACCTGCTTTTGCCAAAGGATTTTTTTGAAAGTAACGAAAACAGAACCTATTTTGAAGAGAGGGTTCAGTAAATGATTCAGCTCAAGGTAATTTATAAAGAAAATGAGTCAATAATTGAATTTGGTACTGAGAATATTCTAATAGGTAAAAGTAGCGATGCCGAACTACAGATTAAAGGATGGCTAATATCACAAGAACACGCGGTAATTAAAAAGCTACCTGCAGGTTATGTTGTCGAAGATTTGGATCGGGGAGCAAACGGTACTTATGTTAATGACTCTAAAATTGATATATATGGACCACTATTAAAAGGGGATCATATAACAATTGGAAAATATAAATTCGTCATTTTGCAAATTAATGAACAACATTATCATTCAGATGATCAAAAAGAAAATTTTCAAAACGATATAAGAAATACTCAATCTTCAGATGATGAGCAAGAAAATAATCAAAAAGAACCTATTGCTATATCAATAAATAAAGTTAAACCTATTGAAACTGGTTTGACTTTATTTAGAAATACAAAACTTGAGTTAGAAAAAGATATGAAGCTTATGAAAGAGCTTCACAAAAAACTCGTTGAGACTATGGATCTTGAAAGAAACGACATCTCTAAAATGTCAGATAATGAACTATATGAGACCGCTTCTACTTGTTTAAATAAAATTATAGATAATGATCTGACAATCAATAGATCAAATATCGAACGCATTAAAAAGTTAGTTTTGAACGAGGCTATTGGGCTCGGGCCTCTAGAACAGTTTTTGACAGATAAAGATGTTTCTGAAATTATGGTAAATTCAGCAAGTGAAATTTATGTTGAAAAGAAAGGAAAAATATATTTGAGTGGCGCAGTTTTTAGTAGTGATCAAGCTGTTCTAGATATTATTGAAAGAATTGTTTCTCCCATAGGTAGAAGAATTGATGAATCTTCACCAATGGTAGATGCACGTTTAAAAGATGGTTCACGGGTTAATGCAGTGATACCTCCATTAGCATTAAAGGGTCCTACGATTACGATTCGTAAATTTCCAGAAAAGAGACTAACAGTACAAGATTTAGTAGATATGGGTAGTGTATCAGCTGATATGTCAGAATTTTTGGAATCTTGTGTGTTGCATAAGCGTAATATTATTATTTCGGGTGGTACTGGTTCTGGTAAGACCACGTTGCTAAATGTTTTATCAAATTTTATACCCAATGGTGAGCGTATTATCACTATAGAAGATGCAGCCGAGCTAAAACTTGATCATGATCATCTGATATCGTTAGAGTCTAGACCTGCAAATGCAGAGGGGAAGGGGTCAGTAACTATTCGCGATCTTGTAAAAAACTCGTTGAGAATGCGCCCTGATAGAATTGTAGTAGGGGAGTGTCGAGGAGCTGAGTCGTTAGATATGCTACAAGCTATGAATACAGGTCATGAGGGGTCGTTAACTACATTGCACGCTAATACTCCAAGAGACGCTTTATCAAGGCTTGAAACCTTAATATTAATGGCAGGTATGGAGCTACCACTGCAAGCCATACGTGAGCAAATCGTTTCTGCTATTGATATTATTGTACAGCAGACTCGCTTTGCTTGTGGTACTCGTAAGATAACTCACATCACTGAGGTTACTGGTATTGAGGGAAATACTATTCAGCTTCAGGATATCTTTAAATATAACAAGTCTGGATATAGCGATGAAGGTATTATTCAAGGAGCATTTCGATCTACTGAGACTATACCTTCCTTCTATCAAGAGTTAATTGATAGTGGTAGTGATATAAAAACTGACTACTTCAACTTATAGGTCGAATAAGCTATGTTCGTAGGCATATTTGTCATATTGACGATAATTTTCTTTATTGTCTATACCTTCTTTTTTAAGAATGTATCAAATTTCTACGATACAAAAAGGTTAGACAGCTTTAAAAAAGTATTCGATCAAAACTTTAGTGAAAGCAACATCGATAGATATTTTCTGATCTACATCGTTGTCTCAATATTATTAATGTTTTCAGCACTTTATTTTTTAAGTAACTACATACTAGTTTTTGGAATAGTAGCTGCTTTGGTAGCCTTACCATTTATTTTGATCAGATACATTAAACAAAAGCGAATCAATTTGTTTGAGAAGCAATTGCCTGATGCTATTGATCTCATGGGAGGATCATTATTAGCAGGTAATAGCCTAAGTGGTGCGTTTTCATTGATCGCTGAAGAGTACCCACCACCGTTATCTCAAGAAATTGGATTGCTAGTACGCGAGCAAAAGCTTGGAGTCTCGGTTGATCATTCTCTGCAAAATTTTACGAAAAGAATGCCTCTTAATTCAGTGGTGCTAACCGTTGCTGTTATTAGAACTTCAATTGAAACGGGAGGTGAGCTTTCTTATGCTTTAAAGAACGTCGCGCAGACTCTGAGGAGTATAGCTCAAGCAGAAGGAAAGATTAAGGCCTTAACATCTCAAGGTAAGATGCAGGCTTGGGTAGTAGGTTCTATGCCAATAGCTCTAATTATGATCTTATCTAAAATGGAACCTGAAGCTATGTCACAGCTATGGACTACTACTGAAGGGTACATGGCCTTGGGCGCTTTAATAGTTTTTGAAATATTAGGTATTATTTTTATTCGAAAAATTGTCAATATAGACATATAGGTGATTTATGTTTAATTCTTCTTTCCAAATATATGTCCTTATTGGCTTTATAACCTTAGCAGTTTTTGCTCTTTGTTGGTACTTGCTTTTTATCATGCTACGTGTACCAGATGATAGTAGAGAGTATTTTGACGATCCTCCACTATTTTATAAGCTATTTGGCTTTTTTATTAACATAATTGCATTCTATCTCGCTCCATTTATAAAAGATAAAACTTATATTAAATATGAAAGGCAAATTGTTTACGCTGGTGTAGAGTTCCAGTTCAAACCAGAACATATTATTGCTAGTAAAATATTAAGTGCTATTGTTTTTACTCTATTTGTGCTAGTACTACTAATTTTAGCTGAACAAAGTTTGGTGTTAGTTTTGATAGCCACTCTTTTTGGCTATGTTTACCCAGATTTTTGGCTCAAAGAAGCCAAGAAAAAGAGGCTAAACAGTATATCTAAAAACCTACCTTTCTTTTTGGATATGATAACCCTGAGCGTAGAGTCTGGTCTGAATCTCAATGGTGCCATAAGACAGGCTGTGGATAAAAGTCCTGCTGGTCCTGTTAGACAAGAGTTTGAAAAAATTGTTAGAGATGTTAAGACAGGTGTGAGTAGGTCTGACGCATTTAGAAAAATGGGTTTGAGAATTGATGATCAGTCGATTAAAAGTTTAGTATCTTCAATTATTCAAGCTGAAAAAATGGGTATGAATATCGGGCCTATATTGAGAAGTCAGGCTGATCAGCGACGTATTGAAAGGTTTCAGAAAGCTGAAAAAATGGCTATGGAAGCGCCTGTAAAATTGCTTTTCCCCTTAGTGGCTTTTATCTTTCCTTGTACTTTTATAGTGATAGGCTTTCCCGTTTATGTCTTAATTAAGGATGCATTTTTGTGAACAAAGTTATGACTAAGACTGTGTTGGGAGACTTAAGTATACGTAAAGCGGATAGCTTCTTATCACGTTTAAAAGGGCTGTTGTTTACTAAGAAGCTTGAGAGTAAACATTGCCTTTTAATCGTACCTTGCAGTTCTATACATACGCTTGGTATGCGCTATGCTATTCATATTATATTTTTATCCAAGAACAATACTATTTTAGCTATTAGAAATAATATAAAGCCCAATCGATTTTGTATAGGTCCAACATCTACGTATAAAGTTGTTGAGCTATCAGCAGACTCTATCGAATTACCTTTAGATATAATTGGTCGAAAGTTCAGTGAGGATAAGTTATGAAATCAAGTCAGCTTGGGGCTACATTAACCGAATTTATCACTATTGGACCATTAATATTCTTCTTAGGTATGAATGGCTTGCAGTATACCCTTATGTATAACGCAAAAACCAATCTGACCTATGCTTCATATGAAGCTGCTAGAGCAGGTGCTATTGAAAATGCTAGTCCTCAACAAATTGAGATGGGACTATTAAAAGGATTCCTACCCTATTTGAGCGCTAACAAAGGTATCGGTGGTGGTAAATTAGATAATGCCAAAGTATTAGCACTTGCTAAAGCTACCGAAGCGCCATTTACCAAAATTGAGATTATCAACCCAACAGCACAAGCGTTCGATGACTTTAACAGTCCTCTTCTTCAACAGACATTAGGGACTAAACAAAAAGTTATTCCTAATAAACTCACTGATATGGAAAACCTTAAATCTAAGCTTGGTGCTAGCTCTGGTGTGAATATATCAGAGGCTAATGTTTTAAAACTAAGAATTACTTATGGCTATAAGCCTACTATTCCCCTAGTGGGAGGGATATTCGCTAAAACCTTTAACTTTTTGACAGGTTCTAAAGATGCTTTTAGCGCTATGCTATATGCGTCTAACAGAATTCCCATCGTCGTTGATGTCTCAGCGCAAATGCTCAGTCCAGCCATACAAAACACCTTAAAGGTCGCCTCAAACAATCCTGGCAATACTTCTGGCACAGTTGGTGGTAATCATGAACTGCCTGATCTGTCTACCGTCAAACTACCAGGCAAGTATGAAGGCATGAGCCGTGAAGAAATCATAGAAGACATTAAAGCGAATGGCGGTATCAATACAGACAAGAACACCAGCAATAAAGACTGGCTCAAGCTGCTGATAGCTCTAGGCATTATCACCTTAGGCGCCTCACAGATGGATACTATAGATAACGCATTTGATGCTAATGGCAATCTCACTGAATCGGGTTCTGACTCATTATCAGACTTTCAAAACCAAAATACGTGTTCACCTTAGCAAATCTATAGTATTGACCTATTTAATAATCATCTGAATTTAATAAATATTTGTTGAGAATAACTTATGCGTTTGAACCGTCTGTTTGCAAGCTTGTTAATTCTCGTTCCAACGCTAGTTGCCGCTGATTTGAGCACAACAGAAAATAGAACTATTATTTGTAATGGTACTAGTAACCTAGGTACTCCTAATACCTGTGCAGTGCCACAATCCCCTTCAATAGTAGATATTATTAAAGCCGATCAGGCGGGTGGCAACCCCATCAACGTCCTAAACGGCAACAAATTTGAATCAGCAACCGACATTCAATCAAGTAGTGACTACAGCTTAAGCTTTAACCGCTACTACAACTCAAGAAGCACGCAGCGCGGTATGCTTGGCATCGGCTAGCGTCATGACTACGAGATGCAGCTTCAAGATACCGATGATAAGATAGACATCATCCAAGCCGATGGCCGCCAACTCCACTTTCAAAAGAGTGGCGCTACTATAGGTAGCAATCTGTTTATCACCCGCTACATATCAGACAAGAGCGAGCTGGGTTATATTGTAGTGGCATAATAAACTTGGACAGCGCATAAGAGGTTTATACTAACCTAAAGAGGCAAACAGTATGACCACCAAACGCAATCAATATACCCGAGAATTCAAATTAGAAGCGATCAGCTTAGTCGTTGATCATAAGCGTAAAATACCTGACGTGGCCGATTCTTTAGGAATAGGCAAATCCACTCTGCAGAAATGGCCGAGTCAATACCGTCAAGAAATGACTGGCCAAGCACCTAAAGTCGGCAACGCCTTAACAGATGAGCAGCGAGAGCTCCAAGAACTGCGTAAACAGGTTAAACGGCTGACTATGGAGCGCGATATACTAAAAAAGGCTTCTGCTCTGCTGGCCTTGGACAGCCTGAACGGCTATCGTTAATCAGTCAGCTTGCAGAGCAAGACAGACGGATAAGTAAAAGCCTTCTGTGCAAGCTGTTTGGCGTGATGAAGAGCAGCTACTATTATGGACTAAAGCCCAAGCCAATTAGCCTTGAAGCCGTCAAAACCAAAGCCTTAATACGCCAAATATTCAACGATTCAAAGCACTCAGCAGGCGATCGTAGCATTGCCACCATCATGATGAATGAACATGGCATCAAGCTGACTCGTTATATAGCAGGTAAACTCATGGCGCAGATGGGACTTCAAAGTCGTCAAATAAAAATGCATAAATATAAGCACGCTGATAACACGCATAAAATCCATGGAAACCTATTGAACCGTAACTTTAGCCCAACAGCACCCAATCAAGTTTGGACAGGTGATGTGACCTATATTCGCATCAAAGGCGGCTGGTGCTACCTAGCCGTTACTTTAGACTTGTATGCCCGTCGTATTGTTGGCTTTGCTGTATCAGATTCCCCTGATAGCATACTGACCGCTAAGGCGTTGCAGATGGCGTATCAGACGCGATTAAAGCCAAGTGGCGTGTTGTTTCACTCTGATCAAGGTACCCATTACACCAGTAAGACATTCGCTGAATCCGTGGCCAGTTGTAATGGCATGACGCAAAGTATGAGCCGTCGCGGAAACTGTTGGGATAATGCCCCAACAGAACGATTCTTTAGAAGCTTTAAGACGGAGTGGATGCCAAAAGGTGGTTATGAGAATATCGATGATGCTAAAAGCGCCATTGCTGATTATATCTGTGGCTATTATCAGATCGTAAGACCGCATCGTTTTAATGATTATTTAACACCGCTAGAAAAAGAGAAACGCTACTTTAATAAAAACCTCTTATCAGGTGTCCTAAATTAGTTGACCACTACATATCGAGCGCGCTCAAAGTGCTGACCCGAGTAAAGCCACTTGGCTGTGGACCCTACCGACAGGCAAACAGTTTGAATTTGTCATTCACAAACAAGTCAATACCGTCAACCAGCTTGGTATATCTCGCTACGGTCAACTCTCTCGCGTCACCGAACAAGCGGACAATCTTAGCAGCCCCTACTGGTCACTCACCTATGGCACTGATGGCAAGCTTGCTCAAGTCCGCAACCATACTGGCGACACCCTAAAGTTCGCTTATGAGACCACAAAGAGTGGCCTACCTAAGATCAGTGTGACTAGTAGTACCCTGAACAAGAGCAGCAACAACACTAAAGATAGCACTGGCAGATGGGTGTACTTATTAGACCAAAAGGGCAACCTCGCTCAAGTGGTCTCACCGACTGGGGTTAGAACAGGTTACCAGTACAACGACCCTTTTGATAAGCATAACCTCACCGCCAAATATAGCTATGATCGCAATAAACAGGCTCAGCTCATTACCGAATGGACTTATGATGCTTATGATAGAGCTATTAGCTCCTCTCATAAAGACGGTGTAGAGAAGGTGAGTATTGTTTATGACAGCGACACTGTCATTCCTACCCAAGCGAATCATGTCTTCACCAACACTCTTACCAACAGTGTAGGGGAAACGACAGATTACCGCTATCGATATAGGAAAGATGAAGCACAGCTACTGTCTGTAACAGGCGCAGGCTGCGTGACTTGTGGTCCAAGCAATGTCAGCTATGAGTATGACGATGCAGGACGGGTGACTAAAACCAGTCAGCTAAACGCGCAAGGTCAAGCTGTCGCCTCAACAGCCACTAGCTATGATACGCTTGGGCGCACGATCAAAGTGACGCAGACAAACAAGGACAACCAGCAAACGTGGCTGACTTATCGCTATGAAAGTGTAGACTATCCCATGCTACCGACTTCAATCACTCATCCCAGTGTAGTTGAGGGCAAAACCTCACAGACTAGTCTTACCTATGATGAGTCGGGGAATGTTACCGCGATGACCGAGAGCGGGTTTCGACCTGAGACTGTAAACTCTTCATTACAGCCGATCAGTCGTACCACCATTTATCGCTATAGCAAGATTAATGGTAAGCAACAGCTAGTAGCAGTAGATGGACCTTTGCAAGGCAATCAAGACACAACACGCTATCAGTATGATAATCAAGGTCAGCTAATCGGTATCAATTATCCTGAGGGTTTGACTCAAGCCATGAGCTACGACAATCAAGGCCGAGTCGTCACTCTAGTTAATATAGACGGCACAACGAACCACTATCAGTACAATGCTCAAGGTCAAGTCACCCAAAGCGATCAAGCAGGACAGGTCAGTACCATCGAATATGACCCCTTAGGTAGAATCCAGCAGATCACTGATCCACTCGGTCAGATACTGAACTACCAGTATGAGGCAAGTGGGCAAATCATCGGCATGGGCGATGGTAAACAGACGCAGATTGATTTGACTCGTGATACTGAGGGCAATCTAACGGCTGCTAACTTATTAGTTGATGGCAAAGTCGAGCAGCACACCGCGTTTGAAACGGTGGATAATAGTAGTGCAGAGCTTGACGCAGGTTTAGACTTAGCCATACCTGTTGCAACCCAAGAGCTCAGAGACAAAAATGACAAAGTGACAACTGCGCACTTTGATGACTTCCACAGGGTAATAGCAGAAAAAAGTCCGACAACTGGTTGGACGCATTATGAGTGGAATGCTGAGGATAATCTAACCAAAGTCACTAATGAGCTAGGACAAAAGATAAATGTTAGCTATGATGGTTTTGGACGCATCATCGATATTATCACCAATGATGATAGCGCTAAAGTAGTATGGGGTGATTACAATCAGAAAAAATCTGTCATTGGCCCTGACTATAGTAAAACCCACTTAAAAGTGTTATAAACTAATTATCAAATCCAATTGTTATTATAAAGACCATGACTTACTCACTAGATTTTCGTAGACAAGTACTAAAAAGTTTAGATGAGGGTATGACCTTTGTTCAAGCGGCTGAATTCTACAATCTCA
>NZ_JABUZG010000053.1 GCF_014897815.1 Psychrobacter sp. PG1
CCAAGTCAATGTCTACAGATTTGACAGCATAGGTCAATCCTGTGGACGATTGATCCCCTAAAAGTATTATAAGAAGAGATAAAATGAAATATGTGTTTGATAAGCAATTAGAAATGATTAATGACTGGTGCATGGTAAAAAATGTACAGCGGTTTAATCAGTTAAGTCAAATCATTTATATTGATAAGTCTATTGGTGATGGCTACTTTGAACGTTATGATTTCGGTAGCATTGGTCTATCACGGGTCAATTGCTACTTTCATAGAAATCATCAATTCATTAATCCTAATTGCCAAACCAGTTATGTTTTATACATTGTTTTGCAAGGGAGCTATGAATATCAGCTAGACGACAAAGTGACTATAGAAGAAAAAGTAGGAGTAAAAGCAACAGTAAAAACAGAAGTAGGAACAGAAGTAGGAACAGAAGCAAGGCAGGTAAATAGAACCAAGCTAAAACAGTTTGAGCAAGTAACGATAAATGCGCCTGCCATTTGGTTAATAAAAGGCGATTTAGGGAGATTGAGCACAATTATTAGCGCTAAGGAAGACATTAAAGCCTTATATATTGAGCTAGATAAAGACTTTGTTGGTAAATTAGCCGCACAAATAGAGCAGCAGACAGATGCCAATAACTTAATCATATCCAAATTAATGACTATGTCCGATTCGTCAATTTTACCTTTAAATCTGACTACCAAAGCGGCAAATTTTGTAATGCAGGGCTGGGAGGTTTATAACACGCCTAGTCCCACTGATGATATTAAATTTATGGCACTACAAGGACAATGCTTAACCTTTACGAGTTTATTATTGAAACAATGTATTACTGAAATAGGCGGGGCTAAAGTACAGGCTCTTAATTCTGCTTATCAAGCCAAACTGCTTCTTGATGAGTTTTACAATAAGAATTGGACGATACGAGAGCTTGCGCAAAAAACAGGCACAAATGAATGTTATTTAAAGGCCGACTTTAAGAAATTAACGACTCGAACGATTGGTGATTATCGAACTCATAAACGCATGCAGTTAGCCATGAAACTATTACAAGAGAGACAAAAAATTGCTCCAATTGCTAATCAGCTTGGTTTTAGTAGTACTCAATATTTTCGTCGGGTGTTTTACAAGTTTTATGGCTATATGCCGGATTAATATATGATAAATTTTTATAAATCAATAGCTTTCCTGATTTTACTAAATAATTACGTATAGTCTAAAAATTTGTGTTAACTTTGTAATTGATATTGATTATCATTAACATTGTTTTTCATTTATGTTACTTTGGATTTATATATGTTGCCTAGCAAATCATCTTCCCTTCAATATTATCTCAGTGACCGTCATCTCAGTAAGGATATCAAAACGACTAAAAAATTTAATGCTTTATATATGCCCTCCTTATATCTAGCGCCATTACTCAGTTTATATATTCCTACCACAGCATTGGCAGCCCCATATGAAAATAGCCTGTCCTCAAATGTGCAAACCTTTAATGCGGAACAGTTTGCTGAGAGGAAAGAGGTCGCTGAACAAAATAATGGTATTAATGAAATGACATCTGATGACATGCCTACTGTCACCCTTGATGCGATTACTGTTAATGCTCGAGGTATTGAAGAAGACGAGTTAAAGACCCCCTTTGTGGTTGATACGATTGACGCGCAAGAAATTGAAGACAAGCAATATGTGACGGTAACAGATGCTTTGCGAGATGTACCTAGTATAGATATCCACGATGGTGGTAATGTGGGCTACTCGACACTATGGATGCGTGGTACAGGCTCGTTAAGTATTACCAGTCTTGATGATAATTCTGTTGATGTCCGAATAGATGGTATCAGTAATGGTAAAACGGGATTGGCACGAAACTTAATTGATGTTGAAAAAGTTGAAGTCGCAAAAGGTCCTCAAGGGACAATATTGGGTTCAAGTGCTGAGGCTGGTGGTATCATTATCAAAACCTTTGACCCATCAGATTATACAGAAGGCAGGGTCAGTGTGGGTGTGGGTAATCATAATCTTAAGCGTGGCGAGGCGATGCTAAATCTACCTATAACGGATAATGTTTCTTTTCGCATTGCAGGTATGCTGGAGGAACGTGATAATAGTCTGATAAAGCGAGAAGATGGCAAACCGCTTAATAAAAAAGACAAACAAGGCATACAAGCCAAGTTGCGTTGGCATGATAATAACGAAGACAATAATGTCGTCTTAACCGCTTATCATGATGAGCAAACCAATAATGTTCCTGTCCTACAAAAAGATTTTGATACTTATAAAGTTGCCACGTTTAATCTACCACATGAAAATACAAACACCGCTAAGGGCATGAATTTAGTGGTGAATAGTACCGCTTTTGATTTTGCTGATATAGAGTCAAAAACAGGTTATCACCATTATGATAGCGATATTCTGCGCCCCTACCTACCGCCAGAGATGTTGTCCTTACAATTCAGCGGATACCGAATTCCAGAAGACCAACAGCCCATATTCAGTGAGGTTCTTACCCATCCTGATAACAATCGTCAATACTTAGAGGAATCGATTAAACAGGTTTCGCAAGAAATAACATTGGTCTCTAAGCCAGAGAGCGAAGTCCAGTGGGTCGCAGGACTCTACTTCGCAAACAAAGATAGGGTGTGGAAAAACGATGCCCGAATGAACTTAAATGACATGCCAGATGGGTTATTGAAAAACAGCACTCTTGGTAGTGCGAACAACGCAATTACCGATAAAACATTTGATACTCAGACGAAAGCCATATTTGGTGAAATAACGTATCCTGCGACCGAAAGTCTAGATGTGATAGCAGGGCTACGTTTGGCAAATGAAGAGCAAACACACGACGCCGTTTGGCAAGGCAATGATAATAACCCATTGGGTAATGATGTAAAAAGTGGCAGTAAAACGCTGGAGGACACCGCAACGACGGGACGCTTTGGTTTGAGCTATGCTATAAGTCCTAATTGGCGGGTATATGCGCTACAATCACGCGGTCATAAGTTCGGTGGGTTTGCCGATTATGACAATAACATGGCTTATGGTAACCCCCTTGCATATTACAAGCCGACGACAATTGATGCCTCTGAGATTGGTACAAAATATCGCAGTGCAGACAATCGCTTAAATTTGGGGTTGGCACTTTATCGTAACAAAATGAAAGACGACCATATGAGCGTAACAGCCTCACCTCCTGAATATAAAAGTGAAACGTTCAACGTTGATAGCCGTAGTCAAGGTATCGAGCTATCCGCAGATTGGCGAATAACCAATAATTGGCAGATAAAAACCCAACTTGCCTACACCGATGCAAAGGTCACTGATGCTAGCGAAGTACCACCACCCGCTAGTCCGGGGATGTTACCGCTAACGGCAGAAGATAACCACATGCCACAAGTGCCAAAATTCAGTGGCAGTATTGGTATGCAATACAACGATGATTTACTGTTTACATTGCCAGTATTTGGTAAAGCGCAGTGGTTCGCTGATGCAAAATATCGCTACGTGGGTGACCGTTATGCGCAAGCGTACAATGGTATTGAGCTTGAGAGTTATGGTTTGGTTGACGCTAGTCTAGGACTCACCAGCTACAACCACGAACTAAGCATTTGGGGTAAAAACTTAACAGATGAACGCTACGAGCATATAAAAATATATCCGATGAATGTTGGTATATTAGGAACTGATAGAAGCTATGGTCTTAAATATAGTTATTACTATTAAGACTGTCACTACTATTAAGGTAACAACAGATGAAAATATCTTCCAATCGCAAGCCTTGGGTTTTGCTTGCCAGTATTTATATCACTCAGTATATCGGGCTGGCTTTTATTTTTGCCTCTTCCGTTGCCATCATGCGTGACATGAAGATGCCATTAAATAAAATTGCTTTATTAAACTTCATTGCCTTACCGTTATTACTGAAAATACTTTACGCACCGTTTATAGACCTTATTCGACCCTCATTTATGCACAGACAGTTACAAGGGCGTTATCGCAGTTGGTTACTTATAGCGCAGTTTTTAATGATGATTTTATTGGTTATCATCGGTATGCTAGATATTGCGACACAGTTTAGTCTAATGATAGGATTAATGCTTGTTTATGCTTTGGCCGTGAGCGTGCAAGATGTTGCGGTAGATGGCCTTGCGAACAAAATCTTTAGTAAAAATGAGCGGCAACGAGCAAACAGTGTGCAGTTCTCTGGTAATCTTGTGGGTAATATTATTGGTGGTGGCCTGATACTTATGGCATATCCTTGGCTACAATGGCAAGGGTCACTGCTTGTGCTAGCGTTATTAACAAGTATCTCATGGTTACAACTGCTGCGTTATGTAGAGCCGACAATAGAGTTACCAGACAATGCTGATACCCGCACAGCCGCTACGCAGTTTGTGCAAAAGACGTCTTTAACGCGCTCGTTAGTTATCTTATTAGTCGCCATGTGGCAATTTATAAGAAGTAATCTGGCATGGTTTATTTTATTAGTAATTTACCCTGTCGGATTTAGTGCCGGTTTTACCCTATTGAATCCAATACTGGTGGATGCGCACTGGACGTTTGCAGATATAGGTTTTGTGACTAAAGTATACGGTTCTGTGATTGGGGTGATTTCTGCGCTTAGTGCCAGTCTTCTTATTGACAAAATGGGCCGAGTTAAAACATTGCTCGTGTTAACGGTAGCGCAAGCTTTGGTACTGATGTTATTTTTACCTCTAAGCTATGGTTACACCAATAAGCTTATGGTATATAGTGCAGTGACCACCTACTTTTTAGTAAACCCTGCACTCATGGCGACTGTTGCCACAATTGCGATGGATAAAGCCAGCCTAAACTCTGCCAAAGCCACGTTCTTTACCTTGCAACTGGGTACTTTTTCTTTTATGGGCTTTGTTTGTGCAGGTGTAGCGATGACGGCAGCCAATACGTTTGGCTACAGCAAAGTGCTAATGGCAAGTATCTCTCTCACCCTCATCATTGTCTTATTTATGCGCGCAAAACAAACCATGTTTAATAGCTAGATCTCAGTCACTTAATCTAGGGCGTGTCTTCATTTACAATTTATGGGCTAAAAATGGCTATATTACCGCCAAACTTTGTCTAATTCGTAGTCAATATGTCTATATTAACTGCGAAATTATTCGCGTTTGACAACAATCTATCTCATTTTTATCTCTATAATCCAATTGGAGACATGCCCTAGACAGACCCTAGTCTTAATCAACCTTAAAAGTAGTACACGGCAGATGATTGCAAGTACTACAGTAATAGGCTAAGCGAGTCTTACATCGTAACTCTTTAAGGGTGGGCAACTATAGTATCGCTTCTACACATTTTCTTCTATTACGCTAGGGTCTGTTAATTGTTTAATAAACCCTAAATTCTATTCACTAGCACAGCACAGGTTACCTTATGCCAGCAACCCCCCCCTATACGCCGATAGCAGATATAGATGCCAAGTTAGACATCATCGAGCATCTTAATCAAGACCATATCGAAGAAGTACAAGCGATTGCAGCGTATTATTACCCCGATTTAGCAATTACAAATCCCCTTATTATAGATATTTATAAAGAAGGGATGCTGATATCAGCACAGGTAAATAATAAATCCCAAGAGTTGTTTGTCGATTTTAAACTTGAAGGTGATTTAGAAGAACAGGTGCTTTATTTGGCATATACTGCGATGGCGGAGCAAGGTCGCGATTTAACAGGTAATAAAAAGCATTACTTTGAGGTGATTGGTAAACAAAAATTAACGCCAAACATGACGCGGTTGACGCTACATAGTGAGACGCCGCTACCAGAAAATTATGCCGGCTATGCTTATGGAATGATACTAAAAGTACTGAATAAAACACCCCTTCAGCAGACAGTAGCAGACAAGCAGCAAATCACCTCGCTAACCACCTCCATAAAAGAACAGGTTAATAAACAAGTAAAAAAACGAGGCAATCAAGCATTCTTATGGCTGCTTAAAAAAGTATCTAGCGATAGAAGGCAAAAGATTGTAAAAACCATCAATAAAGATATTCGTCTGTACACACTACGCTCGGCTTGGAAGAGTAAAAAATCTGATTTTAATAATCAAGGTTATATGGATGTGTTCACGCATGGAAATAGTGCAGGTAGCTTATGGATTGAAACAGTAAATTTGGGCGATATTGTTTTTAGTCGTACAGAAACCGATGACAAGCACGCGCATTTACAGGAGGGGCAAACGGTGTTAATTGCTGATGAAACGGCTTATCCTGCTTTGGCGGGTATTCTGGACTTTTGGCAAAACGATATACCGCCTCATATTGTTATCTTAAGTCAACAACCGTTAGAACAAGATTACTTTGACGATAATGAATTTCCGGTAGGAGCGACTATTCATCGTATTGTCAGCCCATATAATCAACAAGGGTTAAAAACCCTTGAGATATTAAAAGATATTGAGTCTATAGACGGGGTATGGGGCGCGTTTGAAAGCAAGGCGTGTAAAGTCGTGCGTCATTATTTACGTAATGAGCGCCAGTTAACTGGCAAGCAGAACCATATTAAAGGATATTGGAAAGCCACTACTGATTGATATGGCTAGGCGGCTAGTCCAGCCTAGCTGCCTAGCTGTATATGTTTAAACTTTCTTCGGCATACTATGGCAAGAACAAATGACGACACCGCCAATCCCACTACCATTAATAACCATATGTCTTCAACGCGCAGTCTCATTATCCAATTAAATTTAATAGAGAGGATAACGACGGGAACAATAAATAGCCAATAATTGATAAGTATCACCAATAAGGGTTTTACGAAATCTTCAAAACCTCGTAAAACACCACTGATGAGCATTTGCATGGCACTAAAAAATTGAAAAGCAGCGCCATATGTCATCAGAATGGTGGCTATCTCTTTTACGCCATCGTCATTGGTAAAATAGCCCACTATCTTATCATCGTAAACGACTAATAAGGCGGCCATAATCGTTGCATACACCACCGTAACCAACAGGGTGAATATTGCCACTTTTGCAGCGTTTGACGCATCCGCTATACCATTAAAGTAGGCGATGCGAATCGTTGTTGCATTCGCAATAGCCACAGGAATCATAAACGCAATCAAGGTGATGTTTAAAACAATTTGATGCGCAGCAATGTGCCGAATACTGTAGGTGGAGATTAAAAAAGCCAACACGGTTAACGCCATGACTTCGAGTAAAAAAGAAAAACCAATGGGCAATCCTTCTATGAGTAAGCGTTTACTGTCTTGTTTGTCTACAGAAACATTATTACCAGAGACCGAATGACCAGCACTGGCAACCCAAGGTAACTGTTGAGTAATCTGTTTTTTTAAGAACATACAAGCGATATACCCACTTACTGCCGTCGCCAGTCCGCATCCCATCCCACCCATTTCAGGAAACCCTAAAAAACCATGGATAAAAATAACATTCAGACAAGCGTTCATAATAACCAGTAGAAAGCTCACTAAAACAATAGGTTTTAGGGTACTATTCCCTTCACCCGTTATTCTATACATAAGCATATGAATAATACCTGGCATTCCAAGGCCAACAAACATTAAATAATTTCTCGTGATTAAACTGACCTCGTCATCTTGAATAAACCAAGTGACTGAAAAGGCTAATAGTTCAATGATTACGAATCCAATAATAGACAGCCAAAAAGCAACGTTTTTGGCATGTAAAAAGAGCTTTTGAGCCGCTATATGTGTATTGCCGTGATAAATGTTATTGGCATCGGCGTTATTGGTATCAACAGTATTGTTAAGGGCGGCAAATTTAGGAACAAAGACATATAACACACCCGTAAAAAAAAGAAAGACAGGTGTCCATATGGCACTGCCTAAACCCACGGCGGCTAGATCTTTATAATTATATTGTCCAGCAACCATCGCATCAACGATACCGAGCGAGGCTTGGCAAAGCTGTATGAGTATCAATGGAATAGCAAGCTTTAAAATAGGTTTAATGATGGTAGAGTTTGTCATTTTAAATAGGCTTCAAAAAATAAGGCGATAGGGGTTTATTACTAAATGTTGGGCGGATACCAGCTTTTATATTGGGTACTTATGCTGCGTTCTTATATACGGTTCGATATATCAGATGGTAGTTGTTGTATACTCAATGGCATAAGTGACTATTTGTAGCATCTCTTTGCACACCTCACGATTGTTAAAATAAAAATGACCGCCTGCAAAAACGTAACTTCCTAGCCAGTTTTCACTATAAGCTGACCAAGCATCCATTTTGGTCTTGTCAGCTATATCCGTGTCGTCATCGCCATATAATGCCAGTAGCGGCACGGTGGTCTTCTTTGGATTGTCTGCTAATAATCTATCGTTCACTAAAAAATCATTACGCAAAATACGTAAAAAGAAAGATAAGGTGTTTTTGTTGTCAAGAATTGCTTTTGGTGTGCCGTTATAATGCGTTAATGCCTCAATTAACTCCTCATCCGTTAATAAATGCTTGAGTGGCATATGCCGAGTATGCTGATAGCTTGGTCTACCACTGACGATAATGAGACTAAGAAAGGGGCGAGTAGACGCATCTAAATAATTAATGACTTTCCAGAGTAACGCTGCTCCCAAACTATGCCCAAAAAGTGCAAAAGAGTGCTGTCTTTTGCTAACGTCTCGATTGATATTTTCAGCGATTTCTTGGGCAAGAACGTCTGGACAATCGCATAATGGCGTGCTCATTTTAATACCATGGCCTGGATATTCTACTGGTATCACATTAAGATAGCTTGGGAGTAGTTTTTGCCAAGCGCTATACAACATAGAGCTACTCCCTGCTGGCGGTAAACAATACATATCATATGTCGTCATGCTTTCCTTTTGTACCCTACGTTTTTTATCATTGATGACGCCTTAAGCGCTTACCGGTGACGTATTTTGAGCGTTATAGAAAGTGTCCCGGTAACAAAAATATAACATTGCCACTTTTTCGGGCATATCAAGCTCACCTTGAGGCTCATAAGACAAAGCGTTCAAGATCTTCGACATGGGTTTATTCTTGCTATCAGGCTCTACGATAACTTTACGAGCGCGACTGTTTTGGAATATAAAATCTGTTAGGCACCGTATAATGGGTTTAGCATAGCCTTTACCGACGACGTCCGTTTCTCCTAGTAGGATATGAAAGCCCATATCTGCCGCCTCAATATCATAATATAAACGGACACGATCTCGGGCCGCTTCATACACTTCAATGTACCCCACAGCCCTACCATTTATCGTTATGAAATAAAGCCTTTGATGGTCGTCTACAATCATCTTTTCATAGTAGGCCAGTAGTTTAGGCATCGGCTCATTTAATTGCCATTGCGGGATAACGTGTTCTTTATGCATCCAGTCATATATCAGTGGCATATCGTCGGGGTATTGAATTTTCCTTAGTCCATATACTGTGTCCGCTATTTTTTTTTCATAATTATTTGGCAATATTTGCGATAGGGTTGGCATATCAAGCTCTCTTTATTATAGTAAGGCTATTGTAATGCTTTGGGTAGAAAGTCTTGGAACGCTATTTTTTTCTCTACTTGATAATATTCTTCACCCAATATTTGGTTGATGATGATCGAGTTTCTATAACATCCCATGCCGAGATCCGGCACAGAGATACCATGAGAATACAAGCCAACATTTTGCACAAAGATAGTTTCGTCATCATCTATGCTATAGTTCCGAGCGATTTGATAACGCCCCTCCGTATCATCTCTATTGATTTTTTCAGAGATAGAATGGATAAATTCTGGTGTTTTATATTCGTAGCCTAGTGCTAAAATCAGTGCTTGGGTATCCATCTTAAATTCTTTATTTAAATCTAGATGATTCAGTTGCAAGGAGAGTGTCTGGTCATTTTTTTTCTCTACATCGTTCAAGCGTACGTTAATGAGCATGTTGACATTAATCGGACTTTTTTTCGCTTTGATATAGAGCAAGTCATAGATATCATTAATAAGTTTTAGGTTAATGCCTTTATATAAGTGATCTTGTCTACTAATCACCTGATTTCTGGTACTTTCAGACAATGAAAAAAAGTAATCTGTATAATCAGGCGAGGTCATCTCTAAAGACAGCTTACCCAAATCCATCGCAAAAATACGATTGGCCATGGTTACCCAGTTAAGCTCGTAGCCATAGACATCTATATCTTGCAATAAATCATAGAAAATCTCTGCACTACTTTGACCACTACCCACGATAGTGATAGATTTCTTCTGCTGATATTTAGGTTTGTTTATTGAATAATGAGCGCCCAAATTAATGTCTTCTTGATCTATTTTACAAAAGTCAGGAACAATAGGAGCGCGGCCTGTACCGAGGGCGATGTTTTTCGTTTGCACGGCAAAATTGGAGTCTGAGCCGTTTTGTCCGAAAACGGTATATAGCTTTTGTTGCTCGTCATATGTTATATCGGTGACATGACAGCTATAGTTTAGATTCTCTAATTGATTAGATACCCATGAACAGTACTGGTTATATTCGGACCTTAAGGGACAAAAATCTTCTCTAATATAAAACTGATATAAACCGCCCGTTTTTTTTAAATAGTTAAGATAAGAGAATCGGCTGGTGGGGTCAGCAAAACTTACCAAATCGGCTATAAAAGGAATTTGTAAGGTGCTCCATTCGGGCATAATACCTGTATGCCAATCAAAATTAGGCTTTTTTTCAAAAAAACAGGCAGTTATGTCTGTTAAATCATTAGTCAATGCAGCCATACCTAAATTAAAAGGTCCTAGGCCAATGCCAACTAAATCATAAATCGTATTATTCATGTGATTGTGAGAGGTCATTATTGTGTCCATTTTTTAACGGTTACTTACAGTGAATTATTTTTATTGATTAGAGACGGCTTAATTTGCCAATCAGGCAGTGCAAATCAAGCCAATTACTTACGCACTTTACCGACCAAGGTATATTGAAAGTCGGTAACCAGTTCTAATTCGTCAGGTAACTTATAATGGGCAATGTTCTTTTGCATAAGATGGGTGCGTAAGGTCTGCAGCGTTAGGGTACGGCTTTCATCTTTTAAAACAACAAAAACCTTTATTTTTTCTCCTAATCTCACATCTGCAATGCCCACGACAGAGGAGTCTTTCACGGCGTCATGTGTTAGGATTAAATTCTCTAATTCACTTGGTGCTATCTTCTCGCCAGCCCTATTAATTTGCTCTTTACCACGCCCCGTTATGACAATATTTTGCTGATTATCAAGATAGCCCAGGTCGCCTGTTTTATAAAAACCATCGGGGGTAAAACTGTCTTTATTTATCAGCGGTGAATTGTAATATCCGTTGATGGTATAAGGCCCTTTAGTCATAATTTGACCCACCTCGCCATGACTTAATACGCTCCCGTTTGGCGCAATAATGCTAATGACGTCACGGGGGGATAGGGGACGACCTTGCGTATGGATGATGGTTTGTTCATCGTCGTCTAACCTTGTGAAGCAAACGAGCCCTTCTGCCATCCCATAGACTTGTTGCAGCGTAATGTCTAACGTTTGCATCACCTTTTTAGCCATTTCGGGAAGCAATTTTGCGCCTCCCACTTGTATCACCTTTAAGCTGGATAGGTCATACTTAGGGAGGGCAGGTGAGTTAATCCATAATGACATCAAAGAAGGCACTAACGAGACTTGGGTAACGTGTTGGTTTTGCATGAGTTTAAAGCACTGTCTGGGGCTGGTTTCAGCGGTAAGAATGACAGTCGCCCCTTTATAAAATACGCCTAAAAACCCCGGAGAGCTCATCGCATAGTTGTGCATCACAGGCAGCACTACCAACTGCTTTGTTTGTTCATTGACACCCGCAATATCGGCGCTCATTTTAACCGAATACAGATAATCGGCATGGGTTCTAGGAATGAGTTTTGGAATACCGGTGGTACCACCTGATAACTGTAAAAAAGCCACTTTGGTTGCACTCACCTCACTGATATCTAACGGCTGATGGTCTTCCGTTATCATAGGCAGTGACTGCTCTATTGTCTCTTGAACAGTAATGGTTTCTCTGTACCAAAGCGTGAAATTGGGATAAGCAAATTTATTTATTATGTCCATCGCATCATCTTGATGAGCATTTACAGATTTTATTTTGATATAACCCACGGCTTTGCTCTGCTTAGCAATATTTTCAATTTCATAGGCGCCATAGCCATCTAAACAAAATATGGGCCTTGCGCCGATGGTATAGATGGCAAACAAGACAATAAAGAACTCAATCGTATTGGGCGCTTGTAGAATAATGAAGTCATCTTTTTTGAGATTTTGAGACTTCAGGTAGCTACCAAACTGTCTAGCCTTGGTATAAAGCTCAGTGTAGGTAAGCTGCTTGTTGCCATCAATAACCGCTGTGTTGTTGCCATATTTTTGTTGGATATTATCTAAGAACTGGATGTGGTTATGTGACCGCCACAGTCCTTCTTTCTGGTAGGTCGAAATTCTTTGTTTATCAAAAGAGACATAGTCACTTTCTAAGTCTGCCGTTAAGTCTTCGGTTGCAAGCATTATTCTCTCCTATTAGAGGTTTTCACCTTTTGCTATCTTATGAAATAACTGTTTTCTAAGGGTTCTGACAGTAGCTGTATGTTCAGTATGGGCAGTCGCTGTTATTAAAGCGTGTACGGTCTGTTTAATAAGGGCGATTTGTTGGTCATTATAATTTTGAGTGCGATAACATATCAGCACTCTTAAGGCCGCAAGTGGATCTGCTTGCTGTTCGAACATCTCAAAATGTAAACCAAACTTTGATAAATCTCGTATGGGCTCCAAAAGCTCGATATTTATTGTTTTATCGGCCGTCTTTATGTCACCATTTAGCATATTGGTGGTATGAAATTGGATATAAAATTCACATAGATTGTCGGTTACTTCTTCTACGGCTACGGCGTCTTCTACGATGCTAAATGGAACATCGCTATAAGGAAGGCCGGATAAAATAGACGTTTTTACTTGGGCGATAAGTTCAGCAAAGGTTAGATGTTCGTTGATAGCGACCTGATGCAAAACAACGTTGGTAAAAAAGCCAATCGTGTCTTGAAACGCCACCGCTTCACGGCTAAACATTGAGGTGCCCACCAAGATTTTTTTACCGGCTCCGAGATAATATAGTGCTAGGGTGATACAGGCATACAGAACATGGAATAATGAGGCTTTATGGATGTTGGCCCATCTGCTCAAGGCTGCATGCACTGTTTTGTCAAACTCTATTTCAACAATAGCGCCGGTGTAATCTATGTCATCGGGTAACTCATTCTCTTGACTAAATAAGGGGCGTCCTTTCTCAACCTTACCTAAATAGGTTTTCCAATAATCAAGATGCTTACCTAATATTTCTTCGCGGTCCTGATTGAACACATATTCTATATAGGATTTAGGTGTCGACTGCCAAATGGGGAGCTGACCGTTCGCCCGTGTTTGATAAGCAGTTATCAGCTCTTGCATAAAGATTGCCGTAGACCACTCGTCAAATGACAAGTGATATATCAATAACGATAAAATTTGTTGATATTTATCATCTTTTAATAGCCGTACTCTAATAGGTATCTCTTTACTTAGATTAAACCCTGTCGTTGCTTCACGGTCCAATATTTGCTGATAATGTTCGCCATTTTGATGGCTTGAGTCTAAAAACCAGGCGTAGTCTGCCAAATCTGCCATCGGGATGACGTTTTGTAGGATGCTATCGTCTTCTGGAAGAAATAACGTACGCAGCGTAGGATGTCTTTCAATGACATCTAAAAATGCCTGTTGCAATAGGGTTTCATCGACTGAGTCAGAAAAGCGTAAGGCATAGGGGATATTGAACATTGGATTTAAACCAAAATCAGCGAGCTCAATGTAAGAGCTTTGAAGAAGACTGAGCGGAGCTCGATTAAGATTATTTTTGCCCACTTGTTTATTCTCTTTTTGTTTCTCCTCTCTGTGTTCATCGTCTTCGTGTTTGTCCGTAGGAGTCTGTACGTCTCCTGTAGAGCCCAATGACCCCGGAGACACTGATTTTTTTGCCAGCTCTTTTGCAGAAGGATGATTAAAAAAATCGACTATTTGGATGTCTAAATTATGTTTTGTTTTGAGTTTGCCAATAACTTTGCTGGCTAATAACGAATGCCCGCCTAACTCAAAGAAATTATCGTCTGCTGTGAGGTCTTTATCCTCTAGTACGTCTTTAAACGTGTTAAGAATAATATCCGTTGTCTGTTGTCGCTCTAGCGCTAAATTGGGGGACTGTACTGATGGTGTCGCCAACTCCTCTCGATTCGTGCTCACTGCCACATTATTGGCAGTTTGTGCTACAAAACTTGAGAATAAGGTGTCTGTAGTAGGGAATAAACTGACTACAACAGGGGACTTGCCTATGACAATGGCCTGTAAGTAATCAACAAACTGAGTTAATAAAAACGTCCCTAGTGAGGGCTCTACGATGTCCTTTAAGGTCATTTCTAGATGAAGGTTTTCATTGGCTTCTATTCTAAAAGCCAACGTAATATCTTGGTCTGTGTTGAGCGGTGGTACCGCTAAGCTTTTCATCCCTATATTTGCTAGGTTCAAATGTTGCGCTGCATCATCGAACTGGGTAATCAGTATATTGGGTAAAGCCTGACGCTGCGATTGGGTGATCGTGATAATTTCTTCAATGGCCCTATTATTTTCAATCGCCATTAAAACCTGATTACGTGTGTCTTCGACAAAATTATTGAAATTAGTATCTACCTTTGTTATGCGAATAGGTATCACATTAGAGCTGGTTTTTATTTGATTGAGCGCAGTGATAGCGTTGGTATCGACGACTGGCATTAAAACATCTATAAACTCTTTAGTGAACAAGGTGGCTATATAATTGCTAAAAAGTGCCACTATAGTATGGGTAATACTAACTTTTGTGTTGTGACTAAATTTTTTTATACTGTCTATAGCAATAACAGTACGAAATCTATTGGCGGCAGGTGATATGTCTAAATAATTGTGCCAACCATCATGACTAATCGATAACGTTTCTTTATGTCGTTTTAAATAGCTGTTTGGCAAGGTGGTCTTTATTAATCCATTTGGAAACTGCGTGCGCCAATACGACGTTGATTTTTGTAAGCTTTCTTGCGGTGCAGTAAATACAGATGGCTGTGACGGCAAGTTTTCTTTAGCATAATAGTGATTTAAGGCATTAAAAATGGGTTGCCAAGCCGTATCATCTAGTAATATATGATGACCAATAATACCTAGAACCGTTGTATTGGCATCAACCGAAAAAAGTATAAATCGAATAGAAGGCTCTTTAGACAGGTTTATGGAAATAGATTGGAGTTCCAATATATAATTGATAGCCGCTGGTATACTCTCTATAGATAAAATAGGAACGTCTACAGGATAACAGGTTAAATGCTCTTTTTTTAAATCGCCGTCACTATCTAACTGATACGCGAGGTTGAGACTTGAATCTGCCCTATAAAGTTGTTTAATCGCCTGTACAAGTTGTTTTTTGTTTAAATCTCCCTTTAGCTCTAAAGCCATACTAAAAGGTCCAGCAGCAGATAAAGGGTCTTGTTGATGCAGCATCCAGGCACGTTGCTCTGCTAAAGTTAACTGTGAGGAGACTGTATGGTCTTGGTCTATAGTCGTATCAACAACGGTATTAGTGTCTATGGTATTAGTAACGATATTAGAGTTTGAAATACCAAGCGCCTCTAACTTTTTCTGAAAAGCAATATGCGTATCTTTGTTTAAGACAGTGTCATTCATAACTGAACCTTTTTATGCTTATATAGTCGAACCGTTTTTAAACCGATACGGTGTTAAGCTCGCTGAATATGCTATCTGCGCTCGTTTGCCTTGTATCGATTTTAAAATCGCTTGACTATAAATGTAATAATAAACGTTATAACCCACTTAGACTTATCGCCAAACTAACTTGTCTAAGGTTGGTTTTATTATCGTGAAACCATTCGGATGAGCGACTGAGATAATGTGTTGTTTAGATGATTTATTGTGGTGCTATTCGTTGTTGTACTAAATGAATCAGCGACTGTATCGTCGAGCAGGCAATCAACGCGTAAACGTCTATATAAATTTGGAAGTGAGCGTTGATTTTCTCTTTAATGGCAGCCAGTTGTTTGGGTCTAATGCCTAACGTTTGCAGGTCAACAGTTAGGTAGTCCTGTGATTTTGGTACAACGGACGCAAAACATTCGCTAATATATCTTGTAACCGCTGTTAGCGTTGTATCTGGTTTGGTATGATTGGACTGGTTTGTTGTCGCGGCTTTAGTGACCACACTAGGGGTCAAAGACTTGGTGGCCGCTTCATTATCATAAAGGCTGGATTGAGCCAAATTTTTTATCAATGTTCTATCAGCTTTACCGTTGGCGGTGAGCGGTATACTTTCTACATGTAACCATTTGGAGGGAATATGGGAGCTCGGGAGCTCATTGTTTAAACATTCTCTAAATTTTTTAGCAGAAATAGCCTGATGGTCTTTTGTCTGATAAACAGCCACCAGCTCATCTGTATCTAGCTTGGCATTATGCGTGCATAAGACGATGGCCGAGGTAATGTTTTCCAATTTCGCTATGGATTGTTCTACATCTAAAGACGCAATACGTACCCCTCTCACTTTCAGATAGCCTGCGTGTCTGCCCGAAAAGATGATATTGCCATCTTCACGTAAGTACCCTAAATCACTTGTCAAAAATCCGAGTTTAGTCTGCCCCTCACTGTCGGTAATATTAACGAAATCAGACTGATCTAATTTTTTATTTTTTAAATAGCCGTTAGATAAGTTACCGCCCGTCATACATATCGTGCCAACAACGTTATAGGGGCAAACCTGTAAGTCATCATCGACAATATAATGTTCATTATTTGCCATGGCTTTCCCATAAGGAATGACCTCTATATCCTCTTTTTGGATGTTATGCCAAATGTTCCAAATGGTTGTTTCGGTAGGGCCGCCTATAGAGTAAAACTGTGCATGAGGGATTAGCTCTCTGAGCTCTTGGATAACGTAAGGCTTAATATAATCACCGCCTAATGTAATATGGCGGATGGACTGTAGCTGCGAAGCCGTAGCACAGGTTAGCAACATATCGACAATCGCGGGCACGCTAGACCAAAACGTAATATGATGAATATCGACCAGATTGGCCCAATCAATGGCACTTTTAGCTTGGGTGGGTGTGGGCAATACCAGTGTCGCACCGACAGATAATCCGCCAAAGATATCAAAATTGGACATATCATGATGAAAAGGTGTCACCGCCATGACGACATCTGACTGATTTAAACGCCATGTTTTTACCGATTGTTCGACTACATTTGCTGTGGCAAGGTGGTTTAGTACCACGCATTTGGGAGTGCCTGTACTGCCTGAGGTATATAGATAGTAAGCTGGCGTGGTATCTATAGTATACTGATGATTGAGTGTGAGATTAACAGCAGTAGCAGTAGCAGACAAGATATTGTCAATATCAAGCCATTTAATATTATCTGCAATATCCCAATCTCCTTCTAGCGCTTTACTAGAGCCGATGATGGCATCTACATTGCTATTGTCTAAAAAGTATTGGATTCTTTTAGTAGGGGCTTGGATATCAATAGGTACCCAAATCACCCCTTGGAGCGCACAAGCCAAGAGGCTATAAATAAATTCAGGACTTCTATCGAGGCAAATAGCCAAAACCTGGCCACGCTTTATGTTGTTTTTCTCTAGCGCTTGGATAACCTTTGCCACCTCATTGCCTAACGTTTCATAATAGATGGCTGTATCGCCAAATATAATGGCCGCTTTATGGGGTATGGTTGTCCATAAATTCGAAGATATCTTACCTAGGTAGTCCTCTATAGCCACGGTGTCTGTCTCATGGTCTGTTTTGCTAGCAGGCGGTGAGTTGTCTGAAGTCAAGCTATTAGCCGTCATAAAACTATCAACAAGAGCTTTTGATAAACGGTCTACCGCAGCGGCATTTAAAAAGATAGTTTCAAGGGTAGCCGCAAATTGCTCGATAAAACTCGTAGATAATGCGTCAGTGGCGTAATCAAGGTCCATAACAAGACGGTTGTCTGCGGATAATGAAAGACGAATATCAAGGGCTAATTGTGGCGTCTGGGTGAGGCCAGAATGGTAACGAACGCCATGTGTTTCTAAGGTGGGTTCGCGCCAAGATAATCCATTAGTAATAGCAACAGGTAAGCTTATAATTTTACCTGTTTGCTTAACCAGCAGCTTACCTAACTCAATACCAGAGAATGACGCATGTTGCATGGCGGCTAATATGTCTTGTTGTACTGATTTAGCATATACAGATATCTGCTCTTGGGGGTTATATCTGCTTTCAAGAACAATAAAAGAGGAATGTGTGCCTAAGGTATTAATCATCGCTGAATTCGATATTGGCAGTGACACTATTATCTCATTGGTTGCCGTGTAATGAGATAACGCCATAAGAATAAGGGTGGTTAACAGGCTATTTGGTAATAGTTTGTCTTTAGCCGCTATTGCTATTAAATCCTTGTAATCTTGCCCATCAATTGAGATGGTTTTTCTACTATATTGAGCACAGCCAGAGTCAGAACGATAGATGCTATCTAATTCTTTTTCCCAAGGCAGTTGCATGACGGTGGTTATAGGTGCTAGCTTTTGTTGCCAATATTGTTTATCAACGTCTTTATTGTCATAAAGGATAGACGCCTTATTGTTATTTTGTTGGAGGGTATGTTTGCTTGGATGTTCCTTAATAGCGTCTTTATTCTCACTAAAGGCGTCTAGTATAATTTGATTTATGGCATAACCATCAAATGTTAAACCATCAAAGCTTGTAAAAATAATAGTTTCTTTATCGGATTCATTATCTTCTTTAGCGTTGGCGGGCAGGTTGAACAACCAGAATTTCCATAGTGGCTGTTTCAAAAGGTGCTGATAATGGGAATAACGCGCTCTTAATTGTTCGTAAGTGTGTTGAGCCTCTATAGGACTGCTATCGGATAAGTCGATAACCTCAAACTGACTGTCTCCCGATTGCCAAACGTTACTTTGTAGTTTTTCAGCATCAATCGTGGTGCGTAATACATCGTATTTATCCACCAGTCTTTCGAGGTTCTTTTGTAAAGTCTCAGCATCTATGTTGCCTCTATACTCCCTAAAATCATGCATTGCTAAGCCACTAAGGGGTAAAATATTTTCTCTTGCTAATAGATACGCTTTTTGTAGAGGATTTAAAGAATCGGACCGTGTTAAAATCATACGAGTTCACCTTCTATTACTGATAAAAATGCAGTAGCAATCGGCATTGCCGTTTCGGGTTTTTTTTCTTCAACCAAACTGCCAAGGTTGCTGGCTGTTCTCTGGATAAAAATATCTACAATAGTTAAATTAGCGTTTTGGAAATACTGATTAATGGCATTCACAAAATGGGTGGCCGTGAGAGAATCACCACCAATATCAAAAAAATCGTCCGTTGCCGCAATCTCGGACATGGCTAAGCCAATTATTTTAGAAGCTATGTAGACAATGACATGCTCAACGGCGCTATTAAATTGCGCTTTTTCTTGCAGTTGATTAGAAGAGAGGTAACTTGACAGTAACCGGTCAACATCTACTTTATAACTATCAGACACTGGGAATTCATCAACGGTCTGATAAAAATGTGGCATAAGATAAGACGGGAGCATTTCTACTAATTGTTCAGTAATATAGTTATTGATGAGTAGGGTAGGCGTCGAATCGGCAATTAAAAAGGCAAATAGTTTTTCGGCATGGTAACAGACACAGACGTTGGCAATACCGTCTAATCTGCGTATCTTATCTGCGATTATTTGTGTCGGTATGAAGCAACCTTGACGCTCTATATAGGAGTGATAACTTGTATATTGTTGAATCTCAAATGTATCATCGTAATAAGCCAAATCAGATTTTCTATGCACTTGTCGCATGTTGTGATCGGTGTTCGATGGTGTCTCACTCCTTTGAGTTGTCAGGGGTTCTTGAGTCGCCAGCGTGCCTATTACCCAAGCCGGACAAGTCAATCCTAATTTATTATAGATGGGGATATGAGGCAGGGGCGGACTAATTATTGATTTGATGCTGTTAGAAGTGGCTAAATGAGTATCTAGCGTGTGGAAAACATCTGTCAAGGCGTCATCTGTCTTTATCGTACCCGCTACAAATGCTTTGATAGCATGGATATAGTAGTTGAACATGTCAGTTGCACTATTGCCTTTAAAGGCATCGTGGCGTATGTCCCAATTAATCACAAGCCTACTATTTAGGTAGGCAATTTGTGCGTCCAAATCAACTTTTGGCCCTTGGGAAACACAATATACGGGCTCACCAAAGGTTTTTTGGAAGTTTTTTGAAAAAATTTCTTTAGAGTCTAATAAGGAAGAAAAGACAATAGGGGAAATTTCATGCTGATGGGTGAAGTCTGATAAGTCTCGAAGGACATGAATACCCGAATAAGCCGTATGTTCTTTTATAGCGCTTAATTCATTATGAATCTGTTCATAAGTCTCTATAAGAGACTGCTGACCACTTAGTGCTATATTTAATAAAGTAAACTCTGAAAATTCACCAATCACATTTTTTAAAGCATCAGGTTTGTTAAATAAAGGGTAATTTAAACGAAAATAGTTATTTGTCGACCATCTGCCGATACTTAAACCAAATAAGGTTAACAATATCTCTGACATACCTAAAGATTGTGAGACGGCAAAAGCGTGTAGAGACTCGGTTTCTTGCGCTGATAACGTATGGCAGAGACTGTTAGTTTCGATAACCTCGCCTCTGAGTCCCTCAGCAATACGCGGTAATTGGGGTATGGGCGCAATAGTATCTAATCTACCTTGCCACCACCGTTTATCTGCTTCTACCTTTGTACTATGAATAGCGTTGTGTTTTTTTTCGTTGAGATAGTCAAAATAAGCGGTGGGTTTAGCGTCCGCTTGATGCCATGGTGGCGATAATTCATTATGGTGAGGGCTATTATTGTTATGAATGTTATAGCTATTATAAACAGTGCTGAGATGTTCTAAAGCGGTAAGCAACGTCACGGGGTCAACGCTGATCATATCGACATCGATATGTAAGTAGGTTTTATGATGAGGTAGGACGCTCACGCTAATAGCAAAAACCTGCCCTTGGCTGATGTTAAGCTTTTGATGAGCAAAGGTGCGTCTTTTTTCTTTTAAAAAGGCTTGTATCTCTGCGGCAGACTGCTTGGTTAAGTCATCAACATGGATGACGTTATCAGGATGATAAAAATTTGCAAATGATTGCTTGCCTTGATTAGAGACTTGAATCGTTAACATGGGGTGTTGTTGAATTAGCTCTAGAACCGATGTTTTCAGATGACCAATACGAAGAGTTGGACTATCAAATTCCAGATAAATATGCGCCGACATACCTTCACTTTGTCTGCCTACCCAATACGCATACTGCATGTTAGAGAGTTCATACTCCTCGTTATCAGAAGTGGCATACTTATTTTCGATAATGCTTTGAGAAGATGCTGACCCATTATCGCTGACTGCTTCCTCGCTTGTCATATTTGTAGGGTTTTTTGCACCCTCAATTTCATGTTGGATAATTTGCAACCATGAATCAACATTAGGTTCGGTCACAAAGTCGATATAAGAAAACTCCTTATTGTATTGTTCGCTAAAGGCATCGACAAGTTCCATCACAATTAATGAATGTAAACCAAATTCGATAAGATTATCGTGCGTCTCTATATTTTCATTTTGCAGGACTTGTCTAACCTGCTCTAGCAAATCACATTGTAAGTTCATAAAGCTACCATATTTATTGTTGTATTTGTTCGGTATTGTTTATTCATATACCCAGCGTGGCCCCACCATCTATAACGATGTCATGCATGGTTATATGGGCAGCGGTAGGCTCAAGTAAGAAAATGATAGCGTTAACAATATCTTTAGGATTAGCGAGTTTTTTGAGCGGAATACCCACTTTATAATTAGCGTGATCACCATTAATGGTATAGCGTATATTTGCCTCACTATCTAAACAGTTATCCCAAAGACTTGTTAACATAGGCGTCATCGTAGAGCCAGGCGAGACTATATTCACCCGAACATTGTATTTCGCCAATTCAAGACCAATGGCTTTCGCAAAATGGGTAAGCGCAGCTTTTGTCGCACCGTACGCGGCCATGCCTACTCGCGGTGTTCTTCCAGCGTTTGAGGAAACAATAACAATACTGCCTTGTTGTTGTTGTCTAAAATGCGGTATTAAATAGTACATAAAATAAAAAACAGCATCGACATTTATGGCAAACATCTCCCTCCATTGTTGGCTAGTGATATCCTCATGCTTATCGGTGTACATAACGCCAGCCACATAAGCAACATATAGCGGTGGGTGCGTGGGTAACAGCTGTTCACATAATGCGCCAATTTGCTCTTCACTGGTAACATCACAAAGATATAAGGACAGTTTAGGATGCTTAATGATTTTTGATATGTTATCTAAATCTCTATCCAAACCTATTACGTCGTAACCTTTAGCAAGCATAGATTCAGTTAACGCCAGTCCGATACCTTGATTTACCCCAACGATCCATATAATTTGTTGTGTCATAACAGTCACTTATTGATATCTATTTCTACGAACGAATAATTTCAGCTGTGGTTACTACTTTTCCTAGATTGCGTTGCACATAATTTAAAGCGAAAATATGGTCTTCTCTAGAAAAGTCAGCGACGGCATCTTCGACAACAAAAGGCTTTATATTGTCCATAAATGCCACAGAAGCAGTTTGTAATACGCCGATATGCGCATATACACCGCAAATAATGATTTGGTCTTTTTTCTGGTTTTGCATATCCTCGCCTAGCTGAGTTCTATAAAAGGCGCTGTAACGCCATTTTTCAAGAATAATATCATTGTCTTCTGGCGCTATTGAGGCAGTGATATTTTCTTGACCTAATTTATCGGGTTCTGTCAACCCTTTTCCCCACATATCTGTTAATAAGCCTCTATCTTCTGTAGATTGTTTTTGGGGCTGCGCTGAATAATACACTTGAACATTATGGTCTTTCGCCCATTGTTTTAACTGTTTTATATGCTCAATAACAGAGGCAATAAGCACGCTATTAGCACCATAGAAGCTTAAGAAATAGTCTTGCATGTCATGAATCAATAAGACTGTTTTATTGGCATCTATGGTCCAATTCACTTTTGCTGTTGGATACTCATGTTGCTGGATAAGCTCGTAATTATTTATTTTGCTAATGCTCATAAAAAGCCTTATGCCGTAGGTAAAATGAATGGTGAGGGCATTCGATAATCAATCTATTTGTTGTTTTTAGTCACTTTAATGGCGGATTAACTGGATTATGTCAGGGGCGTATACGCGATGTTGATTAAGTTATTCATGTAATGTAAACACATTTAACATCGTTTCTAGCTTTTTTTGGGTTTCTATCCATTCTGAGTCTGGACACGAGCCTGCAACAACACCAGCACCTGCATATAAAGACATATGATTACTCTCTAAAAGCCCACAGCGAATGGTCACTAACCATTCACCGTTGCCTTGCGTGTCCATCCAGCCAATCAAACCGCTATAAAATCCACGCTCATACGTCTCTTTGCTTTGAATGAACTGTTTTGCCTGCTCTGTCGGGGTGCCACATATCGCGGGGGTGGGGTGGAGGTTTAATGCTAAAGTAAGCGCATCGGGGGCGTTGTGTCGCAAGGTGCCATTGAGCACTGTGGAGAGGTGGAGCATGGTGGAGGTTTCTAAAATTTCTGGTGTTTCTGTCACCGTCAAGCTAGAACAATAGGGCGCTAAATGGCTCACTACTTTATCGACAACCAAACTGTGCTCGCGTTGATCTTTCGGCGAACTTTTTAGGATTGTTTTATTTTTTAGGTCTTGTTTGAGGTTTTTGGTCAGTGCCAACGACCCCGCCAAGGGGTTACTTTTTACGCGGTGCCCTTCTTTAGATAATAATAATTCCGGACTTACCCCGACGATTGTTTCAGTATCCGATACCGGCACCGCAAAGGTATAAGCTTGCGGGTTTTTTTCAACCAAGATTTTAACCAAACTCGCAACGTTTGGCGCACTGTCTATTTCTAACTGCAACATACGCGATAGGACAACTTTACTTAACGCGGTTTTTTCAATGGTGTCCAAAGCGTGTTCTACCAGTTCTTTGAAATCTTGTTCGGACACCGAGCTTTTAACTTGGTGAACGTTAAATTCTTGTGGCTTACTATCAAATAAGTCATCGAGACAGCTTTTTGTGGATTCAGTGTAAAAGCTTAAACTGGAGTTTTGCTGCGTATCAAAAGGAATAGCACCCATTAGGATAGGGTTTGGGTTGCCTGCTGCTATTAACCTAGAAAACTCATGATCAATGTGGTTTTTTAGGATGGCAGTATCTTTTGCTGGCGTTGCTATACAGGACACAAGTTGACTGGCGTGAATTTGGTATTTATCGGCAATAAAATAAGCGTCATTTTGGGTAGATATTTTATTATTTCTATAGTTGCTGGGGGCGTATGTGCTGTTTTGGGATGTTTCTTTAACAAAACGGCTTCTTTCTTCTTGAAGAGTATTAAACATTGTTATGCCTTTTTTAAATTGTAGTTATTATCTTTTCTTTATTTTTCTAAAACAGATAAAATTGCATCAGAGTTAAGTAAAGAGTTTCTTAACCAGTGAGCAAACATATCTAGATAAGTCTACTAAAAAAATTCCGATGTTTTTTTAAACATTCCCAATCATACGTCGTCACTTTTTTCGTATTTTTTAATACTTAAGTTGAACGTCTCGTTTATTTATTGGTTATATTTTTTACCATGTACAAAAATGAACTATTGTTCATTAAAAATACTCTCATTTAATTTATTGTGGACGCAGACGATAGTAACGACTGCAGGTTTTTTAAGCATTCGGGGATTATATATACAAAAGATTTTTATTTCAATGTTAATGATAATAATTATCATTAACATTACAATTATCATTAACAAATAGCAACATAGACCTAGAATAATCAGCTGTCTAGGCAGACACTCATATATAATAATTATTATTGTAACTTTATGTAAAAATGTGTATAAAATAAATTTTTTAATAGTTATGAATATAAATTTAGTTGTCAATAACATATAAGGTATTGATATTTAATAATATTTTGCATAGTAAGAATATTTTTTTTGGGTGATTTTTTAAAATCTTAGATATTTTCGGTTTTAAGCAGAACCGCCAATAGGTTAGCGTTATTATGAGGTTTAAATGGTTTTATCATTAAAAAAAGCGATGAATAGCAGGAAAAATTAATGTTGCTAGGGCGTGTCCCTAATTGGAAAAAGCGCATATATCTTCTAAAATAAAGCATGCATTTTAGAAGATATGAGGCAAATAACTAAGATGGCCAGACAAGCATTAACCGATAACCTTTGGGAACAGTTACAGGTAACTATGGCACAGCATGGTTGCTATCAAAAAGAAAAGAATCGCGAGGTTATGGAAGCTATTCTCTGGAAACTCCGTACAGGCGCTCCTTGGCGTGACATACCTAAAGAGTTATGCCCGTGGAAAACTGCTTATAATCGTTTTAATCGATGGTCAAAGACTGGTTTGTGGCAGAATTTTTTTTGGCTTACGAAAGGAAGTTGATACGGAATAAGTATTCATCGACGGAAGTTATATACGGTGTCATCAGCATGCAAGTGGAGCTCGGCTTGGTGAATGTCGAGCAATTGGACAAAGCCGTGGCGGAGCAACTACAAAGATACATTTATCCTGTGATGCCGATGGATATCCGCTCGATTTTAAAATCACTGGGGGTGAAGTCCATGACAGTCAAGTTGCAGGTGAATTGATTAAAATGATTGGACAAGCTGATTGCTGACAAAGGCTATGATTCAGAGTCTATTAGAGACAAAGCTCTAAGCTGCGATATGATACCCGTCATTCATAAAAGAAAGAATGCCAAACACCCTAATCCAGAGTTTGATAGCTATTTGTATAAACTGCGTCATCTTGTTGAAAATATGTTCGCTAGACTTAAGCATTTCCGCAGTATAGCCACTCGCTATGAAAAGTTAGCTCGTAACTTTAAGTCAATGCTTTACTTGGCCTGCACTATCATTCATTGCAAAATAAATTGAGGACACGCCCTAGTTACTTTACTCAGATAATAGGTTATGATAATGATAATTATTATCATTTTATAGTTAGTGATTTATTTTTAGGCTATGGATGGTAGAAACGTTCTTATGAGGTATAAAAATCTACTATGTAACGACTCATCGCTAAGAATTACACCGTTATAAACGGGGTAAACTGCAGGTTATTTTTAAGAGCAGGCAGCATACAAACCATAAAAATATGCCAAAATAATCATTAGGGGTAAGTGAAAAACGTACGAGAGCATACTGGGTTAAAGAGCCAAAGAACGCTAACAAAAGGAAGAAGAAAAGGCTTTATATTTATAAACTTATATTTGTAGATATAAAGCCTTTTAGCAAGTAATCGGATGAGGCGACAACATACATATTCCAAATATGTATCGCTAATGACCACAGATATTTACGATTAAAACCTTATGCTATGGTCGTAGTGATGCGAACCAAAAAACAGTGTTCTAAACTAAAAAATGAGTGGAATGAAGGGGTGGACTGTTATGAATAGTCTTATATGGATTGTTTTAAAACACGTATTATTAAATGAGGGATAACACCCGATATGTATTGCTTAAGCCATGGATATAATAAATATAACTTTATATAAGATCCAAATAAACCATACGCCACACATAAAATGATAAACCAAATAAAATGATATTTTATTTAAAGGGAATAATGATGTTTGATATTAATACGTATTTACAACATGAAAAATGGAATAAAATACTACGACTCTCTGAGACCAAATCGTCGCCTTTTTTGGTGGTAGATTTGGACTGTATCCAATCTAACTATATGGATATGGTCGGGCTATTTCCTAGATTTAATATCTATTATGCCATGAAAGCAAACCCTGCCCATGAAGTGATTAATCTGCTTAAGAAGATGGGATCGTATTTCGATTGTGCGTCTACTTATGAATTGGATAAAGTTTTAGAAAGCGGCGTACACCCCGATAAGATATCGTATGGCAATACGATAAAAAAGATAGAAGACATAGCATATGCGCATAGCAAAGGGGTGAGATTGTATGTGACCGATTCCGATGCCGATATAGAGAACATCGCCAAGTTTGCGCCAAACGCTAAAGTATTTGTACGTATCTTAGTCGATGGAGGGGACACCGCAGAGTGGCCCCTGTCGCGTAAATTTGGCTGCCACCCTACCATGGCCGTGCATCTTTTAATCAAAGCAAAGAAGCTCGGCTTAGTGCCTTATGGGGTTTCGTTTCATGTCGGCAGCCAGCAGCAAAATATTTCGTCATGGAATGAGGCGCTGGTTAAGGTTCAAGCGATATTTAAGCAATTACAAGAGAAAAACATTACGCTAAATATGATTAATCTTGGGGGTAGGTTTCCTGCTCGGTACAAAAAATATATTAACCCCCTGCAAGATTACGCTAACAGTATTAATCGTTATATAGATGAGTACTTTCCCAACTGTGAAGACCTAGAATTGGTTTTGGAACCAGGGCGCTCGCTCGTCGGTAACTCTGGGGTATTGGTCAGCGAAATTGTCCTCATATCGCATAAATCGCTCAGCGATAAAGCGCGTTGGGTGTTTACTGACGTTGGATTGTTTCAGGGGTTATTCGAAACCTTGGGCGAGGCGATTAAATATCCCATCTATACCACCGCTATGGCAAGCTCAAAGCAATGTGAAAGCGTGATTTTAGCAGGGCCGACGTGTGATTCCGCCGATATCATGTATGAAGAAACCATGTATCAATTACCCGTAGAGAATAAAATAGGGGACAAGCTGTATTGGCTAACTACAGGCGCTTACACCTATTCTTATTCCTCGGTTGAGTTCAATGGTTTTCCGCCGCTCAAAGTTCATTACTTAGAATAAAATTCTTTTAGATGGCTAGCTATTGAATACAGTTGGTTTTAGCTAGGTGACCTAATAGCCTTTATTTAAATTAAAGGAAAAATATACAATGCAGTTTATGAGTAATTTTCAGAATAAGATACATAACGATGACATCGGTCGTAAGTTTTCTAGCCTGCTAACTCCTAACGATTTAAAGTTACGCTATCCTTTAGCCAAGGACGATATAGGCAGAATTGCTAAACATAGAGAAGTTGTAACAAATATCATTCAAGGCACTGATTCGCGTTTGTTATTAATTTGCGGACCTTGCTCGATACATGACCCGGCGGCAGCCGTAGATTACGCCTATCGGCTAAAAGCATTAGCGCAAACAGTTAATTCAGATATCTATATTGTGATGCGCACCTATTTTGAAAAGCCACGTACCACTGTAGGGTGGAAGGGTTTTGTAAACGATCCAGACTGTGATGGCACCTGCAATATCGAAAAAGGGTTGTTAAAAGCACGGGAACTCTCTATTCTATTAACTAAAATAGGCTTACCCCTCGCTACCGAAGTCCTTGATCCTTATGTCTGCCACTACTTTGATGATGTTTTTAGTTGGGGTGCGATTGGTGCGCGCACCACCGAATCACAAATCCATCGTGAAGTAGCGTCTTCGCTGCAAGCTCCTATAGGTTTTAAGAATAGTACCAACGGGAATGTTGTAGTTGCTGTTAATTCAATAAAAGCAGCCTCTAAGGGACATCATTATATAGGTATCAACCAACAAGGTGATATTTGCAAAATCAAAACGCAAGGAAATACTTGTGCTCATTTGATTCTACGAGGGGGTAAGGTGCCTAATTATAGTAGTAAACAGGTTAAAAACTATGCTAATAAAATGCGAGAGTCAGGTGTTTTACCTGCTATTATTATAGACTGTAGCCATAATAATTCGAATAAAGATTATAGAAAACAACGCTTAGTTGCGGATTCTGTGGTGAAGCAAATAGTGGCAGGTAACCACTCAATTGTTGGTATGATGCTTGAAAGCAATATTAATGCAGGGAAACAATCTGTAAGCTCTGAGATTAAGAGTATGCAATACGGTGTGTCGATTACCGATGAGTGTTTAGATTGGCAAGCGACTGAAAAAATCGTACTCGATATTAATAAACAACTATCTAAAAGAAAGTAAGGTTATAGTTAAAGATAGCTCATATACATTTTATGTACGCGCTTCTCTTATTTGATTATAAACGTAATAATATGGTTGCCATATACTTTATATCCCCCACTAAAATTGTTAGAAACAGCGAGTTGAATATCTTCAGATACTATTATCTCGAATGTTTGTTTTTTATAATCAACTTTTGTTAGCATCGCCGCTTCAAAACCTACATAGCATTTTATATGACTATATATTGTCTTAAACAAAGCTTCTTTTGCAGAAAAGACCAGCGTACAGAAAAATTCATATGATATGTGATCTTTATGATAAAAAGAGCGGTCGTTGCCACATAATATCGCAGTTGATAGGTTTTTCGCTGTCTTTAAGCTCATTATCTTCTCACAGTCCACACCAACTCCATAAATAAAAGACGATTTTTTAGCTATTGCCGCAGACATTTCATTAGTGTGTGTTATTGAAACGTTATAGTTTGAATAACATATCGGTTCTCTACGCGCACCATTAGTCACTGAGAGTATAGGTGACCCTTCTTTGAATAAAGCCATTGCTGCTACAATTCGACCTGCTAAAAACTCTGCCCGTCTCTTGTTTATCGACTGTTTGATATTATTTGGCTCGGAAAAAGGCAACTCGTTATATAAGGAGGGGTTAAAATGCGAAGAATTATAGACACATACCTGTATGACGCAAGAAAGTGTCGCGATGTCATGTTTCACTGAATAAATAAAAGATTGTTGAATAAAATCGGATAGCTTTAAAAAATCTGTACTCATAGTTAGTTTACCAAGTTTGGTTCTACAGTTTTTTCAGCATAGCTCAATTAAATTTGTGATCAAAAAGGTGTAAAAGCTCGCTTTCAATTGAGACCTGATTAACTAGTTACGGCAATCATCCTCATCATCTAAATGGATACTAATCCATTTAGATGATAGCAAAAATAACTTTGATATTTATTAATTCTTTGCTTATGGTTATAAGTATTTGGATGGTAGTGGGGACAGGATGCTTATTTACTCTAAGTATCATCAGTTCGAAACACCTTTGGAGTGTTTTTATTTAGCAGAAAAGTTAAGGTTGTGGGCCATAACATTTTGTATTGAAACTAACAAAATGATTACGGATAAATTGATAGAACGCTTTTCATTTTTATCTTAAGCTCAGTTTGATTCTTAAGTTTCAAGCTACTGAATTTGTTAATAATAATAAGTTACAGGGATCAGTTACCATAACCGACTTTTAACAATCTTGGTCACAAAATGGTCACCGTTTGGTCACTGAGCACTTGGTCACCGACTTTCAAAAGATAGAGCTCATACGCAAAAACTTATCATTCATGCATTGTTAAAGAGTAGACCATTTAGTAAAGATAAATAGAGAAAGAGCATCCATCCCTTATAAGGAAAGGGCTTGAGAGGAAACTCAGACACAAAAAAACCTCAAGTAAACTAATACTTGAGGCGAAACTTGCTTGAAATGTTTTGTGACATTTAATATTAATAATGGAGAAAACTATTAGAAATTTACTAACAATAACTTTCATTGCTTTGGTTTCGTCAGGATGCTATCAGAGTATAGAGAAAAAGGGATCTACAATGACAAATGATCAAAAGATAATTAATGCAGTAGTCAGATCGAAGAATATTAATAAAAATATCACTAATGGAAATGGCAACATTAATGAAGCTCTTAAGTCATCTATGGAAATACTTTCTGGAAAGTCTACACTATTAGATAATGTTGATGAATTTGGAGAATTCAAACCACATGTTCCTAAACAAGGGCCTATGAAAGATTACTTCTTTATAAATGATCCATTGCATATATCTATTAGTTTAAACAACGAAATTACAAATATTGAAAGAATTAAAATAGCTACGACTACTCAGAAAGAGTTAAAAACAAAAAATTTAGATTTTGATGCTTTAAACCTTAAAAACTATGATATAGCAAAAAATAAACGTTTAGAAAGCACCTCTACAAACAAATATACTTACCTATTAAATCGCTTATATAGTTCAAAAGACTATCCAAACGTTATAGTCAGTATTTTAATTAAGACATCAGATGAAAAAGAGTACTTGAATTACAACACAGCTAGTGAATTACCTGAATATATACCACGCATTAGAATTTCTTTAAAGGATCAAAGATCATTACGACCATTTCAAACAATAGGTAATATATAGAACCATTTAAAAACGGGCGAAGCATTAGTACTCTCAACCCAGCCGCAAACCCACGCACAAGCCCAAGAGCACGACTACCAGCAGCATACGCCAACGCTGACCCAAACCGCACTCGGTGGTCAGCACCTAGCGGAGCGACTCACGCAACTGGCAACGGGATTGGGTCGCAATAGCAAAGATCATAAAGCGATTAAGACTCAGCTTGAGAGTATCGTCAAAGAGCAAGATGCTAACCAGCTTAATAAGACCCATCAAACAACACCATTCACGCTGATTGATAGTGCAGCGGATACAAGTTACGTCAGTGACGACACGATTATCCAACGCACTATGGGTGAGCTGCTAACCACCACTCAGCAAGACTTAAATATTAGTAGTGGCGATAGTCATAACCAAATCAGTAGCGAATCACTCAATATCATAGCCGATGGTCAATTTAGCATGACCAATGCCAAAGAGAATATTACCCTCTCCGCCCATACGGGTAAGCTTGAAGCCACGGCTAAGCAAGATGTGAATATTGCCTCCTCGACTAAAGAGGTTGAGATAGTAGCGACGAATAAAATTACGCTGACGGCTGGTGGTGCGAGTATCACTTTAGATGGTGGTGATATTACGATTACGGCAAAGCAGTTTACGGAGAAGGCTGGTAAGCATAGTAGGGCTGGAGGCGGTGTAGATGGGTTGGGATTGGCAGGGTTGCCTAGCATAATTCCTGAGAAAAAGACGCTGATGGATGGAGTTTATAATTTGGCATACCAGTTTATTTTTGCAAGAAATATGCCTTATGCTAATGTAGCTTATACAGCTAAAAACATTACAACGGGTGAAACAACTCAAGGTATTACAGATAAAAATGGCTGGACTGAACAATTCTATACAGATACCGAAAATGAAATTGAAGTCCATTTAGGTTTACCGTGGCAGAACTCAACAGATGATAAACCTTATAATCTAACTTATCAGTTTGTATTTGCTAACAACCTACCTTATGCAAATGTTAAATATATAGGTAAAAATATAAGAACTGGAGAAGTCTATCGCGGCACTACTGACGAAAACGGATGGACTGAAGAATTCCATTCAGAAAGTGAAGACGAAATTGAATTAAGCTTAAATCTACCATGGCAAAATAATAAGGACTCTTTATGAGTGATCCAGTAACTCATGCTAAAAGATATACTAGTAACAGAACTAAAGCTAAACCTACAAATAAGGTGGTACAGAAGGTCTCATATATCTCTCAAGAGCAAGTTAGCAATATTGAAGATAGAGCGACAGATATGATAGTAACAGCGCTATTGAGAGAGTACTCTAATGCTCCTGGTGGACTTTTAGGAGCATTACAAGCTTTGTTAGTAGGTGGACAAGCAACTCTTAATCATGTAAAGAGTATTTTCCAAAAAGATTACAACTGGTACAAAGCTACTGGGGAAAGGCTAGAATATCAGGAACTTAGTTCTATGCCTGGAATAAGAAGATGCTTAGATTATATGAACTGGGATAACTACGAGACGTTCGACGAAGCTTGGAAAGATGTGGGAAACCAATGCTATAACAAATAATCAACTTATAAGAGTAATATAACAATGAATATTATTATTAAGTCTTTACTATTTATTAGCATAATATGTTTATCATCTTGTACTAATAACTCAAATTTAGCTGAACCTAAAAAAGTTTCATTAATAGACTATATCGACAAATCTGATTTAGAGAAATATGGTTTTTCAGCTAATGATATTGAGAACTTCGATACTAAAATCAAGGATAATGGTGTATTTGCAAACGACTATAAGAGCTATGAGGTTAATGGATTTACAATCTTATCAAGTACTGAAAATACTGAACATATATTCATACTAAAAAATAATAAGTTTATTGCTACTTTTGATGACCAATCAAGAAGCTTATACTCTACACAAACTAATATTCCTACACGATTAGATGCTATTGTTACTTATATACCTGAAATTCCTTCTTTGAGCTATAGCACTAATAAACTAAACCATTACGACCTTAATCTGGATGGTATTGATATTATTAGTGAGATCATACCGAGTGATGATAAAGGATTAGATTATTTCTCTGCAGAGCTTTTAGGTGCACCAAATCTTAATATCGTTGAAGCAAGTATAAATGGTAAAGAGTGCAAAGCCTTAGCAGGCTCTTTTGCCTGTTGTCTTTCATCTCAGGAAAGTTATGATGCATATAAATTCAGCTATCAAGATGGTTGGATTAGTCTTCCCACTAATAAAAAATTAAATACAATGTGCAATGCTGAGGATTTCGAAACTTCTAAACATGAACTTAAAAACAAGCTTTTCTTAAAATGACAAGTACGAAATTTACCAATTCTTATTAATGATCTAAAAGTTCTTGCTCACTAGTAATAGTCACATCAACATCAAATATGCCAACACCCTCGTCCTCTCCACCCAGCCGCAAACCCACCTCCAAGCACAACTCTAAATCTAACCCTTAGAATAAGGCAAATTATATCAAACTAACTACGCCAGTCATGTGGCAGTTTGAAGGTGAACAAGGGTAAGGCTATAAAATCCCATTATTCAAGCAACTAAGGCATGTTTGGTATTATGTTTAAACAAATTTTCATTACTCTGATTTGCTTTAGCTTCCTTTTTTTAGCTACTGCCTGCCAAGCAGAAAAAGAGGTTATTATGCCTGATAAACCTTTAGAAATTGCCTTAAACATGACTGCTAAAGATTTATACGATGCCAACCCTGAGTATAAAGCTTTCCAAGAAGCAGATGCTCAGCCTATGGGAGTTACCTTTCAGGGTTATGACTTTCCAACAAACAACATGGGGAAAGTAATTTTCCATTATTCTGACGGTAGTTTCAATATTGACCAAGTTGTCACTGTTTTAGCGATGGATAAGGTAACTAGCGAGCAGAGAGGGTTGAATAAAATTACAGTTGATTTTTTCTTCGATAAGACAGACAACGGTATATCAGACGCAGATGCTTATCAAAAAATGATGTTTTTCTTTAAAGAACTACAAGATAAAGGTTGGACGTATGCGCATTCAAATAGCGCTCCTAGGTTGACTGCCAAAGACAGTTTTACATTTGCAACGACAGATGAAGGTTCAGAACTATATCTTGATTACAGTTACCCACTTACTTTTAAAGAGTGGATGCAACTTAATGATCTACAGCTATGGCGATTAATATATGGCACAGAAATCTATATGGACATTAGAATAAATAGGCAAAGTGACCCTGAAACAGGCAACCGTCATTACCTGATTAGCTTAGATATTTTCGATGAGTTAGAGTTAATAAGACAAATCATTCCTAATAACTATGATGAATCTTTGACCAAAGAATATAGTAAGCTTTATGGCGGATTACCTGAAGCTAGACTTTTTTTCGAGACTAAAGCCATTAAAATGGGATTAAAGATTCAGCAAAATCAACCTGATTATACGCTACCACTCGTACTTAAAGAGACAGGTATTGACACCAGCAAGTTTGTCTCTATCGACCCCTATAAAATCACTTACAAAGAGTTTATGAAGCGTTCTGAGTCAGGCGAAGACATGACGCCCTATTACGAGAACCAGCCTACCGCTAAACCTGAAATCACCAGTCAAGCTCGAGGCCATTGCCTAGCCGAACAACCCTGCCCTAAATCAGGCTACTGGTTCACTTTAGCCAAAGCAGACAGTCGTGCCTACTTTAAGCAAGACGACACCATGCCAGACTATCCAAACAACAACTGGGGTGAAGTGATTTGGCAGTTTGAGGGTAAGAAAGGTTAGTTTGTTATTATTTTACTTAAACCACCTTTGTGTGGTTTTTTATATTTATGACTCTCAACTCAAGCTCGAGCTCCAATAACAAACAGGACAACTACCAGTATCATCCTGCTACTTTGATGCAACTAGGGCTTGATAGAGAATTAAACGACCACAGGGCAATTAATAAGGCATTATTAAACAGTAATAATAAATAGCAAGCCAACACCTACCAACAAATATCATTGACACTGATTAATATGTACAAATAAACATCTAAAGGATAGAAAAATGAGTCACTTTATTATTGATGAAGGATTTGATTACTTTTTAGAAAAGTTTGGTCAACCTGACTGGCAACAGCCTGTTGAACAAGCTACCTTGGAATATTATCGTGGCAAGTTGCCTGACAAACTTCTTTTCTATTGGGAGAAAATGGGCTTCTGCCGCTTTAAACAAGGTCTATTTTGGATGGTCAATCCTGCTGACTATGAAGATGAGCTCGTGCTTTGGCTAGGTGAAGACATTTTAAAACAAGACAATTATTATGTGATTGCTCGTAGTGGCTTTGGCAAGTTATACGTTTGGGGTGAAAAAATGGGTCATGCCTATACAATTACTCCAACTCTTGGTTGGGTTTATCAAGAAAAAGGGGAAGCGAAAGATATTGCAAAAGGCCTAGCAGATAGAAAAATTGAATTATTTTTTGCTTTTAAAGAGACAAAATATGTTGATATGGTTGATAACAATAGCAAACCCTTATTCAATCGCTGCGTGAAAAAATTTGGAGCACTTGAATACGATGAAATGTTTGGCTTCGTTCCTGCCCTTGCCATAAGTGACAACGCGTCTATCAAAAATGTCGATAAAATGAATATCTTTGTGCATCTTAGTCTCTTACCTGACTTGATTGAAATCCAATACATCGACTTTAAGAAATTAGGACAAATGGCATTCGGTGTTGAAGATTCATCAAATCTACCTGATTTAGATGACTTAGTATAATTAATTATTTAAGCCACCTTCGGGTGGTTTAAACACAGATACACTATCCTAGCAAATCTTATTCATATCAATGGCGTACCTAGGAGACTCAACCTTTTAAGGCTTATGGTAGACAAAGGTGGCGACGTGAATATTGATGCAGGCACTAGCGAAATTTTAGAAAAAATATAGAGCAGAAGAAGCAGTACCTTAATAAATATAAGACACTGCTTTTTATCTAAAATACCTCCATTCTTAAGCACTCGTTATTTAACTATTATGCTTGGCTATCCAGTTTTGCATTTGCTCAATTTCAGGCTGCTGCGCGTCAATTACTTGTTGTGCCAATTGACGCATTTCTTCATTTTTGCCATACTTTAGCTGTATCTTTGCCATATCTACTGCGCCAATATGATGCGGCAACATACCGCGAGCAAATGCCATATCTGGGTTAGGGTCAGCGATACCTGCCATCATTTCACTATGCATCGTATCCATACCTTTAGCATAAGCTGTCTGCATGGCTTCAGTATCAGACGTTGGCTCAGCAGCATCAGGATGGTTGGCAAGCCAGTTCTGCATTTGCTCAATTTCAGCTTTCTGAGCGTCAATAATCTCTTGTGCCAACTGACGCATTTCTGCATCTGTACCATACTTTAGCTGAATCTCTGCCATATCAACAGCACCCATATGATGACCGAGCATTCCTTGAGCAAAGGCAGCATCGGGATCGTTGTATGCCATGCCTGCCATCATCTCATCATGCATCTTAGTCATAGAGTCATTATACTCTCCATGCATGCCCGTCATCGCATCGCCTGACATATCATGACCTGCATGAGCATCCATCGCGCTAGTGTCTGTTGTAGCATTATTAACAGGAGCCGCCTCGTCTTTGACAGTAGCCTCTGTTACATCATTCGTCGGCTGACAAGCGCTAAGCAGCATCATGGCACTGACACTAACTGCAAGCATGGCAAGACGTGAGTTTCTTATCATTTTCATGGTAGATCCTTAATTACGATCGTTTGGTAGTTATGGTTCATATAAAAACTGGCAAATCAGCTAAGATCCACCAGTTGGAAAAATCATTTAATTTATGTACTAAGAGGAGTGTGTTTTAAGGCTATTTATTCTAATGCTTCGATCAGTGCCTGCATCTCTTGGATTTCACGTTTTTGTGCTTCGATGATGTCGTCAGCAAGCTGCTGTACTCTAGGGTCTTCTATATCGGCTCTTGAGCTGGTTAAGATCGCAATTGAATGATGCGGTATCATAGCCTGCATCCAATCCACTTGATCGACGGTTGCTTGAGATCTGACGCCCCAGATACCCACGGCAAACATCAGCACACTAAGACCATAAATCATTAAGTTGACCTTAGTTTTCTTGTACATATTGCTCATAAAGGCGAGCATAATTACTGCCATGCCTGCGCCCATATATAGCGCCATATAGGCTCTGGTCTCACTAAAATAAATATGATCCCACTCATAAGTATTGAAGTACATCATGATATACATCACCACGGTAGACGTCAGAATCATGAGGGTGAACTTTACATAAGGGTTCATCTGTTTTTGCTCTGTATGATTCATCAGTCAGTCTCCATCAATGCTGCTATCAGTACTACAATGAGTAGCTGAAATTTAAAAAATCTATCTAAAGTATTGGCTTATAGTTGCTGCTCTGCGGACTCAATCTCAGCGTATACTTGGTTTGTACCATCTTTATTGATTTGCATAATTTGGTATGGCATAAACTTATCTTGATATTCCATACCAGGGCTTCCGACGGGCATACCCGGTACCGACAAACCAATGGCTTGCTTTGGTGGGTTTTGCAAAAACTCAGCCACATACTTAGCAGGAACATGACCTTCGATGACATAACCATCACTGGTAACGGCGGTATGGCAAGAACGCATCTCAGCAGGTACACCGTAACGCTCTTTAAATAATGACAAGTCTGCAACATCATGGGCAGTTGTCGTTAACCCATTATCTTCTGCGTGCCCTATCCATTCTTTACAACAGCCACAATTGGCATCTTTATAGACAGTGGCTGACACGTTCTTGAGCAGGTCTGGGTTGTTGGCTGGTGTCTCTGTCACTGTTTGCCTACTCTGTATAGCGTTTGCCTCACCACTGCTGGCGTTAGCGGCATTGGCAGTAGAGGGGCTGGCATTAGAAGCATTGCTGTCAGATTGCCCGCACGCTGATAATATGGCAGCAGTTAATAAGACCGCTGACCCTCGAACAAACTTAACGGTAAAAGGCATCATAGAGGCTTCTCATGGTGTTGAATATTAAAATTAGGATGTATTGAAGCCAAACTAGCATAACCACTCTGACAGTCAGATGACGCCAAGATGACAATTTTGTCATCTTCTAGACTGAGCATAGGTTTATTACCAGTATTCCTCTATGATTGATAACAATAGAGACATTTTATATTGATCTCATCCTAAATAATTGGCGCGAGTATGCTATGAAAGTATTGTTAGTCGAAGATGAGTTATCACTTGGCGACTACATTAAAAAAGGTTTAAGCGAGGCAGGTTTTATCGTTGAGCATAAAACCACAGGTTTAGATGGGTATCATGCTCTGATGACTGAGGACTTCACTGTCGTGGTGATGGATGTGATGCTGCCTGATGTCAGTGGTTTTGAGCTGGTCAGTAATTATCGCGCTGCTGGTAACACCACCCCTGTATTATTTTTGACCGCAAAAGATGACCTTAGCGACCGCATAAAAGGCTTTGAGATTGGCGGTGACGATTATCTCACTAAACCTTTTGCCTTCGCTGAGCTGTTGGTCAGAATCAAAAGCTTACTACGCCGTGCCAATCAAGCAGATTACGCCAGCACAGTGCTTCAAATAGCTGATTTAAAACTGGATATCGCCAAACGTAGTGTGCATCGAGATAAAGGTTCTATCAAATTGACGGCCAAAGAATTTGCGCTATTGCAGTTTTTACTTGAGCATCAAGGCGAAGTATTGCCCCGCTCTGTCATCGCTTCACAAGTATGGGATATGAATTTTGATAGCGATACCAATGTGATTGATGTGGCGATAAGACGCTTACGAAGTAAAATCGACGATGGCTTTGAAAATAAGCTCATTCATACCGTACGCGGTATGGGCTATAAACTAGAAGCGGACAATAGCGCCGTTACAGTCAATAATGAAACTAGCATTGATATGAGTAATGAGGCTAATACGGTTTCTAAACTCAATCATGTTGAAGTAAAATAGCATGACATATAAATCGGAGCATCGACGCTTGTCATTACTGTGGCGCACTACCCTAGTATTAACGGTATGTGTGCTGATATCTCAAGCTTTTTTGTACATATGGATACAGCGTTCGGTTAATGATCATTTTGAACAAATGGACTCAGAGATCCTGACTCATGCTGCGTTTAATTTACGACAGTATATGACAGAGGTGACATCGGATGATCAGCGCTCTGACAACCTTTCCGACCCTGCTCATCTCGCTAATACAGCATCATCCGTGATAGATATTTTTCGACCAGATTATGAAGTCAAAACAATTATCACTGACCATAATGGACAAGTCATTAATAGTCAGCCAAAGGATTTTATTGATAAACTCAATGACTCCCAATTGGTCGAAAAACTATGGCAGCAGCACCGCGATCAACCCTTTGACTTGCAGCTTAATCATCGTCATTATCGCGCGCTGGTCATTGAGCACTCTAATCGCTTGGCATTAATCGCGCTACCGATTGATGTGCATCATCAATACCTTGCCCAGTTTAATCACCATCTTATTCTGATACTTATTGCGATTACTTTTATCTTGGTATCAGTGGCGGCTTTTAGCGTCTATTTAGGATTCGCCCCCTTAGCGACCATCAGTCAAAAAATGGCACGTATCAACGCCGAGCAGTTAGACGATAGAATCATCGTCTCTGAAATGCCAAGCGAGCTGCGACCATTGGCTGACGCTTATAATGCCATGATGGATAAACTCGAACATAACTTTGCCTCATTATCACAGTTTTCAGATGACATTGCTCACGAACTGCGCACACCACTGGCAACATTAAGTACCCAAACTCAAGTGATGCTCAGTAAACCTAGAGACCATCAAGAATATGTCGAGCAGCTACATCATCAACACGACACGCTCAAGCAACTATCCCTGCTAATTAACAATATGCTATTGCTGGCAAAAACTCAAAAAGGTCTTTACGATTCACAACGTCATCTTGTCGATACTGACTCACTGATAATTAAGCTCATCGATTATTTTGAGCTGATAGCCGAAGAGCGCGGTATCTCTTTTGAGAAAAAAGGGGCATTTGATGTGGTATTAGGGGATGAGAGCTTGTTACAAAGGCTGTTTGCCAACTTGATATCCAATGCGGTTTACTACGCCGCCAGCGACAGTATCATTACTATTACCGCCGTTTCTAAGACTGCTAGCCTCATAAAACATAACGCTCACGCCCTTAGAGAAACGGCTCAGCAGCCCTCGCTAAACATCACCATCACTAATCGCTTGCAGACGCCTCTAACTCAGGCGGAAGCAGATAGACTGTTTGAACGCTTTTATCGTCATGACAAATCCAATAATCAGCACTCGGGCACAGGACTAGGATTGGCCATCGTACAAGCAATCGTCAATGCCCATAACGGCAAAGTCAGTATTACCATTAAGGATGAGTATTACTTTCAAGTTAACGTACAGTTATTAAAAGAATCATAGGACGTGTTTAATCGAGAATAGTCACCGTTTGGTCACCGAGCAGGTGGTCAGCAAGGAGGTGATCAGCGATTTTCAAAAGATAGAATGTATGCAACCAAACTTATAGAGAATACTTTATCTAAGATAGACTAGTCCCTAAGAGTTGATAAGGGAAAAAAAGCCAACCTTTATAGATAAAGGCCGTAAGAAGAATTTTAGACACAAAAAAACCCCAAACAAAATTATGTTTGAGGCGAAACTTGCTTAAACTCGAGAGTTTAAATTTGTTTTAGCTTTTTACTAAATATGGCGCAGCGGACGGGACTCGAACCCGTACAGTTTAAATTCGTTTTAAATATGGCGCAGCGGACGGGACTCGAACCCGCGACCCCCGGCGTGACAGGCCGGTATTCTAACCAACTGAACTACCGCTGCTTAGGTCGTACTTAGTTTATTTAACCACTTAGCCTACTACTTGAGAGTAACGCTATACTAGATAGTGGTGGGTGATGACGGATTCGAACCGCCGACATTCTGCGTGTAAGGCAGACGCTCTACCAACTGAGCTAATCACCCTGAGAAGCGTTAAAAAATTGCACTGCAATTTTAGCTTCGCAAGTTAAAATTCCTTAAAAGGAATTTTATAGAAAGTTTAATCTTTAAAGTTGTCACGCTTTAAGTCAGTAAAAATTCTAACAACATTGAACTTAATTAAGTCCCCTTGCTGTGGGTGTGTATTATATAGATTTACACATGGCTGTCAAACAGTATTTTCATTTTTTTAACCTATTTTATAGGTTTTTATTTATTAATCTGACAAGCCTATGTTTTCATTGGATTTATATTTTTATAAAAAACCAATAAATTTTCAAGCATGACCCTATTTACTGGCTAATGCTTGTTCGATATCCATTTTTATGGCTTCTGGTTTGGTGGTTGGCGCATAGCGGTCAATGACCTGTCCATCTTTACCAATTAAAAACTTAGTAAAATTCCATTTGATACCGTCTGTTAATACGCCACCCTTTTGCTCTTTGAGCCAATCAAAAATAGGATGAGCGTCTTTGCCATTGACATCAACCTTCGCCATCATTGGGAAACTGACACCATAGTTCTTTTGACAAAATGCGCCAATCTCCTCATTACTGCCTGGATCTTGCCCGCCAAATTGATTACAAGGGAAACCAATAACGACCAATCCTTGATCTTTATATTGCTGATATATTGCTTCTAAACCTTCAAATTGCGGCGTAAACCCACATTTGCTGGCGGTATTGACGATTAATAACATCTTACCTTGATAATCAGCAAAGGCTTGTACAGTTCCGTCCATGTGCTCAGCAGTAAAATCATAAATAGTACTCATCATTTGTCCTTAAATTGATTAATTTATTATTTTGGTTTTTTTAAGCCGTGCTCATGTCTCAATAACAGTGAAAACATTAATAATGCTAACAACTGGCAAGGCAGCATCTCGCGCTTCCCTGCCATGACTCTAAAATATTCTAAGCAATTTTTTTAACAATTACTTTTCAGATTTATCTAGATCAATAGACACAGAATTGATGCAATAGCGCATCCCCGTCGTCTCACTTGGGCCGTCAGGGAAGACATGACCTAAATGTGCGCCGCAGTTACTACAGGTCACTTCTGTCCGCGTCATGCCCAGCGAATTATCCACATGCTCCTCGATAGCGCTGTTATCAACTCCTTGGTCAAAACTTGGCCAACCACAGCTGGCATCAAATTTATTGCTTGAGTCAAATAAGCTGGCACCGCAGCCTTTGCAGCGATAAATACCGTCATCAGTCGCATCGTTATAGACGCCCGTAAATGGGCGTTCTGTACCCTTTTCACGCATCACGTGATATTCATCAGCACTCAAACGCTCTTTCCAATCAGCTTCTGTTAATTGGCTGATCTCTTCTTGGCTAAGTTGATTGTCTTGCATAATGTATCCTTAATTTGGGTATGTATTATCTCATCCATTAGCATTAGCTTTTATCTGCTATTAACTAACACTTTATCGCCATATTTTTATAAAACCGATGGGCCTTATCTATTGTTTATCCACTCAATATTCAAGGTATACATTACAAGAAAACTATCATAAACAAGCGATAGTGTAAGGTATTGAAAAAGCTATGATAAATAAAATACAGCAAATTTTCTTAACGTATCAATGAATATAGATGTAGCCACGACAATGATTCTCTGAAAGAAGTTTGATATATAGGGCGTGTCCTCAATTCAATCGATTATCTTCTAAATGAGCTAAAAATGGCTAAATTTTGCCAAACATCGTCAAATAGCTTAGCAATATCTCGATATTATTTGCACTACTTTCCTTGTTTAACGACAATTTATCTCATTTTTATTACCATTTTTAAAATAAGGACACGGCCTAGTAGAGCAGCAATGAGGCAGCGATAATATTGTCAATGCAAGTTATTCTTGCATTGACAAATATACCACCCTTAAAAACAGCTTGCATTGATACTGATAATGCAATAATATCTTGCATTAAGGCTTAATTAAAACAAATGCCTGCTTTCCTTCTCTCGATTACCAACTACTGAATAAAGGCTTGAATGATTATGGCTGATGACAAAAATAAAAGCACACAAGCCGAAAGACTGGTACAGCTACGTCGTGATAAAGGGCTGACTGCTGAGCAATTAGCGCAAGCCATGACCGCAGCAGGCGCAAAAGTCAGTCGCGGTGCTATCTCGAATTGGGAGCGTGGCACCAATGGCATTGTGTCATCTAAACTACCAACGCTAGCACACATTTTAGGCTGCAGCGAAGGCTATCTGTTACGCGGTGAACTAAAAAACGACAGTGATAATAATAAAGAGGTAAGTGAAAGCACTCATTCTCATAACAAAAATAGTCAAAACATGTCATTTGCTCAAACTGACAAGATACATGACTCCCAAATTAATCAAACAGCTACAACTCCTACTATAGATACAAACTCACAAAATAACCCTATGAGTGGTCACCCTATGAACACAATAAAAAAATCGGATAAATTACAAAATGTTTGCTACGACATTCGCGGCCCGCTATTGCAAACAGCCAATAAGATGGAAGCAGAAGGCAAACGTATATTAAAGCTGAACGTCGGTAACCCAGCCCCCTTTGGTTTAGAAGCCCCGCATGAGATTTTGCGCGATGTGGCGATGAACCTACCAGACGCGACCGGTTATTCCGACTCGCAAGGGATTTTTTCAGCGCGTAAAGCTGTCCTACAGTACTATCAATCAAAGGGGTTGCTATCGGCAGTTGATGTCCGTGATGTCTATTTGGGCAACGGAGTTTCTGAGCTGATTGTAATGACCATGCAGGCTTTGATGAATGATGGTGACGAAGTGCTTATCCCAATGCCAGACTACCCGCTTTGGACGGCAGCGGCGAACCTAGCTGGCGGCACAGCGGTACATTATCGCTGTAATGAAGACGACAATTGGCATCCTGATATCGAAGACATTAAATCTAAAATCACCTCTAAAACCAAGGGTATCGTGGTGATTAATCCTAATAATCCAACGGGTTCACTTTATAGTGATGAATTACTGAAACAAATTATTGAGGTCGCTAAAGCGCATGATTTAATCATCATGGCCGATGAAATTTATGATCGTATTCTTTATGATGATATGGTACACACCCCAATGAGCACCTTGACTGATGATGTGCTGGTGCTCTCATACAATGGATTATCTAAATCGCATCGTATCGCGGGATTCCGCGCAGGTTGGATGATGGTGTCTGGCAAAAAACACCATGCCACTGACTTTATCGAAGGCTTGGACATGTTAGCGTCTATGCGCTTGTGTTCCAACGTCCAAGGTCAATATGCCATCCAAACCGCGATGGGCGGCTATCAAAGCATGAAAGAGCTCACGTCAGAGCGTGGGCGCTTATATAAGCAGCGTGAAATGGCTGTGTCACGGCTTAATGCGATCAAAGGTATCTCTTGTACCATGCCACAAGGCGCGTTTTATTGCTTTCCAAAGATGGACCCTGATGTTTACCCTATCGAAGATGATATGGCATTTATGATGGATTTGCTTGTTGAAGAAAATGTCTTAATGGTGCAAGGAACAGGCTTTAACTGGGATAAGCCAGATCATTTCCGCTTGGTGTTTTTGCCAAACTTACATGATTTAGAGGATGCCATGGATCGCTTGGATCGCTTCTTTGCCAAAAAGCGCAAACAATTTGGTACCGAATAAAACTTAACTTGACATAAAAAAACGCTTATCGGCATGATACTGATAAGCGTTTTTTATTTGAAACGTGCTTATAAATAAGGTTAAATAAGATTTAAGCAAAAACCTTAATAAGCGTACGTGTTAAAAAATATTGACCAAAATAATATAACTGATTGCAGACATTGCCGCTGCTGCAGGAAGAGTAATGATCCATGCCAAACCGATAGGTTTCATCAACGCCCAATTGGTGTCTCTATTGACAATACCGATGCCAAGTACTGCACCGACCAAGGTATGCGTGCTCGATACGGGCAGACCCATGGTTGATGCGCCCATAACCACTGCTGCCGCAGCCAATTCAGCTGAAAAACCAGAAGCGGGATGCATTTTTGCCAAGTTGGTACCAACCGTTTGAATGACTTCTTTACCAATGAACCAAAGACCAACGATAAGCGCAACACCAAAGGTCAGCATAACCGCAGGCGGTACAGCGGCTTCAGTTGCAATGCTATTGGTACGGATAACATCCATAATCGCGGCAAAAGGACCGACTGCATTAGCAATATCGTTTGAGCCATGGCTAAAGGCAAAAGCAGAGGCGGTAAAGACTTGCATCCAGCTAAACATAATAAACGTCGCTTTGGTCAAATCCTCTTTATGTTTACCGCGGATACTCTTGGTATAGATAAAGGTCGCAAGCCACACCAGCGCCGCGATCATACCCATGATTAAAAAGCCTTGCAGCGTCGTCATGCCATTATTGACATTCTTTAGACCCTTAAAGATGACCAAAGAGGCCATGACCGCGCCGCCTGCTGCCGCAATGATAGGAACCCATTGCTTCAACGCTTTTAGCGTATCAAGGTTGCTGCGTTCATTTTCAATTTCATAAAGCTGTTTATAGTAGTCAGTCTCTAAATCTTCAACATCGCAATCATCATCTTTATAGATTTCTTGATCACGTAACATCGCTGACGTATAGGCCAGCTGTTCTGATTCTGTTAAACCGTCCAAAAATTCTTTGTGGTTTTGTTTTAAGGTTTTTTTGTCGCCTTTCAAAGTCGCAATGTGCGCCTCTGTTCTATCATTATATTCAATGATGTTTTTCTTAATCTGTCCATATAATACATAGGACAAAACGCCGCCCAATAGCGGTGATAATACCCAAGAAATCGCGATGGTGCCAATCGTACTCCAATTCACCGTTGATAATGCCATTTCAGTACCACCTAACGTGATACCTAATACAACAGAGCTACCAACAACGCCGCCAATAATGGCGTGCGTGGTCGAAACGGGCAGACCTTTTTTAGTGGCAAATAACAGCCAAAATGCGGCAGCGATGAGCGCTGACAGCATGACATAAATGAATTGGTTGGGCGTTACCGAAAGGCCATCTAAATCGACAATGCCGCTTCGAATGGTATCGGTGACTTCACCACCTGCCAGTACGGCTCCGGATACTTCAAATATCGCTGCGATACCCAGTGCCTGCGGGATAGTCAACGTCCCTGCACCTACTGAGGTACCAAAGGAGTTGGCGACATCGTTACCACCAATATTGAATGCCATAAAGACACCAAAAGCAGTGGCCACAATAAATAGCGTCGTCTGTTGACGCATCGTGTAATCTAGACCCCACCACAAAAAGTAGGCGGTCATCGCAATCAGTAAAATGGCAAAAAATAGATTTATTCTCATAGAACCGACTGATTTGGCTGGCTCTGTAGAACTGTTGCTAATACCCATACGTTGATACGTCCTGCGTAAGCTGATTGAAATTATAGGCGGTTGATGACATTGCGCGGCTATTAATAATGCTCGTGATAACTTCTGACATTAATATAACGTATATGAAACGCGCAATATGCTTGCTAAAAACGGTTTTTCTTACTGCTATCTTGGTGCTCTACCCTAACGCTTATCTTTTATTTACTCGTATTTTATTTTACGTAAAGGCAGTAAATAAGGTAAAACACATCACTCAATATGTCACAAAGCCGCAAGGAATATTGCCAAATCGTCTGATTACAGCAGCTTGCGGCTTAGATATGTCGTAGTAATAATTTTGGTTCTAATAACTGCTATTGTAAGAACCTTTGCCAAATTTATTAACCAGAGTGATTAAAATGTCTGTGTCAAAGGGTAAAAACACTCTACTCACTCAGTGAGTTTCGTGCACAGCAGGAGCTATTACGCGCCTATTATATTAAATATAAGCGCATAATGCATGATGATATTGCAAGATTTGTAACTGCCAGCATATGTGTTAGAAAACATCCTGCTGTAACGCAGCATTATACTCTCTTTCCCTGAATTTATTTAACGTTAAATATATAATTATGGCGCTTTGTAACCAGCTACCTAATTGAATGACCAATCGCATATCAGCTGCCACACACCGCTGATAGTTGCTTAATCGCATGATCTAAAACATCCAAACGTGCTTGACGCTTCTCATTGGTCGCGATGACGCACCACGGTGCGTGCTCTGTATCGGTACGTGCCAGCATATCCGCCGCAGACTGCACATAATCCGACCATTTATCACGGTTACGCCAGTCATCATCCGTCAGCTTAAACTGCTTGTGCGGTGTCTTTTGACGTGCCTCAAAACGTTTAAGCTGTTCTTTTTTATCGATAGCCAACCAGTATTTGATAACGATTGTCCCCGCCGCGGCTAAATCCGCCTCAAAGCGATTGATTTCATCGTAAGCACGCTGCCATTCTTCATCCGTGGCAAAACCCTCAATGCGCTCAACCAAAACGCGCCCATACCAAGTCCGATCAAAAATGGCAATACGGCTAATACGGTCGGTTTGCTCGTTCGGAAGTTTGGTCCAAAAACGCCATAGATAGGGATGTTGCAGCTCATACAGCATTGGCGCACTGATATTATAAATTTGATACTCGCGTGGGTCGAGAGGCGCAACCAATCTTTTAATCGCGCCACCTTTGCCAGCAGCGTCCATTCCTTCAAAGGCAAAAACGATATGACGCCCTTTGCGCGCACGCAGCAACTGTGCAAGGCGAACTTGTTTTTCTACCAACGCATCACGGTAGTCCGACTTGTCAATCTCTGCCTCATCGATATCTTTTAAACATTTAGGAATTTTTACAGGTTCAAACTTTGCTGATTTGAGTGCTTGCTGAGCTTGCTTCTTAGCCTTTGATTTATCAGAGGTTTGTACTTTATTGATTTTACTACTTATTAGCGCGGTTTGCATCGCTTGTAGCACTTCATGGCAAAAATGGTCAGCCGCATCTGATTTGTCATCACCATCAATGATGATCCAATCATCTTGCTGGCGTAGCAGAACGGTAGCCACTTGATTAAAGGTTTCGATAACTTTTTTACTATTCCAGTCAATTTGGTATAAAAACTGCGGATCGGCTTCATCGTCATTCAGTCGCGCTTGCAACGTTTCGATATCGACATGGAACCAGCATTTAAGCAGTCGGGTTTGATTGGCAGCTAGGTCTTGTTCGAATGCTTGTAGCTTAATAAGCTGCTGCTGTAAATAGGCTTGCCATTGCGCAATCGGCAACGTCTTGTCGTTGTCTGACGTTGCCATACGCATGACGTTATAAAGCAAGTCAGCATACCAGTTGCCAAAATAAACCATCACATCGCCATGACGGGGTAATGCCTTGGTATGTGCTTGCCAAATCGGCTGATACGCTAAGGGACAATCACCAACGGTTGCCTCAACTTTAAGTAGTCGAGGATCTACCCATTGTCGCAATTGCTTGACAGCAGTGCCCTTGCCTGCCTGCTCCATACCATTGACCAATACCAATAACCCTGTTGGTTTATTGAGGGTTGGTGGCGTCTGTTGCCGCGTTGCTCGTAGAGCATATTGGGCCGTGACCAGTGCCAATCTCAGTGCATCTTTGTCCATAGAAAACTGGCTCAGGGGATTGGGAGTTAAGCGCTCACAGACAATTTTCTCACTAAATTGTGCACTTAGCGCTTGTGGTGCGGTGGGTTCAGCCGTCTTATTATTTTTGCTCATAACTGTCATCATCCTATGATTGAAAGCATATTAGCGTCATCATAGCATTGCAGCAATTCGGTAAATAACGCTGCTATGTAACAGTTTGACATTTGTATTCTGCTTTATTTTCTTTTAAGGTGAACACAATCTCAGACACATGCTGTAATCACGCTCTATAAATACAAAAACCAAAAGTATAAAACATGGTTTATCCTGAGCTTTTTATTCGCAACCTTTTAACTCTCTTTACTTTTATGCAGGTTTACTAACCATGGCCTCTTTAGCCGATTTACAACAACATTTGAACCGTTTTTGGGCACTGCCTTATCATGAAGATTTGGCATTAAACGATAAACTTAGCGAGGTGCAAGCTTGGCAACGAGATCGTATTCAAAACACTCACAAAGACTTGTTTGAGCAACCTCAAAATCAGTTGATGGCAGATTATTTTTTGACACAATTGTATGGCGGCGATGAGTTTAAATTGTTGGCCAAACAGTTAGAACGCATTGTACCCAAGGCACAAAAAGTCGAGCGTTTTGCGCCAGCAGCGGCTTTAGAAACCGGCAGCATGGCGATACAAGCCGCTATCTTAGCGATAGAGCTGGATTTACATTTAGCAGAATGGCTATTGGCTCAAGATTTAGCCGTTAACGAAGACAACATGCTGAACGCCTATCGTGCGGTCAATGAAGCCGACACCAGACGTATCCAAATCGGTCATTTAAAAGAGGTGTGCTATCGTACCGATAAATATATAAACTCTTTTATGTTGCAAAAAGCCTTTGCCTTGGCTAAAGGCACCGCCTACCGTTACAACTATCAACCCTTATATGAATTTATTAATGCTGGATTTATCGCGATGCGTCCGTTAGACAGTGTCAGTGGTTTCATTGAACCATTTTGTGAGCGTGAGCTTGAGATTATTGACCGTGTTCATGAGACGGATAATGGCGGTAAGCCAATGACGTTTGGTGTATGATAGACGTATCATTTGCTTGGTTAGCTACTATTTTATACCTTGCAAACCAATAATCATAAAAGTGAATAACAGGATAATGCTATGACCGATAACACCCATAATAACAACGCGCATCTCAATCAAAAACCTACCATCAATGGTCACCTGCAAGATAAATTGGTCAGAGATAGCATCACCCACAATCAAAACATCACGGCACAAGTGCAAGCACGTCAAAACTATGAAACTAATACCACGCTTAATACGGGTATTGATGCTGGCGTAGAAAACAGTAAGAAAAATGACTTTACACAAGTCCAAGACCTACCAACGGGAACGCCACAAGGCCAACAAACCACTATGCCAAACCATACTACCAGTAACAACGCCAATAGCAACACTGTAGATAATGCATCTGCACAAACACAAACCGCCAAACAAACGCTTTTTAACCAGCGTGATGACATCAATAATCCGCATACACCTGATGTTGATGGTAATGAAGAAACGCATTTTGGCTACAAGACCGTCAATAAGGCTGAAAAACAAGCGCGCGTGGCGGACGTATTTACCTCAGTCGCCAAAAAATATGACATCATGAACGACTTAATGTCCTTCGGTATTCATCGCTTATGGAAGCGTTATGCGATTAGCTTGTCAGGCGTGCGTGCGGGTCAACATGTGCTTGATATCGCTGGTGGTACGGGTGATTTGGCCAAAGTCTTTAGCCGTGAAGTCGGCAGAAACGGTCATGTGGTGTTATCAGATATCAATGCCGCCATGCTCGAAGTCGGTCGTGAACGCTTAATCAATGCTGGCTGCAACAACGTCGATTTTGTACTTGCCAATGCAGAAACACTCGCGCCATTTGATGACAATAGCTTTGACCTAATCACTATTAGCTTTGGTCTGCGTAATGTCACAGACCAAGACGCAGCGCTCAAATCGATGTACCGTGTGCTGAAGCCAGGTGGTCGTTTATTAATTTTAGAATTCTCAAAACCTGTATTTGAGCCATTGTCTAAAGCCTATGATTTATACTCATTTACTGCCTTACCTCTTATGGGCAAGCTGATTGTCAATGATTCTGAGAGTTATCAATACTTGGCCGAATCGATTCGTATGCATCCTGATCAACAGACGCTGAAACAGATGATGCAGCAAGCGGGCTTTGAAAATTGTGATTATCATAACTTGACGGCTGGTATTGTCGCTGTCCATCGCGGCTTTAAAGCGTAAGATTAAGTTAAAAACCATCGTAATAGACATGCCATCACGTAAAGTGGTGGCAACTGACCTTTATAAATGATGCGCTCTTTTAAGGCGCTCAACTGACTATGCGAGAGCCTTATGCTGACTGTTCTACTTTTGGCGGGTGCCGAAAAGCTGATTAACCTTGCTATTGCTAGTGATGAGATTACCAAATCAGGATTGGCACCGCTTGCTGGCAAAGTGTTGCGACTCAATATGGCAATGCCTGAAATTCGTTTGGATATTTTATTCACTCATGAGCGTTTACGTTTTGAGCCGGTGACAACCGAGAGTGTGTTTGAGCAAAGGGGCGCGATGAACGAGCACCAACAAGCCAGTATGGAGCGCGCACGGATTGGTCATAGTCGTCCAGACTGTACCATTACTGTAGATAACCCAGCGCAACTGCTGAATCTGATGCGTGGTGCCGAAGGCAATTTACCTATCGCGGGTGATTATAAGGTGCTCATGCAGCTCAAACAACTGGTCGCAGGTTTCGACCCAGATGTCGCAGGACAGCTTGAGCCATTTATTGGTAAGCCGATGGCCAGTCAGTTACATCTACTTATATCACAGCTAAAAGGTAGCTGGCGTCATAGTGCTAAACGCGCTTTTGACGATGTCAGCGACTGGGCTAATGAGGTGGCAGGTAATAGTGCTCCTGATCCTACCGAGGCAGCAGAAGTAAACGATCTTAAGCAGCAACTGTTAAAGCTGCGGGCTGATGTCGAACGTGAAGAGGCCAAACTTGCTGCTATCAAAGATGAACAGGCACGTTTTCTCAATAACTCATTTCATCAATAAATGTTGTCGTCGATGATCGCTAAATCCTACTATCGACAGCACTTTTTATAGATAAGTGCAATTTATGGACAAGCACAGTTTATAAATAAGTGCAGTGCCCACCCTATTTTCGACTTTTTTTAGAGTACCCATACCTCATGCTATTATCTCATCGCGCCCGTTTACTTGAGCTTTGGCGTATCGCCGCAACTTATCGCATCGATACTCATCTTTCTATCGAAGACGCGCCACAGCTGCAACCTTTGGCGCGTTTGATTCGCCTACATCCAGCGGCGTGGGGTAAAAAACACCAACCCAATGCGATTAAATATGCGCTTGAAGACATGGGCACACTGTTTTTAAAGCTCGGACAACTGCTGTCAACGCGTCGCGATTTAGTGCCGCCTGAGATTATCGAGCAATTGGTTCAGCTACAAGACAAAGTCAAACCTTTCAATTCTGATGTGGCCATTACCCAAATCCAAGACCCTAAACACGGTCTTGGTCAATCGATTGGCACACTGTTCGCACGCTTTGATGTCAAACCTCTAGCGGCGGCTTCTATTGCCCAAGTACATACTGCTGCGCTGCATGATGGTCGTGAAGTGGTGGTAAAAGTGGTGCGTCCTGATATTCGTACCACCATCATTGCTGATTTTGAGCTACTACGTGAGCTGGCCAATTGGGCATCAGCGCGTATTGAAGCGGCACGTGCCATCCATATCGTCGATATTGTCGAAGACTATCGCCAAGTGATGTTAAACGAGTTGGATTTGACCTTAGAGGCAGACAATACCACTCAGATGCGCAACAACTTCTTGGGTTCCGCATTGATGTATGTACCAGAAGTCTATGATTCTGCCAAAAATGTGATGGTCATGGAGCGTATCCAAGGCGTTCCTATCTCGCAAGTTGCAGTGTTTGATAAGCTAGGTTATGACCGAGCAGCACTAGCAGAAAAAGGCTTAACGATATTTTTTACCCAAGTATTCCGCGATAACTTTTTTCATGCCGATATGCATCCGGGCAATGTGTTTGTAGAGACGCCGCCAGTTAAAACACTCACCGCAGATATGGCAGCGGTTGACTTAGGTCATGAACCACGCTATATCGGACTTGATTGTGCCATCATGGGTACGCTATCAAAAGACGATCAACTCATTGTGGCGCGCATGCTGTTGGCGGTGATGAATAACAACTTTACGGCGATGGTTGATATCGTCAGTAGAGCTGGCTGGATTCCACCAAATACAGACAAGCATGCCCTGATGCGCGATATGAAACGCACGGTTGGTCCAATGCTGCAAAAATCTATCAATGATATCGACTTTGCTGGTGTCTTAATGCAAATTTTAGATATCGCACGTCGTCACCATATGAGTATTCCGCCGCAACTTATGCTGCTATTGAAGACCTTGGTTCATGTCGAAGGACTCGGTCGCGACTTGTATCCTGACCTTGATATCTGGTCACTTGCCAAGCCGATTTTAAGCAGTTGGATTAAAGAGCAGCTCGATCCGATGCGTAATTTACAACATTTACGCCAGCAGTTACCAGAGATTTTATTATCGACGACTGATATTCCAAAGCTACTGGATCAAGGCTTACAAAGCCTTGCCTCACAAGGATCACGCCAAGACAGTCAACTGCGAGAAATACAACAAATTCGTGCGGATATGCTTAATGATCGCCGCCGAGATTGGCTAGCACTGTCAGGTTTTGCCATTTTCATCGCCATTGCAACACAGGTTGTTGGCTGGCTCTCGCCTATCTTTTATATATTGGCTATTTTGGTTGTCGTTTGGCGTATTTTAGCCTAACGCTCTGTTATTTTTAATAAAAATAAGTATTGGTTAATAGCCATTACTATCTAATTTTTATTCAATAAGCTCTCACTCACTTTCATTGCTTTTAGTGACATTTAAAGTGAGTGAGAGCTTAGTTTTTACATTGCCTCATTTCTCATTGTGTCGTTAAAAAAGACGCCCTGTATAGGAGTCACCCATGTCTACCGCTAAAATATCAATTGCTAAAAAAGACCACAGCGAGGCTATTGCTGCATTACAAACCCGTTTCGGTAAACAACTTACTACCAATATAACGGTACGTGAGCAGCATGGGCATACGATGACGTGGCTTGCCAATCAGCCACCAGATGCCGTCTTGACAGTACAAGATAAGCACGAGGTAGCAGCTGCGGTGGAGATTTGCAATCAGTATCAAATGCCAGTGATTGCATTTGGTATTGGCTCATCCTTAGAAGGTCAATTAAATGCTCCATATGGTGGATTATGCATCGATATGCATGCGATGGATGCAATATTGCAGGTACATAATGAAGATCTGACAGTGACCGTACAACCAGGCGTCACACGTGAGCAGCTCAATCACTACTTACGTGATACTGGACTATTTTTTCCAATAGATCCGGGTGCTAATGCCAGTATCGGCGGTATGGTCGCCACTCGTGCCTCAGGCACCAATGCGGTACGTTATGGCACGATGAAAGATGTGGTACTCGCGCTTGAGATAGTCACCGCTAGTGGAGAGATTGTCCGCACTGGTACCCGTGCCAAAAAATCTGCCGCGGGTTATGACTTGACGAGATTAATGATCGGCTCAGAAGGGACACTTGGTATTGTTACTGAGGTGACGCTTAAACTATTCGGCATCAGCGAGTGTATAGGTAGCGGTATTTGCCATTTCCCAACGATTGAAGATGCCTGTCAGGCAGTAATGCTGACCATTCAAATGTGCTTGCCGATTGCGCGCATTGAGCTACTTGATGCCATGCAAATTAAAGCGTGTAATCAATATGCCAATCTTGATCTGGATGAGACGCCTACGCTATTTGTAGAGTTCCATGGCACAGATGCCAGCGTCTCTGAACAAGCTCAAATGTTTACGGATATTATCGAAGAATTCGGCGGTCGTGACTTCGCTTGGGATACCAATGAAGCCGAGCGCAAGCGTCTGTGGCAAGCACGGCATAACGCTTATCATGCCAGCTCTGCTCTACGTCCTGAAGCCAGCGCCTTATCGACGGATGCTTGTGTGCCCATTTCACGCTTAGCAGAATGTGTCAGTGAGACAGCAAAAGACATCGAAGCGTCAGGTATGATTGGACCTATCGTCGGTCACGTCGGCGATGGTAATTTTCATGTTTTGTTATTGGTCGATACCGATAACCCTGAAGAAGTTGCTACCGCTGACGGCATTATCAGCCGCTTAGCTACCCGCGCTATTGAAATGGATGGCACTTGTACAGGTGAGCATGGCATCGGGCAAGGCAAACAAAAATATATGCAGCAAGAGCACGGTAACGCCTTAGTGCTGATGCAAGCGATTAAATCAGCTCTTGACCCTAATAATATCTTAAATCCGGGTAAAATATGGCCTGAACCTTTACCCGCTGTTTAACTGTCGAATGGTGCTTATAAGAGATCAAAGCCTAAAAAATGCCCCTACGTTTAACTAGAGTATTAAACGTAGGGGCATTTTTTAGGCTAATTTCATAACATCTGGTCAATCGCCATCTGGGTCAGTACGCGTCCACGTGCGGTACGCAATACATAGCCTTGCTGAATAAGATATGGCTCAATCACATCCTCAAGCGTACCGCGATCTTCAGCCATTGCTGCTGCTACCGCTTCAACGCCAGCTGGACCGCCATCAAAGCGTTCGTGCAATATCTCAATATAACGTCTGTCCAAATGATCAAGACCACGTCTATCAACTGCCAGCATATCGAGCGCACTGCCAGCAATCGCGCCATTGATACTACCGTCGCCTCTCACTTCAGCATAATCACGTACACGGCGTAATAAACGATTGGCAATCCTTGGCGTACCACGCGCGCGACGAGCAATCTCCACCGCGCCATCTTCACTCATCGGTACACGCATCAAACGGGCGGCACGACTCACAATCGTGGTCAAATCAGCAATATTATAAAATTCGAGCCGCTGCACAATGCCGAAACGATCACGCAGTGGTGAGGTCAATAATCCTGCTCGCGTGGTTGCCGCGACTAAGGTAAACGGCGGTAAATCCAGCTTGATAGAGCGTGCCGCAGGTCCTTCACCAATCATAATATCCAGCTGAAAATCTTCCATGGCGGGGTACAGTATCTCTTCAATAACGGAACTCAATCGATGAATTTCATCGATAAATAGCACATCACCCTCTTCTAGATTGGTCAACATGGCTGCCAAATCACCGGGGCGCTCAAGCACAGGCCCTGAGGTTGAACGTAAATTACCACCCATTTCACGAGCAATAATATTGGCAAGCGTCGTTTTTCCAAGACCAGGCGGACCAAAAATCAAAGTATGATCTAATGCCTCACCCCGACCACGCGCTGCGCCAATAAACACTTCCATCTGCTCACGTACCACTGGCTGACCAATGTATTCAGCCAATAATGCCGGTCGAATATTAGAATCAGGCGCATCGCCTGCCCCTTCGAATGGATTAATCAAACGATCTTGCATCATAGGTTTTATCATTATATTAAATCATTATTTTTAAAGAATAGGTAGTAAATAGCATAACCAAACGCTACGTATAAGTCATGCAAAACATCATAAAGCAGCTACCAAATAAAGCACAGCCTAAAACGAAAATAAGCGACAATGAATGTCGCTTATCTATTTAAGAGTTATTGATACTTATTGATGGTAGTGAGCTGAATGAATCAAAATCCTGACAACTGTTGCAATGTGGCTTTTAGTAAACCTTGCGTATCGGCAAAGGTATTACCATTACTCTTAGCGGCTTTAATCGCTTGCTGTGCCTCTCTTTCTTTATAGCCCAAGCTAATCAACGCGCCTTCTACCTCAGCGATGATGCTGCCCTCGTGAGACACCTCAGCAGGTTGCATGGCAAACTCTAAATGACTGCTATCGACTTCGATATTTTTCAGCTTATCTTTTAGCTCAATCAATAAGCGCTGTGCTGTCTTTTTACCAATACCAGGGATACGGGTCAATGCTGTCTCTGACTCTTGCTCGACATGCATTTTGAGCTCAGCTGCTGACATCGCAGATAGCATAGCCAATGCCATTTTTGCCCCAACGCCATTGATTTTAATCAGCTGACGAAAGACATCACGCTCTTTACGATCAATAAAGCCAAACAACAGCTGCGCATCTTCACGAACATGAAAATGCGTCCAAATACTCGCTTGCTCATTGAGACGCAACTGGCAAAATGACGGTAGCGGCAGCTCTATATCGTAGCCGACACCAGAGGTAGTCATGACACATGCAGTCGGTGCCATCAAATACTGCACTTGACCACTAATCAATCCAATCATAATCCACTACCTTTATTAGAGCTGATATAAAAAATGAACTGAGCTGCTATTTAATGATAAATGCTATTAAATAAGCATATCTTGTTGGCAACGCTTATTTATAAAAATTGACCATACCTTCAAGGCTAATTGGGCGAATTTTATGTGCCTGACCCGCAGAACCAAAGGCTTCGAAACGATTGGTACAGATATCTGACATTGCAACCATAGAGGCTTTGAAGTATTTACGCGGATCAAATTCACTCGGGTTTTCTGCAAGGAATTTACGAATAGCGCCCGTTGATGCCAAACGTAAATCGGTATCGATATTTACTTTACGCACACCATGCTTAATCGCTTCAACGATTTGCTCAACCGGTACACCATAAGTCTCACCAATGTTGCCACCATTTTCATTGATAACTTTTAGCCACTCTTGCGGCACTGATGACGAGCCATGCATGACCAAATGAGTGTTAGGAATACGGGCATGAATCTCTTTTACACGCTCAATCGATAAGATGTCGCCTGTCGGTGGACGGGTGAATTTATAAGCACCATGACTGGTACCGATAGCAATGGCTAACGCATCGACGTTGGTGTCTTTAACGAACTGTTCTGCTTCATCAGCACTGGTTAATAGCTGCTCGTGATCCAATACGCCTTCTGCGCCAGAGCCGTCTTCTTCACCAGCCATACCGGTCTCAAGGCTACCTAAGCAACCAATTTCACCTTCTACAGAGACGCCGCACGCGTGTGCCATCTTGACAACTTCGCGAGTCACGCTGGCATTGTAATCATAATCCATTGGCGTTTTACCATCTTCACCGAGCGAGCCGTCCATCATCACTGATGAAAAGCCAAGCTGAATTGAGCGTTGGCAAATCGCTGGTGACATACCGTGATCTTGATGCATAACGACTGGAATATGTGGCCACTCTTCGATAGCAGCAATAATCAGATGACGCAAAAATGCAGAGCCTGCATAACTGCGTGCACCGGCACTAGCCTGTACGATAACAGGAGAATCACAGGCGTCGGCTGCCATCATGATTGCACGCATCTGCTCTAAATTATTAACATTGTAAGCAGGGACACCGTAGTTATTTTCGGCGGCATGATCTAGAAGTTGACGTAACGATATTAAAGCCATAAGACGCTCTCTGATTAAATTTTGAATATGATATTAAGAAATATTCTTAAAAATACGATGTTGCAACAATTGCCCTAAAACCCTAGCCTGATAATAGTCAGACCAGCAAAAAACCAGTGTTTTTTGATCGTAATTATTACGCCGTGATTATAGCAAAAATTGCCAGTGCTTCGTAGCGGTTAACCGACTATTTCTTTCTTTGCTTGATTCACAAAACAGAATGATAGCGAGTTTCATAAAACAATTTGATAAGTTCCATATGATATGCAGCTAATTGAAAAAACGGATAAACCTTGTGCACCATATTTTTGACTGACTAAGGCCTGCCCTCAATTAAATCAATGGATATTTAAATGCGCTAAAAATGAGGACACACCCTAACCTCTAGATTATGATTTTAAATACAAAAAAGCCTTGGTTATCACCAAAGCTTTTTAAATATTTTGAGGGCTTATACAGCAATCAATATCTGCAACCAACAGCTTAATAAGCTATTCATCAATCGATAAATTAGTAGCTCAATGGCTTAGGTTCAGTTGCTTATGTATTGATGATTAATACTGTTGTTCTGCTTCTACTGCGTTTTCACTGGCTTTATTCTCAACAGCAGATGCGCCATCGGCAACCACTTCAGCAGTTTTGGCAACGGCTTCATTTGCGCCTACCACAACTGCTTCACCAGTGTTTTTTAGTGCATCTGTAGCAGCAACACCGGCAGTTTCAGCGCCTTCGGCAACTTCAGTACCAGCATCTTTTGCAGCAACTTCAGCTTCAGCAGCAGCGGCTTCTGTTTCAGCAGCGGCAGTATCAGCGTTAGCAGCAACATCATCACCAGCAGACTCAACAGCAGCTTCGGCGTTCTCTTCTGTTTGTTGGCTACATGCAGTGATTGCAAAAGTACCAGCAAGTACGCTAGCAAGTAATAAATGGCGTTTTAACATAATAAATCCCTCATAAATAAAGCATGTCAAATACATGATTTGCGCTATTTTATAGAGTGCAAATTAGACATGCAATCATAATTTTCAGTATAGAAACAAATAATTACTACTTAATAATAATGAGTGGCCACTGACTCTTATTTCTCTTAAAACAATAACATAAGAATAGTAGCCAAAATATTATTGATACAGCGTACATGAGATGATGAGGCTAAATTGTACGGCTAATGTTACTCATCTGCTAAATATCGTTAAAGCGTTACGCATCAACCTGTAGAGCAGCAACCGCAGGCAATACCTTGCCTTCTACAAACTCTAAAAATGCGCCACCACCTGTTGACATGTAGCTAACGCCATCTGCCACTTGATATTTATCAATTGCAGCAAGCGTATCACCACCACCAGCGATCGAAAATCCTTCGCTGTTTTTAACGGCATTTGCTATGATTTGTGTGCCCTGACCAAAAGCATCGACTTCAAAAACACCAACTGGACCATTCCATAAAATGGTTTTTGCGTTGATAATAGCATCCGCTAATTGCTTAGCACTTTCTGGAGCGATGTCCAATATCATGTCATTTTCGCCAATCGCATCGACAGATTTGATGGTCGCAGTGGCTTGTTGTAATGAGCCTGTGAAGTCAGCAAAATCAATCTCATTTTTATCAGCAACGACAACATATTCAGGTAATAAAATCTCAGTCTTAGTCATAATGTCACGAGCTGTCTCAACCAAGTCCGCTTCATAAAGTGATGCACCAACGCTATGACCTTGCGCGGCTAGGAATGTATTTGCAATACCGCCACCAACGATAATCTGCGAGCATAATTCAGACAAACTGTGCAGCACTTCTAGCTTTGTCGATACTTTTGAACCACCAACGATTGCCAACATTGGCTGTGCTGGGGTCTCAAGTGCCAAGCTTAACGCATCAAGCTCAGCCGCCAATAAAGGTCCTGCACAAGCTGTTTTTCCTGCTCGATGCATAGCTTGGGTAACGCCTTCTGTTGAGGCCTGTGCGCGATGTGCGGTGCCAAATGCATCCATCACGAATACATCGCATAAATCAGCGTATTTCTGTGCTAAATCCGCATCGTTTTTCTTTTCGCCCTGATTAAAGCGCACGTTTTCTAATAGCACGACCTCGCCTGCTTTAATTGCCACGCCTTCAGTAAGGTAGTCATTGTTTAAGCTAACGGGCTTTGATAACTCCGTGGCTAATTTATCGCTTAAATACTCAGCAACTGGTGCTAGCGAATATATCGACTCAGGACTGCCTTCAGTTGGACGACCTAAGTGTGAGCAAACAATAACGGCCGCGCCTTTTTCTAACGCCATCTTAATCGTAGGCAAACTGGCTTGCAGGCGTGCATCACTGGCGACTTTACCGTTTTTAATAGGCACATTGAGATCTTCACGAATCAACACCACTTTATCCGTTAAGCTCAGCTCACTCATACGCAAAAAATTCATTACCTGCTCCTATGCATCATCTCTTGTTAATCTATCGGTTGGCTTTTTACTCATTACTGAAAATATTTATCAAATCGGCTGCTCTTGTCCATGGCTGTATAAAAGCAACCAAGCAAGAATTTGAGGCGGTGTATTCTAGCAGTTTTCTAGCAAGTGATCATAAAGAACGCACTATTAAATTTTACTCGGGCGTGTCCTCATTTTGAAAATGGGGATAAAAATAAGACAAATGGCTAAATTTTAATAAAAATCAGTAACATTTCGTGGTGGCACTTAGTAATAAGGCTGTTTAAGATGCTATTAGTACTGATAATAAATAATACCTACAATAAAAATAACCTATTAGGAGAACCCAATGAGTATCGACCTTCAAGCTGCCAAACAAGACCTACTGACACTTAAAGAAGAATATGAGACTCGTATCGATAAAATCGAAGATCATATCCAAAACCCGCAAGACGACCTCAATGAGCATTGGGAAGACCAAGCCATCTCTTATCGTCAAAACGACATGCGTACAAATTTGATGGTTGAAGCCCGTCAAAGTTTGATCTATGTCGAAAATGCACTAAGCCGTATTGAAAACGGGACTTATGGTAAATGTGAAGTCTGCGGTGAGCAAATTGAAGAACAGCGCTTACAAGCACTGCCTTACGCTACCCTATGTATGGAACATGCTGAATAACGACCCATTTTACTCTACGACAGCCATTCCAAATCAAAGTTCTAGTGATCAAGTAGGCATTTTCCATTGAGAGAATGCCTGCTGCCATTGTTGACAGCGCGCAGCGATTTGATCCACAGGCAAATCCATAATATCCCCAACGACCGCCACGTAAGTAATCAGCAAACCTGCCAGCTCGGTGACATTTTCTGCCGTCAAGCCACCGATGACACATATCGCTATATTTTGCTGACAGCCATCTATGAGCTGCTGGCGCGAGATAATATTGGCGTTAGGTTTTGTATTTGAGGTAAAAATCGCACCCATAGCGGCATAGCTTACGCCCTCATTTTTTGCTTCTTCAACCAATTCCACATTGCCATGACAAGTGCGTCCGATCACTTGGTTTGGTTGGAGTTCGTGCTTAGCATCAGTGACTTCGCCATCTTGTTGACCCAAATGCACACCAACGCCGAGCTTGGCAGCCAATTTAATATTGTCATTGATGACGACTGGTACGTTGTACGCTTTCGCCAACTCAACTATTTGTCTAGCCTCTTCGTATAGACGAGACTCACCATCAGGTAGCGCCAGTATCTGCTTGCGACGAATTTGTAATAGCGCGATGAATCCTGTTGCTAGTGCTGCTTCTAATTTGCGATACAGTAGCGCAAACTCATCGTCATTGGTCAGTAAATATAATTTTGGCGCTGATATAACAGTCGGTGTTTGGGTCATATTATTTTTCCTAGAGTGTGTCCTCATTTTAAAAATGGAGATAAAAATGAGATAATTTTTTAGCCCATGTAGAAGTCCATTGATTAAATTAAAGACACACCTTAAATTCAACACAATAAAAAGGCTGTTATATCGAATAACAGCCTTTTTATAAATGCTAAAACAGTAAAGTTATACCGTGCGGCGTGTCGCTAGACTGTTTAGAATATTTTTGGCATCACCCCAACGTGTGGCTGAGCTGTTCGCTCCTAAGATGACAATAATTGCTGGGCGGTTATTCACACGCGTTTCCATGACCACACAACGACCAGCTTCATTGATAAAACCTGTTTTTGAGATACCAATTGGATAATCACCGGCACGAACCAAGCTACTGGTGTTATTGGCTTTATAAGTACGGTTACCACTTGAGTAGTTAGAAACATAAAAGTCATAGCTCTTGGTAGTCGAGAAACGACGAATCACGTCATAGTTACCCGCCGCGCGAACCATTTTAACCAAGTCATTTGATGAAGCGACGTTGCGCTTATCAAGACCCGTTGGATCACCAAAGAAAGCCGTGGTCATACCCAGATCTTGAGCTTTACGATTCATGGCACGTATAAAGGCAGTATAGCCACCTGGATAATTACGCGCTAAACTCTTTGCTGCTGGATTTTCTGATTTCATCAGTGCCATCAGCAACATCTCAGCACGATTCAAACGATCGCCTGATTTAAGGTTAGAGCTGGCACGCTTAGGGCCGACGAAATCTTCTGGATCGAGTGTGAGTTCTTCACGCATATCGAGACCAGCATCCAATACGACCATAGCCGTCATCACTTTAGAGATACTGGCCATTGGGCGCGCAATGTCAGCATCTTTTTCATAAATAGATTCGCCCGTTTCAGCATCGATGACCGCGACACTACGCGAATCAGTGCTGATCGGTATCATGTTACTGCTACCAAATGAGCCACGATACGTTGTATTGTAGCTATTACTGCTATTGTAACTGTTATTACTACTACCGAAGCTATTGGCGTTGGTGATACTGGTCGTACCATTGCCACTATCAACTTTCTTGATAGCTGAGCCTTTGGATTTATACATAATATTGCGTGCTTCAGACAAACTATCGGCACCGCCCCAACTCATGCGAGCACTAGAGCTAGTGTCGGCGCTACCATTAATAGTAAGTGCCGCTTGTGCAACACTGCCCAAACTCAATGAAATCATAGCAGCGATTAATTGCTGTTTGGTTAATGGTAGTTGCTTCATTATGCCTCCTGCTGTCACGATGCTGTTAATTAGAGAATCAGTTACATACTAACCAATAGCAACAACGTACGTAGCGTTTATGAATGGGTTTATAAGTACTCGTATAGAGTTTTTGTATTTTTAGTGTATCATGGTTTGCATTTAAGTTTAATGTATCAAGCTGATTTAATAATTTATTTTGGTGTAATTCAAATTTTACTACAACCACTTTATATTACAGAAACATTGACTCACATTTCAGCAATATATCTTAACTTTGAACACTGTAATTATTCGTTTTCTGTTATATTAAACAATAGTATCTATCTAAAAGATTAGCAATATTTTATTTTTTTCAAAAACTAAAAAAACGACTCTAATGATTTTATTTTTTGTCATTTAGCGTCAATAAAAGCCTTCATTCTGACACACAACAAAGAGTATCGTTATGATTAAAGTACTGGTAGTAGATGATCATGATTTGGTGAGAATGGGTATTAGCCGCATGTTGTCAGATAGTATCGATATCGAAGTAATCGGCGAAGCGGACAGCGGTGACATGGCCATAAAATTGGCCAAACAATTACGCCCTGATGTGGTTTTGCTTGATGTCAATATGCCTAATATTGGTGGGCTTGAAGCAACCAAACGCTTAATTCAGCTGGATATGGGTATCAAAATATTAGCCGTCAGTAGTATGTCAGCGCAGCCGTATCCTTCGATGCTTATCAAAGCGGGGGTCAATGGCTATATTACGAAGGGCACGCCGCTCGATGAGATGATTCGCGCTGTCAAAAAAATCTATCAAGGTGGTCGTTATTTTAGCCAAGATGTCGCTGAGCAACTGGCTGATGTTTTGCTGTCAGATAATGCCAACTCACCTTTTGACTTACTGAGTGATCGCGAAAAACAGGTGGCAATGATGGTCGTTAACTGTCAAAGCCCACAGCAAATCGCTGACCAACTATTTGTGAGTGTCAAAACCATCAACACTTACCGCTATCGTATTTATGAAAAAGTTGGGGTTGATAGCGATGTGAAGTTAACACATTTGGCCATTCGTCATGGTCTAATTCAGCCATAACTCATTAAGGCGTGTCCTCAGTTCAATTGATGGACATCTACATGGGCTAAAAATGGCTAAATTTTATCAAGTATCGTCAAATATCCTGATATTAATGGCGATATCTTCCTTGTTTGATTGTAATTTATCTCATTTTATCTCTATTTTTAAAATGAGGACACGCCCTAGCAACTGTTACCTTATTGCGGTCAATCTATGAAGCCTGCTACTAATATCGTCTCTGCTGTTACTCACTACTTGCATCGTGATGACACGCTATCTCCACCTCAATTGCGCAGGTTGGGGCTTATTTATAGCAGTTACCGCTTTGCTGTTAGTCTGTTTTCTCTACTGATGGTGTATATCACCGCTCACTCTGACAACAGCCTCTCTCTACCAAGCTTTTTACAACAAACAACGCTTAGCTTTTATTTCCTACTTAGTCTTATTTTACTTGGCTTATTTTATGTCGTTAATCAGCAAATGCGGCGGCAGTTAGCCTTTGGTTTAGTATTGGACGTCATTATATTAAGCTTATTACTATATACAGCGGGTGCGCCTGATTTACAGTTGACCATGTTATATATGGTGGTGGTCGCAGCGAGTTTTATGTTGCTACACGGCTCACAAGCCTTAATTATTACCCTACTCGCTATTATTTTTGTCATTTATCAGCAATTCTTTTATGCCATTGCCAATAGCATGAGCTTAGCAAATTTAGGGGACGCATTGCTCATGTCAGCCAGCTTTTTGGCGGTTGGTGGTTTGAGCTGGTCCATCTCACAGCGTTTGGTACAACTTGAGAAAGTAGCAGCGAGTCACGCTAAAGAAGTTGAACGATTAAACGTCATCAACCAAGAAGTCATCACGCAAATGGTTAATGGTGTCATCGTCATCGATAAACAGCATATCGTTTTAGCAAACCTTGCCGCTCACCAATTACTTAGCCTTTCGCCCACCCCTTCCGCATCATTGCATAACACTTCTATTGATACAAAAGATACTCGGAACAATACTCGCAGTGCACTCTTATCTAACTTTCAGCAGCAGCTTGGTCAACAACACACGCAGCTATTTAAAGCCTGTTTGTCAGTAGCGGCTGGCCAATCACGCACCTTTATTTATGATTTGCCTGCAGTCGCAAACGCTTCCATATTCGGTAAACTGCGCGTACAAATTATTCCATTAAAAGATGACAGTAAATTGATAATGTTAGAGGACTTACGCCGCGAGCAAGCCAGCGCCCAACAATTGAAGCTGGCTTCTTTAGGGCAATTGACAGCGAGCATCGCCCATGAAATAAGGAATCCTTTGGCAGCGATATCACAAGCCAGCCAATTATTAATGGAGGATGTTATAGAAGCCAATCTAGAAGTCGATACAGCAGATAATACGATAACGCCGACTATCTCAAATGACGATATGGCAGCGAATCATGAGCTTTATCAAATGATATTTTCACAAACAAAACGTGTGAATCGTATTATCGAAGATGTACTAAAACTGTCGCGCCAGCAAACCGCAAACCAGCAGGCGATTATATTGGCAGACTGGATGCCAACATTTTTAGATAACTACTTTCAAGGACACGATATTTTTCTACACGTAAAAACACAACCGACCATATCATTCGACACGCATCAACTAGAGCAAGTCTTAATCAATTTAATTAACAATGGCTTGCGCTACAGTAGCTACGCCCACCCTCATGCCTATGTGGAAATCGAGATTTATTGTGCGGATAACGATGTTATAATTGATATATTGGATGCTGGTCGCGGGGTTAGCACCAAAGATTTAGAACATTTGTTTAATCCATTTTTTACGACAGATCAAGCAGGGACAGGCTTAGGACTGTATTTATCACAAGCTTTTTGTGAGGCCAACCAAACTCGTTTGCTTTATATTCCTGAACATGAGAAAACCTGTTTTCGCTTGATAGCACCTGCTATTGGCGCTGATACTTATGTAAATAAAACTGAACATAATGTTAATACCACTATTTTATAAATATTAACGTTACCAAGTATTAACATACTATGGAATACTTTGCCACTAAGGCCTCTTGGTTTTTACCATTTTATAGCTATTGAATACGATGAGATGATGTATGACAACAACCGCGCTAGTCGTTGATGACGAAGTGGATCTATGCCGATTGATGCAAATTACTTTGACCAAAATGGGCATTAAAAGTGATGTAGCATATACTCTGTCACAAGCAAGATCATACTGGCAAGACAATGATTACGATTTCTGTCTGACCGATTTAAAGCTGCCTGATGGGTCAGGACTAGAGTTGGTAAAAGAAATCAGCAATAGCTCTAGTACCCCCATTGCCGTGATTACTGCTCATGGCAGTATGGATCTCGCCATTGAGGCATTGAAGCTTGGTGCTTTCGACTTTGTTAATAAACCTCTTGAGTTACCGCGCCTACGTCAACTGGTGCAAAATGCTTTAAAAGTTATTCATCAAGATAATGAAGCAAAAACCACAGCTGAATGCTCACCTGAACAAAAACTGTTAGACAGTAGACTCATTGGTGATTCTGCTGTGATGCATCCGCTGAAAAATACTATTTTAAAATTGGCACGCTCACAAGCACCCGTATTTTTGTCAGGTGCTTCGGGTACTGGTAAAGAAGTGGTTGCCCGATTGATTCATGATTTAAGCCCACGCCGTGATGGTAGCTTTGTGCCAGTAAACTGTGGAGCAATACCATCAGAGCTGATGGAATCAGAGTTTTTTGGTCATAAAAAAGGTAGTTTTACAGGGGCTGTCGCTGACAAGCAAGGGCTGTTTCAGCAGGCCAATGGCGGCACGTTATTTTTAGACGAGGTAGCAGACTTGCCTTTGGCCATGCAGGTAAAACTACTGCGTGCCATTCAAGAGAAAACGGTGAGAGCCATTGGTGATACCAAAGAGGTTCCTGTAGATATTCGTATCTTGTCCGCCACCCACAAAAATTTAAACCAACTGGTACAGGATGGGGCATTTCGACAAGATTTATACTACCGTATCAATGTGATTGAATTAAAACTGCCAACGCTCAATGCGCGTCGTGATGACATTCCTGTATTAGCAAAGCACTTTTTAGCATTAATTGCTGATGAATGGCAGTTAGAGAACCCTCCAACACTTACCATCGAGGCTTGTGAGCGTTTGCAAGATCATAACTTTGCGGGCAATGTCCGTGAACTACGTAACGTCCTTGAACGTGCCGTCACCCTAGCAGAGACGCCGTACATTGACATCAGCCATTTGGGTTTGCCTGATATTGATATGACTCATCACCGTGCAGCCTCTCAAGATCAGAGTGAGCCAGCAGTTATTGATAAAACTCAACATTCTGAACGTCAAATAAACAACCAAATGGTCGCTCAATCGATAGAAAATAGAGAAAAAGTCATTCAATCTATGGATGAGACTATAGCGCCACAGGTCAAGCAAGTGACGACCAACTTGCACCCTTATCGTACTAACGCTCAGCACTACCCTTCTATGATACAGCGTTCAGAAAGTCATCATGCAGAAAGCCCAAACCATACAGCCCGTCACAATCACGAAGAATCTGTCACTCATCGATCTATTCTGCAAGAAAGTGATGAAAAAGCAATTCTAAGCAAATTAAAGGATGGTCAGTTACCCTCTCAAGGGTTGGAACACTACCTACAAGAACAAGAAAAACAGTTGATTATTACCGCGCTAAAACAAACGGCTTGGAATAAAACGCAAGCAGCTGAACTACTAGGTACCACTTTTCGCTCGTTACGCTATCGCATGAAAAAACTAGAGATAGCTGAGGATCAATTCGAGCCATAGCATTCGCCATTTTTGAATAACGATAAATGATGATATTTTAACGTTAATACATCGCGATAGCCTATCTTTAAGCGAGCTTTACTGAACCCTATTGCCTGCCACTGCTTTATCGACTTTGGCAGGTTTTCGGACAAAACGAATGCCCGAATCAAGTGCTTTTGTTTTTAGTAAAGCAAGCGCTTGCTGCTCCCATGTACTTTCACTTCCTGACAAGGTCATATCAGGCTCTACACCGATTCCATCGATCTTATTGCCTGACGCTGTCATATAGTTGGCGACGGTGAGTTTGACAGCCTGCTCATCATTCAATGGGATGACCGACTGTACAGACCCTTTACCATAGCTGACTTCACCAACGATTGTGGCACGTTTTTGTGCTTGTAAGCTACTGGCCAGCACCTCTGCCGCTGACGCCGAATAGCGATTTTGCAACACCACCACTGGCAATGATTCAAGTATCGCCAGACCTTGAGTTGATAGCGTACGCGTATCACTTTGACGACCCTTTACTTGTACCACATCAGTGTCGCTCATAAACAAACTGGCTACGCTCACCGCCGACGTTAGCACCCCGCCTGGATTATCACGCATATCTAGCAAGATACCTGTGATAGGTGCGTCTAGATCTATCAAGCCCTCCAAGAGTTTTTCACGGCTATTATTTTGAAAGGCAGGTAACTTAATAACAGCAACACCGTCAATGAGACTTGCCTCGACCGTTTGAGGGTGGCTGTTATTACGCTGCAAGGTCGTGGTATGTTTGCGGCGACCAGCTTTTGAGGTGACAACATCTACTTGCGTACCCGCAATCCCTGTCAAAAGTTGCTCGATATCGTTACTTTCTTTTTCTTCATCAAGTTTGAAATCACCGACTTGATGTAAATAATCGCCAACCGCAATGCCCTTTTTATCTGCAGGCGATGCATCAATAACTTCTGTAATCACCCAATAGCCATCTGTAGGCTGATAATTGACTTTGATACCGACGTCACCCACATCACCTTCGGTAAAGGCACGCAAGTTTTCATAAGCCTCAGCATCTAAAAATTCAGCATGACTATCTAGCTTAGTCAACATACCACTCAACGCATTATTGAACAGCTCTTCATCATTGACCGCATCTACATATTCACGGCGTACCAAATCCACTACCGCAACAAACGTCTTGAGCGTTTCTGGAGAAATGGCATTCAATGATACTTGCGCAACCTCAGGTGGAATACTGACATCGATCTCATTCGTGTCATCGGTCAAGGCACTCTCATCTGCGACACTGTCTATCGAATCGTCAACTTGGTCGGCCGACTCAAGCATATCAGCGACATCTGATAAATTATTAGTGTCATCTTCTATGGCTATCTCATCGTTATTTAAGCTAATCAGTTGTAGACTGGCGGTGGGATTATTGATGGTCGCATTAGCTGGTGACCTCGCTGCTTGTGCGTACATACTAGCAGTGCTGAGCCCAAGCAGACCTATCATCAATGCAGGTTTAAACATAGTCGGCGCAGTGAATACCTTCATTGCTTGTTTGCCCAATCGCTTCGTCACTGGTAAGCGCATAAAATAAATAGAACGCATAAGAGAACTCGTTTAATAATAGAATTATTTTTATAGATATATGGATGAATATTTATCTCATAAGATAGCACCAAGAGCCAGTCTAAGACTAGGAGAGTATTGCAAGTAACATTTACGATAACTGATATGATTTCATCAAATGATGAGTAGCGGTGTCAAGTTTGTTTAGCAGGCGAAATATCATGCTGGCCCTTATTTTTCTCACTATCCAAACATTTAAAGATAAATAAAGTCAGTCAAATATCTCTTAAAAAACAGATCAAAAAAAGGAGAGACAATCAATATCTCTCCTCCTTTCTATTACTTCTAACAACACTAGTAAGTTGTCAATATAATAGTATTAAGTGCCTGACTTACAACGCTGGAACCAGTAAGCTTTCGCCCGTCATTTCAGCAGGCTGCTCAATATCCATCAGCGCCAAAATAGTCGGTGCGACATCGCTCAACTTACCACGACTACGTACTTGTAAGTTTTTTTCACCCACGTAAATGAGCGGTACATGCTCAGTGGTATGTTGAGTATGTACTTGACCGCTTTCGTAATCTTGCATCTGCTCACAGTTGCCATGATCTGCCGTGATAAGCATATCACCGCCAGCAGCGCGTACCGCTGACTCAATACGGCCAACACAGACATCTAGTGCCTCTACTGCTTTTACAGCCGCATCAAAAATTCCCGTATGACCTACCATATCACCATTGGCATAGTTGACAATTAACACGTCATATTTGCCTGATTCAATGGCAGCCACTAATTTATCGGTCACTTCAGGCGCACTCATCTCTGGTTTCAGATCATAAGTCGCCACATCTGGAGAGGGTACGAGAATACGTGTCTCGCCCTCATACTCTTCTTCACGACCACCGCTAAAGAAAAACGTCACATGCGCGTATTTTTCGGTTTCAGCGATACGCAGCTGAGTTTTACCATTGTTTTGCAAATATTCGCCAAGTGTATTGGTCAACGACGTGGGATAATAAGCAACGCTAGTTTTGGGATTGTCTGCTAAAACGTCAGAATATTTGGTCAGCATCACAAATGCCGCAAGTTTTGGCTGCTTATTGCGGGCAAACCCTGAAAACTCATGATCTGGCAAGACAAAAGCTTGCGCCAGCTCACGGGCACGGTCAGCACGGAAGTTCATAAAAATAAGCGCGTCATTGTCATCAACGGTATAAGGCACTTCATCACGGCCAATGACTACGGTCGGGTTAATAAATTCATCGGTTTCGCGTGCCTTATAAGCAGCTTGTACTGCGCCATCTGCACGCGTAGACAGACGATCGGCTTTACCTTCAGTGATAAGCTCATAGGCTTTTTGCACGCGATCCCAGCGATTGTCACGATCCATTGCATAATAGCGCCCAATGATACTGGCAATCTGTACGCGGCCGCCTTCATAATGAGCATTAAGCTTATTGATATGATCCCGCAGACGATTAATATACTTATCTGCTGATTTAGGTGGGGTGTCGCGTCCGTCTAAAAAACAATGTACAAAGACATTTTTGGCGCCGTGCACTAACGCAGAGTGGCACATCGCTTCGATGTGATCTTGATGAGAGTGGACGCCACCATCTGACAGCAAACCCATGATATGGACGTTACCACCCAACTCGTTCGCGGCTTTAACCGCCTTGACTAAGGCTTCGTTTTTATAAAACTCACGATTGGCCACTTCACTTGAGATACGAGTCGAATCTTGATACAGAACGCGACCCGCGCCTAAGTTCATGTGCCCAACTTCTGAATTGCCAAACTGCCCATCTGGCAAACCAACATCTTCTCCAGAAGCCGATATCAATCCATGCGGATATTGCTGATAAATCCTATCCAAATTTGGCATATTGGCGGCAGCAATCGCATTATCCTTATCGTCTTCACGATGCCCAAAACCATCTAATATCATTAAGACATGCGGCACTTTTTTATTTTGATCGCCATCCTGCTTGCTATTGAGCTGAGCCTGATTATCATCGATAAATGCTGATTGTTGCTGGGTATTGGTCATGGATTACCGCTCCTCAAGTGAATGAACGCCTATAATGCTATATTAGGATGTTTAAAGCCCTCTATATTAACACACATCTTAAAATAGCTGAAAAATCGTCATTTTACGCCCACTCTTAAGCGTTTAAAGCATACTTATTTAAAGCATATCTATCAGTAGAAAAGGCGGTTAAAACTTAATAGCAATAATGCCACTCTCTAAATCTACGTATCAATCTGTAAATCATACTTGCAATCATTCAAACCATTCGTTAATATAATTATATTCTGAAGTGTTGGCTAGTAGATGTTTATTCCCTGAGCCGATAATGCTTTACCAGGATGTGGTACCTATTGCTTCATTGTGTATGCCTGCACCGCTTGCGGTGTATCAGGAAACCTGCAGAGGCAGTGACGCATCCGCCCTGAACTTCACGGTTCATGGGTCACCATCTTACAGCGGCACTTCGGTTGTTCTATTCGGTTAATTATTATCTTATTTATATTCGGTAGGTTTACTTATCAACTCATAAAGACTTAGTAATAACCATTAAAAAGCCCCTTTTATCATTGATGAAAGGGGCTTTTCTTATGCTTGCCTATTAATTTAACTATTCATCATTAGCAGATTTGGTGATTTTTTTCACATCCTTGGGAATGGTTTTTGCTGTCCCATCAATCGTTGTATGCTGTTTAAACCCATCGCCAAACGGGTTTTGTTGTTGACCGAACGGATTTTGATTATTCATACCACCAGCACCGCCGAATGGGTTTTGACCGCCCATGCCACCAAACGGATTTTGTCCGCCGCCCATCTGTCCACCCATTTGCTTGGCCATCATTTCCATCATTTTTTGCTGATTATTCATGACATAATTATTAGCAAAGTCTTTGAGCTTCTTTTGCACGGGTGGCAATATCACCAATAATGCGAGCAAATCGCTCAGCACACCTGGAATGAGTAGCAAAATACCAGCCGCTGCCATGGCCACACTTTTCATCATGGTTGATTCTTGCGGACGCATTGATGGGTTCATCATGCCACCTGCTTTCATTTGCTGCGCCATTGGATTGAGGGCAGCCATCCCTTTACGCAAGAGGGAGATACCGATGACTGCGGCGATAATAAACCACATAAATACCCACCAACCACTCATAAACTGAGCAAGCAAATACCAAAGTAGCATTTCGATAATAAACCAAACAATGGCAATACCAACTATCTGACCCATAAAGTGTCGTCCTATAAAATAAAAACCAATAAATTGAGCGCCATGCAAATTAAGATGGCTAACATATGATGTATATGGGGATTGATTGCTATACTATCAAACTTAAGGCTGATTTTTAAGCCATATAGTCGGTACAATATAATTTGGATACAAGGAAGATGAGCAAAAGCACTACGAGTAGTAGGCTGAGCGAGTCTGACACCGTATCCAACTTATATAGGATTGAAAATAAAATGTAAGCAAGATGGAATATTATGGCAATTATTATTGGAATTGATCCTGGTTCGCGCATGACCGGTTATGGCATCGTCCAACAGACGGGCGACAAACTCACCTATATCGATGCAGGTACCATACGTACCGACACCAAAGAGATGCCTGAACGTCTAAAGCGCATCTTTAATGGCTTAACGCGCATCACACAGCATCATTTGAAATATGCTGATGAGCCTATCTATACGGCTATTGAGCAAGTGTTTATGGCAGAAAACCCTGACTCAGCGTTGAAACTTGGGCAAGCGCGAGGTGCTGCTATTGCCGCCATGGTTGCTCTAGATTTAGAAGTATCGGAATATACCGCGCGCCAGATTAAGCAAGCCGTTTGCGGTTATGGCGCAGCGGCAAAAGAGCAAGTGCAAGAGATGGTCTGCCGTATACTATCTTTGGATGTCGTGCCGCAACAAGATGCCGCCGATGGTCTTGCCTGCGCCATCTGTCATGCGCATTCAAGCCATTCCATGAATAAATTAATATTAAACAGTGCCATGCGTGGGCGCGGTGCGTCTAAGAAAAAAGGTCGCTGGCGTTTAACAGAAGAAGATCTGGGGAACTTGCGTTAAGAACGCTTATAACACAAGCATAAAAAACACGCGTTCGAATGCCGCGTGTTTTTCGAACTGTCTAAGTTATTTACACTATCGTTTTGCTATAAAATCGCTTTACTATAAAAATGCAACGGCTTAAACCGACTACTCTGCGACGGCACTTTCAATCACTGCATCCAACACATAAGCATATTCTTCGCCTTCTATACTATTGCTATCGTCACTGTCTAATGGGTAACGCTGCAGACGTAATACTTCATCATGCATGCCATCATGCTGATAACCATCGATTTCACCCGTAAAGACTGCCCACTTACCTTCGCTCGTTTTAATACCTTGGTCATCATAGGTAATGGGTTTCACTTGTAGACACATCTCAGAGCCATTATCGGTGCAAGGTATCATTTTCGAGCTTACTGCCCAAAATACGGTCTCACCTTTACTATTATACTTGGCTTGTGAGGTAAGCCTACCTTCCCAAATCAACGTTGCTCCGACACTAGTAACTTGGGTTAATATTGGCTTATCACTCTTGAGACTATCATCCTGAGAGTTATTGTCTTTAGCGTCGCCATCTTTGGTACTGTTAGCTTTCATTAATGTTAACTGGCTTTCACCTTGCATCAGCTGATTTAAACTATTTTCAGCCTTATCAAGCTCGCCACAAGACATTTTCGTACTCATACCCTCTTCAATAGTCAAAGTATGACCTTGCAATTGGTAGCCGGCGCTCATGGTATTACAGCCAACGCTATAACTTAACGTATTCTCACCTTGGTATTGATTAAAAGACAAGCGCACTTGGTCTTTAATATCCGTCAGCATGTTTAATGGCTGTGCGCCTTTATCCGTTACAGACATCAATGTCCAACGATAACGTGAAAGATTGGCAATCATTTTCTCTTCATCGCTCATCTTATCCATCTGAGTCTCATCCGTTACTGCATCAGCATTCATATCTATGCCATCATCATTTATTGCATCAGCGCTTGTCTGAGTGCCTTCTTGTACGTCACTTTCATTGGGTAAAGAGGCATCTTGGCAGGCACTTAAAAAAACACTTAGTGCCAACAAACTTGGTAGTAAAGTGAATCGAATTGGCCGTTTTTTAACAGATGAGGTCATAGCAGTCATACCTTGTGGTTATCCCTTTTTTAAGTCAAAGTATTTAAAAAATCAGGTTAAATATTTAACAATAAGGGGCTGATGATATCCACTTAATTAAAGCGTCACAATTCACCACTATAGCGCCGTTGATTACCATGGTTGTAACAAAGTGTTTATTTTTATGGATTCATCGTAACTGCTATTTTAATATTTAAAAGTACTACAAAAAATCAATGGTCTCAGATAATCGAAAATTTCCTCAATTATTCAAGACCATCAATGATGTCACCTTTTTAATTTTTCGCGCTAGTCTTACTCGTTTGTATGAGCAATTTTGGCTTTTGCCATATTTTTAATACTGAAACGCTCATTCATCATTTGATAAAAACGCGCAAGATTTTCGCCCTGCTCATTCGGATTTACGTTAAGGACTTTACCAAAATCCAAACCGAGATATAGGACGATATCAGCAAAGCTTAATTGTTCACCGACCAAATACTCACGACCTTCTAAAATATTTTCAAAATAAGCAAGGGCTTTAACAGCTCGTGCAACAGATGGCGCGACAAACTCTGGGACTTGCTCAACGCGTTGGGCTTTGGACGGATGGCTGTGCTGGAAAGCCAGCATAAAGTTATATAATACCTCAAACTCAGCAATGCGGCGCATAGCGCACACTTGCGCACGTTGTATCACATCATTCCCCATCACCGAGCGCTCACCATAGACACGGTCGAGATACTCACATACAGCCTGCGAATCATTGAGTACCGTGCCATCACCTAGTGTTAGAACTGGCACGGTCTGCATTGGATTTATTTTGGTGAACTCGTCTGACATTTGCTCATTGGCAGCAAAATCAATGTCAATCACGTCCACATCATCCATATCATCGACATCGATACCTTTTGATGCTAACAAAATAAGGGCTTTACGTGGATTGGGTGCAGTACGGGTGACGTATAGTTTTTTCATAGCAAACTCCTTGTAAGATTGGACAAAAGCGACTCAACGCTATCTGGTTTTATTATGGTTATTACGCTGTTGATGATAGATAAAGACTGGCCATCCTTTATACAACAGTTATATCCTACTCTGCTCATCATAGCAAAGCCTTATTAGGCTTGCTTTTTTGATCAGAGACTAAACAACAAAAAGCCCCACAACGTTACGTCATGAGGCTTCATTTCATTCATCCAATCATGCTACTTATTTATTTGGTGCAGGCGTGGTACGTAAATAAGGCTTAATTTCTGTATAACCTTTAGGGTATTTAGCCGTAATATCTTCGTTTTTGACACTTGGTGGAATGATGACATCATCACCGTCTTTCCAGTCAACTGGCGTCGCAATGTTATATTCATCAGACAGTTGCAAAGCATCAATGACACGGATAATCTCATCAAAATTACGACCACAGCTTGCAGGATAAGTCAGCGTTAAGCGGATTTTTTTATTTGGATCAATAATGAAGACACTGCGTACCGTATGCGTGCTATCTGCATTTGGATGCATCATGTCGTATAGCTCAGCGACTTCTTTGTTCGGATCAGCAATGATTGGAAAATTTAGCTCAGTACCTTGAGTCTCACCAATATCTTTTGCCCACGCATGATGGTCATCGATACCATCAACAGAGATACAGATTGGCTTGACACCACGCTTTTGAAATTCGCCATTCAGTGCCGCAGCACGACCAAGCTCAGTAGTACATACTGGCGTAAAATCAGCTGGATGGGAGAAAAAAACGACCCAATTATCGCCTGCCCACTCGTGAAAATTGATATTACCCTCTGTGGTTGCAGCGTCAAAATTCGGTGCGGTATCGCCTAAACGTAAATGTGCCATGCTTAATTCCTTAGCTATGTTAGTGATGAGCACTAATATCCAAAGATATTCACGTGCTCTATTATTATCAACGTACTTCTTATTATCAATGTGCCCTGTCAGATATTACACAATAACTCAAAGCACGTCAGCAAAAATTCTATTTTATCTTAGCAAACTGGTTATGACTGTCTTGTGAAGGATTGTAATGCGGTTATTCTGTTTATTACTAGGTAACTTAGCATACACTTAGCGAATGAATCAAATCACCATTCCAGAATCCCATAAACAAAAATCACCGAATTTACCTTTTTTACTAGTACCACCTGCTGCACGCCCAGCATCTGTTAGTGTAAGTTCACCTTCTTGCTCTTGTAAATATCCCGCTGCAAGCAACTTATCATTTAACTCTTGTGTCTTAAAACCCAACTCTTTGGCAAGCTTCGCCGTCGTTAATTTAGAGTAATTAGGCGTTGCCGCTTCTGTAGCAGTAGGTGCGACCGTTGTCTTAGCATTATTGCTGGGCATTGTATGACTGGCAGTAGCAGTATTATCAGTCCTACCATCAGATTCAGTCACTTTTTCAAGCGACATGCGCACTTCATCGCTGATACGAATAATGCGCTGTGCCTCCTCATAAGTATCGGCATATAGTTTGGCATCTTCATTACGATAAATCAGCACGCCCATTTCATTATTATTGACTTGGCTAAATTCATAAAGGTTCAAACTGGTAATGATGCATTCGTTTTCATTGAGGTAGCACTTCGCATGCAAATTTTTGCAAAAGCTGGTACGAATAAAGGTCAGGTTTTTAAGCCAGTTTATCTCTTCTGGGTGTAAATCATTCTTGCCATAAACGATTCTAATATCAATTTTGAGACGATTACGATCTTCTAGCAACTCTTTAATACGCTCATTCAGCTTTAGATAGGGACTGATGATAATCAACCTATCAGACGCATTTTTAATCAATTCTTCTAAATGGTAAGTCGTGCCACTACTGTTTAAAAATTTTGCCATTATTATTTCCTCAAATCTTACGATCAATCCCTTTATAATCATGCACAAAAAAGCCCATCCCTAGCGTACTAGAAATGGGCAAGCTTGAAAACCACTATTGTTCAGTAATTTTTCAGATAAATACTAATGCCGCTGATAGTGTTACATTAAGCTGGCTTATAGCTGTCACGCAAGCTCACGATTTGGTTGAATATCGGTTTATCAGTGCTGTGGTCTTCGCTATCAGAGATAAAGTAACCTTCACGCTCAAACTGGAAGCGTGTGCCAGCATCCGCATTTGCCAATGACGGTTCAACTACAGCATTGAGTTCAGTCAACGAGTCAGGATTTAATGCTTGATGGACGTCAGCGACGCCACTTGGGTCTTCGACACTAAATAACTGCTCATACATGCGCACCGTTGCTGGGATGCCTTGGCTAGCTGATACCCAATGAATCACGCCTTTAACCTTACGACCTTCAGGATTTTGACCCAAAGTCGCCGGATCAATCGTCGCTTTTAGTTCAACGACATTACCTGCGTCATCTAGTACATGTTCGGTCACTGCCAACACATAGGTGTTACGCAGACGAATTTCTGGCTTTTCTGGTGATAGACGCTTATAACCTGCTGGCGGCTCAATTTCGTAATCGCCTTGATCGATATAGAGAGTCTCAGTGAATGGAATCTCACGCTCACCCATGTCGACATTAGGATGTTTTGGCTGCGTGAGCCATAAGGTTTGCGAAGCATCATCAAAGCGAGCGTTGACGCTGTCCGCTTTTTGCGATTCCCAACTGCTGACCGCTTCGGCAAAGTTGGTAATGATCACTTTTAATGGCTTAAGCACTGCCATACCACGACCTGTGGTCGTCTCTAATGATTGGCGAATACTAAATTCTAATAAGCGAAAGTCAACGACGCTGTCTACTTTGGTTACACCAACACGCTCACAGAAATCACGTAAACCCTCTGGTGTGTAACCACGGCGACGCATGCCAGCGATCGTCGGCATACGCGGATCATCCCAACCACTAACGATATTTTCGTCAACCAACTGTTTAAGCTTACGCTTGCTGGTCAAGGTATGATCGACATTTAAGCGGCTAAATTCATACTGGTGCGGTGGTACATCAAAGCCAATTTTGTCAATGACCCAATCATAAAATGGACGATGATCTTCAAATTCCAGCGTACACAATGAATGGGTAATGCCTTCGAGTGCATCAGAGAGCGGGTGGGCAAAATCATACATCGGATAGATACACCATTTATCACCCGTTTGGTGATGCGCTTGATGCATGACGCGATAGATGACAGGGTCACGCATATTCATGTTTGGGCTTGCCATATCAATCTTGGCGCGCAACACGGCTTTGCCTTCAGTATATTTGCCTTCTTTCATGTCATTAAAGAGGCTCAAGTTTTCTTCAACACTGGCAGAACGATGTGGTGACGCTGTGCCTGCCTCATTGAATGAGCCTCGGTTTTCTTTAATTTGCTCAGGTGACTGCAAGTCTACATAAGCATCACCCTGTTTAATCAACTGCAAAGCCCACGCATACAACTGGTCAAAGTAGCCTGACGCATGGTGCGCCTCTCCTGCCCACTCAAATCCAAGCCATTTCACATCGTTCTCGATGTTGTCGATGAAATCTTGTTTTTCTGCGGTAGGGTTAGTGTCATCAAAACGCAGGTTACAAACACCACCAAACTCTTCGGCCACGCCAAAGTTTAGGCAGATAGATTTTACATGCCCCAAGTGCAAGTAGCCGTTTGGCTCTGGCGGAAAGCGCGTCACGATTTGTGGGTATTTTTGCGCCTTGACATCGTCACGAATGATATTGCGAATAAAATCGTTTTTTTGTTCGTCTTTTTGTGCATTGTTGCTTGAGTGCTCACTCATCGGGCATTGCTCCTAACGCAAATTGTCAGTTCATGCTACGTGCCATCACGCAGCATGGAAAATTCAAACCAAATCATTAAAAACAAGTTATTAAAAATGATAATAAAAAGCTAAAGTTGCGTTATTCTATCAGCTTTTGCGAACGCATTAACAGCCTGATACATGACACGAGATAAAAAAGCCGTTAGACTAGCCATAACTTTTTAACCACCAACTTTTTAGCCACCACTTAACAGCGTCATTTTAGGCGCTGCAATCAAAGAGGAATATCACATGGTAGACATGCCACCAGTAGTAGAACTAGACACCAATATGGGTGCGATCGTTATCGAACTCAATGAAGAAAAAGCACCAAAGACAGTAGAAAACTTTTTAAACTATGTAAAATCTGGTCATTATGACGGTACGATTTTCCATCGCATCATTGACGGCTTTATGATTCAAGGCGGCGGAATGGACGCTGAAATGAATGAAAAAGCGACCAATGCTCCAGTTGAAAACGAAGCAGACAACGGTCTAAAAAACGATGCTGGTACGATTGCGATGGCGCGTACGCAAGATCCGCATTCAGCAACCAGCCAGTTTTTCGTTAACGTAAAAGACAACGACTTCTTAAACCATTCTGGCAAAAACATGCAAGGTTGGGGCTACACCGTATTTGGTAAAGTAACCAGCGGTATGGATGTCATCGAAAAAATGCGCGGCGTACCTACTGGTCGTTTCGGCATGCATGCTGATGTGCCAAAAGAGCCAGTGGTTATCAAATCAGCGACTATTATCACTAAGTAACTGCTACTAAATAACGGTTTCTCATTAATCATTCTTCAATAGTTATTACTCAGTAGCGATGAGTCTGTAAAAGCTTATGAGTCGTTACTGTTTAAAATTACGAGGATAAAGATAAATGCAAAGTTTTGAGCACCTAATTACCACCAGCCCTCATGAGGTGCGGCAAGTATTGATTAGCGATTTGCATTTATCGCCTGAAGAGCCTGCCTTAGTGCAGGCTTTTTTGGCGCTGCTTGATGATTGCCTTGCTTTGCCTGTGCTCAAGCGCTTATTTATCTTAGGTGATTGGTTTGAAGTTTGGCTCGGTGATGATTTTTATTTGTCTTTATCCGACGAGGAACGACAAAGTCATTGGCTCACTCCGCTTATCGTCAAATTAAAAAGACTACGGGTAGCTGGCTGCGAGATTTTGGTCATGCATGGCAACCGTGATTTTTTGTTAGGTCAGCCATTCTGCAATCTATTTGGTGGCGAGCTTATTTACGAGCCGTATACTTTGACTGTCGGTCAGCAAAATTATCGTCTAGAGCACGGTGATGCTTTGTGTACTGATGATAAAAAATATCAGTTTTTTCGCAAAATCATGCGTAATCGGTTAACCCAATGGTATTTGCTCAATAAACCACTAGAAAAACGCTTGGCTATCGCAGATAAAATGCGTAAAAGAAGCCAGCAGAACAACGCCAATAAAGCGGCGCATATCATGGATGTGAACGATGAAGCCGTGCATCAAGCCATCAGCGATAGCGATGCTTTATTGCATGGACATACCCATCGTCCAGCTATTCATCAGGCTACCACTGATAAAAAACGCTACGTGCTCGGCGACTGGCGATTGCTCGATAGCAATATTCGCCAGCCAAAAGTAAGTGCGGTGATTGGTGCAGTGACAGGCGACGAGCAATCAAATGACAGTTTTAATAGTAATGCTGCTGAATTTAGATTGATTGAATTTAAATCGCTCATTTAATATCATTTTTTTTGAGCGCCTCTGAACAATAAAAAAGGTCTGTTGATAATTCAACAGACCTTTTTTACTATAAATGACACTGCATGATTGACACGAATTTAAGTGTCAAACTATTGATCGCTCAACTCTTACTTTACGGTATTAATTTAAAGAAATGCTGGCGATAATGCTTTAATTCACGAATAGAATCACGGATGTCATCTAACGCTAGGTGACTGCCACCTTTTTCAAAGTTTCTGAGAATATCAGGACGCCAGCGGAAGCAAAGCTCTTTAATTGACGAGACATCCAGATTGCGATAATGGAAGAATTTTTCTAATTCCGGCATTTGACGCGCCATAAAGCGGCGATCTTGACAGATGGAATTGCCGCACATTGGCGACTTACCACTATCGACCCATTTATTGAGAAACTTAATCGTCTCAGCTTCAGCCTCTGCCAATGTCACGGTACTACGGCGGACACGGTCGACCAATCCTGACTGACCATGCTGCTTGGTATTCCAATCATCCATTTTATTTAACGTTTGATCCGATACTTTTATAGCGAACACTGGCCCTTCGGCAAGGACATTTAAATCTTCATCAGTGACAACGGTAGCAATCTCGATAATCTCGTCATTCAAGGTATCCAGTCCGGTCATTTCTAGGTCAATCCATACCAGCCCTTTTTTGCCTTGGTTTCTGATTTTAATCTTGTTGGGGTGGTCACCGGTACTCATAAAATATCCTATGGTCAATAAAGTTTAGAACAACTTTGGAGCAATATTAATTAGATAAATCGCCTGTTAATGTTCATCGCTAAGTAGCAAAACGTTGCATCTACTGATTTATAACCCTTAAAACGTTACAAAATCTCTGTCTGCAGCAGGCGCTTTAGGCTGTATGTTATCAAACTTTCACGCTACACTTAGCAATATTTTTTTAATAGGTTCAAAACCCATGGCATTAATTCGGCAACGCAAACTGACTAAGCAACAGATTCGTCGCATCGACAAACAACAGCTGGCAAGTCAAGACAGCATCGATGACAGTTTGATGGATGGCGTGGTCATGGCGCATTATGGCAAGCAGTTGGAAGTACAAGTGACCAGCTTGCCTGCGGTGATACCCGTGCAACCGGAGATTGCACCCGATGATCCTGAGCCGTTTTGGCAAGAGCTGGCATTAGGCGATATTTGGCGTTGTCATGTGCGTACCAACTTACCGATGCTAGCTGCTGGCGACCAAGTACGCTGGAGTGCCGATCCTAACACGGGCTTTGGACGTATTGAATCGGTCAAGCCGCGTACCTCTCTGGTCTCGCGTCCTGATCGTTATCATAAACTTAAACCTGTCGCCGCCAATGTCGATATTTTAGCGATTGTATTTGCGCCGCTACCTGCTGCCGCGCCAACCCTCATCGATCGTTATTTGGTCGTCTGTCATCATGCTGGCGTAAAGCCGCTGTTGGTGCTTAATAAAGCCGATTTATTGGCAGAAGAAAACGGCGTCGATACCAAAGAATTATTGGCACAATATGCTTCTCTCGGTTATGAGAGCGTCTTGACCTCAGTCGATTGCCCTGAAAACGTCGCGGATAGCGATGAGCAAGAAGGGCTGGATGAATTAAAACGTTATATCGATAAAAAACTGGTTATTTTTGCGGGACAATCTGGTGTCGGTAAAAGCAGTTTAATCAATGCACTACTACCTGAATCGGCACAAAGCGTCAATATCATCTCTGATAACTCAAAACTTGGTCAACACACCACCACCACCAGTCGCTTATTACCATTTAATCCAGCCGACTTGACCCAAGGCGGTATCGTCGATACGCCAGGTATCCGCGAGTACGGCATTTGGCATCTCACACCCGATGATATCATTTCAGGATTTGTGGAACTTGCACCCTTATCTGGCAACTGTCAGTTCCGTGATTGTCGTCATACTCACAACAGCAAAGGCTGCGCACTATGGCAAGCGGTTGCTGACGGCGTGGTATTGCAGCGCCGTGTGGAAAACCTCGTGACTTTAAGAGAAGAGGCTGATACTAAGCCCTATTAATACGGGCAGTATTAATATTGGCAGTATTAGTATCCGCCTTATAGCTCGTTAATCGCTTGGTTGACCATCGCCCGTTTACTATGGATGGTCTAATCGGTATAATAGCGCCTTGTTCAATATCGTTAGGCTGTCTTCTCAGCTTAACCGAACACTTATTTTTTTGGAGGTATGGTTTGGATCGTGCGCTGGAATTTGTGGGCAACCACCCGTTTTTATTTGGTATATTAGCCGTACTTGCCGTGCTATTTTTTACGATTGAAAACAAACGTAGTGGCAGAAAAATATCGCCCAATACCTTAGGTATGATGGTTAACTCGCAAAACGCGCAGCTAATCGATATTCGTGCCAAAAAGAAGTTTGAGACCGGTTACATTCAAGGCAGCCGTAACATACCGTTCACCGAGCTCAAAGACCGCTTAGAAGAAATCCGTGCAATTGAGCAGCCAGTGATTATCATTTGTGATATGGGTGTGCAAGCAGGCGCGGCTATTCAGATGATCGGCAAGGACAGTGTCTATCGCTTAGAAGGTGGTATCGGCGGCTGGCAAGCAGCGGGCATGCCATTAGTTGGTTTAAAAGACGCAAAGCCTAAAAATAAAGGCAAAGCCAAACCAAGTCTACATAAGTAGTCCGCTATACTGATGTTTAAAAATATTTAGCCCGTATCAATTGATATATGATTGAGGGGCGTTGAATATTTATAAATAAAAAAGACACCTTATCGATAGGTGTTTTTTTGTTTGTGGCATTTGTGCTACCGTCAGAGCTTTTATACTCAAGCATCTTGAATTTGCTCTGTTCATCCCCACTTTAATAACGAGCATTACCGAATCTATCTTCAATTTACTTGCTGGTAACGGATTATAAGAATTTTTATCAAATAATTATTTATAATAAAACGATTACCTTCTAAACTTATAAATAAGGATTTACCATGACTGTCGCTGTTAAAGTTTACACCACCCCTATCTGCCCATATTGCTCAAACGCCAAACAACTCTTAAAAACTAAAGGCGTTGACTACGAAGAAATTGGCATGCACGATATGAGCCGCGAAGAGCGTCAAGAATTAATGAAAAAAACCAATAACTATCGCACTGTGCCACAGATTTTCGTCGGTGAGACCTTTGTCGGTGGTTTTGATGAACTCAATCAAATGAACCAACAAGGCAAACTTGACGAGCTATTAGCAGGTTAATCTGCTACTTTTCGTTGCTGTCTGTCTTTGCCTGTGCAATGATAGACAGCGGCAAAGATAAAAGAGAGTAATAAAAACATCCAGATTTTGTCTCGATTTACATTACAATGAACTTTTATTAAAATGACAGTTTGTCCAACTATTTGAATAACTTTTAGAGGATTTATCATGGCTGAAGAACAAGCACAACCACAATTAGCGCTAGAGCGTATCTACGTAAAAGACATGTCACTTGAAGTCCCAGGCGCTAGTGTGTTCACCAAAGAGTGGAACCCAGAGCTTGATATCAATTTGTCTAGCAACGCTGAAAAACTGGATGATGATCATTATCAAGTCATTTTAACGGTGAGCGTTACAGCAAAAAATGCGGAAGAAGCGGCATTTATCGCTGAAGTGCATCAAGCGGGTATCTTCTTATTAAAAGATATTCCAGAAGACCAAATCGGTCAAATCTTAGGTGCATACTGCCCGAACGTTTTGTTCCCGTATGCTCGTGAAGTCATCAGCGACATCGTAACGCGTGGTAGCTTCCCGCAGTTATTGCTAGCCCCTGTCAACTTTGACCAAGCTTACGCACAAAGCCAGCAACAAGCACAAGTTGATGCTGAAGGTAATGCATAAGTTTTAAGCAAAAATTTGCTAGCTTTATTCACAGTATATTTTGATAAAAAAGCCGTTTACTCATCACGAGTGAGCGGCTTTTTTGTGGATGCTGTTTAAGCGCTTACTCAAAAGAATCGTTGAGCAATGAGAGTTCTACTGAGTAATATTGTGAGACAGACAGTTAAAACCATCAGACATAAAAAAACCCTGCTAACAAACAGGGTCTTCAATCTCATCATCAATTATTCAAAATCGATGATCAACCTTTTAACGCTGATAAAATTTGTTGCTTAACCTCATCGATGCCTTGCGTGCCATCAAACTTATCATAATTAGGGGCATCGGCACCTTCTTTGGCCTTGTCTTGATAAAAACCAACAAGCGCTGATGTTTGCTCATGATAAGTCGCTAGACGATCACGAATGGTAGATTCTTTATCATCTTCACGCTGGATTAGCGCTTCACCTGTCACATCGTCGATACCATCGACCTTGGGTGGATTGTGATCAACGTGATAAACGCGACCTGAACCAGGATGTTGGCGACGACCAGATAAGCGCTTGACAATCTCGTCATCTGGCACGCTAATTTCGATTACATGATCGATAGCAACGTCAGCATCTGCAAGTGCTTGAGCCTGTGGAATCGTACGCGGAAAACCATCCAAAATACAACCATTGGCACAATCAGGCTTAGCGATACGTTCTTTCACTAGGTTAATAATGAGGTCATCAGAAACCAAACCACCAGCATTCATGATGTCTTTGGCTTTTTTGCCAAGCTCGCTGCCTTCTTTGATTGCTGCACGCAGCATATCGCCAGTTGAGATCTGCGGGATATCATATTCTTTAGAAATAAACTGGGCTTGGGTACCTTTACCGGCGCCTGGTGGACCTAGCAAAATAATACGCATCATTACACGATTCTCCTTAATAGATAGGATTTTGGGACTAATAAAACTCAGGGATTGGTTGTTTGCCAAGCTACCTTACCTTGTGGCTTGGCAAAGCTCAAGTATTTTCATTATTTGCAGTGATAAGTTGTCATGACTTATCTGTTCATATAATGCTGTTGCGCGCTGCTGTATCGGACAACAGCGCTTACGTCAGAGGTGCTGACAACAACAGATATAAATACTATGGAATTTGTTGATTAATTTCAACATTGACCTGATTTTGTTCCGCACTAATTACCACAGGATTACCTGACAAATCCCCTGACTCTGCACTGGCAGTACCACTATGGCTGATACGAGCGATGACAGCCAACTGAACTTTATCCGCTCTCGCCGATTTCAAAGTACGTTCAGGCATCATGGCATCCAAATCGCTTAGGCTAATGCTGGCTTCACCTTGCTTGATAACACTGATCGGCAAACGTTTGGCAGCAAATGGTGGTCCACCATTGACATCACGTATGGCGACAAATAACACATCGTCGGCTTTAACTAACGGCAGCAGGCTAGCATTAATCGTAACAGTCACTTCAACACCTTCAGAGGCTTGCTGTTGCTGAGCGGTGACATTAGCACTTAGCTCATCTAAACTCGCCAATGCTTTGGTATGATCACCAGGTTTAGCCGCAATACTGTCACGTAGACGCTTAATCCAGCCTTGTGCTTGATCAAAATTACTACTCCGTGCCTCACCCATTGCCATGAGCATTTGCGCGCCCTCATGCTCTGGATTTTTAGCCAACACGTCTTGTAGCACTCGGCGACTATTAGCGTCTAATTGGCCTTTATTGGCAAAGAAGCTAATCTGTGCATAAGTGGTTGCAATCTCTTCATTGTCTGGTGACAAACGATAAGCACGCGATAAGGCTTCAATTGCGGAGTCAGTGGCTTCTAATGATAAGAATAATTCTGATAAACGCATCCAGCGATCTGGATCATCAGCGTGACGATAGACATTGGTTTGCATGGCACTAATCAGCTGTTGACCATCTTCAATCGCCCAAGCAGGCGGCTGATCAATCTTACCCGTTAATAAGTCATCAGCCACTTGACCGACTTTGTCTTCAGCTGCCCAAAGCTCGAACACAGGCGTACGATCGCCGACCATCAAATACGCCATCGCCGCGAGGACTGGCACCCAGACAGTAATAATCAATCGGCTTTTGATGCCAGGCGCGACCATCGGTGTGACTTCACGCTGAGCATCCAATAACTGGCGTTCAAGCTCCAGTTTTTGGTTCTGGTAATGGCTGTCATCGATAGTGCCATTGTCTTTATCTGTTTTTAGTTCTGCTAGACGCTCACGGAACACAGCAACGTTGATATCCAACAGCTGATTGTCCATAGGCTTTTCTGGCGAGCGTGATGCTCGCAGCCAAGGCATGATAGTAATAACAGCGAGTATTAGGGCGATGAGTAAGCTTAGAGCAATAAATAAGCCCACAGTAGAGAATATGGTCATTTTTTGTCCTTGAGGCTTGTAATATCATGGTCGTTTTTGTCATCGCTCGAAGCACGTGATAACAGACGATCAATCTCGGCTTTTTCAGCAGCAGATAGAGCAGCAGCCGTACTATTGACCGTTACCCCGCTTTCACCACTAGCGACAAGCTGACGTCGTTTGCTTTGCCAGAACCAGCCTATGAGTAAACTGATGAGTAATAGTGGCGGAAAAAACCACAAAATCCACGTTGATGGCCGGACAGGCGGCTTATAAGTGATGAAATCGCCATAACGTTCCTGCATATAAGCACGAATCTCGCCATCACTACGACCATCTTTTATCAAATCATAGGTTTTTTGCTTTAGATCTTGGGCAATGGGCGCATCCGATCCTGCAAGATTTTGGTTTTGACATTTAGGGCAACGCAGCTCTTCGATGAGACCACGATATTGGGCTTCTTGCTGCACAGAATCAAAGTCATAGACCTCAATAGCAGCATAGCTTGCCATACTTATTAGACAAGCTATTAATAGGCTCGCGACTTTTAACGTAACGGCTGTTATTTTATTGGCTATCATTTACACGCCTCCGCAACCTGAGTCGGATCTGGACTGACGTTGTTATTATTGGCTTCATTGAGCACCATCAAGCAGGGCGTGATACGGCTTTGCCAGTTGCTTTCATTGATCTCACCAATGATGTGCTGACGAATAATACCATTACCATCGACTACGAAAGTCTCAGGTGCACCCGTCAAACCTAAGTCCAAAGCAAACTGACCAGATAAATCCTGAATGGACATCGAGAACGGATCGCCACCTCGGTTTAAGTAGCCTAGGGCATCACCAATATCATCTTTATAGTTGACCCCGACCAGATTGACACCGCGCTCCTCTAGTTGCATAAGAAAAGGATGCTCAATAATACAAGTTGGGCACCAAGAGCCCCAAATGTTCATCAAAAAGGGCTTATCAGGCAGATTCTCATTGGTCATGATACGACTGGTATCTGATAATAAAGGCAGCTCAAAAGCGGGCACTGGGCGCTCAAGTGCCGTATTGGTAACAATATCCGTCGGCTTACCCAAACGCAGATATAGCATGATGATTAAGCCAATGAAAACGATCAGTGGAATCAAAAACCATAGCTTAAGTTGCTTTTTGTTCATGGTTTTCGTGCCACCTACCTTATCTTGCTTTGCATTTTGATCAGGGGATTGCTTTGATGTGCTCATATTAATTATCCCCTGTCTTTAATGCTGACGCATCCAAATCGGCGACAGTGGTAAAGCCTGCTTTATTCGCCGCAATTTGTGCAGGTGTCTTGGTTTTCTTAATACGATACCGATGATCAAGAATACTCAATACTGCACCAAACGCCATAATCAGAGCGCCTAGCCATATCCAGCGGATAAGCGGTTTCACATAAATACGTACTGCCCATTCATTGCTATCTTCGGCGATAGGTTCGCCCAGTGCCACGTAAACATCACGCATGAGGCTAGCATCAATCGCGGCTTCTGTGACTGGCATCATACTAATGATGTAATTACGTTTTTCAGGATACAGAGTAGTCACAGCACGGCCATCTTTGCTGATTTCAACCTCAGCTTGGGTGGCATCAAAGTTACTGCCTTTGACTTCACGAAAGCCTTTAACGGTAAAGTCATAGCCTTGGACATGAACACTATCGTTTGGTCCAAGCGCGACATCACGTTCAATACTTAACGTACTGGTAAATGCGACGCCGATGACGGCAATAATGACACCAATATGAGCAGTCTGTTGACCCCAATAGCTCAGACGTAACTGGCGTAACCCTTTAACAAAATTGGGTGCGTTTTTGGTTTTGTCTTTGAAATCAACCACCATCCATAGCAGTACCCAAAAACTGACCGCCAAGGTAACGCCAATATTAAGCATCGCAGACGGGCTCACAAAATACGTGATAACTGCCGCAAGCACTAAACTACTGGCGGCAATGACCATACCAGCGCCCAATAGCGGACGGCTGTCTTTTTTCCAGCGAATGTTCGAGCCCATACCCATTGCCACTAATATCAGCCACGTTAGCGGTACAAATAGCGCATTAAAGTAAGGAGGGCCGACAGACACCTGACCTAAATTAAAGGAGTCAGCAATGATAGGATACAGCGTGCCGAGTAATACGACCAAAGTCGAAATCAAAATAATAACGTTGTTAATGACTAAAAATGACTCGCGTGAGATCAGTTGATACTGACTTTCGACCGTTAAACGCCAACCACGTACCGCAAACATCAACAAGCCACCGCCGATGATCACACCGAGAATGACTAGAATGACCAGACCACGCGTTGGGTCAGCGGCAAACGAATGCACCGAGGTAATAACGCCAGAACGCACGAGAAAGGTGCCCAATAGACTGAGTGCGAAAGCAAAAATCGCCAGCATAATCGTCCATGCTTTAAAGACACCACGTTTTTCTGTAACGGCAAGCGAATGTAACAGCGCAGTACCAGCCAGCCATGGCATCAATGAAGCGTTCTCTACTGGATCCCAAAACCACCAACCACCCCAGCCAAGCTCGTAATAGGCCCACCATGAGCCAAGCGCGATACCAACGGTCAAAAAGCCCCAAGCCGCCAATGCCCACGGACGCGACCAGCGTGTCCACACTGCATCTAAACGACCTTCCCACAATGCCGCCATACAAAAGGCAAACGGCACGACCAAACCCACATAACCCATATACAGCATCGGTGGGTGGATAATCAAACCGAAATCTTGTAGCACAGGATTTAGATCCGCACCATCAACAGGTAAGTTTGGCAATGTACGATCAAATGGCGACGAGGTAAAAATCAGCATCGCGAGCATCATCATCTGCACGCCAGCCAAAATTACCAACACTCGCGCACGCATAGACAGTGGCAAACCACGGCTAAAGTAAGAGACCAGCGCACACCAAGTAGCCATGATGGTCATCCAAAGCAGCAATGAACCCTCATGACCACCCCAAGTTGCCGACAGCTTATAATACCAAGGCAACAGCGTATTAGAATGCTGAGTGACATAGACTAGGCTGAAGTCATTATAATAAAAGCCTGCCATCAGCGCGGCAAATGATGTGATCATGGCAGCAAATTGTGCCCACGCCAGACTTGGTGCCAAACGCTGCCACGCAACGTGGTCACGCATGATACCGACGGTTGGTAATACCACCTGCAAAATCGCCAATATAAAGGCGGCTAGCAAGGCAAAATAACCCAATTCTGTGATTAACATACGGTCTAACCTTGTTTACCTTAATACGGTCATTGTTTATTTTAGGGATTGGTTTTTTAGGATATTCGAAAGTATCCAGTAATCGTTACTACGAGTATTTATACTGCTGGTCTTTATCAGGGCGTATTAAACATTCACAAATAGGCACTGCTGATTGCGAAAACTGTTCTAGACAAAGCGTAAAACGACAGTAATGCTCGTGCCTTAACTAGGTTTATAACGCACTGCTCATATAGATCTGGGAGGCAGTTTTCACATCAGCTCGAAGAGACAGGACTCTTTTTTACCATTTCATGGTTAAAAAATAGTCTCTGTCAGTGCCATGGTCGAATATTCAACACGCCCTAGTATTATTTATTATAAAAGCGCCATTAGCCATTGCAGCTGAGGGCGCTTACAGCAAGGTACATTAGCGTCAACTTGTCACGTTTCTGTATCCACTCTGTATGCGATGTGTATAAAGGACATAAAAAATGCGTCATTACTGAATCGCAGGAAAAAACACTAAGACCAGATGCAACCAGCCTGCTAAAAACCCTGTCAAACCACCCAACACGATTAATGTCATTTCATCTTCACGAAAAGCGGGACGTAATAAGTTCTGAAACTCATCTGGCGTCAGCGCGCGAATACGGTCACGAAACAGCCCAAATATTTTACTGGCACGGCTTTCATTGAGCTCAGGATCTCGCAATGGCACCATTGTCGCAACAATTGACTTATCAATGATGGTGTTTTTTAGCTGTCCATATTCGCGGCGACCCAAGCCTAGGCGCAGTGTCGTACTAATCACTGGCGACTCTAGCACTTTATATAAATGCGACTTCATCAACTCACGCGTTTGCGCAGCACGGTCGCCATACATCATCTCATTCATGATGTTCTCAAGCGTCACCAAATCTTTTACGACAATCTCAGCAAAAACCTCAGAAACCTCCTCTTGGCGTTTCATAAAACCGCCTTGCAAACGGTACTGGGCGATATGTGGTAATTGCGGTCTAATAAAGGGAAAGCGACTCTGGACGGCAAAAAACTTCACATAAGGAATAAATCGCGGCTCTACAGGATTAAACACCATCCAAATAGCAATCCAATTGGTAAGAAAACCCCAAATAGCGGCAAAAAACGGCACTGTCCAATGCTGCGGCACCACCAAAAATATAAACATTTGGATAATACCGAAGACCAAACCAATCAAAGCACTGATATGCCAAATAAAATCGATCTCTTTTTGACCAACCTTCAAAAACATATTGACCATTAAACGACGATCACTTTCCATCGTGTTAACAATCATTTTGCGCATATCAACCAAGTCTTCGACGTTATGGGTCAAGTCAGTCACCAAAGACTGCATGATATTGGGCAGCTCTTGATGCGCTTGAGCATAGACACGGCGCTTCAACGCATAAGGCAGATTACCCCACAGCGCTGGCGAATGGTCCAACATAATTTCATCAATCAATGCTTCAAGGTTTTTGTCCACGGTATCCGTGATAAATACCGCCATCTGCTCAGGTTCCATCGCCTGAAAGAACTCATCAAGCGAACCAAGCTTTGATAGCGTTTGATCCACGATAACGCCTGATATCTTGCCAGCCTTTCGTGGGACGATACCTTGCCAGCCAATACCCGGCAACCCAAAAAACGGGAAGTTTGGAATACGAATACCCCGAAACTTAATCGGATAGAACAGCATTTTAAGCGCCATCCACACGTGTATCCATGTGACAAATGCGGTCACAGGCGGAATAGTCAGCATGGCAAAAAACTCTGGGTGTTCAGCTATTGTCTGCCACAATGAAGTTGCATCCATGACTTATCTTGCCCCTGACAGGTTAATTGTCGTCGCTAATTAAAAAGGATTAGCAAATTAGAACGCTTAACAAAAAGCCGCTCTGCCCATGATAATTATTATCAAATAAATCGCCTGATTTTAGCATACTTGCCATTCATTAGCACACGTCGAGCCTAGGTAAGTTGTGACTAGGGATGACACGTTTTACTATTACTTTCGATAGTAACAATATTAATATCATCTACAGGCGCTTTAGATAATAACGACCACAAAATAAATGGCGGTGTACTGCGGCGGCTCATTTGTTCTGTTATAATTTGTGATTGTATGACCGCACATCGCTGTATATAGATTGAGGGATTATTATTTCAACTCATATCAGTCCATGTAATTGAAATTCTTATTATTATCCTTTATGCTCGCCGCACTTTGATGAACGACCCTGCCCTTTTACTCTCTTTTATTGACTCACTGACCGTTTGGGCTCTTACTTTCTATGAATAAACCGCTAACCCCCAATACTGAACAGGTCAATCGTGTTTTCACCAGTCGTATTATTATCCTTGGAATTCTGATATTTATTGGATTGAGCGGCTTGATCGTGCGTTATGGTTACCTGCAAGTCTATGCGCACGATAAGTATACGACGCAAGCAGACAATAACCGTATTAAGCTGATCTCTGCACCGCCCAGCCGCGGCTATATTTATGATCGCAATGGGATCATACTGGCAGACAACCAGCCCGTATTTACGGCCATGTTAAGCCCTGATGAAGTCGAAAATCCAGAGCGTACGCTAAATTTGCTTGCGCCTATTTTTGAGCTAACAGATGAGAATATTACCGATATTTTAGCGCGACTGAGTAAAAGCAAAAACGATCCTGTGACCATCAAAATTGACTTAACCGATGCCCAATTGGCGCAGTTTAGTGAGCGCAAACCCTTTTTTCGCGGTGTGACCATTCAAAGCAAGCTGACACGTTCATACCCTTATGACGAGCTATTTGCACACGTCATCGGCTATGTTGGGCGTATCAATGATAAAGAAACCAAACGCATTGACAAAGATCGCTACGCTGGCACTGACCTTATCGGTAAAATCGGTATCGAAGATTATTACGAGGATATATTGCTAGGGCAACCGGGTTATCAGTCGGTAGAAACCGATGCTCTTGGCAATATTTTGCGTCAATTAGACACTAAACCACCCGTAGCTGGTAATGACATTACGCTGAGCTTAGATTATGGCTTACAGCAAGTCGCCCAGCAGCAGCTAGACGGTCGTCGCGGCGCTATCGTGGCAATCGATCCAAAAAATGGCGATGTATTGGCGTTTGTCAGTAATCCAAGCTATGACCCCAACCCTTTTATCTCAGGCATCTCCTTTAAGGATTATGGCAATCTGCGTGAAGATCTGGATCAGCCGCTCTATAATCGTGCGCTACAAGGGATGTATCCTCCTGCCTCCACTATTAAGCCTTTTGAAGGCTTAGGCGGCATTCATTATGGGCTGCGTAATTGGGAAACCACTATCTATGATCCCGGTTATTTTAGCTTACCGGGAGACTCACATCGATTCCGTGACTGGAAGCGCGGTGGTCACGGGTCAGTAGATCTTAAAAAATCAATTATGATGTCGGTGGATACCTATTATTATAAATTGGCCTATGAGATGGGCATCCAGCGCCTACACGATTGGATGACACGCTTTGGATTTGGTGAGCCGACAGGCATTGATTTGCCCAATGAAAAATCAGGAATTATGCCATCACCGAAATGGAAAAAAGACACCTATGGTAAAGGCTGGTTGCCGGGTGAAACCATCTCAGTCAGTATCGGGCAGGGTTATTTCTTAGCCACACCATTACAGATTGCCAATGCAACCGCCATGACAGCGAATAAAGGCTATCACATTACTCCGCATCTACTAAAAAGTAGCGATGGTGCAGCACAAGTTAACGTAATCACTAAACCAGATGGTAAAATTGACTACAATGGCAAACCCTCTGACTGGTTACGTATGCATGATGCGATGGAAGATACAGTCAAAAGGGGGACTGGACGTGGGATTTATACGCCGCGCTATCGTATTGCGGGCAAAACAGGTACTGCGCAAGTCAAGTCCATTGCGCAAGGCAAACGTTATGATAAATCTGCCATAGACAAACGTCACTGGGATCATGCTTGGTTCAATGGTTTTGCACCCGTAGAAAATCCTGAGATTGCGCTTGCCGTATTGGTCGAAAATGGCGGTGGCGGTAGTAAAGTCGCTGCACCGATAGGTCGCGCACTATTTGACTACTGGATATTACAGCGCAAAAACGACCCTATCTTGCCACCAACGGCTGATCAACTAAAAGTCATCAAACGCCAAAAAGCTTTTGAAAAATTGATGCGTGATGCCCAGCGTGAAAAAGAAGAAAAAGCGCTAGAAGAAAAGGCAGAGGCGGAAGCAGCTACGGCCACTACGACCTCTGAGTAAAAATACGCTAAACGAGATACGGTACATATAAATATTATGAAAAAATCTATAAGCAGCCGCGAGCATAGGAACAATCATAAGAGCAAAAATATAGCTGCGGGCGACGTGCGGATCATTGGTGGTCAGTTTAAACGCCGTGTTGTACGGTTTATCGACGCAGAGGGTCTACGTCCGACCCCAGATCGCTTGCGAGAGACGCTGTTTAGCTGGCTACTTCCTGATATTCATGGCGCTTATGTGCTTGATAGCTGTGCCGGTAGCGGTGTCTTAGGTTTTGAAGCACTGTCTCGTGGTGCCGCGCATACCACCTTTATCGAAATAAATCCTGCGCAAAGTAATATGCTACGTCAAAGTGCTGAACAGTTGCATCTGAGCACTGATACCCATCAAATTATCCAAGGCACTGCAGAGAGAGTATTGATGCAAGAGCAGATTGTTCCGCGCCCTTTTAATATTGTATTTATCGATCCACCGTATGCTCAAGATCTGTGGCAACCTATTTTAATGGCATTGATTACCCAGTCATTAATTGATAGTGAAACCCTGATTTATCTAGAAGCGGATAAAGATTTAGAGAGCCAATTGAAGCAACTGGAAGAGACGCTTAATAAAAATCCAGATATCCAATCAGGTACTATTCAGCAAATAATCCGCTTTGAATGTGTCAAACAGACCAAGGTTGGACAAGTTGTTGCTGGACTTTATCGTTTATCATCGTCATAATTGTCGGGTTAATGCCTGCCATTAACAAATTTTACAAATGTTTAGAACCGCTAAAAACTGGCCAACGCTGCAGTTTAATGTATATAAGGCGAAAATAAACCCCAATGCAGCTTGCAAGCGTAGGCACTACTGCTTATAATGTGCAGTCTGTTTTTTGAGAGCCCCGTTCCCAGCTAAACTCTCAACGAATTCTAATTTTAAGGTTTTATCATGAAAACACTTAGTGCAAAACCAGCTGAAGTGACCCATGACTGGTATGTCGTAGATGCTGACGGCAAAACCCTTGGTCGCTTAGCCACTCAAATCGCTAGTCGCTTACGTGGCAAGCATAAGCCTTCTTTTACGCCGCACGTTGACACTGGTGACTTCATTGTTGTCATCAATGCTGATAAAATCACGGTAACGGGTAAAAAAGCGCAAGATAAAAAATACTATCGTCACAGTGGCTACCCAGGTGGTATCAAGGAAACCAACTTCAGTAAGTTGCTTGCACATAAGCCTGAAGATGTTCTACACAAAGCAGTTAAGGGTATGCTTCCAAAGGGCCCTCTTGGCTATGCGATGATCAAGAAGCTGAAGCTATATGCGGGTACTGAACATCCACATACTGCACAGCAACCTAAAGAACTAGACATCTAAGGATATACTTATGGAACGCAATTACGGAACTGGTCGCCGCAAGACGTCTACTGCTCGTGTCTTTTTAGCTAAAGGTACTGGTAGCATCGTTGTTAACGGTAAGCCACTTGATGAGTATTTTAGCCGTGAAACTTCACGTATGGTTGTTCGTCAGCCTCTAGAATTACTTGACTCACCTACTGCTTATGACCTTTACATCACTGTAAAAGGTGGCGGTATTAGTGGTCAAGCTGGCGCAATCCGTCACGGCATCACGCGTGCATTGATTGAGCTAAACGAAGCCAACAAACCTGCACTAAAAGCAGCTGGCTTTGTTACTCGTGACTCACGTCAAGTTGAACGTAAGAAATTGGGTCTACGTAAAGCACGTAAACGTCCACAATTCTCGAAACGTTAATCAAAGCTATCTCTTATCTTTTTGCGGCTGTTGTCTTTATCTCAGAGCGACAGTCATAATATTAAAGAAAAGAGTAGATTTGCAAAACCTTATAAGCTGTTCGCAGCTTATAAGGTTTTTTTATGGCTGATGACTTTTGCATTTGCTCGTGATTTTGTGCGTAAACCACCTTGCAAAGCAATGCTGACTACCCCATCATGATGATAACTTTTCATTATTAGTAACAATTTTATGAAAGCGCCTGAACAATACGACCCCAGCAAACCATCTGCCAAAAGCAGCCTGCCACTGCCAAGTACACAGCAGCCTGCTAAGTCCCCAACGATACCTGCTGGCATGCCAACGATTACCCAAAATCATAAGCGCACAGCACCCATAGAAAAAAAGCCTTTTCAATGGCAGTTTTTGTTGCCTAAATATTGGGGCATTTGGCTATTGGCAGCAATGATCTTACCCATCATATATTTGCCGCTACGATGGCAGTTTTGGCTGGGACGTCAGCTGGGCATACTTATCTATAAAATAGCAGGCTCACGTCGGCGTGATACGCTTATCAATTTGAAACTGGCTTTTCCAGAAAAACCAGACGTCGAGCGCGAATTGATGGCAAAACAAGTCTTTGTCAATCAGGGCATTGGTGTTTTTGAAACCTTATGCGCTTGGTATCGTCCAAATGTTTTTACTCGTACCGTTTCAATTTCAGGATTACAGCACGTTATCAATGCACAGAATGAGGGTCGTCCTGTTATTTTACTGGGCGCTCATTATACGATGCTTGATCTGGGCGGCATGCTCTGTACGCAATTTTTTCCGATGGATGGGATGTATCGACCGCAGAATAACGCGCTACTTGATTGGTTTGTTTATAATGGTCGTGCCAGTATTCTTAGCAAGCAAATAGCCAGTCGTGACATGCGCAGTTTTGTTGAATCAATTAAAGCCGGTCACGTGATTTGGTACTCACCTGACCAAGATTATGGTCTAAAACAAGGCGTCATGGCACCATTCTTTGGTGTGCCAGCAGCGACTATTACAGCATCACGGCGCATGGCAAAATTGGGCGACAAGGCACATCCACCCGCATTAATGGCGCTGCATACTTACCGGCAGACACCAGACAGTTTACCCAAAGGCAAACGCCCGCACTATCATCTAACGATTACCCCAGAAATTCAAAACTATCCAAGTAACGATGAATTGGCTGATGCGATGCGAGTCAATGAGTTGCTAGAGGGGTTGATTCGTATTGATCCCACTCAGTGGATGTGGTTCCATCGTCGTTTCAAAAATGGTCCTGATGGTCGTACTGATATCTATAAGTAAGCGTGTATTGCTACGAAAGATCGCCAGAAAATTTGCTATACTTTGCAGCTTATATTTTTTATATTACCTACATATAAATAACAATGAATTTATAATAAATTGAAAAACAAAACTTTTATAAATAAAACCTTGATGAACCAAATAATGGATTTACCATGAATAACACTCATATTTCTGACAACCAAGCTCCTGATCACTCAACGCAAGCCAAGCGTATTTTGACGGGCATCAAACCGACGGGTACCTTACATTTAGGAAATTACGTTGGCGCGATTCGTCCAGCCATTCAGTCTATCCAAAACAGTGATGACGAAGCATTCTTTTTTTTAGCAGATTACCATGGCATTATCGGCTGTTATGATCCTGCTATTATTCATGAATCGACCAAAGCCATTGCAGCGACTTGGCTTGCCTGTGGACTTGATCCTGAGCGCGTCACTTTTTACCGTCAATCAGATGTGCCGGAAATACCAGAGCTTGCTTGGATTTTGAACTGCTCATGTGCCAAAGGTTTAATGAATCGTGCTCATGCTTATAAAGCAGCTGTTGATATTAATATGAAAAAAGAAGACGTCGATCCTGATCAAGGTATCAACATGGGATTGTTTGGCTACCCTGTACTCATGGCAGCAGATATCTTGATGTTTAATGCCACACATGTGCCTGTCGGTCGCGACCAAATTCAGCATGTTGAAATGGCACGTGATATTGCTGGTACCTTTAATCATCGCTATAAAACGCTCTTTACCTTACCATTTGCCGTTGTAGATGACGATATCCCATTACTAACGGGTTTGGATGGTCGCAAGATGAGTAAGAGCTATGGCAACACCATTCCGCTATTTGGTGATTCTAATCCACAAGTTAGCGCCGAAAAGCAGATGCATAAGGCCATCATGAAAATTGTGACCAACTCACAATTACCTGCTGAGCCAAAAGACCCTGACGACTCGGCTATTTTTGAGATTTATAAAGCCTTTGCGACCCCTGCTGAGATTGCCGATATGCGCGCGCAGTTTGCTGCTGGTATTGGCTGGGGCGATGCCAAGCAAGCCCTGTTTGAGAAAATAAATACGGAAATAGCACCCTTCCGCGCGCGTTATGAGCATCTTATGGCTAACCCAAAAGAGCTAGAAGAAATCTTACAAATGGGTGCAGAAAAAGCCCGTCGTCATAGCCGTAAGCAACTAGATAAAGCGCGTCGTGCCATTGGTATCCGTCCACTTGCCAAACTTAAATAATCATTTGATTATGTTAACCAAGATGGATACTAAGCGTGCAGACTGAGCTAAAAAATGAACAAGCGGCTTTACCAAAAGCCGCTCTTCTTTTAACTGTGCCTCAAGCCTCTGATTCTTTAGATATTAAGCGCGCGCACGACGGCTCAGTTATCAATGATATGTCTTTACGCATTTACCAGACATCCGTACAACATCTACCAGAAGATCTCTATGTGCCGCCGCAAGCCTTTGCCATTTGGCTTGAGCAGTTTGCCGGACCATTAGACTTTTTATTATATTTGGTCAAAAAAAATAATGTTGATCTGACCCAAATGCCGATACTACCCATAACTGAGCAGTATTTGGCTTACATCAGCGAATTAGATACCGAGCATTTTGAATTGGCAGGCGATTATCTGTTGATGGCGTCCACGTTGATTGCCATTAAAACCGAGCTGTTGCTGCCCAAACCTGAAACTCCGAGCGATGAGCGTGATCCAAAAGCAGAACTGATTGAGCGCCTTGAAGAATATGCGCAAATCAAAGTAGCCAGTCAACGCTTAGATAATCTGGTGCGTCTTGAGCGTGATGTGTTTTTAGCCATGGTCAGTATGCCCGGTCAAGACGTCATGAATGCGGAATTACCTAGCTATTCGCCAAACCTTTTGATTGACAGCTTATTTAAAATGCAACTGCAGCCCGATTATCAAATGCATACCATTAAAGTCGACGCTGTTCCCCTTGCTGATCGTATTGCCAGTATTAGCCGACAGCTCAGTACGGATGGTGAGCACTCTTTTTATGAGCTACTAGATAAAACACAAGGTAAAATAGGTGTGGTTGTCAGCTTCGTCGCCATACTAGAGCTGATAAAACGACAGTTGGTTGGTATCGTAAATACTGAGTTAGAAAGTCACCCTACCACTGACAATAATGATGCTGAAGACAGTCATATTAAACCCTTAACGTTACAGTGGTTGGCATAGTTATTATCGACCTGTCTATTCCTATAAATATCGATACACATTATCATTTAAAAAGAGTCGCTTTCTAATGACAGATACTGACAATACCAAGCAAGATTATGACAAACCACCCTCATTATCTAGCGCTTTACTGTCATTGACCGATGAGCAGCGACAGCATCTAGAAGACTTAAGCAAGCATATCGAAGTGCTATTACATGCGTCCGAAGCGCCCCTCACCGCCACTGTCTTAAGAAAACACCTGTCTTTAACGGCTAAAGAGCTAACACAGGCTTTGGCGCTACTAAGACAGCGCTTGGATATGGGCGTACTAAGCTTGCACGAAACTGCCAGCGGTTATCGACTGCAAATCGCGAATAACTATAGTGCATTAATTCAACGCGTCTTCCCGCAGCGCCAAGAACGCCTGAGCCAAGCCTTACTTGAGACGCTTAGTGTGATTGCTTACAAGCAGCCAGTGACTCGTAGCGACATAGAGCACGTGCGCGGTGTCACGCTATCGAGCAATATACTGCGTCAGTTGTTCGATAAAGGCTGGATTGAAGAGAAGGGCTACAAGGAAACCTTGGGTCGCCCAGCATTGCTACATACCACGCCACAATTTTTAGATGCCTTTGGACTGAGTGAGTTGAGCGAGTTACCACCGATGCCAGATATCAGCGCCATCAAAGCGATGTCTTAAGCCTTTAGAGCGTGAAGCCTTTAAAAAGCGTTAAGCAATTAAAACATAGTATAGAAAAGATTTAGCATTATTCTCCAGAGAATCTTTATTCAAAAAAAAAGACAGATCGCATAGGATCTGTCTTTTTTATTTAATCAATAAAGCCGTTGATTAGCCATTAATAATTGGCTCTTGCTAACGGCCTATTATTGATTGATAACATCAACGCCTTTTGGTGGCGTAAACTTAAACTGACTGCTACTGATGCTTGGGTTTAGTTTGATACTACTGAATTTGATGGAAGTGGTTTGACCAAGGCTGTCATTTAGCACCATCATTACTGGCTTCCCACCACTAAAACTCATTGATAAGCTCTTAAAGCTGGCACTGTCTGATTTTGGGTACAGCACGTAGTAATTTTTATTGTCATATGGCTGGGTAATTTTAAAATTCTTGTCAATTTGGCTTGGGTCGCCTGATAACAGCAGTGCTGGTGTATTGCCAACTTGGCTGTCAACGTTTTGCTTGGTCGCTTGCTCTAAATCCTTGTCATAAACCCACATGGAGTTACCATTAGCGACGATCAGTTGCTGTGATGGCGACTTTGTTTCCCAGCGGAAATTATTTGGGCGTTGTACACTCATCGTACCCGTAAAAGTACCACTGTTGGCACCTTTGGTCGTTTGGCTAAAGTTAGCCGTCATGCTTTTGGTATTTGTCAGCAGCTTGTTTAAACGTTTGGCAGCGGTCAAATTATCAGCTGGTGCAGCAGTAGCTGATTGTGTCAATACCATCATCGGGGCTGCAACACCAAGCGATGTCATTAATACACCAGCTAAAGCACCGTTCATCATTTTTTGTTTTAAAGTTGTTTTGTTGGTTAATAAAGTCATCATAAATCCTCTCTAAAAATGCATAATCGCTTAAAAATTGTCGCTTTAAAATAAGACATCTTATTAAAATTTTTGTTTTCCATAAATGTTTATCTAGCAACCATAAAACGGGTGCTTATAAACAATGACAACAGTGTGCCAGTTTTTTTATTACACGCCTAGTCATGATTTGCAATCTTTACTACCGCTGCCATACACGCTTGTAACTACTCTTTTGAGCATTTTTGTGATCATAAGTGGCTACACAATCGTAAAGCGCATGGATGGTGAGTTTTTTGACTATTCATTATTTTCTAACGTTATTTACTAATATTGTTTAGCAGCATAAAGCCAATTTAGCATCCTTAACCCCTACGAAAATAACTAAAAAAAAGCCCCTACTACCAAACGGTAATAGAGGCTTTTAGTCATCGGATTATTTTAGTCTTTGACTAAAATAACCTAGATGGGCAATTATGCGCTTTCAACCATTACATAACGACGGTTGAACTTACCTTTGGTCGCAAACTTTACTACACCGTCATTCAGTGCAAATAAAGTATGATCACGACCCATGCCAACGCCTTCGCCTGCGTGGAATTCTGTACCACGTTGACGAACGATGATGTTACCAGCTGTGATAGCTTGGCCACCAAAGATTTTAACGCCTAGCATTTTTGGGTTTGAATCACGACCATTACGGCTTGAACCGGCAGCTTTCTTATGTGCCATGGGAAAATCTCCTTGTTAATTTGACTTATCGCTGATGCGATAACTCTTAAGCATTTAGTGCACTATTTAGCAGTAATTGCTAAGTGGATAATTAGGCATTAATAGCTTTGATTTTTAACAAGGTATACCATTGGCGGTGACCTTGCTCTTTGTGATAATGCTTACGACGGTTGTGCTTAACGATACGAATTTTTTCGCCGCGACCATGTTCAACCACTTCAACTTCAACGCTAGCACCTTCAACGATAGGCTGACCGATTTTGACAGTCTCGCCGTCAACAATCATCAACACATCTTCGAATTTAATTGTTGCGCCAGTTTCTGCTTTTAGTAGTTCAACTTTAAGCAACTCATCGACAACTACACGGTGCTGTTTACCACCAGTTTTGATTACTGCGTACATTGTATGACTCCGTTTAACCCGTGTGCCGTGGCTGATGTTATACCAACGCTTTTACGACGAACACGACAGGGAAAAATTAAAGGCAAGATTTTACGGCTTTTTGCTCATAAAAGCAAGCCGTCTATCTCACTTGTTTAACTGGTTTTTGTAAGGCAGTTACACGAATAACCACCTCACTTTTTATTATATCTACTGCTGATTAAGAGCGCATCCAAGATGCTACTCCAACAAAAAAACACTATATAATAATAGCGGCTATTATAACTTATATAATCAGCGACTTACAGCCTTTTATACATCTCTTAAACGACCTTAAATGTCACCGATAAATGACCATTAATTCTAGTGAAATTTCAGCCAATTTTTACAGTTTTTATGTCAATTTCTATATATAGTAAATCTTATGCAAAAGATAGGCGCGATGTTTTAGGCACGTTTTAACCCACAATCTAAAGGCATAGCTATGCTATTATAGAAAATAATGCCTGACCTATCTATAAAACTAAGGCTATAAAAAATTCTCTTTATTCTTATTAATATGACTATTTATTATGACCAGCATCCCTTCACATAAAACAGATTCAATGACTCAATCAACGCCTAATTATGCTGATATTCAAAGTATCGTGGCGGATGATTTTGAGATTATGGACAAGCAAGTATTCGGTAATCTTAATTCCAAAGTTCAGCTGGTAATGAGCGTCTCGCAGCATGTAATCAATGCTGGTGGCAAACGTATGCGCCCGCTGATTACCTTGTTATGTGCACGCATGTTTGAGGACAAGCCCTCAGAAAAAGCCATGCATCTAGCCGCTATTACTGAAATGCTGCATACAGCGACCTTGGTTCATGACGATGTGATTGATGAGTCAGGACAGCGCCGTGGTAAGCCAACTGCTAATGCCACTTGGGATAATGCCACCGCGGTACTAGTCGGTGACTATCTGATTGCTCGCGCCTTTAATTTATTAGTTGGCTTCCAAAGCTTACCACTGTTGCAAGTATTCTCAGATGGCACCTGCGATATCGCTGAAGGCGAAGTATTGCAGCTCCAGCATCAGCACAACCCTGCCGCGACAGAAGAGGACTACTTGCGCATTATTGACGGTAAAACCTCGCGGCTGTTTATGATGGCGACTCAAGGCGCTGCAATTTTACAAGACAGAATAGAGTATATGCAGGCTTTAGGCGATTTTGGTCAGCACTTTGGCAATGCTTTTCAAATTATCGATGATGTGCTCGACTATAGTGGTGATAGTGAGGTAATGGGCAAAAACCTAGGAGACGACCTCGCTGAAGGTAAGCCAACCCTACCGACCATCAAAGCGCTTGAGCTGCTAAAAGATAGCGACATCAAAGGCTATGAGCAGTTGCGTGTCGCTGTACAAACTGGGAAGACACCGAACGCTGAGCAGCTTATTGAGTTAGTGCGCCGCTCAGGATCATTAGATTACTGTAAGCAGCGGGCTTGGGAAGAAACCAAGCTGGCGCAACAAGCACTGAGTACGTTACCTGACAATCGTTATCGCACAGGCTTATATCAATTGACTGAATTGGCTAGCGCACGCTTGCTGTAGTCAGTATCGTCATAACAGTTGTCAATACTTGCGGATAGTAGCCATTAGCTGTTGATAAAGACCATTAATGAGTAATTGTGTTAATGGTCACAGTTAATAGTTGCTAAAGTTTTTGTTTTGTTGGCAAACCTTATTTATCATTCATTAAAGACCTTACAATCTATATGGTTATGCTATTTTCACAAAAGTTTACAATTATTTCTCATTGACCGTTGTATGACTGTACATTAGCTGTTAATGAAGATGGCGCTTGCCATGACAGCATTTAATGCATTCACAAAAGCTGATATTACGATTTCTAACCATAAATCCTGCGATCAACTACTTGACTGTGGGGTTATCCCGATAGTTTATAATTACTCGTTAACTTTACTAATCAAGGTTGTGGTTTGGCTACAGCTTTGATGCTTAAGATTCTTACACCGATACTTGATACTTATATCGCTATTAGAGGTTCTAATAGTGATGTTTGGCTAAATTCATATTATTAAGAACAAATTTAGCCGAGAAAGTAAAGATCATTAGAATCAATACTCATTTTTATATTCAATACGCTTAGATTTATTGATAAACTTTTTATACTGTCATTACTTATTTTATACCTATTGCCGAGGACATTGATGAAGCACTCTACTCTTGCGCTTGTAATAGCATCTGTACTATCTGGAGCTGTACTGATTGGCTGTGACAAAAACGAGGACGCCGCTGGCGCAGATGCCGCACAGCAGCAGATGCCGCCTGCGGTTGTTAACGTCCAGACTGTCACGCTCGATACTGTACCCCAAGTACAGACTTTTTCTGGACGTACCACGGCTTATCAGACTGCCGACGTCCGCCCACAAGTTAATGGCGTTATTGACGAAGTATTGTTCCGTGAAGGCGGCAACGTCAAAAAAGGCCAGCCACTTTATCGTATCAATACTGATAACTACGCTTCTTCTGTCACCAGTGGTCAAGCAGCAGTGCAACAAGCACAAGCAAATTACCAGACAGCACAAGCAAATAATGCCAATGCAAAAGCCGAGCTAGCCAGCCGTCAAGCATCATTAGCACAAGCGCAAAATGATTTACAGCGCTTACAAGGCTTGGTCAGCATCGACGCCATCTCAAAGCAGCAGTATGAGCAGGCACAAACACAAGTACGTACTGCACAAGCAGCGGTACAAAGTGCGGCCGCCGCTGTTGGACAGACACAAGCAGGCATCGAAAGTGCAAAAGCAGGCATTCAGACTGCTCAAGCGGGGTTAGATGCTAGTAATCTAGATCTTAACCGTACCATCGTACGTGCCCCGCTATCGGGTCGTACTGACCGTTCTAGTGTCACCGCTGGTACTTTGGTCAGCGCAGGTCAGGCTGATCCGCTGGTGACTATCTCACGCTTGGACCCTATCTATGTTGATATCAGTCAATCATCCTCTGAGCTATTAAAACTGCGTCAGCAAATCGCTGAAGGCAAAGCACAAGCAGGAATGAACTCGGTTGAGTTGGTATTAGAAGATGGCTCAGTCTACCCAGCACGCGGCAAGCTCGCTTTATCTGAAGCAAAGGTTGATGAATCAACAGGCGCTGTGACCTTGCGTGCTATTTTCCCTAACAGCAATAACATCTTGCTGCCTGGTATGTATGTGACGGCACGTTTGACACAGAGCGTGATTACCAATGCTGCATTGGTACCGCAAAGCGCCGTAATGCGTACACCGAAAAGTGAGACGCAAGTTTACATCGTTGATGAAAATAATAAAATCCAAGTACGTCCTGTCACTATTAATGGCACTTATAAAGGCCAGTGGGTTGTCACTGACGGCTTACAAGCAGGGGACAAGATAGTTGTTATCGGCGGCTCAAAAGTTAAGCCTGAACAAGAGGTGGTCGTTAAGCCATTAGAGAATCCAAACCCAGCACCAGCTAAAGAAGGTGCCTCTAATGCCCAGACGCCGCCGCCAGCTGCTAAAGCGATGGATAAGCCAGCTAGCAAAGATGCCACTGCTCAGAAACCAGCAGAGTCTACCGCTAACTAATTCCATTCAAAGATAGGAAGACTAGGAATATACTATGTCACGTTTTTTTATTAATCGCCCTATTTTTGCATGGGTTATGGCTATTTTAGTCATGCTCATCGGGGTGATATCGGTCATTAACTTACCGATTGAGCAGTATCCACGTATTGCACCACCGACGATTTCAGTCAGCGCAAGCTATCCTGGTGCTAATGCTCAGACGGTTGAAGATTCAGTCGTTCAGATTATTGAGCAACGCATGAAGGGTCTTGATGGTCTGATGTATATGTCGTCATCGAGCTCCTCGAATGGTGCTGCATCCATTACGCTCACTTTCGAAAATGGTACAGATTCTGATACTGCACAGGTACAGGTGCAGAACAAACTCCAAGCCGCCATGAGCTCACTACCTGAGTCGGTACAGCGTCAAGGCGTCAACGTTAATAAATCCTCTAGCAGCTTTTTAATGGTGCAAGGTTTTATTTCTGAAGATGGCAGCATGGATCGTGCGGATATCGCCGATTATGTCAACTCAAACGTTGTTGACCAGTTAAGCCGTGTGGAAGGTGTTGGTGAAGTACAAGTTTTCGGTTCTGCTTATGCCATGCGCATTTGGTTAGATCCGGCGCGCTTACGTAGCTATAACATGGTGCCAGCGGATGTGGTTGAGGCAGTACGTGCACAAAACGCCCAAGTATCTGCCGGTCAGCTAGGTCAAGCACCTGCTGATACCAGTCAACAGGTTATCAATGCGACTGTCACGGTTCAAAGCTACCTACAAACGCCTGATGAATTTAAAAACATTCTATTAAAAACGGATACCGCTGGCGCAAAAGTGCGTTTAGGTGATGTGGCAGAAGTTGAGATTGGTAGTGCAGACTACGGCGTAGTGTCGCTATACAATGGTAAAGAAGCAGCTGGTCTTGGTATTTCATTGGCGGGTGGCGCAAACGCACTGGAAACTCGTGAAGCTGTTGGGGCTCGTATGGCAGAGCTGGAAGCAAACTTCCCAGCAGGTCTAACATCCGTTATCCCTTATGACACCACACCATTTGTGCGCTTGTCTATCGAACAAGTGGTTATGACACTGCTTGAGGCAATTGTTCTCGTATTTATCGTCATGTTCGTTTTCTTACAGAACTGGCGTGCGACCATCATTCCTACTCTTGCCGTACCTGTCGTACTACTTGGCACCTTCGCTGTACTTTACATCGCTGGTTTTAGTATTAACGTCTTGACCATGTTTGCCATGGTACTATCCATCGGTCTGTTGGTCGATGATGCGATCGTCGTTGTCGAAAACGTCGAGCGTATCTTGGAAGAAGATCCTGATATCTCTATTAAGGATGCTACCGTACAATCGATGGGCGAGATTAGTAAAATCGTTATTGGTATTGCGCTGATTCTATCTGCCGTATTCGTACCGATGGCATTCTTCGGTGGCTCAACAGGTGTGATTTATCGTCAGTTCTCTATCACCTTGATTACCAGTATGGTGCTATCAGCCTTAGTAGCGCTTATCTTTACCCCTGCCCTTTGTGTGACCTTACTCAAGCGTAGCAAGAGCCATGATAAAGGCAATACAGAAGAGCAAAAAGGCTTCTTTGGTTGGTTTAACCGCTCGTTTTATAAAGTCAGTCGTAGTTACGAGAATTTAGTTGGCAAAAGTTTCCGCTTGAAGTGGCTATACTTAATTCTTTATGCTGCCATTATCGGTATTATGGCAGTGGTATTCTTACGTATTCCCGGCTCGTTCTTACCAGAAGAAGATCAAGGTATTATGTTTACCTTGGTTCAGTTACCTGCTGGTGCGACGCTTGATGAAACGCAAGAAGTGCTCGATAAAGTCAGTGATTATTACAGTACCCAAGAAGGCGATAATATCGCTTCAGTCTTTACGATCGCAGGTTTCAGTTTTGCAGGACAAGGGCAGAATATGGGACTGGCCTTTGTACGTTTATCGGATTGGGCTGATCGTCCCGGTGAAGAAAACACTGCACAGGCTGTCGCTGATCGCGCCATGGGTTACTTCTTTACCCAACTAAATGAAGCACAAGTATTTGCGATTGTACCGCCAGCCATTACCGAACTTGGTAACGCCAGTGGTTTTGACTTAATGATTCAAGACACCGGTAACCTTGGACATGAGGGTCTACTCGAAGCACGTAATATGCTGCTTGGCATGGCTGCGCAAAACGACAAAGTCGCAGGCGTTCGTCCAAATGGTCAAGAAGATGCACCGCAGTTAAAAGTGAATATTAATCAAGAGCAGGCCGCTGCTTATGGCTTATCACTTGCTAGTATTAATAGCGTTATTTCTACCGCTTGGGGCTCAAGTTATATTAATGACTTCGTCGATCGCGGGCGTATTAAACGCGTCTTTGTTCAAGGTGAACCAAGCAGCCGCACTAACCCTGAAGATATTGCTAAATGGTATGTACGCAACGATGTAGGTGAAATGATTTCATTTGATGCGTTTTCTAGCAGCGAATGGCAATCTGGCTCACCGCGTCTGACCCGTTATAACAGCTTACCATCGATGAATATTCAAGGTAGTGCTGCACCCGGTCTAAGTACGGGTGAAGCGATGAGTTCAATGGAAGCAATGATGGAGAATCTGCCCGAAGGTGTGGGCTATGAGTGGACGGGTATGTCACTTGAAGAGCAAAAGTCAGGTGCTCAAGCGCCGATGCTATACGCGCTTTCAATCTTGGTGGTATTCTTATGTCTAGCAGCCTTGTATGAAAGCTGGTCTATCCCCTTCTCTGTGCTATTGGTCATTCCACTTGGGGTATTAGGTGCAGTCATCTTTACTTGGCTACGTGGCTTTAATAACGATATTTATTTGCAGGTAGGTCTACTCACAGTCGTTGGTCTATCCGCTAAAAATGCTATCTTGATCATTGAGTTTGCAAAAGAGCACCAAGAGGAAGGCTATAGTCTGAGAGAAGCCGTCATGACAGCCGCGCGTCAACGTTTGCGCCCGATTATCATGACCTCGCTTGCCTTTGGACTGGGTGTTGTGCCATTATTTATCGCCACAGGTCCTGGTTCAGGCAGTCAAAATGCCATCGGTACCAGTGTACTAGGTGGCGTCGTGACCGCGACATTGTTAGGTATCTTCTTTATTCCCATGTTTTATATTTGGGTACGTAGTATGTTCCCGTACAAATACGAGAATAATAAACCAAACGATAAAGATGATGATAATAGTACGCCTGACCCGAAAAACCCAACGCCTTCTGAGAATTATCAGCCTGCAAGCTTTGGAGACAATACACAATGAGTGTTCAGAAAACATATAACACCAACTCAGCAGCGGTAGCAAACATTGCTATCACTGCGCAACCAGCGGGCTCACATATGCGCAGAAATGCTGGTCGCCTAATCGGCTTGACCGTTTTAGCGATGAGCATGGCTGCTTGTAACACGATTCCAAAAGCAGATATGCGCCCTGTGCTTGCTGAGCCAAATATCCCTATCGAACAAACCTATGGGGCATTCGATAAAGAAACGGTTAGTAGCGCTGATCAAGCAAGTATTGCGGGTCAACGCTGGCAGAATTTTTATAGCGATGAGCGTTTAAAGGGCTTGATTGCTTTAGGGTTAGAGAACAACAAAGATTTTGAAAGTGCTCGTTTAGCAATCGAGAAAGCACGCGCACAGTATCAAATTACCGATCTTAATGATCTACCAGCGATTAATGGTAATGGTGGATACACGCGTCAAGCACAAAATAGAACCGACAAAAACCCCAATAGTAGTTATAACGTCAACCTAGGGTTGGCTAATTACGAGTTGGACTTTTGGGGCAAAATTGCTAGCTTAAAAGATCAAGCGCTACAGAATTTCTTAGCCACTACAGCGGCCAAAGATTCGACCCAAATCAGCTTGATTAGTAATATCGCTCAGAGCTATGCCAACTTGAGCTATAGCTTAGCGCAGTTAAAGCTGGCAGAAGCGACGGTTGAGAGTCGTGAAAAGTCCCTGTTTATCGCTGATAAACGCTTTGAAGCAGGCATTGATCCGAAGCTGCCATCTTTGCAAGCCAGTGCGTCATTAGAAAATGCCAAACTTGCTGTCCTACGGGCACAAAGCAGCATTTTAAAATCACGTAACGCCTTACAGTTCTTGGTGGGTGGACCGATTCCAACCAATCTAATTCCAACACCAGCAGTCAGCAACATCACTAGCCAGCAGATATTTAGTGCAGGCTTACCAAGTGAGTTGCTACGTTATCGCCCAGATGTACTGCAAGCAGAATACAACCTAAAAGCCGCTGGAGCCAATATCGAAGTGGCACGAGCGTCTTATTTCCCGTCTATCAGCTTAGCAAGTAGCATTGGGGTTAGTAGCGGCAGTTTAGATGACTTATTCAAAAGCGGCGCTGTCGGTTGGTCGTTTGGCCCAAGCATTAGCGTGCCTATCTTTGACGCTGGTCGCTTAGACGCCAATTACGATGTGGCTAAAATTGAGCGTGAACAAACGCTCACAGGCTACGAGAAATCGATCCAAACCGCATTCCGTGAAGTGTCAGACGTACTCGCGACACGAGCCACGCTGGGTGAGCAGCTCGAAGCACAATACCGTCTACAAGATAACTTTGAACAAACATTCCAGATAGCAGATGCACGCTTTAAAGCAGGTATTGCCAACTATCTAGATGTGTTAGATGCACAGCGTTCATTGTTCTCAACGCAGCAAGGTATTTTGGATTTAGAGCTACAAAAAATTGTGAGCCAAGTCGAGCTATACCAAGTGCTGGGTGGCGGTGCTAATTTGGATGTACCAACGGAGATTCCTGTACCGCATAAAAACTTAGTGCAACTAGTGAATCTACCGGCCAATAGTAATAAAGCAAAAGCGGCGAATGCTATCGATGCGGCTAGCTCAGCGCGGGTTGCTTCTGCACAAGAAGCAAACGCCATTAAACAAGCGCAACCATCGGAAACGGCTACCTTTGAGCCGACCGCTGTCGTTGACGTCAATAATGATGGCAAAAAAGATGCTGCCGTAGGAGTCGTTACCAAACAGACGACGTATAACGAAACCAGTGTTGAGCAAGTACCGGTCACGCAGATCGTTGAGCCTTAAATACTGATAAATAGTGTGAGGTGATTTCCTTCACATTGATAGTCGATAAGTACAAAAAGCCCTACCGACTTGGTAGGGCTTTTTGCTTTTTTAAGGCGCTTTTAGTTATAGTAGGGAAATTAGCTTACACATACTTTTATCCACTTATTAATGTCCGTGATATAAAAAAACATATGCTTCAAAACAGCTTATTTAATCAAGCTGATAAATAACAATGACTAAAATCTAATGAGGACAAATCATGACTTATACCTTTAACCGTCAATTCCCTGAAACTCGTCTACGTCGACTACGCTACAACGATAACGTACGCGCGATGATTCGTGAAGTTGAGCTGCATCCTAAGCACTTTATCGCCCCTGTCTTCGTCTTAGAAGGCAAAAATAAGCGCGAAGCAATCGCTAGTATGCCAGGCGTCGAGCGCTTATCGATTGACCTACTGATCAACTATGCCAAAGAATTATTAAGCGAGGGCGTCACTACCATCGACATCTTCCCTGTTATTGATAATTCCTTAAAAACACCCGACGGTAAATCAGCTTATGATGAAAATGCCCTTACTGCTCGTACCGTAAAAGCGATCAAAGATGCTGTGCCTGAAATGGTAGTAATGACCGATGTGGCGTTAGATCCTTATACTTCGCACGGTCAAGATGGACTGCTTGATGATTCAGGCTATGTGATTAATGATGAAACGGTCGAAGTATTGGTCAAGCAAGCATTGGTACACGCTCGCGCTGGTGCTGATATCATCTCGCCTAGTGATATGATGGATGGCCGTATCAAGGCCATGCGTGACGCCTTTGAAGCCGAAGGCTTTGTGAATACCGCTATTATGGCTTACTCTGCCAAATATGCTTCTGCATACTATGGCCCGTTCCGTGATGCAGTCGGCAGTGCTGGCAACCTAAAAGGTGGACACAAGAAACAGTACCAGATGGATTTCGGTAATCGTGCTGAAGCGTTGCACGAAGTGGCGATGGACATAGCCGAGGGTGCAGACATGGTGATGATTAAGCCGGGTCAGCCGTATTTAGATCTGATTCGTGAAGTTAAAAACACCTTTGGCGTACCGACCTTTGCTTATCAAGTGTCTGGCGAATATGCGATGCATATGGCTGCGATTCAGAACGGCTGGCTAACCGATGCGGTTATTTTAGAATCGTTGATTGGTTTCCGCCGTGCGGGTGCTGATGGAATTTTGACGTATTTTGCGCTAGAAGCCGCTCGTCAATTGAATAATGCGTAATATAAATTAAGCAGCTTTTTATTTATACCGTCAATTCATCGCGCCAACTGTGATCAATCAGCTGGCGCGATTTTTTATTGGTCTTATTTTAATACCTCAATAGAACTTATAAACGTGTACGCTCGTGTGGCTCATTAAAATCAAGCACTGGACCAATAGGAATGATACGCGTGGGATTGATATTGGCATGGCTAGTATAATAATGCTGCTTAATATGCTCGATGCTTACCGTCTCTGCAATACCTCGCACTTGATATAAATCACGCAAATAACCCCAAAGATTGGGATAATCAACAATACGGCGAATATTACATTTAAAGTGTCCGACATATACCGCATCAAAACGCACCAGCGTAGTAAACAAGCGCCAATCCGCCTCAGTAATCGTATTACCTAGCAAATAACGCTGGTCTGTCAAACGTGCCTCTAGCGTCTCTAATACATCGAATAGCTCCGTCACCGCTTCTTCATAAGCCTCTTGTGTGGTCGAAAATCCTGCTTTATAAACGCCATTATTGACCGTAGAATAAACGAGCTCATTAACTGCATTAATTTCTGCTAATAACTCGGTTGGTAAAAAATTACCTGCTAGTGCCCCAACCTCATCAAAAGCTGAGTTAAACATACGAATGATCTCAGAGGACTCATTACTGACGATGGTATTGGTTTTTTTGTCCCATAATACGGGCACCGTCACCCGTCCTGTATAGTCAGGCTTTGCCGCCGTATAAATCTCATATAAGTAATTAGCATTTACAATAGGATCAGCAATCACGCCCTCGCCCTCTGCAAACGTCCAGCCCTTATCGCCCATAAATGGATGCACCACTGACAGCGAAATCAGGTCTTGCAAACGCTTTAGCTGACGGTAAATAATGGTACGATGTGCCCAAGGACATGCAAGCGAGATATATAAATGATAGCGATCAGCTTCGGCTTTAAAACCGCCAACACCTGATGAGCCTGCGCTGCCATCGACCGTGACCCAATTTCTAAAACCGGCATCTTCTCGCTCAAAACGTCCACCGCTCGCCTCTGTGTCATACCATTTGTCTTGCCATTGACCATCAACCAATAGACCCATAACACTCTCCTCAACATTCTATTTTGATATAACTTTTGTGAAATATGCATACTGTGAAGTCATTATCACTATCCTCACTTTATTTTGAGAATGATACCAGTTATATACTGCCTAGCTATTAGGATTTGTAGTTCTACTGACAATAAAAAATAAACCAATTTCAATCACTATTTAATATAACTACATAAAAAAATATTAAAAGTCACTTAATATAAAGTGTGATAATCATTATTATGCTAATAAAAAAATTTATTAGAAATAAAGCTTGCAAAGTCTCAAAAACTTGATAGAATACTCAACCTAAATAGGCGTATAGCTCAGTTGGTTAGAGCGCTACCTTGACATGGTAGAGGTCGTTGGTTCGAATCCGATTACGCCTACCAGATTCGAAAAGCCCCAATCTTAAGATTGGGGCTTTTTTTTGTCCGTGAAATATGGGCTGTAGCGGAAAAGGAAACTATACGTCGATTCAAATTACCTCTTTTCTCACTTTCAGCAAACATCATCAAAAAACGTGTGTGCCCAAATTGTGCCTAAGTTGCGCCTGCTATCTATTTCGCCTTTCTTTCAGAGTAGCACTTTTGACCTCTACCCTAAACTATCTAAAGCAATCTCAAAATTGATTTACTTCTCTTTATCTAGCGACTCGTTAGGTACATAAGTAAATAAATCACCTACTTCAATATCTAGTGCCTCACAAATTTTATCCATAGTGTCAAAATCTATTCTTGAAGTCTGTTCGTTATAGATCTTGTGCACTGTCGACTTACTAATTCCTGTCATCCTTATTAGATCTGCCACCTTCATACGTCGTTCAGCTAGTAGCACTGGTAAATTACATAAAATCATTAATAATTCCTTAATAGACTAAAAAAGTACTTGCATCAACTAACAATAGCTAGTAAAGTACTTCTATCGAACAACAAATTACTTTTATAAAACTATTTGTTATCTCGATAAAACAACCTAGTTATTTAATTGGCTTACAGGGAATTTATTATGTCACATACCTACCTAACTACCCAAGAGCTTTCTGAGCTCATCAAATATAACCCTCGTACTATCCGTAATGAGCTCAAAGATAGCGTGCTTATCGAAGGCATTCATTATATACGCCCATTCGGTGGTCGTAAAATTTTGTACATTTGGGAAGAGATTGAAAAAGATATGCGCACTGGCATTGCCGGTAGCGTCAATGCCATGGCACTACAATAAGGAGGAATAGGATGGCTAGTATTAGAACCCGTAGAGGGAGCAATATGCTATTTGTCGATTTTTATTACATGGGTATACGCTGTCGGGAGACAACAAACCTAACAGACACACCAGCAAATCGCAAGAAGCTTGAAAAAGTGATTGAGAAGATGGAAGCAGAAATCATCTTAGGACTGTTCAACTACGCTAAGTACTTTCCAAAAAGTGATAAAGCGGCACAGATGGTAGCGTTAAACGACCGCAAGGAATGCATTAGTACCGATACGCCTTCTTTTGAACAGTTTGCAGAATTATGGTTTGCTGAAAAAGAAATTGAATGGCGTGATACTTACAAGCGCAAAATAAAGGAGATTATTGATATGTACTTGATTGTTAAGTTTGGGACTAAGCCCATTCATCTCATAAAAAAGACAGATGTATTAGCCTTCCGTTCATCGCTCGCCAAAGTAACGTACGGAAAAGCTAACAAACATCTGTCAGCGGCACGCATCAATTCGATAATGGTACCTTTGGGTATGATACTAAAAGAAGCGGCTAAACGCTATAAATTTGATAATCCTTACTACGATATCAATGCGCTCAAGCAACCTAAAACGGATATCCAACCATTCACACTAAGTGAGGTTTGGACGTTTATTAATGGGGTGAGAGCAGACTATCGCAATTATTATCTGGTACGTTTTTTTACAGGTATGCGTACGAGTGAGATTGATGGGTTAACGTGGGAGAACATTGACTTTAATCGACGTGAGATTGTGATCAAACAAGCTTATGTTAAAGGCAAAATTGTTCCTCCTAAAACTCAAGAGTCTTATCGTGCAATTCAAATGTCACCTTGGGTCTACGATGCTCTGAAGGAACAGCAGACCATCACTTATAAGCGATCTGACTATGTGTTTTGCGCACATACGGGTGAGCCACTTGATTACAACAATGTGAATAAGCGTGTTTGGCACCCTACTCTTAAGGTTTTAGGTCTGAAGAAGCGCAATGCTTATCAGACCCGTCATACCGCAGCAACGCTATGGTTGGCTGCTGGCGAAAGTCCTGAATGGATTGCCAGTCAAATGGGACACTCTACAACCAAGATGCTGTTTAATACATATAGTCGCTATGTACCGAACATGACTCGACAGGATGGTAGTGCGTTTGAAGCATTGGTCAATCGCAGTCAGATTGCTCAGGTATCTACCGATAAGGGGCCTCACAATGAAAATGATTGATTACGATAAACTGCATGCGACGTTTAAACCTAGTGGCTATGTCAGTAATGGCGCAGATAATATTGCTAACTACCTCATCTGTGAGCTCTGCATTCAGTCAGGTACTGGTTTGGCTAGGTTCCTAAGTATTGATAGTTGCTTTGATAATCATATGGCGCTGCGCATATGGGTTCAAATGCGCTTAGAGGCCAATCCTGACTATGTCGTTGATGATATGTGTAGTCAGCTACAGAGTAAGCTTTACGAGCTCCTACCTCAAACTGGCTATGGATACTAAGGAGGGTATTATGAGTATGAACTTCGTCTTTGATTCAGCTCTGGAGGATACAGCAAAGCGTCTGTGCTATGAGTATTGGTCCTATGCGTCGCCCAGTGATTATATAGCGCATTTAGAACTGCTTTGTTATGACCACAACACGGAGACTGATGTTTTATTTGCTACACTTGCAAAATGTCAGGTTTATTTAGATGACGTACACTGTGAGTACTGTGGTCGTCCCTATCAATTAGATGTCCCAGCAGATGTACCTTATGCAAGGAGATTAAATTCTTGGTTTTGTGAGGGGTGTATTAGCTTTTCTGGTGGACAGCTTATTGTAGACAGATAGGTTTTTAGAAAAAATTTATTGCCAGACAACTTAGGTTGTCTGGTTTCTTATTGCTTTTTAAAACTTTAACGACATCTGTTGTCGCTAATGTCCTTTTAAATATTGTTTTGTCAACAAAGTTTCGTTAAAGTGAATTCATATTCAATTTTTTATCACTGTTAATAGACGGAACTATAATGGCGAAACCCAATAATGCCTATACCGACAATAGCTTTGTCTCTTCAGATCTCAAAACCATTTTGCACTCCAAACGTGCAAATATCTACTACCTGTCGCATTGCCGAGTCATGCAAAAGAACGGACGTGTGTTATATCTTACTGAAGATGACAAAGCTAACCTCTATTATAATATTCCTATCGCTAACACTACCTCCATTCTACTTGGTACAGGCACCTCCATTACTCAAGCGGCGATGCGCCTTCTATCACAAGCAGGCGTGTTAGTTGGCTTTTGCGGCGGTGGTGGTATGCCGTTATTTATGGGCACAGAGCGTGAGGTCTATGTTGAGTGGATGACTCCGCAAAGCGAGTATCGACCGACTGGATATATTCAAGGTTGGATGAGCTGGTGGTGGGATGATGATAAACGCCTTGCTGCAGCCAAGCAGTTGCAAATAGCTCGCGTTGCTTATCTGCAAGCGGTATGGAATAAAGACAGCGACCTTAAACGGTGGGGTTTTGACAGCAATATCGATGCGATACAGAAACTGCTCAATGATAATATTCAGCAAATCGATAAGCAGACAGAGGTTATGCATTTATTGCAATTGGAAGCCCGCCTGACCAAGCAACTGTATAAGCTAGCTGCCAAAAATACGGGTTATGATGGCTTTACCCGTGAGCACGATGGTATCGATAAAGCTAACGGCTTCTTAAATCATGGCAACTATCTGGCGTACGGTCTCGGTGCCACGACCTCATGGACGCTTGGCATTCCGCACGGTTTTGCGGTGATGCATGGTAAGACACGGCGCGGTGCCTTGGTGTTCGATATTGCCGATATTATCAAGGACGCACTGGTGCTACCCCTCGCCTTTATCTGCGCTAGCGAAAACATGAGCGAGCAAGAGTTTCGTCAAGAGTGCATTAATATGTTTACCAAGCACAAAGCGCTGGATTATCAGTTTGAGGTGGTTAAACAGTTGGCGATGACTAAGTGGAAAGTGTAGAAAATGATTGTTACCTTTGTCTCTCAATGTGAGAAGAAATCACTTAAGCGTACACGGCGTATCTTAGACTCCTTTGCTAACCGCATTGGTGATAACGTTTGGCAGACGGCTATTACTGAGGATGGGCTACAGACGGTTAAGCAGCTCTTGCGTAAGTCAGCGACCAAATCTACGGCGGTCAGCTGTCATCGTAATAAGACTCGTCAGCTGACGGAGTTGGTATGGATTGTGGGTAATAAGCGGCGGTTTAATGAGGTTGGTGTGGTTCCTGTGAACCGTACTAAGCGTAATATCTTACACAGTGAATGGGAGAATGATTGGACGTATGCCAGTAGTATCCAAATCATTGCTACCATTGCTGCGCTACTGCACGACATTGGCAAATCAACGGTTGGTTTTCAAAAGAAACTCCTTGTCGGTAGTAAACAAGGCGACTCTTATCGGCATGAATGGATATCATTAAAACTGTTTGAGCTGATGATTGGCGATTGCAGCACTGACGAAGCATGGCTTGACCATTTAATGAATTTAAATGAATGGTTAGAAAATAACAATATAGACAATCTACTATCTAATGCTAATAAAGATGTCGTCAATATAAAAGCTATGCCGCCCCTAGCACAGTGGGTTGCTTGGCTGATTGTCACTCATCACCGCCCCCCACTGTCAGCGGCGATTAAAGCCCATGGTCAAGTAAATGTAAAAACTTACACTAATAAATTTATGCCCATGTTTCGTGCGGTTGCACACGATGATATAACATCATCGACAGTTAAAATTGTCTGTGCAGGTCGCGATGAGACCGTGGTGGGCATTCATGCCGTCGGGTCAGATGTGGATGAAATTTTACAAGGATTTGCTTTGGCAATGAAAGTTGGTATTACTAAAGCAGATTTAGAAGAGACATTTACCATTCATCCAACAAGTGCAGAAGAATTTTTAAGTTTTAACTAAGCGGATATAAAGTGAGTGAATATTGAAAGTAAATGAGGTTAGCCGTTATAAGCAACGTCTAACCTCGCTATAAAACAGTTAGTTGATAGCAGCAAACAAATCATTCAATGCTTCACTCATACTAGGGTGGGTAAAAATATGATCACGCACCTGCTGGTAGGTTAAGCCTTGACGGATTGCTAAATCCATAAAGTTAATCAATTCATGCGACTCGGCACACAACAGTTGCACACCCAAGATTTTATCAGTTTTAGCATCTACTACGGCCTTAAGCAGCCCATCAGCTTGTTCTAAGATATTGGCTTTAGGAATAGTTGCTGCATCTAGTGTGGCGGTTTTAATGTCATAACCTTTATCTTTTGCCATTTTTGCGGTCATACCGACATTAGCAAGTGGCGGATTGACAAACACCGCATAAGGGAAAGTACGGTCTTTGGTGGTGTAACTGCCATCGCCCAATACTTGGCTTTTAACTACACGATAATCATCGAGCGAAATATAGGTAAATTGGGGGCTGCCTGCCACATCGCCCATCGCATAGATATTCGGCACGTTGGTTTGTAATTTTTCATTGACAGCAATATAACCTTTATCGGTAAGCTCAATGCCCGCTTTTTCAAGGTTTAGCCCTTCGGTATTGGCTCTGCGGCCTGTAGCAACCAAAATCGCATCGGCATGCAGTTCGCTATCAGCGGTGGTAATTGTGGCTTGCTGTCCACTATCGCTTATTTTTTTGATTTGCTGATTAGTTTTGACTGTAATATGCTGTTTTGCCATGATAGCGAGTAAAGTTTTGGTGATATCTTCATCTTCTCGTGGTAAAAAGGTATCGCCTGTTTCTAAAATCGTCACTTCACTGCCAAACCCTGCAAAAATAAAGGCAAACTCTAGCCCGATATAGCCACCACCAATAATAACGAGCTGTTTTGGTAAATCGGTTAGTTGCATGATACGGGTGCTGTCGTAGGCAAATTTGCTGTCTTTTAACCCATCAATCGGCGGCTGCCAGTTATACGCCCCTGTATTGATGTAAATATAATCAGCAGTGATGGTCAATGTGTCAGTATCGGTGACGACCTGCACGGTTTTATTATCAATAAAACTGGCTTTGCCTGTAATCACTTCGGCATTATCTAGACTATCAACTTTCTCAAAGTTGGCATGATTAAGTTTATCAATTAAATCGTTCTTTTTGCTAACTGCTTGAGCAAGTGATGGTTGTACGTCATGACCATAAGCTAAGAAGGCTAATTTTTTTGAGGGAATACAGCCAATATTGATACAGGTACCACCATACATGGTAGCGGACTGCTCCACTAAAATCACGGATTTGCCTGTCTTGGCTAAAGCTTGTGCCAGAGTTTTACCTGCTTTGCCAAAGCCGATAATCAGATGTTCGATGTGTTTTATGGTCACTGTGAGCCCCTCTGTTTTTATGATTGATTATAAGTTTTATGATTAAATAGAACTTGCTCCATAGTGTAATGATATAGTAGAGATATGCAATTTTATTAATAAAATTTAACATATTAATACCCCACTCTCAACACTTTTAAGCGGGGTTGAAACAAAAAAGGCATGAACTTAAACTTTAATCAATGACCAAAAAGATTAGAGAACAAGCCATGCCCATCGACGAATTTATCATTAAAATCTATCTAATGGTAGATGACTACTACAAAAAGATTGTAACAAACCGGCTAAGACAAGGCGGATATGCACCAAAGCTAACCGACAGTGAAATTATTACCATGGAGATAGTGGGTGAGTTTTTACAGATGGACACCGACTCACAAATCCATCAGTATTTTAAACAGCATTGGCAAACATGGTTTCCACAAATAGGCTCATATCCCAACTTTGCCAAGCAGTGCGTCAATTTGTTACAGGTAAAAACTTTGATACAACAGCATATCGTTAAACAGTATGGACAAGACAACATTCATTTTATCGATGGCTTTCCCATTCCTGTATGCCAATATGCCAGAGCGTATCGGTATAAAACCTTCAAATACGAAGGTAGTTATAGTTACTGCGCCTCAAAGCAACAAAAATATTTCGGCTTTGAAGGACATTTACTCATTAATCTATCGGGCATGATAACCAATTTTACCTTTGCCTCTGCCAGAATAGATGAAAGATTAGTGGCACCTGATATGCTTGATAATATCAAAGGCTTGTTAGGTGCAGATATGGGCTATATTAGCCCTGATTTATCTGAGTATTGCTTTAAGCGATGTGTTGATTTGCAAACACCGCTTAGAAAAAATATGCCCGATAAACGACCAATCAGTGTACTTAATCGTCTTAAAAATGCTCGTCGCAATATTGAGACGGTGATTGGTCAGTTATCACAGCGGTTTAATATGCAAAAGGTGAGAGCGAGAGATTTATGGCATTTATCCCACAGATTTATGCGTAAAATCTTGGCTCATAACTTCTGCTTTGTAATCAATAAACAGTTAGGTAATCCCCCACTTCAGTTTGAGTTGCTTATTTCAAGTTGAGAGTGGGGTTTATCATCATAACTTGTACTGAAAGCCACCAAATCAGCTAATGCTCTGGTAGCGTCTTGATCCTTAGTGCTGGCTCTCACATAAATACGAACGGTCATAACGCTACCTCTATTACTTAGACTTAATAATTAATGTTCATTGATAACAGCAAGAGATTGCTATCATTTAATATCAGATACAAGTCTAATGATAGATAAATTATTATTTAAAGGTTTTATGTTTTAGGTATAGACTAATGATAAGGGGTTGAAGTGGCTCCGTTGAGGTATAAGTTGATGAAATGGTTGGACGCATTAAAAAAGATCCTGCTTTTTTTAATAAAGAACGTCCTATCCGTACATACCTAAATGATTAGTTTATTTTAGCACTTTGTTGATATTTTCAATGAGCTTAGTCCAATTGCTTATCTCATCTTCTGTAAGGCTTGAAGCGTCATTACTCTTACACCATTTAATAAAATGTTTGGCTAAGTCATATTTTGAAAAGTTGGGAACTTGTGATTGAAATATACTCACAATACCTCTTGTGGACTGCGAATCTGCTATCGACTTACAGTCGATTGAATATTCTGTTTCTACGATTCTAACAAGTGTATCTCTCAATAAGTCTTCTATCTCTGGAGAAGTAACGTTTTGACAGTAGTCTTTAGTTCGAAGGATGTTTTTATTACCTAGAGTATATACCAAGCTATCTTGAGTAGCTGCCTGATTTCCAGCACTATCAGAATCAAGTAAAGCTGCAATTTTCAAATTTTGAGCATGTAGTATGGTGGCGTAGTAGACTACTTTGCCAGCTGTATTAGCGAAAACTAGAGAGATTTTATCGTTCAAGTCAGCTATTTTTTTTGCGCGTAAAAGTGCTGACGCTGCCTCTATATACCAGTAATCTGTTAGCCCCTCTAAAATTAGATTCTTCTTTTGCGTAAATAAGCTTTGAGCCAAATCGTATCCTAATGCTTCTTGGAGAGGGAGAAGAGCCGCTGGATCGCTTGAATTAATTGTATTATGTACTTTAGTACCATCACTACGATCTTTCATTTCCACAACTTTGACAATATTTAGTTCATCAGGCCCTACTAGAAATGGAGAGTGAGTGGTATAGATAGTTTGGTTTTGTTCCGCTAATCTTGATATTGTTGTTCTAAAATCTCGTTGCTTCAAAGCATGAAGGCTCATGCCTGGTTCATCTAGAAGAAGAATAGCATTTTTATGTTTATCCGCAGCTTCTGCAAAGAAAATTATAAAAAACGACACAAGCCATTGAAAACCCTCTGATCGTTGATCTAACTCAATATCGACACCCATATCGTCTTCTACAACAACTTTCAAGTACTGACCATCAGCTGTTACTCTTAGTTTATCGGCTTCTGGTCTGTTAGGGTTTGGCATCCATATTTTTCGAATTTCTCTCGTGAGATGAATGCTTGCCGCATTTAACAAATAACTCCTCCTATCTAGTTTGTCTTGGTAGTCCTTCAATGCTTTTGGATTATTAGCATTTGGGACTGGAGTATTACCAAAGTCAGATAGTTCTTTTACATCGAATCCTAGAAACTTTAAAAGACATAAGTTCCCATAATCATAATATTCATCATCTAACAAACCACTCTCTGACCTTTTGTATAAATGATCTAGGTTAATTAATGGTTTTACTTTTGAGTAATTATTGAAAAGAATAAAAACTGGCATTCTTGCATCCAGAGTGTCAAGGACTAGATCGGACGATTCACCAATCTTTGCTTTGGCTCTTAATTCTTCATGTCTCTTTTCTTCTTTAGTATTGTCTTCTTCAATAAGAGCATAATAATTATCTAAAAAGCTAACCAAAGAACGGGATCTATCTCCTGATATCTCAGTAGAGTCTACCCATTCATTAACGATTGCATTTAAAATATTACTTGGCTTCTTCATTTGTTCATCTGGGTCTTCAACAAAATATTGCTTATCCAGATGTGATGCTAACCTTAATAAACCGCCTCTGATGTCTGAAAAATATATGGCTGACGGCCCATTTTCTATAGAGTGATAACTTTGATTATCAATAGCTCTTTCTACTTTATATATACAATCATGGAATGGCTTTGGAATAAGAGCTTTATCAGTGAACCGCCCCGACTATATCGGAGGCTGATCTACTTGAGTCAGGCAGCGATGCCTGACAGGGTTAAATTATCATAATACCGCTTTTCAAACTCAAAGGGTGACACATATCCAATCGTGCTATGTAGACGCTTCTTGTTGAACCAATCCACCCATTCAAGGGTTGCAAGTTCAACATCGTTCACACCAGTCCAGTTCTGCTTTAAATAATGAATCACCTCAGACTTGTAAAGCCCATTGACCGTTTCAGCCAATGCATTGTCGTATGAATCGCCTGTTGTACCAACAGAAGCAATCACGCCAGAGTCCGTCATCTTATCGGTATAGCGAATGGATAAATACTGAACCCCTCGATCACTGTGATGAATCACATCTTTGGGATAGTTTCTATCTGCTATTGCTTGATTTAACGCCGCCATCACCATATCTGTGTTCATACGATTAGATACTTTCCAGCCCACAATAGCGCGAGCAAATACATCGATGATAAAAGCGGTATAAACCCAGCCGCTCAATGTCTTGATATAAGTAAAATCTGCAACCCACAGCTGATTAGGACGATGGGCATTAAAGTTACGATTGACCAAGTCGTCAGCACGCTTTTGGTCGTCACGGCTGTTGGTGGTAATCTTACCCTTACCGCGCCAGACACCTTGTAAGCCGTGCTGACTCATTAAACGCTCGACGGTGCAGCGTGCGATATAAATGCCATCTGCCTTCATCTGCCGCCAGACTTTGCGAGCATCATAGCGGCATTTGCTGTCCTGCCAGATGCGTTTAATCTCGCTGAGATAGTAGTCGTCATGCTGACTGCGCAGTGAACGCCTTTCAGGGCAGCACTCTAGGTCTTTAGTACGGTGATAGGTTGACGGGGCAATCGGTAGTACTCTACAAATCAGCTCGACCCCATAACTACCTCTATAGTCATCAATAAACTGAACCATTATCTGGGTGGACGGCCCTTCTCCGCCTGGGCGAAAAAAGCAGCAGCCTTACGTATAATCTCATTGGCTTGCTTGAGCTCTTTGTTCTCGCGTTCAAGCGCTTTGATACGCTCTTTATCACTTTGCGCTTGCACCGATGCAGGAATAGTTTGATCGATGTGCTTTTTATGCCAGGATCGCAGTGTCTCAGGCGTACAGCCAATCTTTGACGCTATGGCTTGAATGGCTGACCATGTAGAAGGATAGTCGCTCGACGCTTCAATCAGCATGCGGACGGCGCGTTCTTTAATCTCAGGAGTGTAGGTTTGTCTTTTCATTGTCGTATTCTCTCAGAATGTTGAGTCTCCGACAATCCCGGGGCGGTTCAATCCGTAACTGGACGTCTGCTCTGAATCGTTTTATGATTATGTTTGATGACCGTATCAGTAAGCATTTAATCTAAATGGCAGTTACACAGAATCTGGGATGGTCTCTGCCTCATAGAAATGAAATAAAAATAGCGCCTGCAATGGGCGCTATTTTTATGAGTCTAGTAAGGGCTCATCAATCATATTTATAAATATTCACAGTTAGACATCAGGATCACTACCGCTTCATTGATTACTTTTCTTTTTATGCTCTATAAACATATATCACCATAAGGGCTCAACGATTAGTCCTGTATATAGTTTTAAGCAGATAACGACCACACTATTCTGATAGCGTACCCACCATAACCTCATCCAAAAACACCTGGCAATCTAAATTCACATCATTTTCAAAAACTGATTATCCAAATCCAAGATTAAAGTTAAATGTATAGCAAACCTCAATAAGGGCGAATACTCGTAATTGGAGACTTCAATGTTACTATTTTTCTTTGAATTCTTTTTGCTGTTCGGGTTATGTATACCTAGACTAATAATATTATCTGGTTTATACGTTTCGAATTTTAAGTCAGGATAGCCTGATAGCTCTTTTTTAAATAGTGACATTATCTCTTCATTACCCCTTACAAGCCAATACTTGTCTTCTATAAGTTCAGCCCCAAGCTTTATAAAATCTACTGCTGCATTCATATCTTTTATAGAGAAGTTGATACTAGGACGCGAAGTGCTCATTTTAGAAGCCGCAACCATAATAAACTGATTCCATTGTTCATTTTTTTGGTCTCTAACTGTAGTAGCGTTCGTAAAAAACTGACTTAAGATCTTCTGCTCACGACCACTCTTCAGTAATGATGGGGTTAACTTAATAGTATCTGTTTCAGCGAAAAACCGCTTTTGGCCTCTTGTAGATAGAATGCCATGAATTCGCATAGCGTTATCAAAATACTGCTGTGCATGTAACCTATTAATATCGTATTTTGCAGCTACGTTATCAACATTTTTATCCTCTACCACATCCTCTAAAAATCCAATAACCCTTCGTAGACCATACCGCTGTAATAGCATTATTCTACTATCATCTTGTACATTCGCTACTACTGCATTATTACAGTTTTCTTGAATAGCAAACTGTTTTGGACTTCTATAATCTTTATTCAATACTTGTCGATACAATAGTTTTTGTATCTTTTGCAGATCTATGTTATTGGTATCACCTTTATATCCATTCTCTTTTAATTGCTTTTTATCTATACCAGTAATATTTTTAAATGTGCTATAAGGCAATCGAATACTCGCTTGACTAAGACTATAAGACGCCATTAGCCATGCGGTATGATTGTAATATTCGAAACCTCTATCAGGTGATAAGTGTCCAAAAAGATGAGCGCAGCTATACCACAAATCTGAGCCACAAGTATTTTCACCCAGTAATCCTTTTTTAATACGTTCAATATCCTCTTCATTGTAGTCAGTCATACTCATGACTAAGTCAGGATGACCTTGCATTACTAATGCTAGATTAGTCATCGCTGTATGCCTAAATCCATGAAACGTCATACCTATATGATCAGATCCTCCTATATCTTTATGCAATAGCTTGAGCAGCTTGATTGGAACATGATCAGCAAGAGGTATATGTGAGGATGACAGTGTAAAAATAAAACGCTGATCATTCTTCGTCCTGTTAATAGAAATAAACTTAATAAACAAAGCCAATTCAGATGGCTTTAACAGTGCAAATAGCGGTACCTCTCTGATGCTTTTGTCTGTTTTTATTGAACGATAATGATTTGGACGTATCATAACTGACGGTTTGTCACGCTGCATTCCCTCGATATCGGCATATTTAAGACCTAAGATCTCTTTTTTACGCATGCCAGTACGATACGCGATAGTGAATAAAATAGTGAGCATATCGGCTTCAACAATATCAATACCAATACGTATCTGTTCTATAAGTGCTGAAAATAGTTGTGGAGAAAACCATTCAGAGCGAATTTTACGCTGCGATGACGTAAGAGATACTTTAACCTTTGGGAATCCATATTCTACTTCAGCAAACTTATGTATTGCTTGTAGACGTTTTGCCGGGTAACTTAAATCTTTGACAGCCATATCATCAAGTATTTCATCATATAGCTCTTCAAAGTATTCAGTTGTCCAACTCTCAAGCGGTTGGTCTTTGGTAAACGTTAGCCATTCATAACCTATAGCGGTTATATATTTGCTGATAGACTCATTATTAATTCCCTTTTTTTCTACAAGAGATAATACCCAACGTATTAATATTTTATAGCTCAAACCTGAAGAATCATGTGATATTTTTAATAGTTCATCGATTATGTTGCTTTGAGACTTGGACTTATTCTGATGCTCATACTTTTTATGTAGTATATTTTTAAGCTCTTTAATAAGATCAAGCTCATCATCTGCCTGACGGCGAGAGGGTTTTTTCTCACATTCGCCATTGGAAGCAATGATTTCAAGATCCAGAAACTCTTTGTTCTCATATACTTTTTGAATAGGCTGGTACTTCTGATGAAGTAATCGTTCAAACGATTTTTTCGTGAGTCCAACGGTATCCTGCTTGCCTTTCATAACGGTTACCGATGCCTGATCTACATTCACATTAGGTAGCATCTCCCAAATATAGCTACTATTAGAGAGCATGAATGCCAACGTTGGTGTTTTAATACTCTGCTTAACTAGGAGTGGAGTTAAAGTGGTTTTTAATATATTTTCAATGCTCGTTTCAATCAGCGTTTCGTGTATCAGCTCATCAAACACTGATATCATCCTAGCTTTACTATGACAGTCATTTAACCGTATCAACCAACACCGTGTGACAGGGTCTAAAACAATCTGCTGATTGCAATACAAGTCATCAGTAATATACTCGTTGCCATATTTTCTGTTCTTATAGTGTCCATGACTAATAATATTGAAGTTTATAAAAGGCTGGCGTTTTGTCGGTTCTCTAATAGTATTTATGTAGCTTACAAGAGTCTTTTTATCATTGATTCCTCCATATATCATTGCTGAAAATATTAGCCACCCTATAATCTGGGTTTCCGTATAACAATCCGTATCTAACCAATAGCGATCAACAATTGTCAAAATACTACTCACTTTCTTACCATTTTTAATCCAGTCAGAATCAACACTTAAAGTATTGACCTTAGCTTTAACTGCTTTTGGAGGCATTGGGTATGCAGTCATTTGGGTCTGAAAATTGTTATTTTGGTAAGCGATAAATTCATTCAGCAGTGTATAGGCCTGTGTTAAAGGATATCCTTGATAGCAGTAGGTAGGGATACTCGACGTCATCTGACTATAAAACACTTCCAGGTCTGTATTAGTTATTCGCTGGCCTTTAGTTATTGGACACATTTTGGCCTTATCGAACAAAGTATCCCAATTTTCTTGAAACATTAGTAGAAGGCTACGTTTATTTAACTCTAGAGGTGTTAGCCGACTCTCTGAATCAATTAATTGATAGCCTGTAGATAATTTGATGAAAAATTTATCAGTAATTCGTCCGTTTGGATTTATCCAAACGCTAGGTTCTGTGGTTTGAATATCAGACATGTTAATCAGCTCTCAGTTGTTTTAAGCGCTCTTCTACGATAGAGGCTAATGATTTTATGCCAATAGTTTGTGCAATAATTTCAAGAGTAGGACCTACTTTATGGATCTGCTGCTTAGAGATTGAAGAATACTTGTTCAACGCCTCTTGATCACGCTTTTCGTGGCCAATAATTGCATTGATCAGCGGTATTGGGGTGCTAAGTCTCTCTAGCTGAGTACGCACAAAATGCCGAACCCAATAGGGATCAATATCTAGCTCATGAGGCGTCGCTTTAATAATATCTCCACGTTTAATGGGATTTAACTGGTGCATAGACTCTAAAAGATTAATAACTGTTGATTCAATATTATCATCTAGCGTCTCAGTGATAAGATTAGATAACTCTCTATTTTCAATAAAGGTCATCCTGAATGTTCGTAAGAAAATTTTGTAGTCTATTATTAGTTGTTTGGCACTTGCACATAGAGGTATTAATCGATCTGTCTTACTACTACGATTAGGCTTATCATCTACGATCAACCAGCCCATTTCTTCATCTATTTGATTGACTGAACCTGGAATGCCGTTGTTAGCTCGAATACCTGTCGACAAACAAATGGCATACCATGTATAGATACTATATCGATTAAACAGCTCAAATGCTGTTTCACTGTTAGAAACCCATAACGTTAAATCTAAGACTAGGTTTTTGACATGTTCAATATTTAGCACCTGCATGCTACCTGTAGAGAAATGTGGTACTGGCTTATCAAAGTAGCCAAGATTGTAAGTTGACCCTGCACTTAATGAGTTCAAACAATCTTTATAAACAGAAACGATGTCATCGTTTGAATGGCTACTGTAATAAATTGCAGGTGCGATAGAGGCAGGTGTACGGCAAATTAAATCTGCATAATGCTCATTACCCGATGGTGTGAATCGTCGGATATACATATGTAATATTTTTGATATGCGAGTATCAGTAAGATAAACAATCTCCAGCTGACTTTTCATGGCTTTAATAAACTCTTTTACCTTCTCCATCGTTAGCTCTGATGCACTAACCTCTGCTAACTTGCAGGTCAAACCTATAGGTAGTGGTAGATAAATGAGATCTGACTTATTTTCAAAACAAGAAGTCTTAAGCTCTGCCCTATCACTTACGCCTAACCTATGCATAATAAATATCTGCTCGTTATCGTACTCAAGCAACGTACTTTTGCTAAAAAAATCAGGAATCAATAATGTTTTGATAGGTAAACCAGTGATCAGAGAAAAAAGCAGGAGAGCTGCTACCGGTTGTGCGCTGTAGGTTACTAAATGATTAAACACTGCCTGACAGCTCATTTTTGAAAGATAGCGAACATTAGTAGCAAGCTCAAAATCATGCGCTGCCATGTAGGTTTGCTGTACCGATTCATCATAGTTATGAAGTGGTGCGATACGTTTAGAGAGATCAGGCTGTGAATAGCTGAAAAAATAATCTGAATTATAAGCATCTACCAACTCTTCAACAGAAACACTTTCCTCAGAAAGAGATGGTTTTTCACAAAAAGGTATTAATTCTATTGGATTATTATCAATAGGATCAGACACGTTGTTAGTATGGAAAAACCCATAAAAATGAGGCTGCGCGTTAACGGGTATAGGTTCAGCTTTAAGATTTTGCCAAGGCTTGTCTTTTATTTTGTCAGGTTTATCTGACTTAGAGTTGCTATTATCACTCGTCCCTGCTTGCTCTTTGTCTTTTTTTTGCTCTTTGTCTTTTTTACTACTTCGTTTATGTTTTCTTTCAGGATAGTAGGCCCATTCTATTATTTGATGGATTTGCTCTATCTGACGCGCACGTTTCTTATAGTTGTTAGTATCGTTTTGTTCCCACCGTGCATTCGCTAGTACTTCAGCACGCTCATTAAGGTCATCTATTAAGGGTTGTAAATATTGCGAGTCAAACTCTAGCCTTGAGAGTGGTAATATAGTTTGAAAAAATTCATGACTCCAAAACCACTGATAGTCTGCAGTTTGTGTATATCCATATATTTTAAATTTCTTTAATATGCTCTTGGCTTGTACTGGGTTTAGATGAATGTGTGATAACACACTAAGATAAATGGCGAACCCTAACCACTCTCTAATCAGCGCATAGTTAGTGTTATAGTCAGTTAAATCTTCAAAATTGTGTTTGATTAGGGCCAATAACCAGTGAATATCTGCTCTCTTATGATTTCTTCTGGGTCTATCGTAATTTGGAAGAGTAGAAACTAAAGTGTTGAAGTCTAAGCACTGATGAGTGTTCGAATGGTAATGATAAAAGATACATTTAACCACCTTGAACTCATCTATGTTGTCATACGAAATATCGTGTGGTAGCAACTGCTGTAATGCAAAATCAATTTCAACTTCATCCATCATACGACTCCTTTAAAGGAGTTTTTTTGCGCGAATTGTAGTAACTAGCTTCTGATGTCCCAATCAGGTTGATAAATATCTTTGTCGTTAATTTCGCAACGTTAAACAACCTAACACAATCATCCTTAGACAGCTGATTTTTCAATTGCTGATAACACTCAACCAAATTCAATACGACCTTATATCTGGTGATAAAAAATATTATCTCACTGAATGCGTAAGACTTAATTTGAGAGTCAGTTAACTTTTTGCTGACGCTAAAATTTAATTCGGATTCATAGATACTGACATCTTGTATATCGGTAGTGAGACAATAATTCAGAATAAAAAAATTGTCGTAGAATAAATACCCTCTACTACCTTGCTTTTCTACTTGAAACACTTGCGAACACTGAATTCGAGTCCAAAATTCAATATCGCTCTTTAACATGTACGGCAAAATAAGGTGATTAAATATTTTATAGTAGCCAATATTAGCTTTATGAACACTTAGCTCTTTTTGCTTTATATCGTTTAGGTAAGTCTTTTTCATAAATAGTGAAATCCAATCATACTTATTGAAATCTTATATAATTTAATCTACTGTTATCTACAGAAATTGCAAATAATTATCGTAAAATAATAATTAATTTCAGTTACTTATACCAAAATATACCAGGATATAGCAAAATATACCTATTTCATCTAAGCTGAGTTTCTACGCTGCATACTTTAAGAAGAAATGATAACCATCCTGCCATTAGAGTCGTAGCTCTTATATCAAATTATTTTTTAGAAGCAACAGATTGCCAGAAAAATGCTGCCTTTGAAACGTTGGCTATAGACAATCCAGAATAAAAGAAATACAGCCCATATCATGAAACAGTTTTATTTTGAACTGACTATATATCCAAATGAGCCATTTATTTAATTCACCTTATATTGACTAATGCGCTTAACAAGTCCGAAAATAGTATGAAATCGTGATCGGTGCGCTATACAGGAATCGAGCTCTAAGCTGTATACTCAATATTTAGAGTGCTTTCAATAACTGTCTATTAACTCGTAGCGCAACTCAATATTTTTGAGAGCTCAGCAACTGATTTGAGATAGTTGTATTATAAATAATAATGTCTATAAAACTAAATTACGATAATTTTTGTCTTCTAAACCATCTCGGCAGTTGTACATTGGTCGAATTTGTTAGCCCATTTAATAGAGCAACGAGCAAAATCAAAAAAACACCTATATATTGAACACCTGATAACATTTGATGCAGGAGCAACACTGCCAAAAATATTGCGGTCAAAGGTTCAAAGATAGTAAATACTGACGCGCGTGTGGCTGGTAGTTTTTCTAATGCTTTCATATATAATGCAAAAGGTGCAATCGTACCCACCAAAGATAAGCCCAGTACATATATCCAGCTAATAACGGGAAGCTGTATCAGCTTATAATAAGTTGTATACGTGGTAGGAATGAACAATAATACAATGCCACTGAACAAAATTGACGTAAAAAAGACAAGCGGTGCAGAGTGTTTATGATGCATGGCGCGTTTACCAAGCACACCATACAAAGAGTAACAAACGCCAGAGAGCAGCCCAACGGCAATACCCAACTTCCCTTCAGTAGTGCCACCCATCGTAGTCATACCAACGCCAATCACTGCTACAACTGCTAATAATGCAGCTTTATAAGTAATTCGCTCATCTAATAATAGGTGCGAGAATATCAAGCTAAAGACCGGCGCCGTATAGAGTAATGCGACTGCCGTGCCTGCACCCACATGAAGCACTGCAAATAAGTAGCAAACCGTCATACCCAGTACGCCAATTAGGGATTGTAGACCAAGCCCAAACCATTGACCGAGTGTTAGCCTACTTAATGGTTTCCAGATCTTAGGCAACATCGCTATAGCAATAATAGCTGCCGTTATGATACGCAATATCGTAATTTGCCAACTACTAAAACCTAATTGACTAAGATAAGTCGAAAATATACCAAGTGTGCCCCAACATATGGCCGCCATGACAATTTGTATGGTGCCAATCCATGGCTTGACATCAACCGCTATAGGTCTGATTTTCAATACTTCCACGACTAGTCACCTCTATTATTGAACATAAAATGTTCGTAATATCATTGAGTAAATATAAAACTGGTACAAAATAACTGAGTGTTAATCAGCATTAGCTTATCTATACAACTCATACTTGCCAGCCTGACTGAATACGTCAACCGCTGAATTTATGACTATCAGTCAATAAACTCAGCGGTTAACTTAGGCTCTGTTAAGTATTAATAAATATAAGTATCTATATCTAAGCGCTGACAGCTTCTTCTGATATGACTTTGACTCTATTAGGAACCAACACACTAACGACCAAGTAAGTGATGGCTGATGCAGCTGATCCGATAAGAGGTCCCTCTACCCAGCCGACAATACCTGATGTTAAGAGATAACTACTACAAACAGCACCGATGATAATAGAGGCAATAGCAGCCATCGTTGAGCCTTTATAAAAGATAGTCACTAAAAGCACGCCAGATAAAGCTGCCATTAAGGTACCGCTAGAGAATATTCCTAGATAGCTAAGCATCGCTTCAGGTAAGAAGAAGGTAGAAATGAAGGCGATAGCAGCCACAATAGCGACCCACAATCTATTCAGTTTCAATAGCTCAGCCTCAGTGCGAGGTTTATTGTCAAATACTGCCAAACGCAAATCATGTGAGGCAGCAGTTGATAAGGTATGCAAGATAGAGTTTGCCGTAGATTTCATAGCAAAAAGAATAAACAAAGTGATCACGCTGCCCACTACACTTGGAATAGCATTGGCTAAATACCAAGGCATTGCTTCATCGGGATTGATCAGACCTGGGTTTTTGATACGAACATATAAGCCAACGATAGGCACCAAACTCAAAATACACCCTAGAATGGCCGTATAAAAGCCTGTTTTGGCAATACTAATATTAGATTTCATCGCCAAAAAACGTACTGACATATAGGGCAATGCAGTACTAAAGATAAGTGCATAGACAAATACTAGAAAAACAGAAGCTTTGGCATTGCCATATGGGTTAGAATTTTCTGGATTGACAAGGTTTGGATCTATCGCATTCAGCTGCGTCATCATATCTGCTAACGGAATGTCAGTGAACACCTGAACCACTATATAAATGGCAGCAGTGGCCATCCCAATCACCATAAAGGTATCAGTCCAAGCAACGGCGAGCAATCCGCCTGCCATGGTATAAATAGTAATAATTACCAATAAAAGCGCAGAAGCCAGAAGAGGTGAAATACCTAGCCAGCTACTACCCAACATACCAAGCGCTCTAATCTGAGCCGTCAAAAATACGGTCAAAAATATAATCATGCCTAAAGACGTGACAATACGCAAAGTGCGAGCAGATACTGAATTTCGATCATTACAGTGCAAATTGACGATAAATTCAGGAATGGTACTACTACCCATCTTCATGGCTCTATTACGCAAATAGACCGCAAAAAATAATACGGCGACGACCATGGCTGGTGCAAAAAAGAAATTACCTAAAAGCTCAATCGTCCCATATTGGTATGCGGCACCAGGTGAACCCATAAAGCCCCAACCACTAAACCCAGTAGCCACGACAGTACCTGCCATAACAAAAGGCCCTAATGAGCGACCGGCTACTAAAAAACCACTTTCCTCATCTGCTGACATGACTTTTGACGCTTTACTAGCCAATACAATGAGAAGCGCAATTGCTGCTAACAATATCATCCAATTAATAAACATGTCGATTCCTCGTATCGTTTACTACATTACTTGTTATGACGCTCTACGAAGAAATAACTCACTGCCAGTAATAGCGTCAGTACATTAATGGTCAAAAACCAAAATAACGTCCAGCTGTTAAGAAACAGGTCCATAATGTTATTTCCTTAATAAGTAAAATGTGAAAATAATTGCATCGTGCGAGGCGCATCATCATCTATGTTGGCGGGCTTAAAATAAGAAAATTATTCATGGTAGCCCACTCAATATAGACAGTATTTATTGATGACACTCCCCTACATTAACGACCGATAATATTATGCTCCGGGCCGTACTTAAAGCCTGTGATATTGTCAGCGCCCGTCTCATTGATGACTAAGATGTCATGCTCTCGATAACCGCCAGCACCCGGCATGCCCTCTGGAATCATAATCATCGGCTCCATAGAGATGACCATACCGGGCTCAAGCACTGTTTCAATATCTTCACGTAGCTCAAGTCCTGCCTCGCGTCCATAATAATGGCTAAGCACACCAAAAGAATGGCCATAACCAAAGCTGCGTTTTTCTAATAAGTCATATTTTGCATAAATTTTATTCAGCTCATGTGCGATATCGCAGCAGCGCACGCCAGGTTTGATAAGCTCAAGACCTGCTTCATGCACTTCACAATTTATCTGCCAGTAGCGTAGTGAATCTGCATCACATTTATCCAAGAACAATGTGCGTTCAAGCGCGGTGTAGTAGCCTGCTATCATAGAAAAACAATTAAGACTCAATATATCACCCGATTGGACACGACGATTGGTCACTGGATTATGGGCACCATCCGTATTAATACCTGACTGAAACCATGTCCATGTATCCATAAGTTCCACTTGACCAAACTGCTCACCAATAGCTTTAACCATCGCTTGTGTAGATGCCAAAGCAACTTCGTATTCGGGCACTCCGTCATAGACAGCTTGTACCAATGCCGCCCCACCAATATCGCAAACCTGGGCACCTTTTTTTATTAGCGCTATTTCTTCAGAGGACTTAACCATTCTCATGGTCATACATGCTAGGCTAATATCAACAAACTCTACATTGGGTAAGATAGCTTTGAGCTTAGCAAAGCGATCCATTGGTAAATGATCGAACTCAATACCAACGCGGCCGTGATTAGGAATTTGTTGAGCAATGGCTTTGAAATAGTTATCACGCTGCCAATCAGTGTAAACAATATTATTGTCGCCCACAGTACGCCGCCAAGGCTGTCCACCATCGATATTGGCTGAAATAGAAACAACTTCTTTTGAAGTAACGACTAGTCCATAAGGTCGCCCAAAAGAGCAATATATAAAGTCAGTGTAGTAATTGATGTTATGTATCGAGGTGAAAAGCGCCGCCACAATGCCATGATTATCTAAATACTCACGAAGTTTCTCATGACGATTTGCATATTCTTGATGACTAAAAGTCGGTTGCACTTTCTGGCCGTTTTTAATTTCGATTAGACTTGGGAGATGCAGATTATCTAATGAGCCATCTAAAGAGGTTAGGTTTAATGAATTCATCGATTTTCGAGAAAAATCTGTAGAAGATAACGTGCTAGTAAGGTCTTTTAGTGCTGACATGGAACGTCTCCAAAGTAGGTAATAATTAACTGAGAACACGTTCGATAATAGAGGTAAAATTAATAAGGTATTTTTTCATAAGCGACATTTTATGTTTATAATCAGACATTCAGAAAAATATCTTAATATTGATTAGAAGTTGAGATGTGTGGGAGGCGAAATAGGATGACGCAGATAACAAAAAAAACGACGGACAAGCCGAGACGTATTGGGTTTTTACTGATTAACGGCTTCACCATGTTAGCGTTCAGCAATATCATTGAGCCACTTCGAATGGCAAACTATGTGAGCGAGCAACTCTTATACTCGTGGGTAGTGGCAGGGTTCGATGACAATAAGACCAGTAGTAGTAACGGTATCAAGTTAAGTCATACTGCACCACTCGATTACTTATTAACCTGCGACTTGGTGTTCGTATGCGGAGGTCACCAAACAGATTACTTGGAATCTAGTAGGCTCATTACTTTAATTCAACGATTGGCAGTACGGGATATTGCACTTGGAGGCTTGTGCACAGGTGCGCTGGCATTGGCCGCAGCGGGCTTACTTGAACAGCAAGCAGCCTCGCTACATTGGGAAAACATCAGCGTAGCCCAAGAAAGCTATCCAGGTGTTATTTTTAATGACCAGATATTTACAATAGCACCGCAGCTATACTCTTGTTCAGGTGGGGCTTGCGCATTGGATATGACTTTACATATCATCAATAAGCATCATGGTCATCACATCGTTTCCAAGATACAAGATATGTTTATTATCACCTCTATACGTGAGCCTACTTACGTACAGCATATGCCCAAGCCAAAAATACTGAGCAGTAGCTATACCAATGTGATAGATGCTATTTCATTGATGAAAACCAATCTTGAAGAGCCTTTAAGCGTTAAGGATATTGCCCGTCATCTTGGATTATCAAGTAGACAATTACAGCGCATATTTAACAAAAATTTTAGTTGTTCACCGCAACAGTATTACGTGCGATTGCGCCTTGAACACGCCAAATATATTCTTAAACATACCACGCTACCTATTAGTCAAATCGTACTAGCAAGCGGCTTTATCGATAACAGTGCATTCTCTAGCACCTTCAAAAAAAACTATGGCATGACACCAAGCCATTACAGGCAAGAGAATCAGCTGATATAACCTATTTTTTATTGACGCAGTAACTAGGATGGCTTAACGGTATTCTTTGACTACCCTAAAGACATCAGAAAATCACTTTATGATTCTGTTTGACGACTGTATTAGTAAGCCTTTAATCTAAACGGCAGTTACATAGAATCTAGGATAAAACCTCCAAATTAAAAAAGCCATAAAAGTCACTGCTCTTATGGCTTTACTATTTTTCATATATTGAAACTTAGACTTAGCTTTGAGTTAAATAAGCTCTTTTAGCTCAGTCAGCTTGTCTAAAATCACATCAGGTGAATACTTCACTAGCTGCTGCTCATTTTGTGCACCAGATAGCACACCTAAAACTAGCCCACACCCTGCATTCTTACCTTCTTCAATATCGATACCACTATCTCCTGCTTTTAACACCTGTTGTGAATTATCAACATTGAACCGCTTCATCGCAAGAGTAATCATATCCGGGTCTGGGCGGCCATTTTCTACGTCATCGGCTGTTACTAGTGCATCTACTTGATCTCCCACAGACCACCCTAAGACAGTCAAAATTTCATTAGCAGTCTTAGCATCATATCCTGTATTTAATACCACTTTACGACCGCTCACCTTTAACTGCTCGAACAACTCTGACATGCCTTCAAACTCAGATAAGGTCTCCTTGCTATAGGCAGTTGCAAGACTGTCTTTAAAGGTAGCAAACGCAGTATCCGTTAACAACTCAATACAAGCATCAGATAAATCTAACCTGTTTAAAATATCGCGGATGGCGTTGCGTTTTTCTTTCCCTGCACCATATTCTAAACATAACTCAAGACTCACTTGTTTATCTGACTTGCCAGCGCTATTCAGTGCTTCATTGATGGCATTACATACGGTTTTATAGACTAGGTTACCTTCATTTACTGTTGTGCCAGCCATATCAAACACACAGAGCTTAATATCAAAAAATTTGTTTTTAATACTGTTTAAACTATCACCATGTGAGCTGCTGCTTATTATATTATTATTTGCTGTATTCATTACTTTGATTCCAATACCCATTCAATTAACTCTTCGCCAAATGCGAAACCTGTTGATGCCCCTGTACCACTGGTGACTGCACCGACCACCACGCCTTTTTCAGGTGATGCCTTAAATACCACGTCATCTGCACTTGGATATACACCCAACCAGTGCTGAGTAATATCTATCTCACCAATATCCATCACCTGCTTGAATTCATTAATGATTAGATCATTAATTCGGGTGTCTCTAAACGGCAGCTCTCTATCACTATAATCATGACTATCGCCGATGATTAGTGATCCATCTTCAGACTGAACCACAATTAGGTGGACACCTGCTTGACGCTCTGCACTTTGAATATCGTCAAGTAAGCTTTTTAGTACCGTAGCTTCAGGTAACTGAGCAAATCCATCATAACGGGCAAAGCTTAAATCTGACATGACAGCGGCATTTAATCTAAATGCTTTTTCGGGCATAACTCGCATCATATTTAGCGTGCACATTTTAGCTTTGGTCTTAGCGAACACGTCTGGATATAAGCCAGTAAAGTCCGCTCCGGGGCAGACCACACAGTGCTCAGCGTTAAGTACACCGCGACTGGTATGCACTTTTGGTAATTCCACTGAAGTCACCGTAGTATGGTTGTAAAAATCCACACTCTGCGTCTCTTGTAACCAATGAGTCAGCTTAGCGATTGCAGTATTAGATTCTACTCTAAGCTCATGTGGACTATATAACACCCCTTCTCCCTTGTTCAGATAAGGCGCGGCTTCATTAATTTCAGACTGTGTCAGTAGTCGGCAACCTTCACCCATTTCTGTCTTTAAAAAAGCTTGTGCAACATCTACCGCTTCAGGTCGCTGCATTAACATATGCAGACCTATATGCTCTACCTGAATACCTGCTTTTGGGGCAATTTCGGCCCAAACATTACGCGAGTGCATGGCGCGTTGCCAATGCTTACCTCGACGCTGACCACTAACGGTCACAAATCCAAAATTACGAACAGAGGCATCTTTGTTCTGAGATTGGCGTTCTACAACCGCAACACTCAGCCCCTTTTTAACGGCGGCGTAGGCGCTTGCCAGCCCAACGATACCCCCACCTACGACAACGACATCGTATGTTTTATCAGAAAGTATTTTGCTCATTGTCATACCTGCTCTTCCCATATATCTTTATTAATTAGCCCTCTACTTGCTTAACCTATGAACTAATATAGCTAAGCATGAATGGGCATTATTTTGATTCAACTAAAATTACTCACCATGGAAAAAAGCACGGTGCTTATCTAACAGCTCGGCAGTTAATGGCTCTGGATAGGTTTTAGAGTTATCAATCTGATTTTCAGCAGCTACTGTCTCACCGTCATACACAATATTTGGATAAATTTCTAATAAACGTGGGCGAGCTTTAGTGACAATTAACTCAGCCATTTTCATTGCTTTAGGATTGGTTTTCTCTCCTTTATCAATAACAGCAACCGATTCAGTCAATGTGTAATTACCTTCACTAGGATCAACAAAATCAATTGGTAAACCTTTTGCTTTATTAGCGACTGCCTGATGACGTAGACCGAAACCGATAGGCACCTCACCTGCCATTACCTTTTTAAGAGGACCAGAGCCAGATAGCTCTAAATTAGGTCCTGCATTTTCACGAATAGCATTCATGATTTGTTGACCTTCAGCATCGGTGCCATATTCAGCAGCAATATCCTGTACAAACAACCAACCGGTTGATGAGCCATTTGGATCAACCATAGAAATCTGGTTTTTATAAATAGGATTCGCTAAGTCTTTGGCACTGGTAGGTATGGGGAGATTATTGGCTTCCATCTCTTTGGTATTGAGTAAGATGGCACCCGTAAAGCTGAGTATCGGTGCATAGTAATTAGGCGTCGCAACCTGTGGATTTGCCGTAAATGCTAACGCTTTAAACATTGGGTTCTTTGCTTGAGCACTTTCGATATAAAACGAGCTCATTGTCACCATATCAGCTTCGATATTTTTTCCTTCTGCTAACAGTCGTCCACCAAGCTCACCTGTTCCGAATGATTGAAATATGTATTGACCTTCAAAGCCTGCCTCATCAAGCACCTCTTGAATAACCTCGACTGCCTCTTCATCAGCATTACTATAAATAATCACCTCCTCGCCAGCCGTATCTCCCGAGCTTTGCGACCCACAACCTGCTACTAAAACTCCACAAGTTAATCCCGTTATTATCGTTTTAAATAAATTCATTGTTTTCCCTGATTATTTGAATAGTTAAAAATTAAATTAGTTTTCGTAATATCAACGCCTAAACTGTGTTGAAATATCTAAGCGACCGTCGTCACTGTGGTTTTTTTCACTTTTATTTTTGTTGTGCCATTAATGCTTCTGGTATAAAGATATCGCGCCACTGCGAAGAATATTAATGCCGTGATATTTGTGAGTAGTACCATCAGCGACAAGATAAAGATCTCATCAAAGCGGGCGAAGTGCTGTAGTTCAACAATCTTTGTAGTTAGCACCATCGTCTTTGCACCTGAAATGAATATCACTGCACTGATGCTAACCATCGCACTGATAAAAAAGTACGAGGCCACTTCGATAAGCGTAAGTATTGAGTTGGGTACAACAATTCGGCGTAAAGACTGTAGCCATGAGTCTCCAAGCAAAGAAGCTGTGGTCTCCCAGCCTAGATTCATTTTTGATAGTGCATTTTTACTCATGAGATAAGGTGTGGAGAAGTAATGAATGATATTACTAATCACAATAATGAAGATGGTGTTCGATATCGATGAGCCTGAGAAAACCATTAGATAGGCAATACCAATAACCATACCTGGCACTGTATTGGTTACTAAGGCTGAGCTTTCGATCGTCAGCTTTCCTATCTTGAATAACCCTGAGCGCTCGTATATCAACGCGGCAACATAGGTAATAATGGTGCCAAAAATAGCTGTTAGTGTGGCGACAATAAGTGAGTTTTTATACACTCGCATTAGGTTCGAGGACTCGATCACCTTAGTAAATGTGTCTGTACTAAACGCCATCTCGTAAGGCCATGTCTTAATCCATGGAATGATGAAGATCACAGCAAATACAAATAGCAGTGAAGTTAAAATGCCGCTGGACAACACACCCAGAATCCTGTCTTTGACTTTAGAGGTAGGCAAGTCAAAATGCTCTACTGAGTCATACCTGACATTAAATCGAGCCACATACCAAAGCAGTAGAATGCTCAAAACAGAGGGGATTAGCATAAACAAAGCAACCACAGAGCCCTTTTCAAACGAGGGAGATGCACCCAGTATTTGGGTATAAAGCTCAGTGGCGATAACCTTGTACTGACCACCAATAGAGGCTGGAATACCAAAGTCAGTAAAGGCCAAAAAGAAGCATTGAATGATAGCGGCTGCAAACGTGCCAATTAAGGGACGAATGACCGTCATATCTATCTGGCGTAAACGTGAATCGCCCATCAATTCTGATACGATCACGAACTTCTTATCCAAATATTGAAAGGTATTGTTAAGCAGTAAAAAGGCTATTGGCAAGGTGTAGATGGTGTAGCCAAGCCACATACCATAGAAACCATATATGTCTTCAAACAACTGAAAGCCAATTATTTTAGTGAGTAGACCTTGCTTACCAAAGGTGTAAATAATGGCAAATCCATAAGTCACTGTTGGCAATAGCATAGGAAACAGTGATGCAAGCTTAATGGTTTGTTTAAAACCCTTTGGCAAGTTAGTCCAGTGCACCGTATAAGCAAGGATAAATGCCAAAAAGGTGGCACTCATCGCACTAACAATGGCGACAAAAAAACTATTTAACATCACTTGTCTGAAGTCATTACTGCTGATGATATCGACATAGTGGCTTATACCTACTCCATCAGCCACATTAAATGACAGCACCAACATTTTACCCAAAGGCACAAACATAAAGACGAGAAATAGCGCACCAATGAAAAGCCACGAAGCTTTCATTAGCGGTGAGTTATTAAGTTTCATAATGACCTACGCGCAAAATAAGTAAGTTTTGAAAGACCAGCGTTGGCCTAGTGCGATTAACCTTTGTTAACCCTTGGAGGTATCTTTAATTGATTTAGCAGCTGTGCGCTGGATTATGGAATTGATATCTTCAGTGACTGAACTGCCATCTAGCACAGGTCTCATTTGAGTGTATTTTTCTAATGGATCAGCTGGCGCATCGTCCGTTTCAAATAGGCTCAAGATATTACGACGTTTGATATTGAGCTGATTTAAGATAAAGCTTTTAACAAAATCATTGGCAGGGTTTTTGATGATTTCTGATGGTTTGGCATATTGAGCTACTTTGCCGTCTGATAACAACAAAATGCGATCAGAGAGTGTCATCGCTTCTTCAGGATCATGTGTCACAATCAAAGTGGTTAGCTCATAACGCTCTGCAATCTCACGAATACGTGTCTTAATGGTCTCTTTAATAACCCCGTCTAAGGCAGATAAAGGCTCATCTAATAATAAAATCTTAGGCTTCATCACTAAAGTACGTGCTAATGCAACACGCTGCTTCTGCCCACCAGAGAGCTGGCTGATTCGCTTATTCAAATGCGGCTTAATCTCCAAAAGGTCAACTAGCTCATCAACCTCCGCTTGTGTGCTGACGTTAGGTCTATTACGTAGCCCATATTCAATATTCTGCTTTACATTCAAGTTAGGAAACAAAGCATAGTCTTGGAATACAATATTGAAACCTCTGTGCTTCATAGGCACACGTGTGATGTCTTCCTTATCATAGGCAAGTCGACCAGAACTAATATCGGTTAGACCTAAAATAATATGCAGCAACGTGGTTTTCCCACAGCCGGATGGGCCCAATATTGAAACAATCTCACCCTTATTTACTTTTAGGGAGATATCCTCAAAAATAACTTTACCATCATATTTCTTAGTCACATTTCTTAGTTCTAACATAATTCAAGCCCAAACTTATATTTTGGTATTAGCAGTGAGTGATAGCTCAAGCAAATACACTTAGGTAAATTGCTCAACGCTTTAATCGTTTACATGTGACTAATATAAGAGATGAGTATGACAGTTTGGTGTCATATATAAGGTTAGCTTATATATTTAATCATTCAGTCTTATTCATCGTGTATAACTTCTCGTACTTCCCAGAGATATGCCTGACAATCTCTGAAACCGATACGAAAGACGGCGGTCATATGACAAAAAAGCCCTATACTTATAATCAGCTAAACATCTTAAACTCTGTGCTTGAGGAAGGTAATTACACGCAGGCAGCTAAACGTTTAGGCGTGTCTCAATCTGCCATTAGCCAAGCACTATCTACGCTTGAAAACAATCTTGGGTTTAAGCTATTTATGCAACGTGGCAGGCACCTTGTGCCAACAGATTACTGCTTAGAGCTTGGGTCGTTGACGAGTAAAATGCGAGCAGTTGAAGATGATCTAGAGCAGCTGATTCAAAGAAGTAAAATCTTTGAATCGGCTATATTAAAGGTAGCTCTATGCAGCCCGCTGCCGGGCACTGAAATTATCAGGCAGTTTAGTAAGCGCTATCCCAAGCTACAAACTGAGATCTATTTTGGTAATTTTTATGAAACGTTCAGTAGAGTAGTTAACGGTCAAGTAGATGTTGGTATTCTTGCAAATGTTCCAAAAAGTGACAAGTTACAGTTTAAGAAATGTGTGAACCGCCCCGGGATTGTCGGAGACTCAACATTCTGAGAGAATACGACAATGAAAAGACAAACCTACACTCCTGAGATTAAAGAACGCGCCGTCCGCATGCTGATAGAAGCGTTGGGCGACTATCCTTCCACATGGTCAGCGATTCAAGCCATTGCCCCTAAGATTGGCTGTACGCCTGAAACCCTGCGGTCGTGGCATAAAAAACACATCGATCAAACTATTCCTGCATCGGTGCAAGCGCAAAGTGATAAAGAGCGCATCAAGGAGCTTGAACGCGAATGCAGAGAGCTCAAGCAAGCCAACGAGATTATACGTAAGGCTGCCGCTTTTTTCGCCCAGGCGGAGCTCGACCGCTGACTAAA
>NZ_JABUZG010000058.1 GCF_014897815.1 Psychrobacter sp. PG1
ACCCTTTGAGTTTGAAAAGCGGTATTATGATAATTTAATCCTGTCAGGCATGGCTGCCTGACTCAAGTAAATCACTCTCCGATATAGTCGGGGCGGTTCATTATGAGGTTTTGGAGGAGTATAGGGAAAGGAGAATTAGTGAACATACCACTCAAACAAATATAAAAAAATCTTTCAATAATATAGTGGAAACTAAATATTTGAGTCGAAACTCAACTGTATATACATCATTTAACGAAATAGAAATATACAATAAAATACTCAAAGATTTAGAGCTTTTCTCAAAAATATTTACAATCTATATCAACCTAGTAATTAACCAACTTAAACCAACTAAACCTCTTGATGCCTTTGGTAATTTGAAAAAAGAAATTGATGCAGTCTATACGTTTAATTATTCTGACACCTTCGAGAGACTGTATCCAAATAGTCTTGAAAGTCAACTTAATCAAGTAGAAGTACAGTATATTCATGGCAGTGCGGAACGCAAAAATATTGTGCTTGGAATAAGCGACTTAGATGAAGGAAAATTAAAAAAATATAAAATTTACGGCTTTGTTAAGACTTTTCAAAAACTTGTCAGTAATACTGATTATATGTTTTTAGATAATAGTGATGTGAAGCTAACAAGTAAGCCACCTATAAACTACCTGCTTCAAAATGACTATGAGATTATTATCTGGGGACACTCTTTAGATTCTTCAGATGGAGAGTATATTAGAGAAATGTTTAATCTGAACAGTGATAATCTGTTGAATAGAGTCACTATAAAAATTTGGTATCATGGCTCACAACACATGCAACTCGCTAATCTTATGCATATTATGGGTAAAGATATTATTCAAGAATGGATGAAGAAGGGCTGGCTAGTATTTGAAGCCGCACCCGATATTTATGCAGAGAATAAAAAGGCTGAATGATTATAACTTAAAAGTATTTTTTGGTAATTTTTGTCCTATTTCTCATAGCAGTATGCGTGACGACAAATGACTGTCTGTTGTGTTGAATTGACCTAATATTGGGATTAAAAGGAAGGGCTTCATAGGTGTAAATTAATAACTAATAATTGGTCATATCAAAACTTGTGTTTATACCAAATGCCCCTTAATATGATATCAATGAGCAATATGAACTTATAACAACGGACGTTGAGGCATATAATCCATCATGCAAAATAACAAATTCTTAGAATTAAATGCGAATGAAAACTCACTAGGCATGGCAGATTCTGCTAAACAAGCCATTATAGAATCTTTAGGTGAGGGCTTTCGTTATCCAGATAATCCACGCGCGGCGCTCATTAGCAAAATTGCCACCATCCATGGTGTGGCAGAAAACCAAATCTCCTTAGGCAATGGCTCGACTGAAAATATTCGAGCTACCTTACAAATGTTGCAAAACAAAGCATTAAAAGAGGGTAAGCAGTTTCAAATGGTGATTCCTGTGCCAACGTTTGATTGTGCAGAGATGTATGCAAATTCCATTGGCGTGCCTGTGGTCAAGATACCATTAACCGCTGAAAACTATGATTATGATTTTGATGAACTACAAAAAGCAGCTGACGATTTTGATGGCATCAGCCTACTTTATATTTGCAATCCAAACAACCCAACGGGCATCATTACATCAACTTCAAGGCTTAAAACTTGGGTAAGTAATGCACCAGATAACCATTACTTCTTGCTAGATCAAGCTTACTTGGAGTACGTATCAGATCCAAGCTTTGAGAGCGGTATTGAGTGGGTGAAACAAGGGTTATCCGACAATCTTATTGTTATCCATACTTTCTCAAAGTTATGTGCCTTAGCCGGTATGCGAGTGGGATACGCAGTTTCTAATCCGCAAGCAATCGAGGCTGTCGAAGCGTTTATGTCTATGGACAACACCAACTTGTCAGGTGCGGTTGCTGCTATTGCGACGTTAAATGATGCCAAGTTTTTAGCGCTCAGCTTGCGCAATACCAATCAGTCGCGCCAAATGATTGAGACAGTATTAGACGATCTTGGATTGCGTTATTTACCTTCACAGACCAATTTTATTTTTCATGAGATAAAAGGTGATTTAAAAACTTATATCGATAGAATGCGTGACCATGGCATCAAGGTTGGTCGCGAGTTTCCACCTATTACAGGTTTCAACCGTCTAACACTTGGCACACCTGACGAGATGGCAGCATTTATTAAAGTATTAAAGCTGTTCCGTGAAAAAGGCTGGGTCTAAGTAGTGCATTAAAAAATTGCTAATTTGAAATATCGATAAACTAACAAGACTAGGGCGTGTCCTCAATTCAATCGATTACTTGCTAAATGGGCTAAAAATGGCTAAAAATGGCTAAAAATGGCTAAGTTCAGTTTGGTTAATGCTATCTAGGCTGTCCGCAATAGGGGCAAAGCTTGAATGTTTCTCGGCCAATTGATGCGCGGTTACCATCTCGCCTTGGGGATTATCTTCAGTCGCTTGCGTGACCATAGATTGATCAGGAAAGGTCAAAAATCGATTGTCCAAGTCTACCAAAAAGACATAACCACCCAGCTTATCTTGCCACTTTTTCATGGCTTCATCGAGGTTATCTAATAGCAGATTAAAACTCACTACCCCATCAAAAGCCTGATTGCGACTGTCATACAATGCCTTGGCACACGTCATCATCGGCTGATTGCTTTGCGGATCGACATACGCACGGCTCCAGACACAGTGGTCATGGCGTGCGTACATCGCAGGAATGTACCACCACTCTCTATAATAGGGACTCGGCGTTTGGCGCACTTGATTATACTGCTCTAACGGCTGCATGTTGCCTGCGTCATCACGCGCCCACACAAACGACTGACGCTCTCGGTTTTGAGCGTACATATTTGGATCAAACCACACGCCGCCGCCCATAATCCGTTGATCGGTCTGTTGCATGAGATTACCAAAGGTTTCTCTATAAAGACCGTCTTCTTTTGGCAAGCCGCCCGCCATCGCACTGGTTGCCTTTGCCAGTCCGTCGACATGGCTGATATTCGCCATAATGCTATTAATAGCTTCGTTACCCGTTTCAACCACTGTCTCTGAAGTCATCTCCAATATACGAGGCTTAGCTTGAGTCTCAATAACCCAATACACCATCAGGATAATTAGTAAAAAAGCCAATGCTAAAATAATCAGCATGCGTGTGGAAATACTACCAAGCCGACCAGCAACACTCATAGATAAACCTTATATTGATGCGTCTACCATCATCAATGCATCACTTAATGAATAAAGACATCAGTGATACGAAACCACCATTTATAGTGGGCTCAAGGATACGATGCCGTCATGACAATATGATGACAAAAGTTTTTTTTCTTATCTGTTGACCAGCACCTTTTAATTAACAACAATTAGCTTGCCGTTGATAGATACAACCTTGTACTCATTTAGCGCTGCTCTCTTTTTATCATCAATAACATCATGCAGCTTATTGAGCGCATAGCTGTACTATCAGCCATTGCAAGGCACAAAAAAGCCACTTATTGTTTAAGTGGCTTCTTCATATTCAAGTCAGTCGCTAATTTTTTTATTTATGTCATCAATATCTCTATGATTATAGAGTCTGCCAAGTTTATCTTGTTCTGTACTGTGAAATTTTATACATATGTTATATTAATAATACTAATATAGAGGGTGTGTTTGTATTTTATATAATATCGCGGATCACCGTCACTTATCACTGATTGCAAAGCCTGTCTGCTGTACACTCAGAGCTTAATATCACTCGCTCATACAGCTATTCAACTAACCCTAAAGAAAGGCGCTCACAAAGTCTTTCTCTTTTAAATATTAAAGGAAAAGCGATGCGTCCTTTGTTTTTTAGTACTTTGTGCTTAGCAAGTAGTCTTTCACTAATGGCTTGTAGTAGTCATCAACCAACCACGGCAAAAGAATCAACAGCTATCATTAACAACACGGCAAAAGAGAACGCTGACGAACAGCTAAGCATGGAGCCGTCCAGCCCCGAAGAACCGTTATCAGCGTTCACCGCTTTTGGTAATACAGAAAAAAGTTGGCGCACAGTAATTGATGGCAACCAACTCAGCATTGAAGCAGATTTTTTGAAACCAACGACCATCGTTGTCTCTCGTTCGACCTATGCCGAAGGTGTGGAATACGTGAGTACCGTTAGCGGCAAACCTATTATTATGAATATACACAGCCAGATTTGTACCGATGATAATGGCTATCAAAATGAATTTACGGTGACGTTGACTTATGATAATAAAAGCTATCAAGGTTGTGCCGTTGCTGGAGCGTATGAAACAGCGCCTACGTAATTGCATAGAATTTATTGTGGTTAGCAACCATCATAAATAGCCAGCCATTAGCCAGTGGATAACGCATAACTTGGCAAATAAGTACTTATATTACTTTCAACCGATGTCATTATTGTTTAATAAAAATACCCTATAGTCTGTCTATAAACCCTTCATTTTAGTCAAATAACCTTTTATATCAGTCTTACTCAATAAGGATGAACCTATGAAAATTACGAAGACTCAAACCAATAATCCGGTAGACCACGACACATTTATCCATCAGCCTGATGCCAGTAAAACCCGTGTAGCAAACATACCAGGCAAGCGCTTACCCTTCCCTGACCAAATTGGTAATTATCAGCGCAATATTGGGACGCCCACTGACGCTTATCAGGACAGTAAGGTTTATATCGTTGGGGGCGGTATTGCAGGTTTGGCCAGTGCTTATTACTGCATCCGAGATGGCAAAGTATCCGCTGAAAACATTACCATTTTAGAGCATCTTGACGTGGCAGGTGGCTCCTTAGATGGTAGCGGCAATCCTGAGACGGGTTATATGGTGCGCGGCGGTCGTGAAATGGATTTCACTTACGAAAACTTTTGGGATTTATTTCAAGATATCCCCGCTCTTGAAATGCCTGCGCCTTATAGCACCTTGGATGAGTATCGCATAGCAAATGACACCGATCCTAATTACTCTATTGCACGCCTGATCCATAAGCAAGGCGAGATAAAAGACTTCAGTCAACTGGGATTGAGTAAAGCCAACCAACTCGCTTTAATTCGTTTGCTATTAAAACCCAAGGAAGAGCTAGACGATATCACTATTGAAGAGTATTTTGATGACAGCTTTTTGAGTAGCAACTTCTGGACATTTTGGCGAACCATGTTTGCTTTTGAAAACTGGCACAGCTTACTTGAGTTTAAGCTTTATACGCATCGATTTTTACACGCATTGGACGGTCTAAACGACATGTCTGCACTGGTATTCCCAAGATACAATCAGTATGATAGCTTTGTTATGCCACTACAAAACTATTTAAAAGATAAAGGTGTGCAGTTTCAGTATGACACGCTCGTTACCGATTTAGACATTGAGTTTGAGCATGCTGACAAGGTAACAGGCACCAAAAAGGTCAAAGCCATCATCACGGAGAAAGCGAGTGAGCAAACCACCATTCCTATGGGTAGCAATGATTACGTCATCGTGACGACTGGCTCCATGACCGAAGATACCCGCTATGGGGATGATCATACTGCGCCGACGCTGGACTTCACAAAAGACACTATGGGGCAATCGTCTGGTTGGAAAGTATGGAATAATCTGGCTAAGCAATCTGCCGTCTTTGGTCATCCAGAAAAATTTAATCAGCATGTGGATAAATCTGCTTGGATGTCGGCGACGTTGACCTGCCAGCCGTCTGCCTTTATTGATAAGCTCAAAACGCTGTCTGTCAACGACCCTTATAAGGGTAAAACAGTGACCGGTGGCATCATTACGATTACGGATTCAAACTGGTTGATGAGCTTTACTTGTAACCGTCAACCGCATTTCCCTGATCAGCCAAAAGACACGCTAGTCGTATGGCTATATGCCTTGTTTATGGATAAAGAAGGCAATTATGTCAAAAAACCCATCCCAGAATGTACAGGCAAAGAGATCTTGAGCGAACTCTGTCATCACCTTGGTATCCTCGATGATATAGAGAATATCATGGCCAATACCATCGTCAGAACGGCTTATATGCCCTACATCACCTCGATGTTTATGCCTCGTGCTAAAGGCGATCGCCCTGAGATAGTCCCTGATGGTTGTGTCAATATGGGTCTAGTCGGTCAGTTCGTCGAGACACATAATGATGTGGTATTTACCATGGAGAGCTCTGTTCGTACTGCTCGTGTCGCAGTTTATGAGCTATTAAACGTGCAAAAACAAGTCCCCGATATAAACCCATTACAATACGATATCCGTCAATTACTAAAAGCCGCGAATACACTCAATGATGGTAAAGGTTTCATCGGCGAAGGTCTATTAACTAAGCTTCTTAAAGGTACTTATTACGAGCACATATTGCCAAAAGCCAATCAATCCACCAACGGCAATGACTCAATATTTACTCAGCAGTGGGAGGCAATCAAAGGACTTTGGCATAAGTAGCTCTGGCATCAGTAATGTTAGTTTTGATAAAAGCAGCTTTGATAAAAATGGCTTTAGTAAAACTAATGACGAAGAATAAAACGATAACGCTCTAGGGCCTGCCCTCATTTTAAAATGCAGATAGAAATGAGGTCATGCCCTAGTCAGACTTGGATAACTGCTGTAATTGCTCAATCAGCCAACGGTGTATACCACTGTGACTGGTACGTGGATGCCATGCTGCTATCACCTTAAATGTGGGTGGCAGGGCTTCCACTTTGAGCTCTTTAACCCGACTGTTTGGCAATAAACGCGAGGGATAAAATGCAATCATATCGGTTGTATAGAGGATATCTGGCACTGCAGAAAAGCTAGGAACGGACATAACAATGTTTCGTTTAAGACCTTTTTCTGCAAACCACTGATCATGAGAACCACGTAAGTTAGCGCGTGAAGGTGACACCACCAGCTGCGAGTGTGCAGCAATTTGCGCCAGTGACAGCGGCTCTGTTGTAAAACTATTATCGCAACCAGTAATGCAAAAATGTTGTTCTTCAAGCAGCGTCACATAAGCCAAGTTATCAGGGATAAATTCTGGGAAAGTAATCAGCAGATCAAGCTCGCCTGCCGCAATAAGCTGATTGATATTGTCTGAGGCAAAATCACGTACGATTAACTTCAAATCAGGCGCGTCGCGGCGTGTTATATGAAACAACTGCGGTAATAATGCCTGCGTCGCATAGTCGGTCGCGCTAATCGTAAATACGCCTTTATAAGTCTGCGGCGAAAACATATCTGGCTCTAACAGTGCTTCTAACTGCTCTAATATACGACTAATGGGTTGCTGCATCGATAGCGCTTTGGGAGTTGCCACCATGCTATTGCCTTGACGAATAAACAAACGATCATCAAACAAATCACGCAGCTTACGTAATTGTTCGCTGATTGCCTGCTGTGTCAGCCCCATTTTGCGCGCGACTTGTGAGAGATTTTTTAGATCAAGCAACGCATGTAGCACTCGCAACTGCTTGATATCAAGTCGGTTAATTCCATTCATAATATGTACCATTTATAATTGTATCTTAAACAACAAAATCCTGTTTCCGATTGTATCCATAAAACTCTATGCTTGCCAACCTTACTTACGCAGTAATAAAGCATCAAAACAAGCTCAATGGTTTAAACAATAACCCAATCTATTTGTTTTAAAAGAGAGTTTTATGGAACCATCTAATATCGATACCAGCCCATTATTTGCATCTGTCACACTTGGACCATATACGTTAAAAAACCGTATTGTCATGCCACCGTTGACACGCTCTCGCAGCACGCAACCGGACAATATTCCTAATGAATTAATGGCAAGCTACTATACACAGCGCGCCTCTGCAGGTTTTATGGTCACTGAAGGCACGCAAATTGAGCCAAGGGGTCAAGGTTATGCGTGGACGCCAGGCATACATTCGCATGCCCAAATCGAAGGCTGGAAAAAGGTCACTGAATCGGTACACGCAGCAGGTGGTATCATTTTCGCTCAGCTTTGGCATGTGGGTCGCGTGTCTCATACCAGCTTACAACCACAAGGCGCTCAGCCAATTGCACCATCAGCTATCACTGCTGACAATGTAAAAGTATTTATCGAAACAGCACCAGGTGCAGGCGCGTTAGCCGATCCTAGTGAGCCACGCGCACTCAGTACTGATGAAGTTAGTGAACTGGTCGCTATGTATGCGGCAGCCGCGCGCAATGCATTGGAGGCAGGTTTTGATGGCGTCGAGCTGCATTGTGCCAATGGCTATTTGGTGAATCAGTTCATCTCTGAGCATAGCAACACACGTGATGATCAATATGGCGGTTCATTGACCAATCGCTTGCGTTTCTTAAAAGAAATCGTGGCTGCCGTCAGTGAGGTGGTTGGCGCTGATCGCTTAGGCGTACGTTTTGCACCGCTGTTTGCTAGCACAGATGAAACTCGCGTGTATTTAGGGCTAGTGGAATCAGATCCACATCATACGTATATTGAAGCGATTAAAGTACTTGAACAAGCGGGTATCGCTTATTTATCTATTGCAGAAGCTGACTGGGACAATGCCCCTGATTTACCAGAGACTTTTTATCAAGCGGTCAGAGCGGAGTTTTCAGGACGTATTATCTATGCGGGTAAATACACGACGGAAAAATCGGTTCATATGCTAGCTAAAGGTTATGGCGACTTATTTGCTTTTGGTCGTCCCTTTATTGCTAATCCCGATTTACCTGAGCGCATCGCCAATCATTGGCCACTCAACGAGGCAGATCCTACCACGATGTATGGTGGCACCGAAATTGGCTATAATAACTATCCTTACTATCAAAACTCTTAATACAATAAGGCCATTCGTGGCCTTATTTTTTTGCTTATGAATAGGATGTTTTTAATAGCTGATTCATATATATAGCCCTTATGATTCATCCGACTGATCAAATAACTTTTCGATAGGCTTGCTATGTATCTTTGAGCTATTGAACAGCGACTTATTACCAGTATCCGCTTCTGTCCAAAAATTAATATTGAATTGGGCATCATCACTTAATTCTACGCGGTGCCAATATTGAGGCGGACTGACCGCGAACTGCCCTGCTTTAATAACAATTGTTTTTTCAGGTTCAGTGGCGGCTTCATCAGCAAAGCCGTAAAAGGTAACCGTGCCTTGCATGACACAAATTTGGCCGTATACGCCCTCTGCTGTATTGTGATGAGTCAGCAAGGCTTTTGGGACTTTATCTTTAGTAAAAAAGTGGGTCGAACGCTTTATTTTCCAATGGCTGGGTATGACGGGGTTTGAGGCGACAGTATCACTCATGGTAACTCCTTGGCTAATTTGATGGGTGTATCCCAATCCTTTTTATTAACAGCGTACTTGTGAATAAAATTCTATTAATAAACAAGAAAAGCACGCACAGTAATGGTTATTATTACTATAGCGCATCATATTTTTAAATGTATTGCTATCCTCATATCATCTTAGTTAACCATCAATATATAGGATATTAAAGCCACTTTTTAATCCCCATTAAGTAGTATGTGAAATGACATTCATACTGCTTTCGCCTAATGGTTAGCGAGCTTACTTATTGCTACATTAACTCCATCTAAACTATCCAGTTCGACGGTGGAGAATACTTGTCATGCATGCAAAAGAGCTACTTGAGGTTGAACGCCGTGATATAAGAGCGCTTCACTATACGTGGATTGCTTTTTTTCTGACCTTTTATGTCTGGTTCAATATGGCGCCACTAGCCACTTCTATGCTAGAGGCCGAAAGCTACTTAACTTCTGAACACATCAAATTATTTCTCATTGCCAACGTTGCTTTGACCATTCCAGGACGAGTGGTAGTCGGCATGGCATTGGATCGCTTCGGTCCGCGTCGCGTGTTTTCCATACTGATGGTCGTCATGGCGATACCGACATGGTTCTTCGCTTTTGGTGATTCCGCGATGCAGCTGTTCGTCGCTCGCCTATTTATGTCTATCGTGGGCGCAGGGTTCGTCGTTGGCATTCACATGACTGCCCTTTGGTTTAAGCCAAAAGACATTGGCTTTGCCGAAGGATTTTATGCCGGCTGGGGTAATTTTGGTTCAGCTGCCGCAGCGATTACCATTCCCACGGTTGCGCTACAGTTCTTTGGTGGTGATGACGGTTGGCGCTGGGCAATTGCATTATCTGGCTTACTGATGGCCGCTTACGGGGTAGCCTATTGGTTTTTAATCACCGATGGTCCTACACAAGATACCCATAAAAAAGCACGTAAGGCGGGTGCTTTAGAGGTATCAAGTTGGAGAGATTTATTATTATACTGCCTATTTATTATTCCTTTATATGGCGTATTGGGTGTATTGGTTTATCGCACTAAAAACATGGGATTCCTGAGCGAAACAGGCGCTTGGGGGTTTTATACTCTCATCGCTGTGGTGGTTATTTATCAAATTTATAAAGCCATCAGTGTCAATGTACCCATGCTCAAAGCGGGTATCCCTGAGGATGACAAATACCCATTTACCTCTGTTGCCGCCCTAAATGTCACCTACTTTGCTAACTTTGGCGCAGAGCTGGCGGTCGTCTCTATGCTACCGATGTTCTTTGCCGCAACGTGGAAGCTCGACCCTACCGTCGCAGGGTTAGTCGCATCGACCTTTGCTTTTGTTAACTTATGGGCACGACCACTTGGCGGCTATATCTCTGATAAGGTTGGCAATCGTCGCTTGGTGATGTTGGTATACATGTTCGGTATCGGTATCGGCTTTGGATTGATGGGATTGCTGAATGCAGAGTGGCCATTGTTTATCGCGGTCGTCTTTACGATTCTATGTTCAGTCTTTGTGCAAGGGGCAGAAGGTGCAACTTTTGGTATTATCCCCTCAATTAAGCGGCGCTTAACAGGTCAAATTTCTGGTATGGCGGGGGCTTATGGCAACGTGGGCGCTGTGTTCTATCTATTTATATTTACCTTGGTCGAACCAAATCAGTTCTTTTTTATCATTGCGATAGGTGCATTTATCGCTTGGGTACTTTGTTTCTTCTGGTTAAAAGAGCCTGAAGATGCCTTTGGTGACGAATACAAAATGTCCTCGGTCGATCGTCAAATTGCCGCTGAAGAAGGCTAGTTTTATTAGCTTATAAAATAAAAAAGCCACCCAGCATCAATGTTCGGTGGCTTTTTTTGACTGATATAGAGAGCGATCCAGACATGTAATAGGCGTTATTCAGATGACCCATGATTTTTTTATAAAAAGTAGCGATTTCAAAAAGTAGCACTTTCAAAAAGTAGCATTTTAAAACAACAACCACTTCGATAAATAACCATTTTGACAAACGACTACTTTGACAAATGATTCACGGTCCATACTGCTGCCTCTACCCGTGTACGTAGTCCAGTTTTGTTCAAAATATGCTTAACATGCACTTTTACTGTGGATTCTGCGATATCCAGTTTGTTGGCGATCATTTTATTACTTAAGCCTTCAGCAATCATTTGAATCACTTGCAACTCTCTAGTGGTGAGATTGCCAGCGATATCTTCAATGCTTGGTGCACGTAATGTTTGCGCCAATATTGAAGCCAAATTGGGACTGATAACCAGCTCACCGCGCAACACTTTTCTAATATCGACGATGATTAACTCAGGCTCCATATCTTTTAGCAAATAACCATCCACCCCTAATTTCAACGCTTCTTGTACGTCTTCTCCGCTGTCAGAAACTGTAAATAGCAAGGTAGCCACGTCAATATTTCTGGCTTTGATTTCTCTTAAGGTTTCGATACCAGTCAACACTGGCATTTTATGATCTAGAATGACCAGATCGACCGGATTGTTTGCCAAAAAATCCAACGCTTCTTGTCCGTTATTCACCTCACCAACGACCGTTACATCACTTTCGAGACTGAGCAGTTCTGCGACACCGCGGCGCAGCATGGGATGGTCATCGACCAATAGTAGCCGAGCCGGAGAAGCAGACGTATAAACTTTAGTAGTCATAAAATACTCACAAATTGAAAAATGCTACAAAAAACACAATACAGTGGTTAAGAGCGTTTACTAAGCCTATTCACTTAGTTTTGCTCAGCCATATAATCCGTAAAGAAACTGGGTACAAACCTGACGATGACACTGGTACCTGCGGGTACATTATTAGAGATGATCAAATCACCGCCTAATTTATAGGCACGCTCTTTCATAATCATTAGACCATGATGCTGGGTCTGATTGACAGTCCCTGATATGCCGATGCCGTCATCATTGACCATCATCGCTACATAATTACTTTCATCATCATAAACCAAATCGATAGTGACGCTGTTAGCGTGGGCATGGCGACTGATATTCGACAGCGCCTCCCTTATAACTTGAATGAGATGCACTTGTTCGGTTGCCGTTAGATTCAAGGATAGGATTTGATTGTTGACCTTTATGTCAAACTGTCCTTTTACAGCAAACTCATCAGCCGCCTCATACAAAGCTTCATCAAAATTGCCGCTATCAATCGTCAAGCGAAAAGTCGTCAATAAGTCTCGCAGCTCATGATAAGCAGAGTTCAGACCCATTTTTATTTGACTGATATGCTGCCCAACTTTGATTTGACTTTGCTCATCAAATACCACCAGCCCACTGTCTTTATCAGTAGACAGTTGCAGATGTTTTTCGAGCACGCTGACTTGTATTTTTAGATAAGACAATGACTGTGCTAAAGAGTCATGCAACTCCCTAGCAATGGTCGAGCGCTCTTCAAGTAGAATAAGCTGATGGTCTTGCTGTCTTTGTCTGCGTAGGGATAAGGCGGTGCTGACGAGATTGGTCAGCACAACAATCAATTCATTGTTTTTAGCAATTAAGTAACTACTATCCACCTCTACTACTTTGATGCGTGTTGAATCTTCCTCGCTTTTTTTCTTATCTTCTGCATAAGCTTTATTGGTCATTAAGACAGATTTTGGTCTTACCTTTAACTCACCAAATTCTATATCTTGATGAATAATCGGAAACGTTTTGGTATAAACGTCTTCTTTAATAGAGCAGCTGTCACAAGTGAGTTTGGTACATAGCTCCTTCATCCTATCATCGTGCAGGGCTATAGAGTTTTTATTGGTTAGAATATTGCTTTGGATACACAGCGTAAAATCTAAATATGGGAATATACACCCAAAGCCAGTAATCAATTCATCAAGCCGGTGTAAGCTCACAGGGCTACTGGTCAACTGCTTTGAGAAATCATAAAACAATGATAAGGCTTGGTTGGCTTTTACCAGATGCTGAGTCTTTGTCTGTACCTCACTCTCAAGTGAACGCTGATACCTCTCAATGGTACTGGCCATACCGTTAAAAGAATTGCCAAGCGCTTCAAATTCTCTATAACCGCTGATAGACACTCTCGTATCATATTTGCCTTCTTTAAACGCCCGATTGGCTTTAATGAGTTGTTGAATAGGCGTTAGCACTGAGTTCTGTAACCTTTGTACGCCTATCAGCATAATAATCATGCTCAGTATCAGTGATAGTATTTGTAGGTTTTGCTGCCATGTCTGACGCTGCTCATTTCTATCCTGTAACGCGCCAACAAAACGATTAACATCGTCAATATACTTGGTTGAATCACTATAAAAACCTTGCTTGTCTTGTGCCAATAATGATGGTTTTAAATCACGAAACCATTGTGATTTTATCTGGCTCCATTGCTCACTGATCGCCTTATCTCTGTTGGCACTGGTCAGTTGATACGCTTGTAATTTGTTGAGACGACTCTCCATGTCTTCAACCAGTATGTCTATTTTTTCAGACTCGCTTTTATTGGAGAAATCCAGTCTGTCTTGCTTTTCTACCTGCGGCGCATTGTCACTATCTAAGCCATCTTGTTTGATATTTAGGCTTGAGCTAAAGGGATGGTTATCCGCAAAGTCAGTCGCTAACTGAAAGCTAATGCGATACGTTGCCATGCGTATCGATCCTGCGGTATTAATCGCCTCAGCATCAGACTTTGCGACCCAAGCGAGCGCACCGCTGCCTATCGCTGACATCAAAAACAAAGTAGCGATGATCGTAATAGCAATCCAAGTATGAAGGAACAAAGACTGCCGTCGTAGATTAGACATGATTAATAGCGCTCCCATCAGATACTTTCTGCACAAAAGATTTGAGATCTTAAAATTGAACGTCGCAAAGGCAAAAAATACACAGCATAAAAAATACTACAGCGCACTTAGCAGTCCATCGACAAGCAAAATTTTAGTAATCATTCTGCCCGCAACATACCTCTTTTAGCCATCAGTATACCACTATGTATGAATACTCATCATCGGGATAACGCAGTACCGTGAGTTATCGTTTCTATAAAACCATTGATTGTGATGATTTGCTGTTATCAAGGGCGCATTGGTCACAGACATCAATCTACCGCATCAATCCAACCCAAATATAAGCAGTCATTAACAACAATCAAAGCGACTGCATACGGTAATTTTTATAACGGCTGAAGGTTATAAAACTATCCATTATAACTAAGCATAAATGATATTAAGTGAGGAATAGTATGGGCAATGATTACAACTTCAAAGGTGGTAAGCTCATCACTGACTGGCGACCTGAGATAGATGAGTTCTGGAAAGGGGGCGGCAAAAAAGTCGCCACTCGAAATTTATGGATATCCATTCCATCCTTGCTACTGGCGTTTGCGGTATGGATGGTATGGAGCGCGGTCATCGTGCGCTTACCTGAGATTGGTTTTGATTTTGATGGCGGGCAGCTATTTTGGCTCGCCGCGCTACCCGGACTATCAGGGGCGACGCTACGGATTTTTTATTCTTTTATGGTGCCGATTTTTGGTGGTCGGCGTTGGACCGCGATATCGACTTTGTCTTTATTAATTCCGGCATTATGGATGGGCTTTGCAGTTCAGAATCCTGATACGCCGTTTATGATATTTGCCATTATTGCGCTGCTTTGCGGCTTTGGCGGTGGTAACTTTGCCTCGTCTATGTCCAATATCTCGTTCTTTTATCCAAAAGCGGAACAAGGCACAGCGCTTGGGCTAAACGCTGGTTTGGGTAATTTGGGCGTGTCGGTCATGCAGTTCGTCGTCCCGATGATTATATTGGTAGCGGCCTTTGGTAGCTTAGGCGGCGACCCACAAGTCTCTGCAAGTGGTCAGCTGTTTTATCTACAAAACGCGGGCTTTATTTGGGTACCCTTTATCCTGCTGTTCTCAGCATTGGCATGGTTTGGCATGAACGATATTGCCACCGCCAAAGCCTCGTTTAAAGACCAATCCGTTATCTTTAAACGCAAACATAACTGGATTATGTGTATTCTTTATATGGCAACCTTTGGCTCCTTTATTGGTTTTTCCGCCGCATTTCCGATGCTGATTAAAAACTCATTTCCTGCTATTGATGCGCTTAAATTTGCCTTTTTAGGTCCTCTAGTCGGCGCACTATTTCGTCCACTAGGTGGCTGGATATCTGATAAAACCAGCGGCGCAAAAGTCACTTTTTGGAACTATATTGTGATGGTATTGGCGGTATTGGCGGTGATGTACTTCCTACCTAGCGAAACCAATGAGGGCAGCTTTGTCGGCTACTTTATCTCCTTTATGGTGCTATTTATCACCACGGGTATCGGTAACGGCTCTACCTTTACCATGATTCCAGTTATTTTTAGAACCTTTCACGAACGCCTTGAGCCTGAGAAAGCAGGGACAGAGCCGCTATTTATTGAAATACGTAAAGAGTCAGCGGCGGTGGTTGGATTCACTTCAGCAATCGCCGCTTATGGCGCGTTCTTTGTACCAAAAATGTTCGGTTCAGGACTGGGTATTGATGGCACCTTTATCGCCTTAATTGTCTTTTATATTCTCTGTATCGTATTGACTTGGTGGTATTACAGCCGTGCTAATGCTGAGATTCCTTGTTAAAGCGCCTTTTATAACAACCGTCTTTTGAATGAGCAATGACCAACCTATGAAGTGCTACTTGCTGATGTGAGTAGCACTTTTTTTGTTTTAAATTTTTGCTAAGTAATTTCCAGCTGCTAAATAAGCAGGGCTCATGGACGTTTAACGATTAGACGTTTAACAGTTAGACGCTCAATAATTAGACACTTAACAGTTTTTTTAAGCAAATTTGATAACTTGCCGCTACTACTAAGGTGGTAGTGGCCTGCTCATGTTAGCTGATAGTAAGAGGGTGACGGCTTACTTAAAATGACGCTATCGAAATAATATTTACGGCTTAGCTGCATACCGATATCAAGCACTATCAAGATAGAAGCATTCTGCACTCAGCTCTAGATACACCTTAGGCAATAAAATAGAGGATAGCGAAATGAGCCATTTACTCGACCAATTCCGTTTTTTTAAACGTAAACAGGGCGAATTCTCCGATGGGCATGGCGAGACGCGCGATGAGTCTCGTGATTGGGAAAATGTGTATCGTAGCCGTTGGCAGTATGACAAAGTTGTGCGCTCAACGCATGGCGTCAACTGTACCGGTTCTTGCTCGTGGAAAATCTACGTCAAAAACGGCTTGGTGACGTGGGAGACGCAGCAAACCGACTATCCAGAAACCCGTCCTGACTTACCAAACCACGAACCGCGCGGCTGTCCTCGTGGCGCAAGCTACAGCTGGTATATGTATTCAGCGAACCGTGTGAAATACCCTAAAGTGCGTAAACCGCTACTAAAATTATGGCGTGAAGCCAAAGCGCAGTATCCTGATCCAGTTGATGCGTGGGGCAGTATTGTCCAAGACCCTATCAAAGCAGAACAGTATAAATCTAAGCGCGGTTTGGGTGGCTTTATCCGCTCGACGTGGGCAGAAGTCAATGAAATCATCGCTGCCAGTAATGTGTATACCGCCAAAACCTTTGGTCCTGACCGTATCGTCGGTTTCTCTCCAATTCCTGCCATGTCGATGGTCAGTTATGCCGCTGGTAGTCGTTATTTATCATTAATTGGTGGTGTTTGCTTATCATTTTATGACTGGTATTGTGACCTGCCACCAGCATCGCCGATGGTTTGGGGCGAGCAAACTGACGTGCCAGAATCAGCCGATTGGTACAACTCTGATTATATTATCGCTTGGGGTTCAAACGTTCCGCAAACGCGTACACCAGATGCGCATTTTTTTACCGAAGTACGTTATAAAGGTACCAAAACCGTCTCTATTACGCCCGACTATGCGGAAGTATCGAAATTAACCGATTTATGGTTAAACCCAAAACAGGGTACTGATGCGGCAGTCGCGCAGGCATTTTGTCATGTGATTATCAAAGAGTTTTATCTTAAGCAGCCAAGTGATTATTTCTTAGATTATGCCAAGCGTTATACCGACTTACCTGTGCTCGTCATGCTAGAAGGTGAAGAAGGCGCACGCCATGCGGGTCGCTATCTACGCGCTTCTGACTTAATCGATAATTTAGGTCAAGAAAACAACCCAGAATGGAAAACCATCGGTCTAAACAGTGATGGCGAGCTGGTTTCTCCGCTTGGCTCTATCGGCTACCGTTGGGGCGAAAAAGGCAAATGGAATCTTGAACAAAAAAATGGCACCACAGGCGCAGAGATTGATCTAACATTGACTTTAAACGACAGTAATGAGACCTGCGTAGTCGGCTTTGATTACTTTGGTCATGTAGATCATCCGCATTTCACCTCAGTACCGGGCGAAGCAATACAGCAAAAAACCGTCCCCTGTAAAACCATTACTTTAGCCGATGGCAGCACCGCTATCGTCGCCACTGTATTTGATTTAACCGTGGCCAACCTTGGGGTTGATAATGGCGTTGGCGGCGAGCATGTCACCGACGACTATAACGATGCCACCGTACCGGGCACGCCTGCTTGGCAAGAAGTCATCACCGGTCTGAGCCGTGAGCGCGTCATTCAAGTCGCGCGTGAATTCGCTGAAAACGCCCATAAGACTCATGGTAAATCGATGATTATCATCGGCGCGGGTATGAACCACTGGTATCACCTCGATATGAACTATCGCGGCGTGATTAACATGCTCATGCTGTGCGGTTGTATCGGTAAATCGGGCGGCGGCTGGGCGCATTATGTTGGGCAAGAAAAACTACGCCCTCAAACCGGCTGGTTGCCATTGGCATTTGCGCTTGATTGGCATCGTCCACCGCGTCATATGAATGGCACGAGCTTCTTTTACAATCACAGCTCACAGTGGCGTCATGAGACCATCTCTGCCCATGAAATCCTCTCGCCTCTCGTCGATAAAAAGTTTTTCCCTGAGCATATGCTTGATTACAACATTCAAGCAGAACGCGCAGGCTGGTTACCTTCAGCACCACAACTCAATCGTAACCCACTGACCATCGCGGCCAAAGCCGCCGATTGCGGTAAAGATGTGGAAGAGTATGTGGTCGATTCTCTACAAGATGGCAGCTTACGCTTTGCTTGTGAATCCCCTGATAATCCTGACAACTTCCCGCGCAATATGTTTATCTGGCGCTCAAACCTATTGGGCTCATCAGGTAAAGGCCATGAATATATGCTGCATTATTTCTTGGGCACCAAAAATGGCTTGCTCAATAAAGAAAATGCCAAAGGTCACCTGCAACCAAAAGAAGTTGATTGGGTAGACAAAGGCCCTACTGGTAAATTAGATTTGGTTGTCACCCTAGACTTCCGTATGTCATCTACCTGTTTGTATTCTGACATCGTACTACCAACAGCAACGTGGTACGAAAAAGATGACATGAATACCTCCGACATGCACCCCTTTATTCATCCATTAACTGCGGCAACCGACCCTGCGTGGGAATCTAAAACCGATTGGGAAATTTATAAAGGCATTGCCAAGAGCTTCTCTGAAGTATCAAAAGGTCACTTAGGCGTTGAAACCGACGTCGTCACCTTGCCGATGCAACATGACACCCCAGGTGAGTTGGCACAACCATTTGGTGGCACTGACTGGAAAACGGCTGGCGAAAAACCTGTACCGGGTAAAAATTGCCCAATGATTAAAGTGGTTGAGCGTGACTATCCGAATACTTATGCCAAATTTACCTCGCTTGGCCCTGCCCTAGAAAAATTAGGCAATGGCTCCAAAGGTCTGAATTGGGATATGAAAACCGAGGTCAAGCAGCTCGGCGATTTAAACCACCGTGTGACTGAAACGGGTATCTCTGAAGGCAGACCGCGTCTTAATACGGCGATTAACGCTTCTGAGATGATTTTGATGCTCGCGCCTGAAACCAATGGTCATGTGGCGGTAAAAGGCTGGGCTGCACTCTCTGAGTTCACCGGTCGCGACCATACCCACCTGGCCAAGTCTAGCGAACACGAAAAAATCCGCTTTAAAGACATCGTCGCACAGCCGCGTAAAATCATCTCAAGCCCGACATGGTCAGGTATTGAGTCAGATCAGGTCAGTTATAACGCGGGTTATACCAACGTCCATGAGCTGATTCCATGGCGTACGATTACTGGTCGTCAGCAGTTTTATCAAGACCATCCTTGGATGCAGGCGTTTGGTGAGCAAATGCAGCAGTATCGTCCACCTATCGATACCAAGACCACTGAGCTGCTCAAAGACGCTAAACCAAATGGCAATAAAGAGATTGTACTGAACTTCTTAACACCGCACCAAAAATGGGGCATCCACAGTACCTACTCTGAAAACTTGCTGATGCTGACCCTAAGTCGCGGTGGACCTTGTGTCTGGATGTCAGAAGTCGATGCGCAAAAAGCCGGCATCGTCGATAACGATTGGATTGAGCTGTTCAATGCCAATGGGGCAATCACTGCCCGTGCTATCGTTAGCCAGCGGGTCAAAGAAGGCATGACCATGATGTATCACGCCCAAGAAAAACTGGTCAATATTCCCGGTTCTGAGCAAACAGGCACGCGCGGCGGTATCCATAATTCGGTCACTCGGACGATTTTGAAACCGACGCATATGATTGGCAGCTATGCCCAGCAGTCTTATGGCTTTAACTATTATGGCACCGTCGGTTGTAACCGTGATGAATTTGTCGTGATTCGTAAAATGTCAAAAATCGACTGGCTAGAAGACAAACCCGATAACGAATTGCCACGTCCGTTACCAACCAGCATTGAAGGGTAAAGCTGTTTCTTCTATCGAAAAAATATCCTGATTTCAGGATATCTAGGAAGAACATAAAGTTGCTTTTTTACTATTATTTGGAGCACAGATCCATGAAAATTCGTTCGCAAGTCGGCATGGTGCTTAACCTTGATAAATGTATCGGTTGTCACACCTGCTCAGTCACCTGTAAAAACGTCTGGACCAGCCGTGAAGGTATGGAGTATGCGTGGTTTAACAACGTTGAATCAAAACCCGGTATCGGCTACCCCAAAGAGTGGGAAAACCAAACCAAATGGAAAGGCGGTTGGATACGCAATGCCAATGGCACTATCAATCCGCGTATCGGCGGTAAGTTCAGAGTACTCGCCAATATCTTTGCTAACCCTGACCTGCCAGAGATTGATGACTATTACGAGCCGTTTGATTTCGATTATCAGCATCTACATACCGCCCCTATCAGCAACCATCAACCTATCGCCCGCCCGCGCTCAGCCATCACTGGCAAGCGTATGCAAAAGATTGAATGGGGTCCTAACTGGGAAGAAATCCTCGGCTCAGAGTTTGAAAAACGTCGCAAAGATAAGAACTTTGACAACATTCAAGCGGAGATTTATGGCGAGTACGAAAACACCTTTATGATGTATTTGCCACGTCTGTGCGAGCATTGCTTGAACCCTACTTGTGTGGCGTCATGCCCAAGTGGCGCGATTTATAAGCGTGAAGAAGACGGCATTGTCTTGATTGACCAAGAAAAATGTCGCGGCTGGCGCATGTGTATCTCAGGCTGCCCGTATAAAAAGATTTACTACAACTGGAAGTCGGGGAAATCTGAAAAATGCATCTTCTGTTATCCCCGTATTGAAGCCGGCTTGCCAACCGTTTGTTCAGAAACCTGTGTTGGTCGTATCCGCTACTTGGGCGTACTGCTTTATGACGCGGACAAAATCGCTGAAGCAGCAAGCACACCTAACGAGCAAGACCTTTATCAAGCACAGCTAGACGTATTTTTAGATCCAAACGACCCTGCTGTTATCGCTCAAGCATTAAAAGACGGTGTACCGCAATCGGTCATTGATTCAGCCCAGCGCTCACCAGTTTATAAACTAGCGATGGATTGGAAACTTGCGCTACCGCTACACCCTGAATACCGCACGCTACCGATGGTTTGGTATGTACCGCCATTATCACCGATTCAAAATGCTGCTGAAGCAGGCAAAGTCGGTATGGATGGCTTGATTCCAGATGTCGACAGTTTACGTATTCCACTGCGCTATTTAGCAAACATGCTTACCGCAGGCGATGAAGAGCCAGTTCGTCTAGCATTGAAGCGCCTACTTGCTATGCGTAGCTACAAGCGTATGCAATTGGTTGAAAAACAAGAAGTCCAAAGTATCTTGGATGATGTGGGTTTGACCAAGCTGCAAGTGGAAGAGATGTACCGCTACTTGGCTATCGCCAACTACGAAGATCGCTTTGTGATTCCAACGGCGCATCGTGAAGAAGCATTGAGTGACGCATTCGCTGAGCGTAATGGTTGCGGATTCACCTTTGGCGAAGGCTGTTCAGGACATTCGGACAATAGCATGTTTGGACAACGCAAAACCAATCGCCGCGATTTTATCGATACTGTCCAAAAGTGGGAGTCATAAGATGCAAACTACTCAACTTAATAACAGCACTTCAGTGCATGAGCCAATTACCCAACCAACCATCGGCCATTCAGACTTAAAACTACTCAAGGTACTCAGTCTACTTATCGATTATCCAAGTAATGAGCTGTTTCTCGGCGATACGCTTGCCGATTGCACAGAGATTGTCGCCAAATCAACACTGATTAGCCCAGAAGTACGTGCGCAAATCATCGACTTGATTGAAGATTTAATCGATACCGGCTCTCTTGAGGCGCAAGCGCGTTATGACGGTCTGTTTGAGCGTGGTCGTTCTTTATCATTGTGGTTGTTTGAGCATGTACATGGCGAATCGCGCGACCGTGGTCAAGCGATGGTTGATTTGATGGGTCAATATCAAGAAGCGGGCTTTGAGATTAGCGTCAAAGAGCTGCCTGATTATCTGCCTTTATATCTCGAATTTTTAGCGTATCAAGCAACCATTATTGAAGACGACATTCAAATTCGTATGGATATCGCTGATGTGAGCCATATCCTCGCTTTGCTTGCCGCCAGATTAGAGGGTCGCGGTAGCTTGTATAAAGGCTGCTTCAATGCGCTATTACAAATCGCTGGTAAACCGCTCGATATCGTTGAAGAGTATCAAGAAAAAATCAGCAAAGAGAAGCGTGATGACAGCTTTGAGGCATTAGACAAAGAATGGGAAGAAGAAGTGGTGACGTTTTTAGATGCGCAACAAGAAGAGCGTTGCTCGTCAAAAACAAGTACCCAAAATCTTGCAGCAAAAGCTGGTATAAAAAATGCCTCTGCTACAAATGCGGTCGATGCTCCAGTGCACTGGGTAGATTTTAAAACCAACCAACCGGTTAAATCATAATAAGGAGAAAGGACATGAATATCGCAGATCCTAGTGTGCAGTCTTTAGCCAACCTAAACTGGCTACAAATTTTCCTTTTTGGCGTTTATCCGTATGTGGCATTGACCATCGCTATTATTGGTACTTGGGTACGTTTTGATTTATCTCAGTATTCATGGAAGACGGGCTCGACGCAGATGCTCAGAAGCAAAAACATGCGCCTTGCCAGCAACTTATTCCACGTTGGCATTATCGTGGTGCTCCTCGGTCATTTATTTGGCATGTTGACGCCGCATTTTCTTTATGATCGCTTTATCAGCGCCGGACATAAGCAGATTTTAGCGGTGGTCGTTGGGGGTATCGCAGGGGTGTTTTGTTGGTTTGGCTTAGTCATGCTCATGTGGCGACGCTTTATCGATGACCGTATCTCAAACACCTCATCGTTCTCAGACAAGCTGGTACTGGTGCTGTTATTTATCCAGCTAAACTTGGGTCTGCTTTCCATCTTTACGTCAGTGAAGCATTTAGATGGCTATACCATGATGAATTTGGCAGGCTGGGCACAGGACATCACAATTTTAAGACCTTTGCAGGCAGCGGCGCGCATTGAGCAAACTGACTTAATTTATCAGCTGCATATGGCGCTCGGCATCACCCTGATTGCGATATTTCCGTTTACACGGCTTATTCATATCATTAGCGCACCAATTTGGTATTTCGGGCGTCGCTATCAAATTGTCAGACAAAAGAACTCTCAGTAAGGCTATAGAGCAGTATCTAAATGGAACGGCGTTTTTGACCCTATCCTCACCTAGATACTGCTCTTTACCCTACCTTTAACGATGAATCAACACGCCCTATATTTTAGAATTTCTATTACCAGAATCCTTAGTGGAGCAAAGCCATGACTGTCAGTACCTACAATCCAGCCGACCATGCGACCAACCAAAACGCTCATGTGCATAGTGGCAATCATCACAGCCATGATAATGACAATCACAGTCACAGTCACAGTCATGCCGATCACACCCCTACTGGTCGCGGTGATGATATTCTTAGAGTAATGCCAACCTTATCTGATTTGCAAAAACCGCATTCTGACCAAGAGTTCATCGAAAAAGCAATGGCAGAAGAGCGCAGCAACCATAAAAACCTGATTGCCTCTAGCCGTGATGAGCTGCCTTCAGTGACGGTCAATGGGGTGATGATAGATAGAACCAATATCGCCCAAGAGCTGCAATATCATCCAGCAGAAAACAAAGAAGGTGCCGTCTTTTTAGCGACACAAGCGCTGGTTGTGCGCGAATTACTCAGACTGGCGGTTTTAGATGAGCCAAGTCTTGGTGAAGCGGCGTGGGAAAACGACGAAGAGCAAGCTATCTCTACTTTAATAGACAAAAACGTTCAAGCAACGATGCCAGATATGGCAACTTGTGAGCGCTATTATAAGCAGAATATGACTGACTTTAAGACTGACCCCATTATGACCGTACGCCATATTTTATTGGCATGCCCGCCTGAAGATGGTGATGAGCGCTTAAAGCTCAAAAAGACCGCGTACGAGTTTATCGAACAAATCAAAAATAACGCCAATCCTGATGCCGAGTTTATCCAGTTAGCACGCCAGCATTCGGCTTGCCCTTCAAAAGAGCAAGGCGGCGAATTGGGTGTAATTAGCAAAGGTCAAACCGTACCAGAATTTGAAGGTGTATTGTTTAAGCTCGATAAAGGACTTGCACCAAGCCCTATCGAAAGCCGTTACGGTTTTCACATCGTTGAGGTGCTCAATAAAGAACCTGGGATACAGATGACTTATGAGCAAGTCAGCCCTGCAATCCATAATAAATTGAGCCAACAAGCCTTTCACCAATCATTATGCGACTACTTGTTTACCTTAGCGCATGAGGCTGATATCCAAGGTATCGAGATGACGCTTGAGCAAGAGAATATATTCCGCGGCTAAGCAGTCCGCTGTCGGTCACTTAATTCTTATGTTATAAAGTAGCTGCTATGGTATAAAGGTTCTTGTGATACAACACCCTTTTTATGCTATGTGTCGTTCAATATCAATAACACAGTTCAATATTAATAAAATGAGTAGACGTTTATGATTACGGTTGCAGGACTTATCTCTGAAATACAGCAGCGTATAGAAGCTTATAATACTAACGACTATCCGCTACACAAAAGAGTGGTCGAAAGCTACGACTTATTAGACAGCCGTCATCATATATTGGCAGAAGATATTGTCTCGCCTTTTGCCATACCAAGACAAAATCTATCGGCGATGGATGGTTATGCGATCGCTAAAGACAGCATACTCTCAGCAGACAGCACGATTGATATCGTGGGTGAATCACAAGCAGGCAGTCCTTATAGTAGCGACATTTCAGCAGGACAAGGGGTGCGTATTTTTACCGGTGCGGTCGTTCCTGACAGCTGTGATACGGTCATCATGCAAGAAAATACCAACTTTGCCGCCATAAAAGACCGCATTGATAAATCACAGCCTTATGCTATTACCCTCAGTCAAGACGCTAAGCATGATGACAATATCCGTAAACAAGGCGAAGAAATTAAAGCTGGCGAAGCGGTTTTATTAAAGGGTAAACGCCTAAATCCTGCTGATATTAGCTTATTGGCTAATTTGGGCTTTGGTCAAGTGACGGTATATCAGCCTTTAATCGTTGGGGTACTGGCAACAGGTGATGAGCTAGTGGCCATTGGCAATGAGCTGACGAGTTTGGCGCAAATCTATAACTCGAACACGCCTACCCTAAAAAGCTTACTCGCTGATTTGCCCATCACTATTCGTGATTATGGCATTATCCCAGATGACCTAAATAAAACCACCACCGCCGTAACCCAAGCCATGCAAGAGTGCGACGTCCTTATCTCTACCGCTGGCGTATCGGTCGGCGACTATGATTTTTTAACCACCGTCATTGAGCAGCTTGGGCAGATTAACCACTATAAAGTCGCGATGAAACCCGGTAAGCCATTTGTCTTTGGCGAGCTGACTAAAGATCTTGCCAAGCCCGTGCTATATTTTGGCTTACCCGGCAATCCGCTATCGACCATCGTTGGTAGCCTACAATTTGTGATCCCAGCCTTGTGGCAAATGGCAGGCGCTGCGCCACAAGAGCGACCGATGCAGTTAAGTCTCACTGCAACGCTTAAAAATGATATCAAAAAATCAGCGGGACGGATGGATTTTCAAAGAGGCATATTGTCCCAAAACGAACTTGGCGATTTCCAAGTTGAAAGCTTTACCAAGCAACAATCGCACCGTATCAAACAACTAAGCCATGCCAACTGCTTCATTGTACTAGCACAAGATTCTGGCAATGTAGCCGCTGGTGAAACCGTAAAAGTGCAACCTTTCCCTTGGTTGCATCGCTGAATAATAGCTAAACAACAGCTAAACAATTGAATCATTAATAACGGTATAGTTAAAAAGTTGCATGGCTAATCAATTGTATAACGAGTTACACAGTTAATCATTCTTTATACTGTTGATTAGCCATGAATCATGAGAAACTGCTTGGGGCGTATGTTGATTTTAAAAATCATAACCAAGTAGCATCTACTACTTTAGTGGTAGTTTTTGGGTCACTTACGGTGAATGGTTATTTGCTAGCAAGCTGTCATAATCGTGTTTAAATAGAACTTCCCACTCACAACCTGAGGCAACGCCTAAAAGTACACACTATACTTAATATTAATGGTAATCATCTATGAACCATCTTGCCCCTACCCTAGGTAATGCGCAATTGTATGCGCCTGCCGCTGCACCCGTTATTTTTGATGGTGACTCATCATCGAACGTTGCATCGAAAACTGCTAGCACGTCGACGTATTTTCCGGTCACGCTCTCTCAACCATTAACCGATGGTTTCGCACGACGTCTCACCTACTTACGTCTATCGATTACTGATTTCTGTAATTTTCGCTGTGAATATTGCCTGCCCAATGGCTATCAAGGCAAACCACCACAAAATGAGCTTAGCGTCACTGAAATTGCTACTTTAATCCGTGGATTTGCGGAAGTTGGTACTAAAAAAGTCAGGATTACGGGCGGTGAACCCTCTATACGCCGTGATGTGGTCGATATTATTAAAACAATCAAAAACACCGAAGGCATTGAAACCGTTGCCATGACCAGTAATGGTTATAAGCTTGGTAAGCACTTAGCCAGCTGGCAAGCGGCTGGACTGAATCAGCTTAATATCAGTATGGACAGCTTTGATGCTGTTACTTTTCATAAGATGACCGGTTTTGATATGTTGCCGCAGCTGTTGACTGATATGGATAAATTACTAGCGACCACGGATATCAAACTAAAAATAAACAGTATTTTAATGGCTGAAACTGCCTTTGAAAATCTGATGAATGGCATCGACTATGTCAAAGATAGAGCTGTTACTTATCGGTTTATTGAATTTATGCAAACCAGTGACAACAGCGACTTATTTTTTGCGCAGCACGCACAGTCCGATATTATTACCAATTACTTATTAAAAAACGGCTGGCAAACCCATGTCCGTGGCAGCAATGACGGTCCAGCGATAGAATATAGCCATCCAGATTATAAAGGCCGTATCGGCATGATTGCTCCTTATGCTGCCCATTTTTGTGACAGTTGTAATCGTCTGCGGGTCAGCAGTCAAGGCAAGGTGCATCTGTGTCTATTTGATCAAGGTAACTACGATATTCGTCAGCATCTCGAACAAGACGATGTGGCAGGGCTTGTGAATACCTTGCACAGCTTTATGCCGATTAAACCTGAGCATCATCATCTTCACGAATCAAACAGCGGCATGATGAATAACTTGTCGATGATTGGTGGTTAGAATCAAAAATATACCAATAATTAAATTTCTCATTTTTTATAACAAGCCTATTTATTAAGGATTATTCATGAGTAAGCTGCAAGCCCCTTTTACCCCGCTTAATATCGCCATCTTGACGGTTTCTGACAGCCGTACTCTTGCAGAAGACACCTCAGGGCAGTATTTGGTCGATCAATTAACAGCAGCAGGTCATCAGCTGGCCGATCGTCAGCTGATTATCGATGATATTTACAAAATCAGAGCCGTCATCAGCGGTTGGATTGCCGACCCAAATGTGCACGCTATTATCACCACTGGCGGTACTGGCTTTTATATCCGCGACAGTATGCCAGAAGCGGTCGGCGTATTATTTGATAAATCGGTTGATGGTTTTGGTGAGATGTTCCGCTTAATCTCAAAAGATGATATCGGCATGTCGACGATTCAATCTCGCGCTGTGGCTGGCATGGCAAATGGTACGGGTATTTTTTGCTTACCTGGCTCATCAGGTGCTTGCCGCACCGCTTGGGAAGGTATCTTACAAGAGCAGCTCGATAGTCGCACACGCCCCTGTAATTTTGTGCCGCACTTTATGCGTACCAATCCAGGTCATGATTAATTGATGCTTGAAGTTACGGATAGCTTAATCGAAGTAGATAGATTCAATCATTTAGCAGGTATCGTAATTTTGGCGGGCGGCGCATCCAAACGTATGGGAACGCCAAAAGCTGAGTTGATACTACCGACAGGTGAGCGTTTAGTTGATTATCATGTCAGACAGGCACTTGAATTAAGTGCTGCGATGATAAGCAACTTACCTATTATGATTGCGGATAATGGGCGTGGTTTTACTATCACTCCAGATTTTCTTAAGAAAAACCCACAATCGCCAGTCTTTCATATTTCTGACTATCTTTCGGTTAATAATGTTTCGGTTAACAATATCTCTAGCAATGAACTTTCTAGTAGCCATAATAAACCGATTGAAACAGGTGGCGCGTTGGCAGCGATTGAAGCAGCGCTGCAATCATTAAAGAGTTTGGCAAGTTCAAACCAATTAACGAAAGATGCAAACTGGCAGCACTCTTGGTTGATGGTTATCAGCTGTGACAGTTTAATTCCTGTCACCGATTTATGGCAAAAACTGCAACCTTATATGACGGAAAATCCTGATAAAACTGTTATTTGCCTGACCGATGACAGTCATTTATATCCATTGTTAGGTCTATACCGCTTGGATATGGAGCCTGATTTGAAGCATTATATTGACGATGAGCAGCGGCAAGTGATGAAGTTTATTCAGCCGATTGTGCAGCCCGTCCCTTTCGCAAAAAACTGGCAGTATCTAACCAATTTTAATACGCCTAAAGATTTTGAGCATGCCTGTTTAGCTTTAAACGACTTATAAAAAGGTTTATTGAGAGAAACTAGCTTTCAGAAAAACTGACCATTTAAGAGAAATAAAGAATGAATAGCGACCAAGTAAACAACAATAATAAAGACAATCAATCTGGCTTATCCCATTTAGACAGCGACGGTGATATCACCATGGTCGATGTGAGTGGCAAAACGGCTAGCACCAGAGAAGCTTGTGCTCTCGGACAAGTGGTTTTTCCTGCAGACATTTATACGAAAATCAAAGCCGCTGACGGCATGACCAAAAAAGGCAGCATCACCCAGACTGCTCATATTGCCGGTATCATGGCAGCCAAACGCACCCACGATTTGATTCCACTTTGTCATCCGCTGCCCTTAGATAAAATCAGCTTAAGCTTTGAATATAACGATGCCCAAAACAGTATCACTGTGACCGCTACCGTGAAAGTCACCCATAAAACTGGGGTAGAAATGGAAGCATTAACCGCCGTTAGCGTCGCTTGCTTGACCATTTATGACATGACCAAAGCTATCTCGCATGACATTGTGATTGATAATATTCATCTCATGAAAAAAACGGGCGGTAAATCCGACTATCAACATACCTGAAAGTAATTTGAAAACTATAAAGTTAAGCAGTTCATAAATAAGGGAGATTGCTATGAGCACTTTAATAGAAAGCAATACAAATTCAGAGATAGATGCCACGATGAATATTAATATTTTATATTTTGCCAGCTTAGCTGACGAAGCCGATTGTCACGAAGAAACAGTCACTGTGCCACAGTCGACTTCATTGACCGAATTGTACGAACAACTACGCCAAAAACATCGCTTCAGTCGTCCACAGTCGGAGCTACGCGTGGCGGTCAATGACTATTTTGCCAAGTGGACAGATGAGATTTGTGAGGGTGATAGTGTGGTTTTTATCACCCCAGTGGCTGGTGGTTAAAACCATTTAAATATCATTTGTATCACTAAGAATATTAAAAACAATAAGAGAAAATGGTTATGACGGACAATGTACACGGTCAATCGATGAGCATTAAACGTACCATTGATGAGGCATACCTCATCGCTGAACGTGATGGTTTTGCGCTGTTAGATACCGATATTGATGAAAGTCGTCTTAAAAGCACCCTTGATAATGACAGTTGCGGCGCGTTTGTCTGCTTTGAAGGACGGGTACGCAATCACAATAATGCCAGTAGCATCAACCGTTTGACCTATTATGGTTATGAAGACCTTGCCATCAATCAAGGTCGCGCCATTATTAAAGAGGCCAAAAAGCGCTTTGAGATTACCCATGCCATTGCCATTCATCGTATCGGTGCATTAGAAATTGGTGATGTCGCTATTTGGGTTGGCGTGGTTTCTGCCCATCGCTATCCTGCCTTTGATGCTTGTCGCTGGATATTGGATACGATTAAAGCCGACATTCCAGTTTGGAAGCAAGAATATTACCAAGATGATTCCTCTAAATGGCTTAGTAATAATGGGTAATAATGCGCTTCAAATGACTACTCAAAGCGATAGCTAACCTTTAGCAATAACAGTGAGCGACACTGGAGAGCAATAATAAGAAGGTTTTATAATAATGATTAAACTAATAACAATATCATCAGCTTGCTTAGCGTTAACGCTCACCGCTTGTAGCAAAGAGCAAACCGCTGAGCTTGTTCAATCGGACGCCAACAATGCCACTGAGCAAAGTCAAACACTGCGCATCGCAGCGGCTGCCAACTTATCAGATGTATTGCCTGAGATTATTGCGGGTTATAAAATGGATAAGAATTTGCCTGCACAAGCGATTGACGTGACTTATGCCTCTTCAGGTAAGTTATATGCGCAGATTACCTCTGGCGCACCTTACGATATATTTTTATCCGCCAATCAAGAATTCCCTGCCAAACTTGCCAAAGAAAAACTAGATAACGCAAAATCTGCTGACGAAGCAACCCACGAGCCCTTTACTTATACCCAAGGTCAGCTGGCACTTTATAGTGTTAACAAATCCCTTAAAGGACTCAATAATACTACTTTAAATGCATTATTGATGTCTGAATCTGATAGCAAAATCACCATTGCCAATCCAGAACTTGCCCCTTATGGCAAGTCGGCACAAGCCTATCTACAAACACAAAAAATCTTTGACACGCTCACTGAGCAAAGTCGCATTATTCAAGCTGAGAATATCGGGCAAGCGTTTCAATATGCGCACACTGGTAATGTCGATTATGGCTTTGTCGCTCAATCACAACTGACAGCGATTAAAGCCACGCCTGAGCAGTTCTATACGTTAGCGCCAGACACTTATCCCCCTATTTTGCAAGAAGGGTTGGTGATTAGTGAGACTACTGCCGCGACAGATTTTTCAAACTATCTGCGCTCGCCTGCTGGACAACAGTATTTTTCTGACGCAGGATATCTCGCTATAGATTAAAAAAATTTTGATAAAAACGTGCTCTAGCGGTTCTCATCGGAGCGTTTGATACTGTCTGGACTGGCATCATAAATAGCCTCTAATTCTTCTGTTGTCAGATAGCGCTCAACGATAGGAAACAATTCTCGTTCTTCAAAACGAATATGATCGTATAGCAAGGTGGCGAGTTCTTTGACTTGTCCAACGGTGACGTGATTGCTTTGAGAGTGCGGCAAATCTTGAACCTCTGCCATGAGTGCATGCAGGGACTTGTGCTGCGTATCAAGTGTATTTAGTATCGATGCCACCTCAGGTTTGGAGCTGCTATGAGGCTGTAAGGCATGAGCCATTAGATTGTCTTCAATCTGAAAATGCTGTTGCATCTCGTTAATATAAGACGTGATATTTAGCCAATGCTCGGCAATTGCGTTAGGTCCATCAGCACACTCTTTAGCATGGCGAGATAGATTTAGACCTAGATGATGTTGACGAGATAATGGTTGTAATTGTGCGGCGCGTTTCATGATTAAGTACCTCAGTTAATCGACATAAAGCCCTATGTCAGTGGCATTTAAGGATTGTTATCTATGCTTAACTATATACTCATACTACACTTGTTAGGCGCTACTGTCTGGACAGGTGGTCATCTGATTTTGATCTTGGTGGTCTTACCAAAAGCGCTATCATCCCGAAATATTGATGGTCTGATGCAATTTGAGCAGCTATTTGAGAGGGTTGGGATGCCGGCTTTGGTGCTGCAAATAATCACTGGACTTTGGATGGCCTACCAGCTATTACCCAACATTGCTGCATGGTTTAAACTTGATAATGATTTTAGTATTCTTATTAGTCTCAAATTACTATTATTGCTAATGACTGTTCTGGTTGCCCTGCACGCTCGTTTTTATCGAATACCCAGACTGTCTGTTCAGACCTTGAAAGGGTTTTCAATCAATATCATATTGGTCACTTTGTTTTCTGTCGCCTTTGTTGTCGTTGGCACGCTCTTTCGCACAGGTTTAAATTAGGACGTGTCATCGTTTAGGTTGTTGATATGTCCTAATATCTTATTGAATTCAACCACCTTAACATCTTCTTAACAGCGTACTTGTTACTGTAAGGCATTACACTCCTTACCATCCTGTTGAGAAGTACTTGTATGTCAATATCTCAAGCCGCCAAAATCGATGCGCCTAAAGCTAATAAAAAAAGCCGCTCCCTAAGTAAGCTTTATAATCGCGAGATTAATCTCAATCATCTGATCATAGTCGTGGCTCTGTATTTAGTAGCGACGGCGAATATTGGCTTTTTTGAGCAGGTACTCAGCGTTTATCCATTGAGCACAAACACGGGCTTTATTTTTTCCATCACAGGCTTATTATTTGGGCTGATGTGGTTGGTGTTGTCACTGCTGTGTTATCGCTCAACGGCAAAAGTAGTGCTTATCATAATGGTGCTGATTGCAGCTATCTGCGGTTACTTTACCGACGCCTACGGGACGATATTTAATCGTGATATGCTCATTAACGGCTTACAAACCGATCAAGCAGAAGCCATGGGATTGATGGCACCCAGTCTATTTATTCGCCTGTTTTTACTAGGTATAGTGCCTGTTTTTATGATTGGTAACATTCGTCTAAAGCGATTGTATTGGCAACAAGCAACCCTTCAAAAATCAGTCACCCTATTATTATCTATCGTACTGATAGCGATGTGTCTGGTACCATTTGGTGACCAATACGCCAGCTTTTTTCGCCAGCACAAAATAGTCCGTAGTTATGTCAATCCTATTACCCCTGTTTATTCTGTCATCAGACTGGGTACAGATTATATCGCTGAGCGCCGTCGTCCCGATACACTAATTCCTCATGCCACAGATGCAAAGCGTAGCATTTCTTTTAACACTAGCAACACTAGCAACACTAGCAACACTAGCAACAGCGCTGTAAAACCTAAGTTGATGGTATTTGTAGTAGGAGAAACCGTTCGCGCTGACCATATTGGCTTAAACGGTTATGAGCGCAACACCACGCCTTTGCTTTCAAAACAATCAGACATCTACAGCTTTAAAGACGCCTCGTCATGCGGCACATCCACCGCCTATTCAGTACCCTGCATGTTTAGCTACGCCAATAGAAAAAATTATGATCCTGATAGCGCTAGCTATAATGAAAACGTGCTCGATACGCTACACAAGCAAGGCGTCAATGTCGTTTGGCGAGACAATAACTCTAGCGCCAAAGGGGTGGCTGACCGCGTAACTTTTGAGGACTATAAAACAGCCGCGCTCAATCCAGACTGTGATATTGAGTGTCGAGACATAGGCATGCTTGATGGTTTTGATAAACTGGTTAAGTCAGGCAGCTCACAGAAAGAGACACCTAAAGCCACACTTATTTTGTTGCATCAAATGGGCAATCATGGACCCGCCTATTTTAAGCGTTACCCTAAAGATTTTGCAGAATATCAGCCCGTCTGTATGACCAATGAGCTATCAAAATGCGACAACCAGTCGGTTATCAATGGCTATGACAATGCCATTCGTTATACAGATTATTTTTTAAATAGCGTGATCGACACCTTAAAACCTTATGAGCAAGATTATGAGGTGGTGATGGTATATATTAGTGATCATGGAGAAAGTTTGGGCGAAAACAATATTTACTTGCATGGTCTGCCATACGCTATTGCGCCAAATGCTCAAAAGCACGTGCCAGTGATTATTTGGTCACCGAATGGCAACGGCATTGATAGCAGCACTATTGCTAACAGTAGCCTAGCTAACATGATTGATCAGCCCGTATCACATGATTTTATTACGCCAACCTTGCTTCAGTTTTTTGGTATCACCACTGACGAAACCAAAGCAGCACCCACCTTTTTTAAAGTGACTAATTGAATTCTTTATCATCGCTCCGCCTTTTTAGGTAATAATACTCATGTACAAGATACTCATCATTGAAGACAATCCCGATATCGTCGCCAATATTTATGCTTTTTTTGAGCCGAAAGGCTTTGAGCTAGACAATGCCCATAATGGCATTAGTGGCTTAACGCTCGCATCGAATAATCGATATGACGTCATCTTGTTAGATGTCATGCTGCCGGGTATGGACGGCACTAAACTGTGCAAAAAGCTTAGGGAAGAGCTGCATGACAAAACGCCAGTATTGATGCTGACCGCTCGCGATACGATTTTAGATAAAGTGGCAGGATTCGATAGTGGCGCTGACGATTATCTGGTTAAGCCTTTCTCATTGGTGGAATTAGAATCTCGTATTAAGGCTCTCATACGCCGACATAAAGATGATCATTTTGAGCATGGTTTAACTGTTGGCACATTGTCTTTAAATCATAGTGAGCATACGATTACACGTGAAGGTAAGTCGCTAAAACTCACACCAACAGGCTTCAAAATACTACATACCTTGATGAGTGCGGCGCCGCGCGTGGTTAGCAAAACCGAGCTGGAAGAAAAGGTATGGGGCGAAGATGTACCAAGCAGTGATGCACTGCGCACTCACATGCACGGGGTCCGTGCGCAGGTCGATAAGCCGTTCGATAAAATCATGATAGTCACGTTGCCCGGTGTCGGTTATCAGATTATTGATCCTGATAAAGCCTAAAAAATCATCGTCTGATGTCCTTATTTGACTCTCACTGTCTTTCATATCGCCTTTCACAACGAAGTAAATACCATGTTTAATATCGACTCCATCGCCAATAAGTTTCGACTCTCCTACTTGTTATTTGCCCTATTACTGTGTGCCACTTTCGTCAGTATTTTCATGTATGCCGAAGTCAGAATGGAGCAACAGCTGGTCAAAGCTCGCTTATTGCAACAGTTAGAGCTTAGCCAAGAAAAAGAAGGCGATCAGCCTATTTATACCGCTGAACCGGGTATTAAGATTTATCGCTTCGATAACGCACCGAGCAATCTGCAAAAACTGGCCACCCAAACCGTACAAGAGATGCCCGTCACTGTCACCACTAAAAATGGTCAATCGACAACAGAGTTACATTTCTTTAATTATAAAAAAGACAAAGAAAACTACATTTTAACCTACTTAGAAAACACTGAAATGGTGATGGGGAATTACCCTGTTTTGGCCATATTTGAGCATTTAGAAGACATATTTGCCAACGCCCTAAAAATAGCGGTCATTTTGAGCTTATTGATTGCAGCGATATTTTCATCGCTGTCCTCCAAGCAAATCATTAAACCTTTATTAGACTTAAAGCAAGCTGTAGAAACAGATCATCGCAACTTGACGGAATTGACGAATCTGCCCTCCGAGGTTGGCGTGTTAGCACGCGCAATCGATGCAAAAAACCACAAACTTGAGCAGTACCTCAGACGCGAGCAGCTATTTACTGGTGATGTCAGTCACGAGCTGCGCACGCCTTTGACGATTATCATGGGGGCATCAGAAGTATTGTCCTCGCAACTAGAAAACGACCCTCACTTGAGCGCATTTGCCACTCGTATCAGTACGACCGCCAAAGAAACCTCGGAGATTATCAGCGCCTTATTATTGCTATCTCGTGCGCCTGAAAAACTGGATGCACCGCCAACGTCTATCAATGACATCGCGTTAAATGAAGTACAGCGCTTAAATTACTTGCTTCGCCATAAGTCAGTCACTTGTAAAATAGTCGCAGAACAGCTGTATGTCGCACACGTACGACCTGAACTGCTAAAAATGGCACTGGGTAATTTGATAAAAAATGCGTTTCAGTACACCGATGAGGGTGAGGTCATCATCACTATCGATGCTGAAAAAATCACCGTCACTGATACTGGTCTAGGTATTCCTGAGGTGATGATGCCGCTGCTATATGAGAGATTTGAGCGTCTAGAGCAGCAGTATAAAGACATCTCATTGGATGCAGAATCGTCATCGGCAGCTCACGCCCATTATCCAGTAGAAGGCACAGGCTTGGGGCTCAGTATCGTACAGCGCATCATGACACATATGGGCTGGCAGCTTACCCATCAAGTCAATCCGTTAGGTGGCAGTACCTTTATCATCAATTATCATTAGAGCAGATCTCTATTTTAAAAAAGCTTAACGTTTTCTTAATGCCTACCCGCTTATACTTAGGGCATATTGAACATTCGACCATGGTTAAATGATTAATATTTATCGCATACCTTGATATTAATAGACTGTGAAGCATTGGATATGAATAAAGCAAATCCTATTAATCTTGAAAACCAGTCGACGAGTGGTGGGGGTTTAAGCCCAATAGCAGGCAAAAAACAACTGCTACCTCATAGCTATGCCAGTGAGGCCAAGGGTAAAACAGGATTTTACCGTATTATAAAAGCCGCTGGTTACTCTCTGGACGGCTTTAAAGCAGCTTACAAATTTGAGGCGGCTTTTCGACAAGTATTTTGGCTCAATCTCATATTATTCATGGCTATTATATTGTGCCCTTTCACTATCAGCATCAAAATGCTGCTGGTCGTCGCTTCTTTCGTATCATTAATCGTCGAACTCATTAACACTGGAATCGAAGCCAGTGTCGATCACACATCGACCGCCAAGCATCCACTGGCAAAGATAGCCAAAGATGTTGGCTCTGCGGCGCAATTTTTGGCATTACTGCTGCTATTTATCTTGTGGATGATGGCATTATTGAGTGTTGTATTTTGAAAACATATTCAGCCAATGGAGTCTGGCTTAAACTCCTATGTTTGACCATCATAGCGACACTGCTGTTTGAGCACAGCCAATTAGACATTCATATTAGTGAGCTTTTTTACACTAATGGACACTGGCTACTAGAAAAAGGCACACAACCTTTTGCCTTTATTTTTTATGACTTGCCTAAATTGCTACTCATCTTGCTTGGCATTTATCTCATAGGCGTTCTAATTCTGAGACATAAACAGGATTCAGACATCAATCTGGTAATAAAAAATGCTAAGTACGATAAACGGCTCACGCCTTTATCCACGCGTGAAATAGGTTATCTACTGCTTGTTTTAATTGCCGTTCCCAGTATGATTGCGCTACTCAAAGGTGTCACTCATGTCAGTTGCCCCAATCATTTAATACTGTTTGGTGGCGACCTGCCTTATCTAAATATTTGGCAAAATATAGTCGCTAACACGCCTGCCAAGTGCTTCCCAGCGGCTCATGCCAGTGCCGGATTTTCTCTATATGGCTTGGTCTTTTTACCCACTCTACATCAGTATCGCTATAGGATACTTGAAATAGTCACGGTCATAGGATGGACGATGGGACTGTATAAAATGCTGTTTGGTGATCACTTTTTTAGTCATACATTAGTATCGATGCTTCTGTCATTGACCATAACCTGCGCACTTGCAACGCTATTTTTTAAATACCCAGTAGCGAATAAAGCCAACAGTATCAATGCTAATAGCAAAAAACCTGATGCAGCAAGCTTTCAAAAATCGTCGAAAACCCAATCTTAGCTGTTAAATAATAGCCAAATTAACAATGATAGTCTTATAAAAATAAAGTTACTAAGCATTTGATAAGTAATGTATAAATAGTTATTGCTGACTGACTTAATATTGAGTAACAGCATGGATTGCGCTCATCGACGACGTTCTTTATTTATCAATAGCCCGCAAAGGAATGTAGCTATGAGCATCCTATCTTTTATTCTAAAAAAATCAAATATCTACCCTTTACTGACATTGGCACTGCCACTGCCACTGCCATTGACACTGCCATTATTAATAATAAGCGCTGCACATAGCAGCCATGCCGCCAGTTATACCATCAATCCTGCTGGCACCCATGTGCGCTTTGCCATTGAACGCTTCCAATCCCCTGCCACTGCGGGCGGCTTTTATAATGTCCAAGGTCAACTGCAATATGACTCAAGTTTAAAAACTGGCAATATCTCCTTGGTCATTCCGATCAGCTCTCTAAATACGGGAAATAAAGCATTTAAGCAGACTTTGACAGGCCCTAGATTCTTTGATATGCAACGCTTTCCGTTGGCACGTTTTGATTCTAACAAATGGTATTTTAGCCAAGGCAAATCACGCCCAATGGTCACAAAAGTAGACGGTCATCTAACGCTGCATGGCGAAACCCACCCTATTAGCTTAACAGCGACTAAGTTTGACTGTTATCTACATCCCACGCTCAAAAAAGATATTTGTGGTGGGGATTTTACGGCGATGATTGATCGCACCAAATGGAATATCGATAAATATACGTGGTTTGGCGTCACTAAAAACCTTCACTTAAACATTCAGGTCGAGGCAACCAAACAGTAGCAGTCCATATCAGCATTAATTTTATGACATTGATTTTTATAGCACTGCTTTTTTAGGGTCTGTCCTCATTTTACAAATGGGCTAAAAATAGCTAAACGTCCTGAGGCGGTACGGAATACGTGCCAACCACATGAGCCACCATGTCGCGAGAGCCTTCAGAATAAAGCGCAACCTCGCCAACGATTAGCGTGCGCCCAACTTTCATCAACGTACACTCAGCGATAATACGTGCTTCTGCTGAGGGTTTGCGCAAGAAGTTAATGGTCAAGCTCGTCGTCACCGTTAATGGCACAATACCTATTTTACCAAGTATCGCCACATAGAGAGCCACATCAGCGATGCTCATCAATACTGGTCCAGAGACCGTACCACCGGGACGCAATTCATTGATACCAATATCGTGTGATAAGGTCGAGCGATTGTCACCGACTGCCTCGATGACACATTTGGTTTGTGGAAATTCCAACGCCATAAAGGCGACAATTTCTTCTTTGGTTGCAGACATATCCCATCCTTGGATTTCGTTATCCTTAATCAATGCACCACTGGCGTACCTTCTGTACTAAATGCAAAGCCTTTATTGCTAAAATTACCGATCATCACCGCTTCAATGACTGGCTTGACCGTCTCATCTATCCCTTCGACTTCGATGATAAAGTTGGCACCCGATCCGCCTTTATCCTCTTCTTTTTCGACGATATAATTGAGCGTGGCCATTGCTGGAAGCTCAATCGGTTTGGTTAAATAGGATTTTATAAAGGTTCCATCAGTGCCATAGTAGTCAATTTTATTGATATACAGTGATTTTTTTAGCGTGGTATTGCGTACACTCAAAGTCGCTGATAGCAATACTTTACGATTGTCTCTATCGGTGTAGATGTCAGAATAAATGGGCACATAAAAGGTTTGTTTATAGGCAAACTGGCTACGATCAACCGCTGTTGTCATCTCCAGCTCTTGAATAGGGTCTTGATGTTTTTCTGAATACAACACGTTCGGGTCTTGCGGCGTCTGATCACAGCCTGACAACAATGCCATCGTCGCAAGCAACAAGACGGATATAGTGCACTTACTCATAAGTTTCCCCTTTGCCTTTTCATGTCACGGCTGTTGCAAATGTTTATTTGATTTTTACACCGACACTACGCAGAAACTCATTGATATGCTTGTTAGCACCGTAGATGACCAATACGTCTTTATCTTGCAATACTTGCTCAGGCGCAGCCAAACCTTTAATACTAGGCTTACTTTGCGTACGACCAAAGCTGTCTTCATAATACTCATAGCGCAGGGTACTAAGCAATCGAATATTAAACTTTTGCTCCAATTGCAAGTCGTCAACGGTCTGACCAATCAACGACTTGGGAATGCTAATCTCTACCATACTGAAATGATCACTCAGCTCAAACGAGTCGACGAAATAACGTAGCGACAGCCGTTTGGCCCAGCGATTGGCCGCCTCTTTTTCAGGATGAATCAAATCATCAACGCCGATAGCTTGCAACACTTTTTCGTGCAGTGGATTAATACTACGGCTGATCAAACGTTTCGCTTTTAGGGTTTTAAATAATGCAGTCGCCATGACGTTTGCGCCTTGGTCTTCACCGATTGCGACAATAACGATATCGGTGTCGACAATCGGTAAGCCATTGACGGTATATTCATCCGTGGCATCCATACAGATGGTATGAGAGATGACTTCCTTATACGCCTCAACCTTTTGCATGCTGCTGTCAATGGCAATCACTTCGTGCCCCTGACGGGTCAACGCCATGCCTAGCGATGAGCCAAAGTTCCCTAGCCCTACGATGATATATTTCATAACCTTATTAACCTTTTTCAGTATTTTTTAATGATGAAATGGCTTATTTACGACCATTTAATTGATCGTGATTTCTTCAGTTGGGTAGCGATAATTGCGCTGGCGTCTATTTTTGAGTAGGGCAATAAAGATGGTCAACATGCTGACGCGCCCAACAAACATAATGACAGATACCACCATTTTGCTAAAATCTGATAACTCTGTCGTCAAATTCAAACTTAATCCCACCGTGCTGTAAGCTGAAAAACACTCAAAAACCACCTTGATTAAATCAAGCTCTGGTTGATCATAGCTGATGAGCGTCACGCCCATACCGATGACCAATAAAGACAGCCACATAATAGAAAATGCACGACGAATCGAGATGTCGGCAATCTGGCGCTTAAATACCTCAACATTGGTCTGACCACGTGCCAAACTCAAAGTGTTTAACAGGGCAATCGCAAACGTACTGGTTTTGATACCACCGCCCGTCGAGTTTGGCGAGGCACCAATCCACATCAAAAATATCGTCAACATAATCGTGGGAAACGCGAGTTCACCCATGTCGATGGTATTAAATCCTGCGGTTCGCGGCGTGGCAGCAGTAAACAGCCCTGTGACAAGCTTACCGAAAAAACTGCGATGGTCTGCCAGCACATTGTTATATTCAAATATCATCACACCGATGAGACCTACCAACAATAAAGCGCCCGTCGTAATCAAGGTTATGCGGCTATTAATATTGAGCAACCATGGTCGATAAATATAACGCTGATCATGGCGATAGATCAGGCGCTCGGCACGATCACGTAAATAACGCAGCACATTGACCACAATGACAAAACCCATGCCACCAAAGATAAAGGTCGTAGCGATAATCAGTTGTAATGGATAATTAAAACGTAGCGCGTCATCATACATGCCAGCGCTAAATGTAGAAAATCCAGCATTACAGAACGCAGAAATTGCATGGAAAACAGAGAAGAATAACTGCTCAGACCAATCCATATCTGGTATGTCATAAATACTGATATAAATGAGTGCCGCAGCCACTGCCTCAACAGCAAACGTCACATATAAGATAGATTTGAGGGTCGATACCACATCACCCATGCCGCGCATGTAAGACATCTCACTGATGCTCGCCTGCGTCTCATAACTGACACCGCCCTTAAAGAAATAACTAAAATACGTCACAAAGGTCAAAATACCCAAGCCGCCGATCTGTATCAGCCCCATGATAATGACTTGCCCAAAAGTTGTGAAATAAGTCGCCGTATCTACCACGATGAGACCAGTCACACAGACAGCACTGGTCGCGGTAAAGAGCGCATCAATGAAAGACAGCGGCTGCGTCGTTGCATTGGGCATCATCAGTAGCAATGCACCGACCAATACCAATGACAGGAAGCTTAAGATAAAAAACTGTGCAGGGTTTAGAAAGGTACGATTGAGATTAAAATCGTGGTCAGATATTTCACGAATAAAGGTCACAAAGACAGCAATTTTGATGGCAACGAAACCATCAACAGCGACCGACATCCCAGAACGCACCAAATCAGTGAAATGTGCTGCCAATAGGATAACAATCGCGATACTGGTCAGTAAGTCAAAGACCGCGACTTTATTTAGGGTCAGCGGCTTTTTGCTATAGATGTAACGACCTGCCGTCACAACAAATCCTAAAAAAATAATCGCCAGATAAAAAATATGGAAAACCTGTTGTAACCACATCGGCAGCGTGAAACCACTGTCTAATAAAGCAATGGCTACGCCGATAATACTAATGACAATCGTGACATTATTTAACAATCGATAACGCTTGGCTGCATGCATCGCCCTAATCCATGATAGGAATAACCACGATATTTATACTCCTTTTTTGTGTTACTCACAAAAACTGATTTGAGATAATCGTAACCAATTATGATGCCCTGTTGAACACTCATACCTAGCCATGCTGATTGCTAAAATGGCTGTAGATAAATCATAGATTGGCAGTGACGGTAATATTTATGTTTTAACGAGGTTTTGTGAGGTTGGATTAGATAAAAAATGATCACTGTGAGGGTCGCATAGCGACATTTTTACATGGCTACATTTTTGGATAGTTGCAGTGCAAACATATGCCCTAGTAAGTTCATTAGTTTATAGGTTGGCGTATTTATGAGCGCTATATCCCAATGGTCATCTTTACATGTCTTCTATCGATGTGGTCACCATTTTCACCCCGCCCCATGTTACCAAACCAACGCCCAGTGCGATCAATGAAGCACCCAGAAACAACCCTTCTGGCGGCATCTCACCCTGCAGAAAAATAGCCACTGGCACACCGACAACTGCGCCGACCGAGCCTAATAAACTTAATAAAACAGGACCGCCGGTTTTTTGTAATAAAAACAACAATAAGAATTGACCCGCAAATACGGCGGCTTGTATGCCAATCAGACCTAGCGGCAGCCAATCTATCGGCATATTGACTGAAAAATTAGGCAATACACTAAATGACAGCAGTAACAGCGACGCCGCGATTAGCATACCTGGCGCGAGTGCACTAGGCGACGCTTTATCAGGCCAGCGTAAGGTGCGATATATATTACCAATAGCCAGTAATACTGGCCCGCAAAGCGCGATCAAAATCCAAAAAGTACTGGCGTCTGGCGTCGAAAACTTACGCGCTGCCAATACTCCTGCGCCAAGAAGCGCCGCGGCGACACCCAAAGCGCGGACGATATTAAATCGCTCCATCCTCAGTGCCAATGCACCAAGATAAGTCAACAATGGTGGAAGCGAGATAATGAGCGCGACGAAACCTGCACCCACATGTGGAATAGCCGAAAACAGTAGTAAATTAGAACCTGCAACACTGATGAGCGCGGCCACAAAATAGTATTCAAAGCTACGCGCATTTAAGGGAGGTAATTCGTGCCGTATTAATGCAACGATCAATAAAATAGCAGCAGCGCCCGTGATGGACCAAAAGAGAAATGCCAGTGGTGTAACACCTATCTCACCAGCATATTTTGCCAAATTGGTAGAAATACCAATCAGACCTCCTCCGCCTAACAAGCAAGCAGAAGGGATGAGCCATGTGCTGGTGTTGCGAGAAGCTTGCTGTTCTAAAGACTCACTCATCAACTATCCTATTGGATGGTGACGCTGATGACGATAGCTCATCAGACAAACCTAAATCTAAACCTTGTACTGCCTTATTTGCCGCGTCGATAGCACCAGCAATATAACCAGAGAATGACTCTGACCATTCACTTGCGCTGCCCGTTAGGCAGTCTTGCCATACCCCTGTATTTGGCTTAGCGATAGGTGCGCCAGCATGTTGACCTGCGCCACTGGCATCAGCAGGCGTCGCGGTCAATGAATCTTGCGCCCAGTCTTTCAGATATTCAGCCGTTGGCGTCTCTGCCTGTGCGCCAAATAAACGTACCAACTGCGCGCGACAATGGACTTTTAGCTCTGTTTCTGAGACGCTTTGACGGACGTGAGCAGGAACCCCAAAGAAGCCAAACAATGCACCTTCGCCCTCTACCAAGGACGCATCATGAATCTCAGTAAGCGGTCCTACTGCACTTCGCGCTGAACCCGATAGTTCTTGATTGCGCCAAAAGGGCGACTCATAAACCGCCACATATTTGGCATGTGGCGCCATCCATGTCGCGGTTTCTTGCCATTCTGTTATCAACGGCTGTGGTAAATCAGGTTCAAACTTGATGTTACTCGCCGCCAAACGAGGCGGTAGCGCAAGGAGCACATGCTGCGCGTGATAAGTAGTTATTTGACCAGCTGTCATCTGTTCAGAGCTGCATTCGCTCTCTATGTCGATATAGTGATCAGTCTTGATTACACGCTTTACGATTTGCCCCGTGATAATGCGCATAGGATTTAAGCGCGCATATAAAGCGTCAGTCAAGGATGCCATACCACCGACGAGACGCATAGACGGTGGCGAACTTTGATAGCCTTGGGTACGGATAGGTAACTGATTGGCAGCACGTTCAACCATCATATCGCCGTCCTCGCATTGCGCAAAACGTGGTAAATTCAACATTTCAATAAGACTGCTCAACTGCGGCTGATACTCTGGCCAAAACCACGATGACCCTAAATCAAAGCCATCGTTTGATTCTTCATGATCGACACTTTGATTACTAGCATTCTGATCTACTGATGATTTCGCAACAGTGATGCGCCCGCCCAATCTATCACGCGCCTCAAGCAATATATAATCGATACCTCGTTGCTCTAACAAAAACGCTGCATATAAGCCACTCAAACCACCACCGATAATTGCAATAGGTAGGTTTTGCATAACATATTATTCCTGCTTAGTTGAAGCTATTCAGTATTGAGATTATTCAGCCAACAACTTGGTAAGCAGCTCGTCTATCTCAACCTTAAATTCTTTATCTTCAATCTTATTAGCCGTAATTTTGGCATTCTGTAGACTTTGAATAGCCGCTTCTTTGTTACCTGTCTCAAGCTGTAACACTGCCATAGAAAAAGCAATCGACGACAGATGATCTTTTGAATTGATCGCAGTCGCTTTCGCTAAGGCCTTGTCATAAATAACTAAGGCTTCGTCTAAATCTTCAGTAAAGTCAGCCAATGTTTCCCACTGTTCTGGATGGTCTTTATCGGTATTTTCATTATCGTTACAAATGGCTTCTAATTCAGCATAAAACCCATCAAATGCTGCTTGATTACCTATACGATCAGCTTCCAATAACTCTTCAGCTAAGGTATAAATTGCTTTATAAATTTTGGTATTAATCATTGCTCATAACCTTTTATGAATTAGGATCTATGGTACTTGTTTTTCAGCCAAGAGTACTTGGCGAATATTACTTGGTAAACAGTGCTTAGCTGGGATTATAACGCAATTCCACCAGCTAAGAGGATTGGCACAAAAAAAGGATGCGATAGTCGATATCACACCCTTTTTATTCATCAAACTACTAATCATTTTTTATCTGCTTAAAAGCTCATTATCTTGGTGGTTTGATCGACCATTAACGCTCCGATATCAGCAGGATCAGCAGCACTCACGCCGTCAATCAGTGCCGACTGGTCAATACCCTTACCCGGTAGATAAAGCGCACAAACCTCAACCTTGATATTGGTATTCTTCATAACCATTTGCATCAAACCCTGTGGGCTCATATTTTTAGGCGGTTGTGCTGTGGTCACACTTTTGGGTGCGTCACGGAGTGCCATATCACCGGCTGGACCGCAGAGCAATACTCGAGTATTGGCACCTTGCTGCGCTGATTGCATAGTTAGCACCATCGACATGAGCTGCACTTGAGCATCCTCTGATGTCACATTAATCAACATCGATGGCGTCGGTTTTTTATTCTCTGGAATGACGTCACTCTTTTGTGACATAGCATTGGTCGCTGTACAGCCAACCATCAGTGAGGCGGCGCTTATAGCAATTGCAGTAGCAACTATCTGTTTCATCATCTTCTCCATTTATCAACAATCATTAAAATCATCGTTATTAAACTATACACTAAAATATATTAATAAAAGGTATAATATTATTTATGATAAGAAAATTATGATAAGAAATACAATCTGTGGCGTGTCCTCATTTTGAGAAGAAAAGAATACAGCACTGCGATCAACTCAGTTCGCGCCAGTGCAACCATAACCGCGTATCAAGCTCAAACTGATGATACTCAGGCTCCATATGACAGCATAATTGATAAAACGCTTTGTTGTGCTCATGCTCTTTAAAATGCGCCAGCTCATGCACGACAATCATGCGCAAAAACTCAGGCGGCGCTTCTTGAAACAAGCTCGCCACGGTGATGCTGTTATGAGATTTTAGCTTACTGCCCTGTATGCGAGACTGGGTGGTATGAATACCTAGCGCATGTTTGAGGACCGTTAATTTACTGCTATAGCTAACATTCGATAGCTGTCCCACTTTGCGCATATATTGGTTCTTTATCTCATTGATATACTGATAAAGCGCCTTATCACTTTTTATTTGGTGCTGAGTGGGATACTTTTTTTCTAGATATGCGCCCAATTTACCATCGCTAATCAGCAATGCCGCTTGGGTCTGAACTTGCTCAGAATAATGAGCGATATACTTTAATGTGGTCACAAACTTATCCTTTGCTAATATTTCGAAACTGATAACTCGAAACGTATCTTTATATATTTTACCCTATATCTACCTATTTTATTTTTCATAAAACAACCCCATAAGCTGTATTCAACTTATGGGGTTGTTTGTTACGATGTTTTTACTTAAGTGTTTTTACTTAAATATTCAGGGCGTGTTGATAAATCAATTAACGCTCTAAATGTAGATACTGCAAATGGCGCTCGTACTGATTTAATATATCGACCAATACTTGCTCTTTGGAGTAACCAACCAAGTCATACTCTTGTGAGCCTTCACTTAAGAACACTTCCGCACGGTAATAGTACTCTGCATTCTTAGTTGAGGTGCTCAATGTAAAGTTAGGACGCTCAGCTTTAATCAAATTTACTTCATAAATAAAGTCATCTTCATCGCCATGTCCAACCCGTAATTTTAGACCATCTATTTGACCGCTACTCTCATCCATGCCTTCATCTATATCTTGTCCGATATGTTCAGGGTTACGGATGTCCAAAGAGGTTTTTAGACCGCCTGCCGCAAATTCTTTTTCAACTTCCGTCATGGCAGGTCTAACCACATTTTGTAAAAAGCGTTCAACTTGAGCATGTCTAGGGAAACTGACGATACGTTGCAAGCGTGCTTTCCAGCTCTTACCACTATCCAGCACATTAGCCGTACCAATCGTACTTGCCTTACGTTTATTACCTTCCTCTTTTAGCGACTTCCACATTGACATCATATAAAGTACAAGAATGAGCGAGAATGGCAAACCTGCAATGACAGATACTGACTGCAATGACGCAAAGCCGCCAGCAAACAATAATCCTAAAGTGATAAGACCTGTTGCTGCTGCCCAAAACAGACGCAACCAAACCGGGGCATCGGTGTCATTGGTCATGCCGCGCGAGCTCAAATTCGCTAATACTAACGCACCTGAGTCAGCTGAAGTCACAAAGAATACTAAACCAATGACCACACCAGCAAATGATAAAACGTCACTGTAAGGAAAATACTCAAACAAGGCAAACATACCCATGGCGGCGTCATTAACAGCGATTTCACCAAGCTCAGTTGCTCCATTAGCAACCAAGTCTATCGCTGAATTACCAAAGATAGAGAACCAGGCAAAAATGAAACCCAGCGGAATAAACATCACGCCAAAGACAAACTCACGTAAGGTACGACCACGGCTAATACGCGCGATAAATAGACCAACAAATGGTGCCCAAGCGACCCACCATGCCCAGAAAAATATCGTCCAGCCTGATTTCCAATCAGCACCAGCAGTACCGTCATAGGCATATACATCAAAAGTTTTAAAGAGAATGGTTTGAAAGTATTGACCAATATTTTGGGTAAAAGTATTCAGCAAATACACCGTATTACCCATCACCAATATGGCGATTAATAATAATATCGACGATAGCATATTAAATTCAGATAAACGGCGGACGCCCTTTTCCACACCTGTCATCGCCGAAATAGCCGCAGCAGCAACGACACCTACAATAATAAGCGTCTGCACTGTTTTACTAGATTCAATACCAAAAACATGGGTCAATCCAGCATTGGCCTGCAATACTCCAATACCTAAGCTGGTCGCAATACCCATCAAGGTACAAACGACGCCAAAGGTATCAATGCCATCGCCAAGCCAGCCTTTGATCAAGCGCTCGCCAAAGATAGGCGTCAGTGGTGAACGCAGTGCCAATGGCATGTTTTTACGATACGCAAAATATGCCAATGCCATACCGATTAGTGCATAAATACCCCAACCATGTAGCCCCCAATGTAAAAAGGTTTGCGCAAGTGCTTCGCGCATCGCTTCTGCACTGGCAGGCTCCAGCCCCGTATGTGGCGTTAAATAATGCATCAATGGCTCAGAGGCACCAAAAAACAATAAATCAATACCAATACCCGCAGAGAACAGCATCGCGGCCCATGCTAGGAAAGGAAACTGGGCTTTTTCGTGATCTTGCCCAAGCTTGATATCGCCGTATTTAGAAAAACCAACAAATAGTGCAAATATACTATAAGCGGCAACCACCAGCATGTAATACCAGCCAAAACTCTCTGATACCCATGACATGCTTGAGCTTAACAATGTCTCACTATAATCTGGAAACGCAATCGTCCAGATAATTAATAAAATAGAAATAATAGCTGAACCTAAAAAAACCGTCTTGTTTAGAGTCAGGGGTTTCGTCGCATCTTTTGATGGCGAGCTGTACATAAAAGACCTCAATAGGTAAATTAAACAGGGTCTGATATTGATTTGTCCGTCATAACTTGATGACTGTATGACGCACAAAGCAGTACCAATAAATGAAAATTGCGATGTAAATAAAAATTTAAATGACAATTAAAGGCAGCCACAACAGTATTAAAAATACTTAATACGTTAGCGCTGATGAAAAAGACCTTTGCGTGGAAAGGTCTTCTTATTGGAATTGCTTATATATTTCATTGCCTATTAGCTCATATAGTTCTTTATACAGTAGAGCGGTAAGCGCGCATCGGCTCAGTTCTAAGCGGTGCACCATTGGCAACGTAATAATCTACCGTCGAACGTGGTAGCTGCTTACCGCGCATCTTATCGACGATTTTTTCTGCCAGCATAATGGTAGTGGCGTTTAGATTACCACTGATGATATTTGGCATAATCGACGCATCAACGACGCGCAAGCCATCGATGCCGTGTACGAGTCCTTCGCCATTGACCACCGAATCATTACCTTCACCCATCGCACAGGTACACGACGGATGGTAAGCCGTTTCGCTATGATTACGGACATATTCGTCTAGCTGCGCATCAGTCACCAAGTCATCGGTTGGTGCAATGGCGCGACCACGATAAGGATCAAGTGCTGGCTGATTCATAATCTCACGGGTGATACGCATTGCCGCACGGAACTCGTGCCAGTCTTGGTCGTGAGACATATAGTTAAACAAGATGCTCGGATGCGCGCTTGGGTCTTTTGAGGTCAGCTTGACGCGACCACGACTTGGCGAACGCAATGAGCCCACATGCGCTTGGAAACTGTGCGACTTCACTGCACTACGACCATCGTAGCGCACTGCTAATGGCAAGAAGTGGTACTGAATATTAGGATGGGTAAACTTCTCGTCGGTACGAATAAAGCCGCCACCTTCAAACTGATTTGAGGCGCCCAGCCCTGTGCCATTGAACAACCATTCGGCACCAATGGCTGGCTTATTCCACCATTTATTGGCAGGAGCAATCGACACTGGCAACTTACATTCGTACTGCATATACAGCTCTAAATGGTCTTGTAGATTATTACCAACACCCGGTAAATCTAAAATCTCATTGACACCCAAATCTTTAAGCCATTGACCAGGACCAATACCAGAGCGCTGCAATAATTGCGGCGAGGCAATCGCACCTGATGAAACAATCACCTCACGAGACGCGTAAAAATTCTTGGTTTGACCTTGATGGGCGACTTTAACGCCGACAGCACGTTTGCCATCGAACAAAATCACGTCAGTCAATGCACCCGTCAAAATGGTGATATTGCTACGCGGTTTGGCGCGGTCAAGATAACCGCGAGCTGTTGATGCGCGGCGACCATTAGGCGTCACAAAGCGATCCATCGGCCCAAAGCCTTCTTGTTGATAGCCGTTTAAATCATCCGTGCTTGGATAGCCTGCTTGCACGCCTGCTTCGATCATCGCTTGGAACAGCGGATTGACCCCTGGCTTTGAAGTGGTCATCTCGACGGGACCATCGACGCCATGATAGTCGTTCTCGCCAGCATCGCGATTCTCTAATTTTTTGAAATACGGCAAGCAGTCCAAATAGGTCCAATCTTCTAAACCTTTAATTTGAGACCAATCGTCAAAATCCAAGGCATTACCACGGATATAACACATCCCATTAATCAGAGACGAGCCGCCCAGTCCTTTACCGCGACCGCAATCCATGACGCGGTTATTCATATAAGGCTCAGGATCGGTCTTATAACCCCAGTTATAAGTAGTACCTTGCAACGGCATCGCGAGCGCTGCTGGCATCTGCGTGCGAAAGTCTAAGCGATGGTCTGGACGACCCGCTTCTAACAGCAACACCTTAATGTTGGCATCTTCGGTCAAACGGGTGGCCAGCACATTGCCTGCTGAGCCTGCGCCGACGATGATGTAGTCATATTCAGGTGTGGTTGATGTCATAAAACGCTCCATAATATTAAAAAATCCATCATTTCATATCAGTAAGGCGGTGCCAAAAGGACAAATTAGTCCTAATAATTCAGCCTTACCGTTTTAAAAATTTCACAGCACAAGTGATTAAAATACCGATTCAAACTTACCCAATTCTACTTGGATAGATTTGGTCTGCGTATAATGCTCAAGGGCTTCAATGCCGTTTTCGCGGCCGATACCTGAGTGCTTATAACCACCCACTGGCATTTGTGCAGCCGACTCGCCCCACGTATTTAACCAGCAAATACCCGCTTCAATCTGTGCAATCACGCGATGAGCGCGGGTCAAGTCAGCAGTCACGACCCCAGCTGCCAAACCATACTCGGTATCATTGGCACGGCGAATCACTTCTTCTTCAGTCTCATAAGTCAATATTGACATCACTGGGCCAAAGATTTCTTCGCGCACGATGGTCATATCGTCGCTGCAATCAGTGAATACCGTCGGTGCGACGAATGCACCGTTAGCAAGCCCTTTAGTCGTAACACGTTCACCACCTGTTAGCAGACGCGCACCACTCGCTTTTCCTTGCTTAATATAACTAAGCACTCTTTCCATATGTGGGAAGCTGACCAATGGACCCATATTAATATTTTCGTCCATCGGATCGCCCAATTTAATACGCTCGACACGCAATAATATGGCTTCTTCAAACTTGGCTTGTAAGGCTTTAGGGATGAACACGCGCGTGCCATTGGTACAGACTTGACCACTGCTATAGAAGTTCGCCATCATCGCGATGTCCGCAGCCGTGTCGATGTCCGCATCATCAAAGATGATCAATGGCGATTTACCACCAAGCTCTAATGTCACGTCTTTCAGCGACGATGATGCCGCACTCGACATGACTTTTTTACCCGTCGGTACGCCACCAGTAAACGATACTTTGGCGATATCAGGATGCTGGGTTAATGCTTCGCCGACTTTATAATCCCCTTGCACGACGTTGAACACGCCGTATGGTAAGCCCGCTTCTGTCAATATTTCTGCCAGTTTTAGCGCCGTTAAAGGCGTGACTTCAGAAGGTTTAAAAATCATCGCATTGCCAGCGGCTAACGCTGGTGCTGCTTTCCACATCGCGATTTGAATAGGATAGTTCCACGCACCGATACCTGCGACGACGCCAAGTGGCTCGCGGCGAGTATAGACAAAGCTAGTATCACGCAATGGAATCTGACGACCTTCTATCATCGGCGCAAGCCCTGCATAATACTCAACGACATCAGCACCAGTCACGATATCGACATATTTGGTTTCAGAAAGTGCTTTACCCGTGTCTTTGGTTTCAAGTAACGCGAGTACATCGTTGCGCTCACGTAATATCGCAACCGCCTTTAGCAAAATACGACTGCGCTCAACCGCCGTCATTGCCGCCCAAACCTTTTGACCTTTTTGTGCCGCTTTTATGGCTTCGTTAATCTGTTCACTGGTCGTTTGCTGAACGGTAGTTAACACTTCACCCGTGGCTGGATTGATGTCTTCAAAGGTGGTTAATGAGTCATCGACAGCCAAATAACAGCCATTAATATAAGCGGTTTGAACCTTCTCTAAATCAATGATGTCTGTTAAGTTGTTGAGGTCTGTTTTTGAATCTGTCATGCGGTGCTCCTATTAACGACTGGCAAAAGCCCTATAAACAAGCTAATGCTAAATGATGTCGTCATGGGTTAAATGTTTAAAATAAATTTATATAGCCTATTGCTACAAGCCTGTCTTTCAATGCTTTTTTAATAAAAAAGCTGCTTTGATCAATCATTTAAGAACAGTGTTTTATTCATTCTCAGGTTGCGTCATTTTTATCAAACGCTTATGAATAGAGGTCTTATCTGAGATACTAATCCCTGAAAAATCAGAGAGCCAAATACCATCAGCCACCAGACGCACCATACATAATGTTTCGGTATTGTCGGTTGCTTGATGTTTCTTTAATTGTGCATTTGCCCACTTGGCCCACAACTCACGTAACTCGCTATCGCCTAGCATCAATGCATATAAGGTTGCTTGACTATCGAGCTCTTCCTGCCCTTTTTCGCCTAAGCTAATCGTGGCATTGATATAGGCACGAGTAAAAGAGCCATAACGCACAGGGTCTTCTGCCATGGCTTGATTAACTTCTGCCTCAAACCTAGCCATCGCATCATGAAACACTTCAAGGATGAGTGCATTTTTAGTGGTGAAATGATGCATCACCCCGCCTTTGGTCACCCCGACCGCATCAGCGACCGCCTGAAAGGTCACTTTTGATAAGCCCTGCTCTAACGTGATTCGCGCTGCCTGATCTAGTAGCGCACGACGGACAACTTCGGGCTGTTTTTTACGTTTGTAAGCGTTTTCCATTTCCATATTAGTGCACCACAGAATTAGAGAATAAGTTCATCACCACGACACCGCCCACAATCATAGCGATACCAACCACAGCTGCCGTATCAAGACTTTGCTTAAAAAACATCAAGCCAACGAGCGATGTCAGCACAATCCCCAACCCGCCCCACAGTGCATAAGCAATACCAAGCGGTATGGTTTTGATGGTTTGAGTTAATAAGTAAAATGAGATGGCATAAAGCACACCCATAATCAGGGTCGGTACCAAACGCGTAAACTGCTCTGACTTGACTAAAAAGGTCGTGCCAACCACTTCGCAAATGATGGCGATGGCTAGATAACCGTAAGCAATAGTGGTGGGACTCATAATTAGGTTACCTGTCTCAGATTGATCACATATTAATAATGTATATACATTAAAGAAACCATACGGTCGGTATTCTATAGAAATATTCTAGCAATGTGAAGGGCTGTTTCTGATTTTTTTGTTTCGAGGGAGGTACAGATTGTTTTACTATTCAAAAAGATAGGCGCCTTGTCGAATCAAATTACCGCTAGGTTTTATATCCAACCTACATAAATAAGGGTTTTGACCACTTTTAGCCATTTTTAGCCCATTTAGAGATTTATCGATTGAATTGAAGACACGCCCTAGTCAAAAAATAATATTTTAACGGTCAAAATTTGCCAAAACAGCCCGCTTTATAAGGGATTACTGGTTATTTTTGACAGATAACAACAATATTTATAATTAATGGCATAATAAGGTTGACAGCCTATAACAACTTGGCTAAAATGTGCCCCACATAACGCAAACAAGACAAGCAATAGCGCTTATCTAACTTATCGTTATACCAACTTATTCTCCAATAGCTCAGTTGGTAGAGCAACGGACTGTTAATCCGTGTGTCCCTGGTTCGAGCCCAGGTTGGAGAGCCATATACTAAAAACCTTCATCATTATTTGATGAAGGTTTTTTTATGGTTGCCGTTTTCAATTAAGAAGATAGTCGCAATCTTAGGGCGTGTCCTCATTTTAAAAGTGGTGACAAAAATGAGATAAATTGCCGTCAAACAAGGACAGTAGCACAAATAATGTCGAGATATTAATAAGCTATTTGACGATGTTTGGCAAAATTTAGCCATTTTTAGTCCATTTAGAGGTTAATAGATTGAATTGAGGACATGACCTAGTGCGATTGGCATGGCTACGGTGTTCTTTTAGGCGTTTTTGTTGTATGGTAAGGATAGTTTTGATTGGGTTAGTTTTTGTCTGAGTGCTTCACTCTTACTCACTAAAAATAATGGTTTATTATGATACCTGTACGTGTGAAAAATAAGTTTTCTGATCATCCGCAAAAAATCATGCGCCCGATCAGTATTCGTTTGTCTGAAGAGATGATTTCGCTATTAGAAGCCACTTCAAAAGAGTTGGGGTTTAAACGCATCCAAGGGCTTATTCGTTTATATATTCGCCAAGGGCTTGACCGCGATCATCAAGACTACACCCTAGCCCATGATGAGGTGTTCATCGAAAGCCTGCGTAAACGCGGGGTCAGCCAGCGTATTATTGATGAGGCTATTGTTGTGACCCACAATAATAATATTACTCACTCACTATCTGAGCTGCAAGAAAATGACCAGACTCATGACTAACCATTCAAACAGTCATTAGGTGTTACTGCTGTTAATAAAAAAAGACTGAGTTTGCTTAACGGCACTCAGTCTTTTTTTGTGGGCGTAATAAAAATAGCTATTGTGACTAAAAATAACGATCATGATTGCTTGTCAAAACTTATTATAAATAGTACGTCTCCTACCCCTTTTTGCTGTCATATAACAAAAATATGCCTATTTTGCTTGCGATACAGCATTTAGCGATAATTAAACACAACCTCTCATCAAACGAGGTATATTAAGAAAACGCTCATTATTTTGTTGTCATTCTTTATTATCCATAAAGAGTTCTAAGGAGGTGTACCATGGCGAGTTTACATCAACGCTTGAATAAAGCTTTGTTATTGACGATTGCCTTAGCGATACTACCAATCGTTTCTGGTTGCTCACAGCCAGCCGCTGACCCAACCAAAAAAACCATACCGACCAACTCTGACCAGTGGCAGAAAAAACTCGGCACCACTTTTGAGCAGTTACCTGAATCTGAGCAGCAATTACTCAGCCGCTACATGTTGCGAATGAAACTCAGCGGTGCCTATGAGTCGGGGGCGATGCCGCGTACCACTATCAAGCAAGCCCTTGTGCAACAGCGTGAATACGAACGACTACATCCAAACAATCCAACAGGTAAAAAAAGCCCCATCGTCAGCAGCCAGCCAGCTTATAGTGCCAATGCGCAGAACTACCCTGTCGCTCTACTACCAGTCAAAACCAGCGATAGTGACAGCTTAAATCAAGTAAAACTGCAGTTTATGCTCTCTAATCATGGCAAGGTCGCCATGCAAAGCTTTGAGGGCACACTGACCATGCAAGATGCTAACTTGGCGCAGGGCAAAAGCTTTAACGTACCACTAACACAGTTTGACCCGCCTATTAAACCAGAGCAGTCTGGCAAGATCATCATCGAGAGCAGTATTGAAGACATCAACGTTATGCGTGCTATTAAAAACACCAAAGACTTGACCATCATGATCAGTAAAGGCACATTGATATTGGAGAATGGGCAGGAAATTAAGTTTGATGAGTCGCTAATGAAATAAAAAAGTGCTGCAGAGTATTTATAAAACTATAGGATAAATATCCAGCATAAAAAAAGCCCCAATCATCACTGATTAGGGCTTTTTTCGAATTTGGAGGAGACGGAGAGATTCGAACTCTCGAAGGGCTACAAACCCTTGTCGGTTTTCAAGACCGGTGCATTCAACCACTCTGCCACGTCTCCATTTGTGCATTATTATAACGATATAAAATAAAAATGCAACAAAAAAAAGCCGCAATCATTAATAATGATTGCGGCTTTCGAGTTTGGAGGAGACGGAGAGATTCGAACTCTCGAAGGGCTACAAACCCTTGTCGGTTTTCAAGACCGGTGCATTCAACCACTCTGCCACGTCTCCATTTGTGCGTTATTATAGCGATATAACATGAGAATGCAAGCAATTAATTGCACGAATTTAAATTATTTTGATGCTATCGTTGATTCAGTTTAAAAGAGAGTCAAAGCAACTGCGTGCAGATGTATATATGATACTTGCAGCGAGGTTAGCGCGGTCACTCTATTATAGAGGATTGACGATAGGTTTTTTATGAGAAGCCAGATGTAGACACATATCTAGCAGTCTATTGGCATAACCCCATTCGTTGTCATACCATGCAAAAACCTTGTACTGGCTACCCACTTGCATGAGCTGCTGACCATCAATGATCAAAGACTCAGTCTGATGGATAAAATCGCTAGAGACCAGTGGCTCATCCGTATAAGCCATGATGTCACGCAAATGTGCCTGACTGGCAGATTTGAGTGCCTCGCGGACTGCCTCGACAGACACATCGGGCGTATCAAAAACAAAAGTCACATCAATCGCTGCGACATCAATGGTAGGTACGCGTATCGAATGCCCATTTATCTTGCCTACCATAGCAGGTAGCACACGCTCTGTCGCCGCGATACTGCTAGAGGTGGTTGGGATAATATTATAACCAGAAGCTCGTGCGCGTCTTGGGTCACGGTGCGCTTGATCGAGCACTGTCTGATCAGCGGTAACCGCATGAATCTCCGTCATCATCGCTGACTTTACCCCAAATGCGGTATCAAGCGTCGCAATCAAAGGAACCAATGCCTGCGTGGTACAAGAAACGCTCGATATAATCGGCAGCTCCCGTGTTAGCTCATCAGTATTAACGCCCATAACGATACAAGCATCGACATCATCGAATGGTGCAGCACCGATAATCACCTGCTGCGCGCCAGCCTCTATGTGCAGTTGTGCTTGCTCATAAGAGCGAAAATGTCCGGTACATTCTAGTACCACATCGACACCCAGCGCCTGCCAAGGCAACTGCGCAGGGTTAGGTTCTGAAAATAAATTGATACAATAGGTATAATTGTTTTTTGTCAGACAAAGCTGTGTGGCGCTATTATTGTTACCGTCATCGCTCGCTTCATCGTTGCTACTTGCCACAATATCAGCACTAACCCCAAGGCGACTTAGGCGACCATGCGTGCTGTCAAACTTTAATAAATGCAGCAAAATATCCGCTGGTGCTAAATCATTGATTGCCACGACATGGATCGCACGGCCTAATACCTCAAAGCGCTCTAGCAATGCCCGCAACACATTGCGCCCTATACGTCCAAAACCATTGATAGCAATCCTCAGTGGCTGTGTGTGCTCACTAGATGCATGAAACGCCGCTGCTGCTAATGGGTCAGACGTTAATTGATAAGTGGCGCTCGAAAAATCAGGCATAAAAGGATATCGCTATAAAGGGATAAAAAATTGAGCGCTATAAAGTCAGCGCTACAATGAGACAAAACCAACAAGTTGTCAATCGGCTCTAAGGATTGTTATATAAAAGCTAAATAGCTTTGGTGAATGCTTGAACCCTGAGTTGCCATACTCAGTATCAAAACGCCATTCAGTATTAGGGCGTTATAAAAATCAGTGCCAAACGAATGGTATTGTAATCAATACTTTGCTTAAGATGATCGAATATTGGACGCAATTTAATACTGCCATCATCATTGAAATCATTTGGATTATTGGCAACTTTAATCGCGACGTAGGCATTGCCAACCGCCGTCATCACCTCATCCTCTGGCCGCAAATGATCACAAGCGAGGCTTGGATCTTGAGATTTTAGGTCAGCAATATGACGCATGATGGTCGATTGTGAAAGCTGACGGGCTTGTGAGATTTCTGCAATCGACAAGCTCTCCTCTAATAATAATCGCGTCGCAAGCAAGGTACTGTCTGACTTATCGGAAACTTGATTGCCCAGTTTCTGTTTTTTGTCTATTTGCGCTTGTTGTTGCTCGCGGCGCTTTTTTTGCAAAGTGGCATAAGCATCAATCACTGATTTACTCAGCGTACCGCCCGATTTTAAAATAAATTTCTCATGTGCCTGCGTCATGCTCTCTTCATCAAGCATCGAATAATTGGCATCAGCCTCATCGGACAGCACCAAAAACCGTTTGTCCGCGCCGCGTGCTAGCGGATCAAGCTGCAAACTCATGTCGTTCATACCGAGCAGCTGCAAACCTGCCAGCGACTTTAACCGTGACAATGCCACATAGCCTTGCCCCAGCTCAAAGGTGCGCGACAAGTCAATCTCCGCCGCATCGAGGGTCATGCCTTGTGACTTATGAATGGTAATCGCCCATGCTAGACAAAGCGGTACTTGCTCATAGCTTGCCAGCACGTCACCGGTCTCATCTTCGATAATCCATTCTTCAGGCTCAGCGATGACTTCACGCCCTGAATTGAGCCGAACCACGGGCATTTTTTGCGTCGTTGGCTTTTTGGCTTTGGGTTTCTCTTTTATGGCTTTTTTACCTTTGCCTTTTACAGTCTTATTCGTCTCACTTTCAGTATTTTCATCATCATCTTCGATTAAATCATCACTGCTGTCTTTGCTATCATCGATTTTAACAGCGGCAAAACCAATCAATTCACCCATAGTACCGTTGGACACGCCAAGTTCAGTATTGTTTTTGATAAACATTACCTTGGCACCGACTTTTAGTACCAAATCAACTTGGGTACGTACCGTTTTTTTAAGCGTCTCAACCAATTTACTGTCGCCCGTGGACGTGGCAGTAAAGCGCATCATTTCGCCCTCTAACGCGGCAAGCTCTTTATCATTGATGCTATTAACGTTGAGATTATGGGTATAAAGACGGGTACGTTTGATATCGACATTTTGGTCAAAAGTCGCCTCCAGCGCGGCAATCGATTCAAAAGTGACTTCCTGACGACGAATTTGGTTGAGGATATCGTCCAAATCAAGCCCGCCATTTGCCGCTTCACTAACCTGCCTGTGTTGCTCAGACAGATAGCAAATATGGAACTTGGCATCAAGCCACGCTTCAGACATAAAGGCAAATTTTTCACGATTGGTTTCACCCTTACTACCAATCGGTGGCAGCTGAAAAAAGTCCCCTGCCACGACCACTTGGATACCACCAAAGGCTTTGTCATTTTTGCGGATATGCTTGAGTACTTGGCTGACCAAATTGAGCTGCTTAGCATGCAACATCGATATCTCATCAATGACCAATACCGCGGTGTCTTTTAGTCGGTCTGCCAAAAACTGCTTGCGTGATAACGTAGTCAAGTCGCGGTCGCTTAACTCATCTTTGATACCGATGCCGGACCAGCTATGAATCGTTGTGCCATTCATGTGTGTGGCAGCAATACCAGTACTCGCAGTGACGGCGACAGGCACACGGCGCGCGCGCAGGTAGTCGATATATTGATTGAGCGTATAAGTCTTACCTGAACCTGCTGAGCCAGTCAAAAAGACATTTTGACCCGTTTTTAAGATATCAAGAGCAGAAGATTGACGCATATATCTAAACCAATTAAGTTAATAGTAATAAGAAAAACAGCTTAAGAGCAAATAATAAGAGAAAAAGCTGCCAACAATTATAACAGCTACATCCGTTTTGCGGACGACTTTAACCCTAATAAGCCACATAACTTAAAGTTATACGATACGAAATATATCATTATAAAAAGTCATTATCGCTCATCGCTAAAGCTCAGTACGATAGGGTCATAGCTTGGTCAGGATGGCCAAATATTTATGCTTAAGTCGTTTGTTCTTAACTAGCCATAATACACAACAAGGAGTCGTTAATGTTATACGCCTATCCCAATACTGAAAATAGTCCTGTTCAATTCCGCAAAAAATATGACAACTTCATCAATGGTGAGTGGGTCGCACCAATCGATGGTGAATACTTTGACAACTCAAGTCCAATCGATGGTAAAACCTTCTGTCAGATCGCACGCTCAAAAGAAGCAGATGTCGAAGCGGCGCTAGATGCCGCTCATGCCGCAAAAGACGCATGGGGCAAAACCAGTGTCACTGATCGCTCTAATATGTTGCTCAAACTTGCTGACGGTATCGAAGCCAATTTAGAGGCAATCGCTATCGCTGAAAGCTATGAAAACGGTAAACCAGTTCGCGAAACTCTCGCCGCTGATATCCCAATCGCCATCGACCATTTGCGTTATTTTGCGGGCGTTATCCGTGCACAAGAAGGCGGCATTAGCCAAATTGATGAAGATACCGTCGCCTATCATTTTCATGAGCCGCTTGGCGTCGTTGGTCAAATCATTCCTTGGAACTTCCCTATTCTAATGGCGATTTGGAAAATTGCCCCAGCCCTTGCTGCGGGTAACTGTATCGTCCTCAAGCCTGCCGAGCAAACGCCAGCTTCTGTTTTATACATGCTTGACGTCATAGGCGCGGCGGATATTTTACCAAAAGGCGTACTAAACGTCATTAACGGCTTTGGTGTAGAAGCTGGTAAGCCAATCGCTTCCAACCCGCGTATCGATAAAGTTTCCTTTACGGGTGAGACCACCACTGGTCGCTTAATTATGCAATACGCCAGTGAAAATATCATTCCAGTCACGCTAGAGTTGGGCGGCAAGAGTCCAAACATCTTCTTTGCCGATATCATGGATGAGGACGATGACTTCTTAGATAAAGCGGTTGAAGGTTTGGTCATGTTTGCACTCAACCAAGGCGAAGTCTGTACCTGCCCATCACGCGCCCTCGTACACGAAAGCATCTATGATGAATTCATGAAACGCTGTATCGCTCGCGTGAAAGCGATAAAAATGGGCAACCCGCTTGATACCGATACCATGATTGGTGCGCAAGCCAGCTCAGATCAGTTAGAAAAAATCCTCTCTTACCTCGATATTGGTAAAAAAGAAGGCGCAAAAGTCCTCGTCGGTGGCGAACTCGCCAAACATGATGGCGACATGGCGAACGGTTATTATGTACAGCCAACGATCTTTGAAGGCACGAATGATATGCGCGTGTTCCAAGAAGAAATCTTTGGCCCCGTACTCGCTGTCACCACTTTTAAAGACGATGAAGAAGCAATGGCTCTCGCCAATGACACTTTATATGGTCTTGGTGCTGGCGTCTGGACGCGTAATGGTACGCGCGCTTATCGTTTCGGTCGTGGCATTAAAGCCGGTCGCGTTTGGACGAATTGCTATCATCTCTATCCTGCGCATTCTGCGTTTGGTGGGTATAAGCAGTCTGGTATTGGCCGCGAAAACCATTTAATGATGCTAGACCATTATCAACAAACTAAGAACATGCTGGTCTCTTATAGTCCTAAAGCAATGGGCTTCTTTTAATTCTGTTTTTCAAAGCACTTTATGGCAAAAGCGTAAAGTGCGACCTCGGTGCTCGCCGAGCATCTTAATGTAAAGAACGATGACAAGGAGTTACAACGTGAGTAATAAAATGAAAGCGGCCGTGCTGCATGAATTCGGACAACCCTTAGAAATTGAAGAAGTAGATATTCCAACCGCAGGTGCTGGTCAAATCGTCGTAAAAATGCAGGCATCAGGTGTCTGTCATACCGATTTGCATGCCATTGAGGGCGATTGGCCAGTGAAACCTAGCCCACCGTTTATCCCAGGCCACGAAGGCGTTGGTCTTATCACCGCCGTTGGTGACAATGTGCATCATGTCAAAGAAGGCGACCGAGTCGGTATCCCTTGGCTCTACTCTGCTTGTGGACACTGTACCCATTGCTTAGGTGGTTGGGAAACCTTATGCGAAAGCCAACAAAACTCTGGTTATTCTGTAAACGGCAGCTTTGCAGAATATGTACTAGCAGATGCCAACTATGTCGGCATCATCCCTGAAAGCGTTGACTCTATTGAAATTGCACCAGTGTTGTGTGCAGGTGTTACGGTCTACAAAGGTCTTAAAATGACCGACACCAAGCCAGGCGATTGGGTCGTCGTTTCAGGTATTGGCGGACTCGGTCATATGGCAGTTCAATATGCCATTGCAATGGGATTGAACGTTGCTGCTGTGGATATTGATGACGAAAAACTGGCATTCGCTAAAAAACTGGGTGCCAAAGTCACTGTTAATGCGAAAAATACTGACCCTGCTGAATATCTACAAAAAGAAATCGGCGGTGCTCACGGTGCGCTCGTGACAGCAGTATCTTCAAAAGCCTTTGATCAAGCATTAGGCATGTTACGACGCGGTGGTACTTTAGTCTGTAATGGTCTACCAACGGGCGAATTCCCAGTATCCATTTTTGATACTGTTTTAAACGGTATTACCATTCGTGGCTCAATCGTTGGTACGCGTCTCGACTTGCAAGAGTCGCTAGACATGGCAGCAGCAGGCAAAGTAAAAGCCACCGTTGCCGCTGAGCCACTAGAAAATATCAATGATATCTTTGATCGTATGCGTGATGGCAAAATCGAAGGTCGCATTGTCATTGACTATAGTCTGTAGCAACAATTATGTAGCCACATGTTTTATGACATTTTGAGACTCGTAACACCGTCTCAATGACTGTCTAGAGTAATCATCAGTAAAGGGTCGTATCGTTTTCAACCACATATGATAAATGATGTGAGTGAATATGATGCGACCCTTTATTTTCTACTCAGTATGATTATGAAAGATATCCGTTCGGGTCTAACGATAAGGAAATCATTATGAACGTCACAGCGACAGAGTCCTGCAAAGCATTAATCGACTTACTAAAATCTAAGCACGGTGAGCTGATGTTTCATCAATCAGGCGGCTGCTGCGATGGCAGTTCACCCATGTGTTATCCATTGGGCGAATTTAAAGTAGGCGGACAAGACGTACTCATCGGTGAGCTGGTTGGCTGTCCATTTTATATGGGTAAAGCTCAGCATAAGCTCTGGCAACATACCGATCTAACGATAGATGTGGTCGATGGACGCGGAGCCAGTTTTTCGCTTGAAATACCAGAAGGTAAGCGCTTTATCGTACGTTCAGAGATATGTGCTGTATAAGTTTAAATAGCATCCACCAGCGTTTTAACGACCTAGTATTGTTTTGCCATGCCATATGTTGATCGATAAACACCCCTTAGTCATTTTTATTTTATTATTCAAGCAAAATAATAGATACTGTAATGCGTACCCTATTTCAATAAACGCGTTTTAACGAGCACGTTTTACTCAGCATGGATGCTAGAAGGAATGTAAAATGGAATTTGATAAAAAATTTGATTACGTCATCGTTGGTGGTGGTTCAGCTGGCTGCGTACTTGCTAGCCGATTAACAGAAAACCCAGACATTAGTGTCTGCTTATTAGAATATGGCGGTGAAGGCAAAGACCTTGCTGTCCGTGTCCCTGTTGGACTGATTTTGATGGTGCCAGGCAAGCCACTGAAACTGAATAATTGGTGCTTTCACACCACGCCGCAGACGCACCTGAATGACCGCCGTGGCTTCCAACCACGTGGTCAATGCTTAGGCGGTTCATCCGCTATCAATGCCATGATTTATACGCGTGGTAGTGCGCTCGATTATGAACGTTGGGTAGAACAAGGCTGTACTGGCTGGGGATTTGATGATGTACTGCCCTACTTTATCAAAGCAGAAAATAATATTCATGGTAGCGGCGAGCTACATGGTGATAGCGGACCGCTGCATGTAAGTGACTTACTGAGTCCACGTGATATCTCCAAAGCATTCGTAGAAGCCGCCATCACCAATGGTTTAGATCATAATCAAGATTTTAATGGCGAAAAGCAAGACGGTACAGGGCTATATCAAGTCACCCATTTTCATGGCGAAAAACAAGGTCAACGCTGCTCTGCGGCGGCGGCTTATCTACATCCAGTACAAAACCGATCAAATCTGACCGTCATCACCCACGCCCAAGCCAACCGCGTCATCTTTGAAGACAAACAAGCCGTTGGTGTCGCTTATGAAAAAGATGGCGTCGAGCATGCGGTTATGGCGCGTCATGAAGTGATATTATCTGGGGGCACTTTTGGCTCACCCAAAGTCCTGATGTTGTCAGGTATTGGACCTGCTGAGCATCTACAATCGCATGGCATCGACGTCGTGGTAGATGCGCCCGATGTTGGTGGTAATCTACAAGATCACTTAGATGTCGTTTTTGATTACGAGGTCAATACCACTGACGTCATCGGTATTGGTATGGCGACGATTTCGACATTGACCAAAAGTATTCGGCAGTGGAGAAAGGATGGTACAGGCCTCTTGTCTACCAACTATGCTGAAGCGGGCGCGTTCTTTAGTGTCGGTGATGATCCAAAAGAGTGGCCAAATACCCAACTGCACTTTGTCATATCCCGCGTGATTGAGCACGGTCGTGATCTCAGACGTGGCTTTGCGGTCTCTTGTCACAGTTGCTACCTACGCCCTGAAAGCCGCGGTACGGTCAGACTGGACTCCGCCGACCCCTCAGACTCGGTATTGATTGATCCAAACTACCTCTCGCACCCAAAAGATGTGGAATATATGATTGCAGGCGCGGAGCGTACGCGCGCCATCATGCAAGAATCACCCATCGCCAAATATATTACTGAAGACTACCCTGCCCCCTATATCGAAAAAGACGGTATGCTCGGCTATATTCGCAACAAGTCAGATACCATTTATCATCCTGTCGGCACTTGCCGTATGGGCTCAGACAGCAATTCAGTCGTCGATTTGCAATTAAAAGTACGCGGCGTAAATGGCTTAAGGGTCATCGATGCCTCAATCATGCCGACTTTAATCAGCGGTAATACCAATGCGCCAACGATTATGATTGCCGAAAAACTCGCAGACCTTATCAAAGCAAATCATGGTCATATCGAACGAATCACGCCATAAAACATGAGAAGATATGCGTCTTATAATTAGTATTTTTATTTAAGAAACTTATTTACTAAAACCTTATATTCAATAAAATGAAAATAAGTAGATTGTATAAAAGTTTAACCCATATTTTTTCGTGGTCATTTTATCAGCATTTCTAAAATAAGGAGAAACTCTAACAAATTCAGCAATAAAGATAGTAAAACAGAACGTTTTCTATCAAATTAGCTTACAGATGTCTTGCATTACCACTGTTGAACAGAGTATATTTAAACCACTTATTTATATCGATATTTTTTGCAAATCTGAATAATGGTTAATATAGCCTGAAATATTTTTTATTTTGCATATTAGAAACACGATATAAACAATTGCTTTAAAGGGAATTAAAAGCACGCTCATTATATTTATGGGTCAAAAACGATCTTATAAATATATTGGCGACTATTTATCATTACATAGGATGTAATAATGCAAAAATCACTCTTCAAACTGACGATGTTGGCGACAGTTATTCTAGGCATCAGTGCCTGTAGCGGCGACAACAAAACCACCGATGAATCTGCTGCCAGCTCAGATGCTAAAGCAGCCAAAACCTTACTTTATTGCTCAGAAGGTAGTCCAGCTGGATTCGATCCAGCACAATACACTGCAGGTACAGATTTTGATGCGAGCGCCTTTCCCATCTACAACGGCTTAGTAGAATTCAAAAGAGATGGTACTGAGATTCAGCCAGCCTTAGCTGAAAGCTGGGATATTAGTGAAGACGGCAAGACTTATACCTTTAACCTACGTAAAGGGGTTAAATATGGTAAGACCGATTACTTTACCCCAACCCGTGATTTCAACGCAGATGATATTGTCTTTACTCTAGAGCGTATCACCAATCCAGAGTTTGAATTTAATAAAGCCTATCCTGCTGAGTTCCCCTATTCGGTCGGTATGGGGCTACCTGATATTATCTCCAATATCGAAAAAGTTGATGACTCTACCGTCAAAATCACCCTAAGCGAAACCAATGCGCCATTTTTACAGAACCTAGCGATGCCATTCGCTTATATCGATTCTGCTGAGTATGCAGAAAAGTTAATGGCTTCTGGTAATGCTGCTGATATCAACACCAAACCCGTTGGTACAGGACCTTTCGTCTTTACTTCTTATCAAAAAGACGCGCAAATTCGTTATACCAAAAATCCAGACTACTGGAACAAAGATGATATTCATATTGATAATCTAGTCTTTGTCATCACCAAAGATTCAGCAGTTCGTGCCCAAAAAGTGCAAGCAGGCGAATGTCATGTGTCCGCTTATCCAAAACCTGCCGAAATTGACTCTGTCAAAAAATCTGGGAAGGCCACCGTTCTCGATCAACCTGGCTTTAACGTCGGCTATGTCGGCTATAACGTTGAAAAACCGAAGCTTAGCGACCTTAAGGTTCGCCAAGCATTAGACATGGCAATTAATAAAGACGCTATTATCAATGCGGTTTATCAAAGCGAAGGATTAAAAGCCACCAATCCTATGCCGCCCACACAATGGGGTTACGACAAATCTATCAAAGATGCGCCTTACGATGTGGAAAAAGCCAAGTCCCTTATAAAAGAAGCAGGCGCGGACAAACTTGCCATTAATCTATGGTATATGCCCGTTCAACGCCCGTACAATCCTAATGCCAAACTCATGGCTGAAATGCTACAAGCAGATTGGGCAAAAATTGGTGTCGATACCAAGCTTGTGACGTATGAATGGGGCGAGTATCTAAACCGCGCTGCTAAAGGTGAGCCTGATGTCATTCTAGCGGGCTGGACTGGTGACAATGGGGATCCTGATAACTGGCTTGGTACGCTACTATCTTGTGATGCGGTCGGTGGTAATAATTACTCACGTTGGTGTAATAAAGACTTTGACACTTTGGTGACTAACGCCCGTCAGATTACCAATCAGGATGAGCGCGTCAACGACTATGTACAAGCTCAGCAGATATTCAAAGAGCAGCTGCCTTGGACGACAATGGCGCATTCGGTGGTCACGGTATTCACCGCACCAAACGTCGTCGATTATAAAATTAGTCCGCTTGGCTCAATACGCTTCGATGGTGTAAAGGTTGAATAACCTGAGCTGACGACGTCCGGTAAGACATGCATGATTGTTTAATTGGTATTCGGCTGGGTCAGATACTCTGCTCCAGCCGTATTTATATGAGTTAAGCGCCTTATTAAGCATTTTGTCACCGACTCTCTCATCTCTGCCAACATTCTACTCATCGATCTCAAACGATTGAACCACAACTATTGAATTGAGCAGCCCATGCTACTTTACATTTTGCGTCGCATTGCCATTCTAATTCCTGTCTATCTTGGCTTAACACTATCGACATTCACCTTAATTCGGCTCGTCCCTGGAGATGCTGTCGAGATTATGATGGGTGAGCGTATGGTAGATCCAGAGCTACATGCTCGCGCGTTAGAAAGACTTGGCTTAGACAAACCCCTCATTGTCCAATATTGGGATTACTTAACCGGAATATTGACCGGTGATTTTGGTCAATCCTTTCGTACTCGTACTCCGGTATTACAAGATTTCTTTGCTCATTTTGTACCAACCTTAGAGCTGGCTTTGTGTGCCATTGTCATTGCCAGCGTTGTCGGTGTGAGCTTAGGTATCTTTGCCGCGCTACGACGTGGTACATGGATTGACTACACTCTAATGTCAGGGGCGCTGGCTGGCTACTCTATGCCCATCTATTTATTAGGGCCTATTCTCACGGGTATATTCGCCCATTATCTCGGCCTGTTACCCGTCGCCGGTGTCATATCTGTCGCGCAGTTTTTAGACGTCAAACCTTTATATGGATCATGGTTATTGGGCTCTTTAACATCAGGAGAACCTGGCGCGTTTTGGGACGTGGTAAAACACTTTATCCTACCGTCTATTGCCTTATCGACCATACCACTCGCAATGATTGCACGCATGACACGCTCGGCGATGCTAGAGGTGTTAGATGAGGACTACGTGCGTACAGCGCGCGCCAAAGGCATATCGCCGCGCCGCGTGATATTGGTACACGTCATGCGCAATGCCCTGATAACTGTGGTGACGGTGATTGGTTTACAGATGGCGACCTTGCTCGCGGGGGCTATTATCACTGAGACTATCTTTAGTTGGCCAGGTGTTGGTAATTGGCTGCTCGATGGGTTTTTCACTCGTGATTATCCTATCGTGCAAAACGGTATTTTATTGGTCGCCACCGCCCTGATTTTGGTTAGTTTATTTATTGATATTTTGTATGGTCTTATCAATCCGCGTATTCGACATACTTCTTAATTTAACATTGATAAATACTCATATTATAAATAGTGGTTATTAGTGTTTGTATGGTCTTGAGTGAGTTTTAGCACATTTTAAATGATTGCTAGAAATGGAACTCTACATACTTGTAACGCGTTAGCCACTATAGGAACTGCTCATGAAGCCTTCTGTTCTTCCCTCTGATATCAATCTTATGGCCGCCACACCGCCGTCATCTTGGCAGCTATTTTTATCGACATTCTGCCGAAATAAAGGCGCGGTGCTTGGTTTTATTGTACTGGCATTGATGGTCATTATTGCCATCCTTGCGCCTGCCATTGCGCCCCATGACCCTTACGAGTTATTTACTGGTCAAGAGCAGTTGCCGCCTGCCTTTCTAGATGGCGGCAATACAATGTTTTGGCTAGGCACGGATGATGCTGGCCGAGATACATTATCTCGGGTGATGTATGGCGCGCGTTATTCTCTATTTATCGGTCTGAGCGCGACGACTCTTGCCATGTTAGTCGGTGTTTCATTAGGACTTAGTGCTGCATTTTGGCCCAAGGTTTGGGGCAAAGCCGTCATGCTGGTCAATGATATTTTGATGTCTTATCCGAGCTTGCTATTGGCGATCATTATCGCCGCCATCCTAGGTCCTTCGATGACCAATACGATTATTACGATCGCCTTGGTCTGTACGCCACCTTTTATTCGGCTGACTCGTGCTACCGCGATGGTAGAGCTACAGCGTGAGTATTTTATCGCTTCGCAAGTGATGGGTGCTGGCGTGTTGCGTTTATTGTTTATCACCATTTTGCCCAACTGTATGGCACCGCTCATCGTGCAGGCGACGATGATTTTCTCGTCTGCTATTTTAGAAGCAGGCGCGATTGGTTTCTTAGGCTTTGGTGTACAGCCACCCGATGCAGAATGGGGCGCGATGCTCGGTACGGCGCGTCAATATATTCAGAGTAATGTTTGGCTAGCGATTTGGCCCGGTGTCGCTATTTTCTTAGCCGCATTGTCGATTAACTTGACTGGTGATGGCCTACGCGATGCGCTAGATCCCAAATTAAAGCAGGTGACCTAAGATGACTGAACCATTAATTAAAACGCCTACCACTCACACTTCTATGAATGACGCATCAAAAAAAGAATCACCATTACTGTTAGATATTGAAAATCTTTCGGTTACTTTCGGGCAAGGGGTGCGCGCTTTTCGTGCAGTCGATGATGTGTCGTTAAAGATTACACAAGGCGAAGTCATCGCAGTCGTGGGTGAATCTGGCTCGGGTAAGTCGGTCACTATGATGGCACTGATGGGGCTACTACCACCCTCTGCAACTGTCCGTTCCAAGCGCGTTATGTTCGATGATAAAGACATGCTCAGTATGTCAGCAAAAGAAAAACGCGGCATCATTGGCAAAGACATCTCAATGATCTTTCAAAATGCTATGTCTTGCTTAAATCCAAGCTTTACGGTTGAGATGCAACTGGGTGAAGTCTTACGCAAGCATCTTGGTTTGCGAGGCTCAGCCGTACAGGCGCGTATCCTAGAGCTGCTAGAGTTGGTCGAAATGCCCGATGCCAAAAACCGACTCAAGGTTTATCCGCATCAGCTATCAGGCGGTATGAGTCAACGAGTTATGATTGCGATGGCAATTGCTTGTGAGCCAAAGCTTCTGATCGCCGATGAACCTACCACCGCGCTCGATGTCACAGTACAAGCGCAAATAATGGACTTGCTAAGCCGATTGCAACGCGAAAAACAAATGGCGATGATACTGATTACCCACGACTTGGGTTTAGTCGCGCAAAACTCGCGTGATGTCGCGGTCATGTATGCCGGACAAGTGGTCGAAACCAGTACCGTGCCGGAGATTTTCCAAAAGCCTGCTCACCCTTATACGGAGGCCTTGCTGCAAGCTATCCCTGAACTGGCTATTGGTCAAGATAGATTGAACAGCTTACCCGGTGTCGTACCCAGCCAATATGATCGCCCGAGTGGTTGCTTATTGTCTCCTCGCTGCCCGTACAAAGAGCCCGCTTGTGAAGTGCCGCCGCCCATATTGGATACTCCTAATGGCAAAGTGCGCTGTATTCATGCAGAATTACCGAGCGCTCCTTCTCACCTATCCACCTCTCACGCTGCTACCTTGGAGTCACAAGTATGAGTAATAAAGTGGTACTGAAAGCAGACAACCTACACAAGCATTACCCGGTATCTCAAGGTTTGGGTAAAGCAAAAGCCTATGTGAAAGCGCTCAATGGTATCTCGTTCGAGCTGCAAGCTGGCAAGACGTTAGCCGTCGTTGGTGAGTCCGGCTGCGGCAAATCCACCCTTGCCCGCCAGTTGACACTGATTGAAGAGCCTACACATGGTGAGCTATTCATCAACGATGAAGGTGCCACTGGCTATAGTAGAAAAGCGCTAAAAGAGTTGCGTACTGAAATTCAAATGGTCTTTCAAAACCCTTATGGTAGCTTAAATCCGCGTCATACTATTGGCTATCAATTGACAGAACCACTGGATATCCATACCAAACTGTCTAAAGAAGAAAAGCGCGACAAAATCAACGAGATGATGAGACATGTTGGTCTACGTCCCGAACACGCTGGTCGTTACCCACATATGTTTTCGGGTGGTCAGCGTCAACGTATTGCCCTCGCCCGCGCGATGATGCTCAACCCTAAAATTGTCGTCGCTGATGAGCCAACTTCTGCACTCGATGTATCGATTCAAGCGCAAGTCTTGAACCTATTTATGGATTTGCAGGATGAGTATCGTACTGCTTACGTTTTTATCTCACACAATCTGTCGGTCGTACGTCATGTCGCTGATGATGTGATGGTGATGTATTTAGGTCAGGCAGTTGAGCATGGCCCGAAAGAAGCAATTTATAACGCGCCAAAACATCCATATACTATCGCTCTGTTGGCTGCCGCGCCAACGGTAAATGGTCATAAGAATGATTTGACCCTACAAGGCGAGTTGCCAAGCCCGCTCAATCCACCGACTGGCTGCGCCCTGCACAAACGCTGCCCATATGCCAAACAGCAATGTAGCGAGATAGAGCCACAACTGCGTGAATGGGATGGCCGACTGGTTGCTTGTTTACGCTTGGAAGAAATATATGGGTAAGCGATATTTTATGTGTAGCAGCCAATTAGCTTGCGCTGTTCTGCTAGCGATGACGGCTGCCCAAGCCAATGACTCTACTGGCTATATCGGTACGGGCGGTGTTGAGTATCTTAAAAATAAAAATATCAGTATGCATAGTGAAGATTTATATATCTCAAAAGATAAAATTCGCGTCAATTATGAGTTTAAAAACTTAAGCAATAAAGATATTACCGAAACCATTTTATTTCCTATGCCCGCTGTTCCTAGTTTTACAGGCTCAGATTTTGCTGATACTAGCGAAACTTATAATAATTTTAAACTTTGGGTCAATGGCAAACCCATTGATCCAGAACTACATGTTCGCACTTTTATGTACCCAATAGTCGTCAAAGACAGTGATAGAACCTATGCGAACACCTCTGTCGATACGACTGAAATATTCAAGTCCTGTGGTCTTAACGAGGCTGATATGATGGGGCCTTGGACATATCAAGTGGACACTGAATATGTCAATCAACGGCTTTTAGATTGTAATAACAAGGCATTAGATAAATTCATCTATGATAGAGAAAGTCTTTATATACCTTGGGATTCGCAGGTGATCTATAGTTGGGAGCAAAAATTCAAAGCCAATGCGACGACCAAAATCAAGCATTCATATACACCGCTTGTGGGTGGCTCAGTTCATCTAGGTCAAGAAGGATTCCCAAATTTTTGCGTAGATGCTTCAACTCAAAGAGGATTTCACAAGAATGGTAGTCGCCCTTATCATGCCTTAAGCTATATATTGACTACGGGGGCTAACTGGGCAAAACCGATTAGCAATTTCAAACTTACCGTAGAACGCGATCCTAATGAATTAGTGTCGTTTTGCTGGAAAGGAAAGGGTAAAGTCACAAAGGTAAGCGCGACGACGTTTGAGATTAAAGAGACTAACTTTATGCCAACGCACGATTTTGATGTCGCTTTTATTATGAAGTAGCCGTTAGTTTATAGAGTACGTCTAGCGCATCGATAAAACTTGTTTCGACGGTCATCTTGTCGCTGGGTTTTCGTGAACAAAACCAAGCAAAAAAACAAAAATATGAGCCTCAGCATCTGATGCTTTAAAAGTGGGGAAATATGCGAAGTATGGGTCGGTGTTCTTTAAAGGCTAAGCAATATTTACTACACCTCGGCACTTTGGAAACTGCGCGCAGCCATAAAAGAATTGTCCTTGGCGTGCGCCTTTCTTTGCAGTGCGTTTAACCATCTCTCCATTACATTTCGGGCAAGTTGGCGCTTGGACGAGATTAGCAGTAGGGTTTGTCGCCTCAAATATTGTAGGTGCTTCCACTTGTGGCTCAGGCTCTACAATCTCAAACGGTGTAAGGAACGCTTTATTGTCCATATCATATGGTGTATTTGTCTGCTGAATATTCAGACTCTCAGTTAGTAACTCGCTAGATTCAATCTCAGTCTGACCTGACCATCGCAGCACTTCTCGGCTTTTCAGCGTGGCTCGTTTAGCGGTTTCTTTTATTACCGGCTCGAGTGTAGGCTTACTGGCAGTTTTAGCAATTGTTTTATCAGTAGAGTTACTGCTAGGCTGTTTGTTTGAGGGGCTATGCTTGTCTTTTAGATAGGCTTTATGCTCTCTATTGGTGCGCCAAGATTTGCTAAATCTGTTGCTATTAATCTGCTCAACGATAGACTTAACCTCGTCTTCAGTCAGTATTTCATCCTGCTTTTGCTTCACATAAGACACCATCCCACTCGTCAATACGTGTTCGGGTAACTCATCACGGGTTTTTAGCTCGCACTCACCGATGAAAGCAATCATCGAATGGAAGTAGCTCAGCTCCAACCCCAATAAATCTGCAAGCGTCTTAATATGTAGATAATTTTGGCGTAGTGGGTTTTGGAATTTGAACTTACTTCCATTTGGGAATACTTGTGTCCACTGTCGTTGGTTCTCACTACCATATATCCAGCCTTTATAATTCTTGGTTTCGATGACAAAGATGCCGTATACAGAGACGATAATATGATCGATTTGGGTACTGCCACCATTGGCTCTTGGCAAGGTAATACCGTTTAATCGGTGATAGACATCTTTTTCAAGTTTTAGCCACATGACGACATTGATAACGGTCTCGCCTAGAAAGCCTTTGAAAGTGGATTTGAGGGACATGGTTTTTTTCTTGAAAGTGGTTATGAAAAAATAAATAACGTTCAATATCAATATACTAATTACTTTTGGTTAAAATTACCGATCTACAATTGCTGTTCTGACGATAGTTAAACCAATGACGCCAAGCAACGCCCCTGTAACTTTATCGATGTAATAAGCAACTTGGGTAAATTTAGCGCGTACTTTGCGAGTCGACAATAGAAATATGACAGCAGTGTCCCATACGAATACCACAACAGTCATCCAAATACCTAAGCCTAATTTGAACACAAAACTTATTTCTGGTGTCAATACTACAGTGAATAAACTGAGATAAAAGAGTAGATTTTTAGGATTAAATATTCCAGACAAAAACCCTGCAGTAAATTCCTTTAAAAAAGTTGTCTTAGGTATATTTGAATGGGCTGATTGGGCTACCTGAAATTGGTCATACGCATCTTTTCGTGCGCGTAAAGCCTGTATCCCAAGGTACATTAAAAACAACCCACCAATGATTTTTAGCGTAATCATAATAGGTGCAGAGGCGGCTAAAATTGAGCCAACACCAATTAGACATAGACCAATGTACACTGCATTAGCAAAGGTGATACCGAGCGCAACCCCTATTGCGTCTTTACTGTCGTTCTTAATCGCACTCTTTACGATCAATACAAAATCTGGTCCAGGACTCAATAGTGCAAGAAAATGCGCCAAGCCGACCGTGATAAAAATACTCAACAAATCCCAGTTCATAATTATTCCGTACTCTGTTTTTTTTAATTATGGACTAAATACCACTATGAATACACTGATTATTTAGCCAATAAAAAAAGCCACCAGATTTCTCTAGCAGCTTTTTTATTTATAACTTTTTTAACGAATTATACCAAACTATTTACCGCTTCAACCACAGCATCAGTGGTAATACCAAACTCTTTGTATAACTGATCTGCAGGGGCAGATTCGCCATAAGTGGTCATGCCAATGACTTTGCCATCTAGACCAACGAACTTATACCAGTAATCTACGTGAGCGGCTTCTACTGCTACACGAGCACGGATATTGGCAGGCAATACCGCTTCACGGTAGCTAGTATCTTGCTCAACGAAAATCTCTGCACATGGCATAGAGACCACACGGACGCCAACACCATTTGCGCTCAACGCTTCATATGCTTCCATCGCTAGGCCAACTTCTGAACCAGTTGCGATGATGATGGCTTGTAGTTCGCCCTGCTCTTTCGCAAGTACATAACCACCTTTGGTAATGTTCGCTACTTGCTCGCTATCCCGTGCTTGATGTGGCAAGCTCTGACGGCTAAAGATCAATGCTGATGGGTTGTTTTCTGATTTGATAGCTTCTACCCAAGCGCTTGCAGATTCAGTCGCATCACACGGACGCCATGTACGTAGGTTTGGCGTAGTACGTAGGCTAGTCAATTGCTCAACTGGCTGATGAGTTGGGCCATCTTCACCCAGACCGATAGAGTCATGAGTATAGACATGGATGACGCGCTGTTTCATAAGTGCACCCATGCGTACCGCGTTACGTGCGTATTCCATAAACATTAAGAAAGTCGCGACGTAAGGGATAAAGCCGCCATGCAATGCGATACCATTGGCAATCGCGGTCATACCGAACTCACGTACGCCATAATAGATATAGTTGCCGTCAGCGTCTTTTTCGATGCCTTTTGCGCCTTTGAATAGTGTTAGGTTTGAGCCAGCGAGATCCGCTGAACCACCTAGCAATTCTGGTAATAATGGCTGTAAGGTATTGATAGCATTTTGACTGGCTTTACGACTGGCGACATCGCCACCCGCTTCTTGCGTTTGCTGAATATAGGCTTTTGCTTGGCTATCAAAGTCAGCAGGCAAATCGCCATTTAGACGGCGTAACAACTCAGCTGCTAGTTCAGGATAGGCTTTCTTATAAGCGTCAAAGTCCGCATCCCAGTTCTTTTGTTGTACGTCGCCTTTGGCTTTAGCATCCCATGCTTCATAGATTTCATCATCTAATTCAAATGGAGCATGCTTCCAAGACAATGCATCACGAGTCAAGGCGATTTCATCATCACCTAGTGGTGCGCCATGACTGGCTGCTAGACCTTGCTTGTTCGGGCTACCCGCACCGATCGTGGTTTTACAAATCAGAAGACTTGGTTTAGTAGTCTCTTTTAGCGCTTGTTCAGTTGCTTGCGTGATTGCTTCGGCATCATGACCATCGACTTTGATAACTTGCCAACCATAAGACTCAAAACGCGCTTGCGTATCATCTGTGAACCAGCCTTCAACATTACCATCGATAGAGATGCCATTGTCATCATAGAAGAAGACCAGCTTGCCAAGACCTAACGTGCCAGCCAGCGAACACACTTCATGACTGATACCTTCCATCAAGCAACCATCGCCTAAGAATGCATAGGTATTATGGTCAACGATGTTATGGCCGTCACGATTGAACTGCGCGGCTAGAGTTTTTTCAGCGATTGCAAAACCAACGGCATTAGCAATACCCTGTCCTAATGGACCGGTAGTCGTTTCAACACCTGGTGTGTAGCCAAGCTCAGGATGACCTGGGGTTTTTGAATGCAGCTGACGGAACCCTTTCAGATCATCAACGCTGACATCATAACCAGATAAATGCAGCAATGAGTAAATAAGCATTGAGCCATGACCGTTCGATAAGACAAAGCGATCACGGTTGTGCCACTGTGGATCGGTTGGGTTGTGCTTCAAAAACTTGCGCCACAAAACTTCGGCAATATCGGCCATACCCATTGGCGCGCCTGGATGTCCAGAGTTGGCTTTTTGAACCGCATCAAACGACAGTACACGGATGGCATTGGCTAATTTACGTTCGCTAATTGGAGCTGGCATAGAGTTTCCTAGTATTGGGCTAAGAGGAGAGTTTACTCAAAGGAGTATAAGCATAAGGACGCCAAATGCGTCCCTAAGTTATAGACTATAAAATCAAAGTGTAATATTAACATATTTGCTATGAGGCTAGCTAAGAATGCGGTGACAAGACCGTTTATATTTAGCAATGACTCACATCAATTTTGTTAAACCATAAGCAGTGATAGGTTTTGATTTAAGTGATAAGTAACAAGCTGCGAGCGAACTAAACGGCAAGCAGCTCATTACCTACAGACCATTTATTAAACTGAAATAGTCTCAGCACCGCCCATAAACGGACGCAATACTTCTGGAATGGTGATACTACCATCAGCATTTTGATGATTTTCCATGACTGCCAATAGTGTACGACCCACTGCCAAGCCTGAACCATTTAGCGTGTGTGCTAAGCTGGTTTGTTTGCCATCCTTGACACGCGTACCCATACGGCGCGCTTGGAAGTCACCACAGTTAGAGCAGCTTGAGATTTCACGATAGGTATCTTGGCTCGGTAACCATACTTCGATGTCATAAGTTTTTTGCGCTGCAAAGCCCATATCACCTGTACATAACTGCACAGTGCGGTATGGCAGATTAAGCTGCTGCAAGATATATTCGGCTTGTCCAGTCATTGCTTCTAATAAGTCATCAGACTGCTCAGCCGTGGCAATATTAACCATCTCGACTTTTTCAAACTGATGCTGACGGATCAAACCACGAGCATCACGGCCATGTGAGCCTGCCTCACTACGGAAACAAGGCGTATGCGCGGTAAACTTAAGTGGCAGCTCGCTAATATCCAAACGCTCGCCACGTACCAAGTTGGTCATTGGCACTTCGGCAGTAGGGATAAGATAAAAATCCATGTCTTCATTGTTTGTATGATTTTTGAGCTTAAACAAATCATCTTCAAACTTAGGCAACTGCCCCGTACCTTTTAGGCTGTCTGAATTCACAATATAAGGCACGTACGTTTCAAGATAGCCGTACTTCATAGTATGGGTATTGAGCATAAACTGAATCAGGGCGCGATGCATTTGCGCCAACTGTCCTTTTAGTACATTAAAGCGGCTACCAGTCAGCTTGGTCGCTGCTTCAAAGTCGAGCATACCAAGTGTTTCGCCAATATAAGTGTGATCTTGAATTTCAAAATCAAACGTACGAGGCGTGCCCCACTTGCGCACTTCTACGTTATCCTCTTCTGACGTACCCACTGGCACATCGGCTGCTGGAATATTTGGAATTTGCATAGCAGCTTTGTTGATACGCTCTTGTAGAGTGCGCAGCTCGTCTTCGGCTGTTTTAATCTCACCGCTGACATTCTGCATCTCAGCCAATAGCTCACTGGCATCTTCGCCTGACTTTTTCAAAGCACCCACTTGCTTAGCACCCGCATTACGGCTCGACTGCAACTCTTCGGTTTTGATCTGCAAAGATTTACGTTCTGACTCAACTGTTTGCCAAAAATCTATGTCAAGTGCATAACCACGAGTGGCCAGTTGCTGTTGTAAATCGCTTAAATCGCCGCGTAAGAGTTTTGGATCAATCATAATAGTTGCCTGTAACGCTAGAAGTGAGGAAGAGGTTCGAAAGTGTTATTTTTAAAGATACTGTTTTTAAAGGTGCTGATTTTATCAAAATAAGTGATAGCCGCTATAATACCAAGACACAGCAGATTTGACCATGTTTTGACCGCTGCTGATTGAATTTTCATTTATTACTTTCATTATCCGTAGCCAGTTACATTTGCTTTAAATGCATCTCTCAAAGTTCAGCTCACCTCAATAAGCCTCGCCCATCCTTATTAAAACCATTAATATCACCTCTATCAACGAACAGAGCGGCTTATATGTTTCATTTAGGGGTACTTTTCGGTAAGATAAGCGCATACCTTTTATTCGACTTCTAGCCAAGTACGACGTAGCTGCTACGTTTTGTCGATTTAAACCCAACACTTTCAATACAAGTATTTGAGAAACCTTTATGGCCTTGTACCCCTATACGCTACAACCTGTCGCCTTAAACCTAACTGAGGCAGAATTTCATCAAGCACAATACGAGCTATTTGCCAGTGCCAGCCCTTCTTTCGGTCTAAAAAGTATCAAAATGAAAGAATGGATCATTATGGCGGTAACCGTGGTACTAGCGATCGCAGGGTTGGTTTTTGTGACAGGCTACTCAACCATTATCTTTTGGCTGATGCTAGTTTCAGTCGTCATTTATTTACTGGTTCGTACCCTTGGCTTTAAATGGTATGTGAAAAGAGAGTTTGACAAGCAAGTGGCCGATCAAGAAATGCCAGACGAGATGCGTCAGATGAAATTGGGCGTACAAAAGCATGGCCTCGTCATGGCGATGCCAGTGAATCAGCCTGACACATTTAATAACAACCAAATGCGCGGCATGCAAATGCGAGCAGGCACAACCCAGCAAGCCGTCATTCCATGGTCAGCTGTCAAAAGCTGGGATGAGACGGACGACTATATCTTTATGATGTTTGAGATGAAAGGTCAACAAGGCAGCCAAATTGTGCCAAAACGCTTAGAAGCACAGAAGTTTCCGATCGATACGGTACGTCAGCATTTGCAAGAAGTTATCCCCGTCAAAGGCTTAAATCCTGAAAACTTACAGCCGCCAGCATAAAATAGTAGAAAACTTCTTTATCGCTTATTATATGAGCGATAAAGAAGTGATCAATAAATAAATGATCAATAAATAAATGATCAATAAAAAATACTTTTTACAAAATCAATCGTAATTATAAATTTATTGAAATTAACTTATCGATGGTGCTCTGCTATTATAATAGTTATAAGAATAAAGGTGATAATTGCTCTAAATTATATGAATGTATAGCTATGATTTTAGCTTAAGCTGACGCCATTCTATAAGGCAGTTTTATCATACTATTTTCTAAGATTGTTACTTTTTAAGGCTGAAAAGCGTTAATATATTAACGAGCATAGTAATGCAGCACACGAGTTGCTACACTTCTCATCTTCTTCATTTAATGTTTTATCTCAACACTCAAACTATAAGGATAATATTATGAGTAACGCTACTAATCAAATCGGTCTAGAAAAAGCTGACATGAGCGAAGTCATTGCACAACTAAACAATTTATTGTCAACTTATCACGTATTTTATTTAAACGTCCGTGGCTATCACTGGAATGTAAAAGGTGAGCATTTTTTCACCTTGCATCCAAAATTTGAAGAATTGTATACTGCGCTACAATTACAAATTGATGAAATTGCTGAGCGTATCTTAACTTTGGGCGGCACACCGCTGCATGCTTATAGCGATTTTACTCAGCATACTAGCATTCAAGAAGATAAAAACGTCAAAGATGGCAATGCTTGTGTGAAAGGCGTGGTAACTGGTTTACAAGCTTTGATTACAGAGCAGCGTAAAGTATCTGCTCTAGCAGCAGACAGCGAAGATCAAGGGACAGCTGATCTCGTAGATGCCTATGTACAAGAGCAAGAAAAGCTCATCTGGATGTATAACGCCTTTTTGGGTTAATCATTACTAATGAAACAGTACATCACTAGGGCGTGTCCTCATTTTAAAAATGGTGATAAAAATGAGATAAATTGCAGCTAAACAAGGAAGATAGCGCTGTTAATATCGAGATATTGATAAGCTATTTGACGATGTTTAACAAAATTTAGCCATTTTTAGCCCATTTAGAGAGTAATTGATTGAATTGAGGGCACGCCCTAAAATCTAGATCATAAAAAAGCACCTACTTTAGGTGCTTTTTTTGTGCTTGCTGTTGCTAATGAAACCTTATTTTTGCATCCATTGACGCATTTTTTCGCGCTCAGCAGGCGTGGCTTGTAACCAAATTTGCATAAATTGATCTAAGGTATTAGCAGATGAATTAACGCTAGTGGTTTGCTTAGTAGTCGCTACCGTACCCGTATTCACATTTGGTTGATCTAATGCGGCAATCGCACGCTGATTCTGTAGCTCTGCATCATCTGCCCCACCAAATACACCGCCGAATGCCTTGCCTAAACCTGACAACAATCCACCTTGATTACCAGCGATACCTTGCTGACTTGCAACCACAGTATTGTTTTTCTCTACTGCCAGTATCGGACGTTTGGCATATTCTTTAGCTGCTGCATACTCTTCTGGCTGATTCGGCATGGTCAGACGATAGGTTTGATTGTCCGCCAATTCTGCCGTCACGCTCACATTACCCGAACGTAAATAGTCATGCTCATCACGGCGCAAGTCATATAAGCGGTCATACTTCGCAGTAATCGCATGTTGACCCGGCTGAAGCGTAAACTTTTTAGTCAATGGTTGAAAAGCGCTCTGCTGCACTTCTTGCCCATTAATAGCCGTGACTTTGATATGGTCATCAACCAGTAGCGTTACTTCAGCATGCGACAGCATAGAGACAGAGCCTGCACCAATAAGCAACGTGCTGATGGTCAGTTTTTTTAGCAAAGAAGCATTGGATTTCATAAGTGATTCCATTAATAGTGAAAACGTTTTGGCAATAGTAAAAGCGTTTTGGATAAAAGACTTTAGTTGTTAATGCTAAAAATCGAGTGGCATCGTATGTTGATCTTGTTCCGCTGAATCGTTATCTACTTGTGTCTCTTGCGCAATATCAGCAAGCTCTGCTGCTAGTGTCTGCTCATCAATGGTACGCAATGCGTCAGTGATGACTGCTTTGGATATATTGCTACGCCCAAGGTTCGAAAACATCGGCTGAATATAATTGAGTACTTCCATCATCGCACCGATGCGATGTGGTCCTTCAGTAAGCAAATAATCAATAATTCGATCATCAAACTGCCAACCACGCCGACGCAAGATGGATTGTAATAACGCCTGACGGTCGGCTAAGTCATGACCATTGGGTACTTTAAACGTAGGTGCTTGTGCCAAACGAGTCAGCAAATCCCTCAATTGAAAGGGCAAATCACCAGCAGGCTTATTGGCTGCAAACAACAATTGACGCTGACCTTCACGACTGCGGTTAATCAAATGAAATAAGGCTTCTTGCCATTGACTGCTTTGCTCCAGCACCTCTAAATCATCGATCGCGATTAGATCGAAGTTTTCTAGAGAGGAGAGGACGTGCACATCGGTATGAATCAACTCATTGAGTGACAAACAAATCGCGGACTTGTCCATCTCAATAAATGACTCACAGATAGCAGATAATAAGTGCGACTTGCCCGTAGCAGGACTGCCAAATAGGTACAGCTGACCAATCAGGCCGACATGTAGTTGCCGCACTGCATCAATAATTGACATCCAACCAGGACCGGCGAAGTCACTTAGACTTGCATCATGCTTAATGTCCAGATTGAGACTTAGCTGTGCTTCTGCCATGAATCATCAACTCGTTTTGCGTAATGCAATAAATAAAAGGATAAATTATTAATAACTGTCTTTGAGATGCTCTTATACTACCTGATATAAACTTGCTGCGTTAGCATCTCGTTGTTTTAATCGAGAGTATATCTGAGAATTACCTAATCAAAAGTCATCTTGTTAACGACCAACTGGATAACGGCTGATACTGTCAATACTGCGCCTATATATAACATATTTGCAAAATGACTGACAAGTCTTTTACCTATTAAGCCTTATCAATCACCATTTATTATCCGTCATCAATTTTACTATCCCATTATGATGACCTCGTTACTCTAACGATAAAATACTTATCTCTTCTCAAACAAAGCCAATTGCTTACGACCTTTATAAAAATCAGTCGAACGATAGTAGATGTATAAATGGCGAAACAGTACATTAAGCACGGCAGACACTGGCAGTGCGATGAGCATACCAACGAAACCCAATAAGCTTGCGCCTGCCAATACTGCAAAAATCACCCAAAGCGGCGATAGACCTATCTTATCACCCAATAGTAACGGCTGTAGGATATAACCTTCGGCGGCTTGCCCAACTAAAAACGCTCCGACAATCAGCGACAAATACGTCCAATTTAGCCCAAACTGAAACAGGCAAGCGATAATCGCCGCAATAAAGCCAATACCAAAGCCCAAATACGGCACAAAGCTGGCAACACCGGCAACCATACCGATAATCAAGCCAAGCTCAAGCCCAATAAGCTGCAATTGCACTGCATAAATAGCGCCTAGCAGCACCATCACCAACAGCTGACCTTTGATAAAGGCCATCAGCGCCCGATCACACTCTTGAGCAATGCCGATTACTTTTTTACAATAAGGGGCTGGAATCGCCATCTTCCAAGTTTGCAGGCGCTGATCCCAATTAAACAAGAAATAAAAGGTCAAAATCGGTACCAATACAATCAGCCCAGCGTTATTGATAAAATTCATACTAGACGTCAATATTTGGCTCATCATGCTGCTGGCATCAGCGAACTTATAATTGGTCTGCATATAATCGACCAAGGTATCAGAAAAACCTTTGGCTTCTAGTTCTGGCAGACGAATACGGCTGTTATTAATAAACCACTCCCGCACCACTTGGTTATACCAGTTTAGAACCTTGGGCAAATATTCCCACGCTGCTTGCAGCTGATGCCATAAGGTCGGTATCAACCACCAAAGTAGTAACACCATGCCAAGCGTAATCGTCGAATAAACGATGATAATGGCTATCCAACGCTTGATATATTTTGATAAGCGCTTAACCAGCGGATTGAATAGATAAGCCAATACAAAAGCCACAACAAATGGCACGATGACCGGCGTCATCAAATATAATAAAAATACCGCCACAACAATAGCAACGACGATGAATAGGCGTCGAAAAAAGGGATCTATTGGTTGGTTTATCATGAAGGGTAACCCTACGATTAAGTCAATGTAAAATGCTGGCTTATAATGGTTTTTTTGCTGAATTAGGTAGCCGATAGCTTTATATTTATAATGGTATTTATCATTGTCATGGCAGTAAATTTTGCCAACGACTTTGGCGTTCTATTATCGCAGAGTACAACAAAAAATCAGTCATTTTTTGTTTCTTAAATTTTTATTGCGCTCTATTTAGCCTTTATTGCCACTCTTCGTTAAATATCGGCCAAATATTGGTAAGTTGCTTTGCGAGAGGGGGTCGTTTTTGGGTATAATGCGCGCACTATCTGCAAAATTAACACGACCGATCCGCTTTTCTACTGACAGACCTTCATTCCCTATAAAATTTGTGAGATGACCATGAGTAACAAGCCTTCTTTAAGCTACAAAGATGCTGGCGTTGATATTGATGCTGGCGATGCGTTGGTACAACGTATTAAATCAGTGGCAAAAGCCACCTCTCGTCCTGAGGTTGTGGGCGGACTTGGCGGTTTTGGGGCGCTTTGTCGTATTCCGACTGGTTACACCTCACCGTTATTGGTTTCGGGCACTGACGGTGTCGGCACCAAGCTTAAACTGGCATTACAGCTAAACCGCCATGACACCATCGGTATCGACTTGGTCGCCATGTGCGTCAATGATTTATTGGTTTGCGGTGCTGAGCCATTATTTTTCTTAGACTATTATGCAACTGGAAAGCTTGATGTAGACGTAGCAGCGACTGTTGTTACTGGTATTGGCGAAGGCTGTAAACTGTCAAACTGTGCACTTATCGGCGGCGAAACGGCTGAGATGCCAGGCATGTATCAAGACGACGATTATGACCTAGCGGGATTCTGCGTCGGTGTGGTTGAAGAAGCGGAAGTCATCACTGGCGAAAACGTCGCTGAAGGCGATGTACTAATCGCGCTTGCTTCAAGTGGCGCGCATTCTAATGGTTACTCATTGGTGCGTAAAGTCATCGAAGTCAGCGGTATTGATGTGACTACTAGTGATGAGCAATTAGACGGTCAGCCTATTCAAGATGCGCTGATGGCACCTACCCGCATTTATGTTAAAGCCATTAAAGCGCTACAAGATACCCTTGGTAGCTCAGCCTTACATGCGATGTCACATATCACTGGTGGCGGCTTAACCGATAATTTACCACGTGTATTACCAGAGAATTTAGCTGCTAGCATTGATACGACTAGCTGGCAGTTCTCAGAGCTATTCACTTGGTTACAAACCCAAGGAAATATTGAACAAAGCGAGATGTACCGCACCTTTAACTGCGGCGTTGGTTTTGTCATTGTCGTGCCTAAAGATAAAGCAGATGCGGCCATTCAAACTTTGAACGATGCTGGTGAAAAAGCTTGGCAATTAGGCGAAATGGTGAAGCGCGAAGCGGATTCTGTGGTGTACCGTTAATGTCAGACAGTCAAAAAAAAATTGATAATAACCCTTTACGGATTGCTGTACTGGTCTCTGGTAGTGGTAGCAACTTGCAAGTACTGATAGATGCGATGCAAGCTGGCGCACTGCCGATTGAGATTGTTGGCGTCATTAGTAACCGTGAAGATGCTTATGCCATCACCCGTGCAAAAGACGCTGACATTCCCGTAGCCGTATTGTCACATGTTGCTAGCGGCAAACGCATGGGAATCAAGACCTTTGAGAATCATGCCAGCAGCCAACTAGCCTTATGGCAACCAGATCTCATTGTGTTAGCTGGTTTTATGCGTGTCTTGAGTGCAGATTTTATCGATAATGCACCAGCGCCGATGATTAATCTGCACCCCTCTTTACTACCTATCTATAAAGGCCTTGATACCCATCAGCGTGCGATACAAGCAGGTGAGCGACATCATGGCTGTAGTATTCATGTCGTCACCGCTGAGCTCGACGCGGGTACTGTTTTGACCCAAGCGCTGTTAGAGATACATCAAAGAGACACTGCCGATAGCTTGCAAGCACGCGTGCAAAAGCTTGAGCATCAATTGCTCCCTTGGACGATTTTATTATTGGCCAAAGGCGCACTCTCGCTAGACCATGCTCAAGCAGCCAATCAACAAAGTATGTCTTTACAAACGCTACCATTAAAACTATATTTGAACGACTGAGTAAGTAGCGACAGTCACAAATTATCAGGCACCAACTATCAAGCTTAAACTCTTTGCATAAAAAAGCCCAGTCACTCAATGAATGACTGGGCTTTCTAATAGCTACCTTTAAAATCTTCTAAAGCATATTAATCCCGAAGACGTTAGCTATTATTGACTTTTATGAACATGTAGCCCTTTAATATTTACAAATTCTTTGATACCAAAACCGCCATGCTCGCGACCATGACCTGAGTTTTTCACTCCACCAAATGGCAACGCTGGATTTGCAAGACCGTAACCATTGATGTAAACCATGCCCGTATCAAACTCTTCGCGCGCTAGGCGAATGGCTTTGTCTTCGTCTTTAGAGAAGATAGCACCGCCCAAACCGTAGCGACTATCATTGGCAATGCGTAATGCATCATCTTGGTCTTTGGCTCTTATTAATGAGGCGACAGGACCAAATAATTCGTCATCATAGGCAGGTTGTCCTTTTTCGACATTCTCCAAGATAGTGGCTGGATAAAAACTGCCTTTACCTTCTGGCAATTGACCACCAACAGCAATCGTTGCGCCTTTTGCCACACTGTCTTCTACTTGCTCATGCAATTTTTCTTGTAAATCTTTGCGGGCTAATGGACCAAGATCAGAGGCATCATCCATCGGATCGCCAGATTTAGCATCTGCAAATTTTTTGACAATGCGTTCACGGAAATCATCGTATAAACTATCAACGACGATAAAGCGCTTAGCGGCGACACAAGTTTCACCATTATTAATGAGACGCGCTTGAGTACAAATTTCTACCGCTAACTCTACATCAGCATCTTCTAAGACAATAAAGGCATCGTTTGAGCCTAATTCTAGCACCACCTTTTTAATGGCTTTTGCTGCTTGCTGACCTACAATGCTACCAGCGCCGTCGCTACCTGTCAGTGTGACACCGCGCACTTTGTCATGACCGATTAATGCTTCTGATTGGTCGTGATCGATTAAAATCGTACGGAACAAATCATTTGGTAACTCTGACTCATGGAAGATTTTTTCGATTAACAAGCCTGAACCAGTCACGTTTGACGCGTGCTTGAGTAAAATACTATTACCTGCCATCAGATTTGCGATGGTATAACGGAATACTTGGTAAGCAGGAAAGTTCCATGGCTGCATGCCATAGATAACACCGATAGGCTGATAAGTCACAATACCTTTCTTCAAGCCTTCAATATCACGTTCATCGTCAGCAAGTGCAGCCACCCCTTTTTCTGCGGTATAGTCGCAAATTGCTTTACATAAATCTATTTCTTGCAAACTCTGACTATAGAGCTTACCACGCTCCTCAGTCATGAGTTTAGACAACTCTTCTTTGTACTTAAGCAATGTCTCACCGATGGAACTGATGACTTTTGCACGCGCTTCATGGCTGGTTTTACGCCACTCAGTAAATGCTTGGTGCGAGGATTCAACAATCTTGTTCACCTCATCATTACTCATGTAATTGTATTCTTTGATCGCTTCACCCGTTGCTGGATTTATAGTAGTAATATCTGCCATGATTGTTATCCTTATTTATTAAACTATTTTATTGATTTAAAAATTGATCGCTTAAACATCTGAAAACTTAGAAACACATAAACCAAGAATAGTCATTTTTATAAACGCATCTGGTTAAATTGAACAACTTCATCAACGATTTTATGAAATCCAATACTGTCGTATAACTTAACAATAGGCTATGTATTTGTCTTTTTTCTTAAGTGGAATTTATCATAGCAAAATGTACAACGAGTAGTTTTACAAGTTATAAAGAAGTGTTCGTAAGATGTTAAGAATGTGACTGACTGATTTATTAGGTCAAAATCTTGGACGAGATTTTTCAGTAAAATTACGCCAATAAAAAACCAGCGCTTGGGCTGGTTTAATAAATAAGCAATCGATAGCCACAAACAAATGGCTTAAAACAAATGATTCATCACAGGAATTTCTTGGGGTGGATTCTCTTCTTCGTCAACAATTTGACGAGCCACATGCATGATAAGCTGACGCAACCAACGATGGGCGGGATGATGCTGCAACAAAGGCGACCACGCCATCGTTAGCTCAAATTCAGGGATAAAAAATGGTGGCTCGACCATCATGATACTGTCGTTATTAGCCTGCATTTTTGCCACACGCGTAGGCAAAGTTGCAACCAAATCTTTATTGGCTGCAAGCATGGCTGGCATTTGATAGTGGCGGGTAAAAACACTGATTTGACGTTTTTGACCTAAACGTTGCAGTGCTTGATCAATTGAACCTAGGCCACCAGATTTTTCTGGATTGACACCAAATCCCACACCCATACCAGTTTTAGAGACCCAAACGTGCTGCGCCTTAAGATAATTTTTGAGATTAAAGCGATGAGCATAAGGACTGTCAGAGGACAATAAACAGCTAAAAGTATCACGCCATACTAACACTTGATGGAAGCTTTGCGGAATTTCATTAAAGCGGTTGATCGCCAAATCCACTCGCCCCTGCTCCATATCACGATATGAGACGTCCGATGGCGTTAAGAAATCTAAGATGACATTTGGTGCCTCTGAGCGCAATGCTTTGACCAATTTTGGTACCAATGTCGCTTCAGCATAGTCTGAGGTCATGATACGAAAAACGCGCGAGGTACTGTAAGGACGAAATTCTGTGCGTGGCTCTAATACTTGTGTCAAATCCGCAAGTATTTCACGGATACGAGGCTGTAACTCCAATGCGCGTTCAGTCGGCGTCATACCTTCAGATGAGCGTACCAGCAATGGATCATTAAATAGCTTACGCAGCCGGCGCAAAATATTACTCATCGCAGGTTGGGTAATGCCAAGCTGCTCAGCTGCACGAGTAACGTTTTTTTCTCGTAACAACACATCTAGATGTACCAATAAATTTAAATCTACCCGCTGCAAATTCATATATGTCTCTTTACCTTAAAATAAATACCACTACAAACGCGGCGTTTTTTGCCCTGCTATTTAGCATAAATCATCTATAACAGCATGAAATAAGGACAATTTTATATTAATTATTTTGATATATGCTTATTATAACTGAAATAATTCATCATAAGTCATTGTTTTATATGTACTATCATAAAATTAAATACCCAAGATAATAATCATAAACTAGATAAATCAAGGTAACCTAGCTATAGTTGCTAGCAAGCGCTTAATCAGTTCTTGTTTAATGTTAGGCAGTCGCCGTGCGTTTTGATGGATTGACTACCATAAGTATTTTATCGCATTTTCATGCGAAAATACGGACATAACATTTATTACGCAAACTTAATTTTTTGCTCTTATTTTTTTAAGCTTGAATTAGTAGTTGGCACTTTTTAGGGCAATAAGCACTTTAACAGTTGAAAAAGACTTATAAAAAAGCGCATTCAACCTAAAACGAAAGACCCAATAATAAAAGCTGACCAATTCGACAGGTTTTATTTGCTTTTATCATAATTTTCTTATAGTTTAGTAGAGATTGCTAACGCATAAGGTTTATATTTTAGATTTTCACTTCTGCCAGCATCTTTCTACATATATCAAAATTACCTCAATACTTGTAATTTTCTAAGTTACTAATTTTCACCACCCCAAGGAGACATAGATGTCAACTGCATATAAATCAGCGATCGACTTAGTACGTGAATTAAAGCAAAAGCACGGTAACTGGCAGAATATCAGCGAAACCGATGCGGCACGTATGATGTCACAAAACCGTTTTAAAACGGGCTTAGATATCGCCAAATATACTGCAAAAATCATGCGTCAAGACATGGAAGACTATGACAATGATACGTCTCAGTACACGCAGTCTTTAGGTGCATGGCATGGTTTTGTGGCTCAACAAACCATGTACGCTAAGAAAAAATATTTCGGTACAACAGCTAAAACTTACATCTACCTATCAGGTTGGATGGTTGCAGCCCTTCGCTCTGAGTTTGGTCCTCTTCCTGACCAATCTATGCATGAAAAAACCTCTGTACCTAAGCTAATCGAAGAAATCTACACCTTCTTACGTCAAGCTGATGCTAAAGTATTGAACGACTACTTCCGTGAGCTAAACGCTGCAGAAGAAGCGGGTCAAGATACCTCAGCCATCCTAGAAAAAATCGAAAACTTTGATTCACATGTTGTGCCAATCATTGCTGACATCGATGCAGGTTTCGGTAACGAAGAAGCCACTTACTTGCTAACCAAGCAAATGATTGAAGCGGGTGCTTGTGCTATTCAGGTTGAAAACCAAGTATCTGACGCGAAGCAATGTGGTCACCAAGCGGGTAAAGTCACTGTACCGCATGAAGACTATATCGCAAAAATCAACGCTATTCGTTATGCATTCTTAGAGCTTGGTGTTGAAGACGGCGTTATCGTTGCTCGTACTGACTCTGAAGGCGCGTCACTAACGCAAAAAATCCCAGTATCAAATGAGCCAGGCGACCTTGCTTCTCAGTACATCGATTTTATCGAGATGGAAGAAGTCACGCTAGAAAACGCCAAAGAGAACGACAGCTTGCTTAAGCATAACGGCAAACTAGTACGTCCAGTTCGTCTTCAAAATGGTCTATATCAATTCCGTGAAGAAACGAACATCGACCGTGTCGTACTTGACTGTGTAACGGCTCTAGAAAATGGCGCGGATCTACTATGGATCGAAACACCGACTCCAGACGTCGCACACATCAAAATGATGGTTGATCGTATTAAAGAGCAACAGCCAAAAGCTAAGCTTGTATACAATAACAGCCCATCGTTCAACTGGACACTGAACTTCCGTAAGCAAATCATCGCTCAGTGGGAAGAAGAAGGCAAAGACCTATCTGCCTACAATAAAGATGACTTGATGAGTGCGGATTACGATGGTACTGAACTTGATACCGCAGCTGACGAAGCGGCTAGAAACTTCCAACGTGATGCGTCACGTGAAGCAGGTGTATTCCATCACTTAATCACGCTACCTACTTATCACACCACTGCGCTTAGCGTGCATGAGCTTGCTAAAGGCTACTTCGGTGAAGATGGTATGCTTGCTTATGCTGCTGGCGTACAACGTAAAGAAATCCGTGAAGGCATCGCTTGTGTTAAGCACCAAGCAATGGCTGGCTCTGACCTTGGCGATGATCACAAAGAAATCTTCTCAGGTGAAAATGCCCTTAAAGCTGGCGGCGGCAAGAACACCATGAACCAGTTCTAATCACCGACCACTTATAAGTACATCTCGTAAGTACCAGTTATAGAGAAAGCCGTCCTACCTTGTAGGGCGGTTTTTTTATGTCTGCTTATTTACACTATAGCATTATAAGATTTTAAGCATTGCGAGCTTGTTAATTTTCAATTTGAGTGGTTATTATCCTTACTGTCAGCCTCTTTCATATTGTTAATGTTATCCTCTACCTGACTGCTCTGTATACCGACTGAATCGTGACTTTTTGGATTTTCACCCATCAGCTCACGCTTCATATTTTTTATACGGGGATCATGTTTAAAAAATCTACGATAGATTGCTTTTATCATTCTATAAATTAGATAAAAAATACCGCCAAGTACAAGCAGCCACCACAGTTGTATCAATCCAAGCGCTACTGATCTAAGTATCTCCCAGCCATCTTTAAATGCTTGACTCACTTGACTACTAAAACTTGGCTGCTCAGCATCTAATAGCACATCTAGATTTTGTGTGGTTTCTTTATAACTGATATCTGGTTGCATAAAGGTCAGGTTAATGGTGCTATGTTGAACTTTATCAGCGATAGCCAGTTGCTCAAGCTTGGCAAGCTCTTGCTGAAGACGCGCAGCATAAGTCGCGGTAATAGCATCAACATTGCTGCCTTGGTCTTTATCGTTTTTACTATTGAGGCGTTCTTGGCTAAGCTCGCTTGCCATATCACTATTTAGCTGACTCGCTAGCTGTTCACGATAAATATCTAATGTCACATCTTGAGCACTAAACTGCTGCCCATTTAAAAATGCGACTTGCTGTTGTAATTGCGCTAGGAACTTACTGACATTGGCGCGAGGAATACGAACCGTCATGTCAGCTTGACGAGTGTAGGTTGTAATCGTGATATTTTTATTGCCTTGTACAAAGGTTCGACTATCACGTGGATGATTACTAATATTGCTAAGTGCCACATAACCAGCCTGTTGCCGTGTCAAACTCTCAATAGCATCACTAGTTTTGACGACATCTTCAACTTTAAAATCAGCACTAGCAGTTATCAATAGCGCTTTGCCCGCAATTTTAATGTCTGCTGCCTGACTACCAAGGGTCTGTTCACTAGTGCTCGATAGGTTTTCAACCTCTAAATCATTAGCGTTAGAGGCATTATCAGCTGCCACATCGGACATGATGCCAGCCATTTCCCCTTCTGTAGCGTCTGCAACTTCTTCGGTTGCCACCTCTGTCAGATCTGCGCTGCTTTCTGCATATTCAGAAGAGCTATCGCAGCCGCCTATCAATAACACAGACCCAAGCATTATTGGTAGACATAAAACTGATGGAAACAAGGCTTTAGGCAGTAATATTGCATGAGACTGCTGAGTGTCATACTTCTTTTGATTGCATCGCGTCATTATTTTATAATCCGGCATTTTATGAGATATGATAAATATATTGGATAAAAATATTTTAGCTTTTATTATAAAGCCAACCACCTTTATCCTACTTTTGTTTAATAATTTACGTTAATTATAATGATTACTTACTAAAAGTATATCTCTAATATTAGCTCAGAGTATTTATAGAAAAAATTTTGCTTGTTATTCGCCGATAGCTTTCATACGATGGTAGTCATTCAAATTTATTAAAATAATCGGGAGCCATCATGCAAGAGATAGAGCTAAAGTTTTTGGTACCAGAGTCGCGACTGAAAGGTTTGATGCGCCAAGCACGAGTCAAGTCTTCTGAGGTGACACAACTGGCTGCCCATTATTATGATACCCCAGACCAACAGCTTGCAGAGGCAGGCATTGGCTTGCGTATCCGTAAAGAAGGCGATGCTTGGGTACAGACCATCAAAGCGGGCGGCGATGGCATTGCAGCACGCCTAGAGCATAATGCGGTACTGGATAATGAACAAGTACAAGCGATGCTCGATAATAATACGCTCATGCCTGATTTAACCATTTATAAAAACACCTCTGTCGCCCCTGCCCTGGCTGAATTTAAGCTAAAAAAACTGGCTAAAAATCTCACACGGTTATATGTGACCGATGTAGAGCGCACCACACGATTGCTAGTGGATGATAGTGGCAGTGATGGTGATGCAAATAACCATGTCGAGATGGCGTACGATTATGGAGAAATTATTCACGGTAATGATGATACTCAGCGTGATGCTATTCAAGAGATTGAGTTTGAGCTGATATCAGGAGATATCGATTTTTTATTTGCAACCGCCAAAACTTGGTGTAAGCGCTACAAGCTTTGTTTGTCTACGGTGACAAAAGCTGAGCGCGGTGGTTTACTCATCACAGAACAGCAGCATAGTCCAGCTGTCCACGCTGACCTTGATCAGCTAAATATCGATAAGAAAATCAGCATGCCTGCCTTTGTGCGCGCAGCGGTACATAACTGTCTGTTGCAAATACTGCCCAATAGCAGCGCTATCGTCGCTGGCAGCGAAGACGACGACCATGTATTACAACTATACATTGGTATTGTCCGCTTGCAAGCTGCCCTACAAGCATTTGCCAACTATTCTGACGAAATCAATCCAGACTGGCTGCCAATACTAAAACAAACAGTCATGTTATTGAATGAATATCGAGAGCTTTCCCATCTTGCCTCACATATAGAGCCTAACTTACAGCAGCATGGTGCACCTACTGTCGATTGGGCAACAGATATGGATGCGCTGAAGATTACTCCGAAAGATGCCATCAGTGCCAACGATTTTCAGCTGACTTTACTTGAGCTGATCGCCTTTACCATGAGCGACCCAAGCCTTGAACCGCAAGCTGATCAACTCGCCATCGATAAACTGGCAAAAACCTTATCCAAACAGCAGGCAAAGCTTGGCAAGGCAGTACAAGAGCTACAGAGTAAAAAAGACGTTGGCTCAGATAACATTAATATAGAAAGCAATGATTTAAAAGATGATGATTTACAAAGTGTTGACTTAGACGATAGTGACTTAGAAAACGTAGAGTCAAAAAGTGACGATATAGAAAATATTGATCTAGACGATAATAATGCAGAGCACGAGCTGCATGAGCAGTTAACCACCTTACTTTATATCAGTGAGTTTGCTACGCCATTATTAGATAAGAAAAAGTCAAAAAAGAAAAAAACCAAGAAGGAAAGTAAACGCTGGCTAAAATACTTAGCAAAAGCGCAAAAGACTTTGAATAAATATCATAATCATAAAATGTACCAACAGCGCTATCAGTTAAAATCGAAGACAGATAGCAGTGCGTTATATGGCGCTGGGTGGTTTGCAGCCATGCTAGTGAGAGACCTTAAGCGCACAGAAAAACGCTTGGCGAAAGTGACAGACAGCTCTGTATTGCGGTAAAAATACTTATAACAGCATCAATAAAACTTAGAATAAACAATGCTTTAAACAAAATAAGCTCAGAGTAAAAAAGACAGCTCACTTTATATGGGCTGTCTTTTTTTAAGCGCTTTCTTTGAGGTGCTTTTTTTTGATTGGATGCTTAAACTCAGCCATTTGAAAAACGTAATAATTCAACTGAGTTAAACTTAATTCAAAAATTACTATCAATTTTCTACATCTAGCGCGTTTATAAGCTCAAGTGTTTTATAAACCTAGCACTTTCATACGCTCACTAACTGGCTGATACGTTTTCTCGCCAGCAGGCTCAACAATGTTGCCAAATGGCATTTGTGCCACTAATTCCCAACTATCTGGGATAGCATAAGCCTTAGCTGCGTCTTCATCCACAAGCGGATTGTAGTGCTGTAGGTTGGCACCAACATTTAGAGTACGTAGCTCAGTCCACATCGCATACTGATGCATGGCTGAGGTTTGCTGCGCCCAAACTGGAAATCTATCTGCATATAACGCAAATTGCTCTTGCAGTGACTGAGTCACGTTTTTATCTTCATAAAACAGCACCGTACCCGCTGCCGCACGGAAGCCATCTAGCTTTTGCTTAGTACCAGAAAAGTCACCATCGCCGACGGCTGCACGCAGTTTTTCTTCAGCGATGTCCCATAATTTCTGGTGCTCGGCACCAAACAGTACGACCAAGCGCGAAGATTGTGAATTAAAAGCAGAAGGCGTATGTAATAAAACACGCTCTGCCATATTCACAATTGCTTGTGGCTCTACTGGCAGCTCATTGCCCAAAGCATATATTGACCGGCGTTCATCAAAGGCTTGTTGTAAAGTGGCTAGGGTTTCTTTAGACATCGATATTATCCTTATAATTATCATAAAATATAGGTCAAACGAGCCATGCTGGGCATGACAAGTCGATCATTCATAAGCAAGCTATTATATCAATATACTAAATAATATCTAGACTCTATAAAGTTTTATTTATCAATTACTCTATGAAGTTATTCTGTTTTACTTAGGGCATGTCCTGAGCCTGAACGAAAGTACCTAAATGGGCTAAGAATGGTTAATGAGCAACAATCGTCACCGATATGCCCTCTGCAATTTGGTCGAACAATTCAATAATATCCTCATTACGCATACGTATACAACCATGCGAGAGTGGCACACCCATCGGTTCACTGTCTGGCGTACCATGAATGTAGATATAACGCTGATAAGTATCGCAGCCACCTTGACTATTACTGCCTTTATTAAAGCCCTTTTCCACACCACTTAGCCAAAGAATACGGCTTAATATCCAATCGCGTTCAGGATGTCGTTCACCAAGCTCAGCACTATATCTCTCGCCCGTAGGGACGCGTCCGATGAACACGGCATTTATGGGTTCATTTGCGCCAATTTTTTTGGCGATAAAGTGTTTGCCAAGAGGTGTACAGCCGCTATCTTGCTGACTGCCAATGCCATTTTTAGCAGTAGACACCGTATATTGAGTAATTTCTTTATCGTGTTGGTAGAGCGTTAATGTTTGCTTAGCAATATTGACCACCAACTGCACATCAGAACTTTCGTTAAATTGTTCGTTATAGCTTTCGTTATTTTTCATAGAATGTTTCCAACGGTCATTTACCCAATAGATATCATTATTGACCGCGTGATAAGTAAGTGGATTGATTTTTTCTATTATTAGGGGATTGTATCAAGGCTTTTGGCACCGTAATATAGGGGCACACTTTTTGATGCTAGCAGATTATGACGACTATTTCACCGACACGTGTGTCGATGTATGATTTTCTCTATCAAGATACCAAGCCAATGGTATCTTTATTGGCAGATGCCGCCAAGCTTTCATTACCACAAGCTCGATTGGCAATGGATGCCAGCTTACAAGCCATTATCAGTGCCTTGCTTGCTTACCAGCAGCATAACGACGGACAAGCTGTAAGCAAAAAGCTATTTAGTCGCAGCGCTGTTAAAGAGCTACGCCAATATAATTCCATGAATTTTTCGACCATGAATGCGACGTTATATCATCGCCATGAAGCGGCGGATGCGATATTTTATGATAATGCTCGCGTGATTAAAGCGAGTGACTATATTGCTCAGCAGATTGACGCAACAACGCAGCAAGTACAGATACTCCTCACATCTCTATGCATGATTGTCTTACGTGAACTGGCTATTTTAGCTGACTATAGCCAACTTGATAACGACGAGATGGATAAGTGGTTCGCTTTACAGCCACAGTTTTTATCAGCTGCTCGCTTTGCCATCAATGAGCCAGCGTCTGTCTCTGTTAAATTGAATAAGGTAAATGCAGATAACAGTCTAGTCGCAGCATCAGAGGTCAATTTAGACTCGACAGTAAAAACAAAAGCAGCAGCTGAATCCGACAACAATCCTAATACAGAACGTGCCTTATTAAGTGCAGAGCAGCTCGCTGACACCCCACCAGCGTTCAACCCTTACTGGCATGAGTTAACGACTTTCAAACCTGAACGTCATGAGCCTGTGCAAGATATGCAGTTGGCAACTGGCAATTATTTAAAAGCCATTGGACGCTCACCTGATAACCTGCAGCAAGGTCGCCATAACGACATGCTAGTCTTTACAGAAATGCAAGCCATTGCCTTGCCACACCAACGCTGGCTATTACAGCTCGCTAAAATCTCAGATATCTATCTCAGTCGTAATCGCCTACGTATTACCTCCGAACCTGCCAGTGCACCCAAACCGCCTTTGGTAAGCTTGGGTCTAATTGGTGGTAATAACGATAATACACCGACTACCACCAGCGAAAAGCCCATTGAATACGAGGCATCAATACCCCTCTGGAAAAATCCGGTTATCCTGATTATTATTGCTGTGATCGGGGTGCTTGGCGGGCTTGCAGCGCTCAAGTATCAAAGCCAAAAATCTGACGGTGTGTTACTGACGTCAGAAGAGGTCATAGAACAAGATATTATCGAAGAACGTCAACAGCAGGATGTGGCTATTGTCATGGTTGACGATGATGAGCCTGATGACAAAGAAACAAAAGCGGCTCAATGATAAATAAAAGCTCTGAGGACAGAACTTCTTAATTAGCAAAAAATCATTGAACAAACCTTCAAGAAATCCACAAAAAAAGGCGCTATTCATATAGCGCCTTTTCTATTCATATTTTTTATTCATGCTTTATCTAGCACAGTCTATTAAGACCGGCTTACTTCGATAAATCACGACCACGGCTCGCTTCAATCGCCAAACGTAGACCATTCAGACGGATGAAACCTTCTGCATCTTTTTGATCGTAAGCACCCGCATCATCTTCAAAAGTCGCAATTTTTTCATCAAACAACGAATCATCTGACTTACGACCGACGACGCTCACAGCACCTTTGTATAACTTCACACGTACTGTGCCATTGACATATTCTTGTGACTTGTCAATCAATGCTTGTAGCATCATACGCTCAGGACTGAACCAATAACCGTTGTAGATAGTTTTAGCGTAGCGTGGCATCAGCTCATCTTTTAAATGCGCCGCTTCACGATCGAGTGTCAATGACTCAATACCGCGATGCGCTTTTAGCATAATGGTACCCGCTGGCGTCTCATAGCATCCGCGTGATTTCATGCCAACATAACGGTTTTCTACGATATCTAGGCGTCCGATACCATGCTGACCGCCAATCTTATTTAACTTAATCATGACTTCGTACGGCTTAAGTGCTTCACCATCGATGGCAACGATGTCACCTTTTTCGTACTCTAATTCTAAGTATTGAGCTTCGTCAGGTGCTTCTTCTGGGCTCACTGACCAGCGCCACATATCATCTTCTGCTTCGGCGTAAGGGTCTTCTAAAATACCGCCTTCATAAGAGATGTGTAGTAAGTTGGCGTCCATTGAGTACGGAGATTTTTTCTTATTACCTGCATAATCAATCGCAATGTTATGCTCTTTGGCATATTCCATCAAGCTCTCACGGCTCGATAAATCCCACTCACGCCATGGGGCAATGGTGACCACGTCAGGCGATAAAGCAACGGCGCCAAGCTCAAAACGGACTTGGTCATTCCCTTTACCAGTCGCGCCATGACTGATCGCATCGGCGTTGTGTTCTTTAGCAATCTCAACTAAGCGCTTGGCAATTAACGGACGCGCGATAGAAGTCCCTAGCAGATACTCGCCTTCATAGATAGCGTTAGCGCGGAACATCGGGAATACATAATCACGGGCGAACTCTTCACGTAAGTCTTCAATATGGATATGTTTGATGCCCATGGCTTCGGCTTTGGCGCGTGCTGGCTCAACTTCTTCGCCTTGACCGATATCAGCAGTAAAGGTAATCACTTCTGCATCATAGGTTTCTTGCAGCCATTTAGCGATGATGGAGGTATCAAGACCACCTGAATAGGCCAAGACGATTTTATTAATATTTTTTGGATCAAGTTGAGCCATGAAGAACTCCTATTGTGAGCATTTAGTGTTAGGAAAAGCGCTAATATTCAATCAAAAGATAAATTACTTGCTCAGTGTACATCATATTTACTATAGGCAAAAGTGCAACTGCCCCATGGCATAAGCTTTTGATTTAAATTTTGGGTCAATAAATTTCAATTATTCACATGTAGGTGACAGCTGATTGCCGCAAATTAAAAAACAACCCATGTATTATGTACAGATATTTAGCCGCATATTTAGTCAAGTAGGCAAATCTGTTATGATAGCGGTACAGTATCCCTTCCTTTTATTTCCGTATATGACGATATAGAGCGCGACGACATTATGACTGATTCGATTAGAGAATTGACCATCCTTCAGCCAGACGATTGGCATATCCATTTGCGTGATGGCAAAGCATTGAGCACGACTGTATCGCACGCAGCAAACAGCTTTAACCGTGTCATATGTATGCCAAACTTAGTGCCTCCTGTTAAGAACACTGACGATGCGCGTGCCTATCGCGACCGTATCATGGCGCACTTAGTAGCCAGTGAGCTGAGTACTGAGCGCAAAACTGCATTCGATCCACGTATGACTTTATATCTCACTGACAAAACCACTGCCCAAGATATCGAGATGGCAGCAAAATCAGGTATCGTCCAAGCGGTCAAGCTTTATCCTGCTGGCGCGACTACCAATTCGGCTGATGGCGTCACCAATATTAACGCCTGTGTCGATGTTTTTGAAGCATTAGAAAAGTACAACCTACCACTGTTGATACATGGCGAAGTGACGCAAGATCATGTAGATATCTTTGACCGTGAGAAGCGCTTTTTAGACGAAGTATTGGCACAAATCATTGTCAAATTCCCTACATTAAAGATTGTCGTCGAGCATATTACCACCAGTGATGCGGCAGACTTTGTCTTAGCACAAGGCAATCACATTGCCGCCACTATCACTCCGCAGCATTTAATGTTTAACCGCAATCATCTATTGGTTGGCGGTATCAAGCCACATTTTTATTGCTTGCCTATTTTGAAGCGTGAAAGCCATCAAAGAGTATTATTAGATGTGGCAACCAGTGGCAATCCCAAGTTTTTCTTAGGCACGGACTCAGCTCCACATGCGACGGATAAAAAAGAAGCCGCTTGTGGCTGTGCTGGCTGCTATAGCGCCGCAACTGCCTTGCCATTGTATGCCACTGCTTTCGATAGCGTGGGGAAAATAGACAAGTTAGAAGGCTTCGCCAGTCGTTTTGGTGCTCAGTTCTATGGACTGCCAGTCAATGAAAGCACGATTACGCTTGTCAATACACCTATGCAAGTGCCAGCAGCCTATCCTTACTTTGATGGCTCATCATTGACCCCGCTTATGGCAGGCGAGACACTGCCTTGGTCTATCAAAGCATAAAACGCACTAAGCAAAACCATCTGTATTCTATTTTAACTTGAGAAGTTTAACCCTATGATAAGAATGACATCTGCTAACCAGCGGTGTGATTTGTATCATAGGTTATTTATTTTTCATTTAATGTCTTAATTCAATATAACAATACGACTGATAAAAGCGATTTAACCAGATATGACCACTCCAAACGATGCCGCCTTACCTAACGAAAACCCATCAAACCCTATAGATAATAGCATTAAGCGCCCAGCAAATACTTACACAGAAGATACCGCAGCAGACGAGCTAGCACCCATGCGTCTAAAAGACCGATTTCGTAAGTTTCTGCCTGTCGTCGTTGATGTGGAAACTGCTGGCTTTAATGCGCAAACCGATGCTTTACTAGAGATTGCCTGCATTCCTGTACTACTGAATGAGCAAGGTGTGTTTTATCCTGGGGAAGCATTCAATGCTCATATCGAACCCTTTGAAGGCGCGAATCTTGAGCCAAGTGCCCTTGCCTTCACTGGCATTGATCCCAACAATCCAATGCGTAAAGCCATTGCCGAAGACGAGAAAACAGCACTACGCCGTATCTTTAAGGGGTTAAAAGAAGTACGCCGTACTGAAGACTGCCGCCAGTGCGTCTTAATCGGGCACAACGCCCATTTTGACTTAGCGTTTTTGAATGCGGCAGTGCTGCGTACCAATAACAAAAGTCACAACCCGTTTCATAACTTTTCAGTTTTTGACACAGTGACCTTATCTGCGCTGGCATTTGGTCAGACAGTACTAGCACGGGCTTGTAAGGCAGCAGGGCTTGATTTTGATGGCAATGATGCGCATTCTGCCCTATACGATACACAAAAGACCGCTGAGCTGTTTTGCCATATCCTAAACCATTATCCTATGCTGGCTAATGCGATGCATACTGAAGAAAATAAAGAGGATTCGACTGAGAGTAGTCACAAATAATCCATTTATCACATATCCTATATTGCCAACTACCCATAATAGTGCTATTTGTAATACTTGATGACTTTAACATCTTGGTTTTACAATCAATAGGGATATGATTGATATCACAATAAATCAGCCACTTGTCTAACCGTTGAATATCATATTGTGTAAAACAATTCAAAAGCCAGACAAGCTGCTGTAATTACTCACATTAGAACGTCTCGTTATATCCTATAGATGGTTTAAGTTGCCCACATTGTCTCGATAGCCAGTACGATTCATGCTATCGAGGCGTAATAGGAGGGACTCTATTATGGATCCACAGCTTAAGTTATGGGGAACCATCCTCGGTTATATGCTGCTCGCATTGACTATTAGTGCTTGTACTTCTCTATGGATTCGCTATCATTTGAAGCGTAATGACTTACATCCTCGCCGTGCGATCAAAAAAAGATACTTAATTTTAAAAAGAAGAAGAAAAAGGCTTGACAGCAAGCGCAGACGCTATTAGAATACGCACCACTTCAGCATAAAGGTGAAAGCAGCTGAGGTGTTGTGTTACTAGTCCCCATCGTCTAGAGGCCTAGGACACCGCCCTTTCACGGCGGTAACGGGGGTTCGAATCCCCCTGGGGACGCCACTATTTGGCGTCACTTATTAGCAAGTTTGCTGCAAAGCATCTGATAAGACTAATAAGCGTACCACCAAAAAGCCTAATTACATAATATTGTGATTGGGCTTTTTTTATGCCTGTTTTTTATATCATGAGGCTCTTGATACCTTAGCACTCAGTTCGTCATCGCCGATTTACTTGATAAATGAAGCATAATTAATTTTATAGATAAGATTCGGTATTGAGTTCGCTCAAGATATTAACGTATATTTACTAAGCGTCGCTATCCATGGTTTTTATACTTAGCTTGATATTTTGTTTATTTATTGAATTTTTTATCAAAAATTTAAGCAAAAAAATCCAGCATTGAATACTGGATTTTTAAATCAAACATTCTGTTTTTACAAAAACTACCAAATCTTATCTGATAGCATTAGCCACAACAATGTCATCACAATCATGATACCGAGTACCGTTTGAATCAAGAAGAATGCTTGATGCTGACCAACAACCTTACTTAACGTCACCCCTAACGTGCTGTACTTGATAGGTGGCGTGTCAATATTGCCAGTTCTTGCTTGTTCCTCATAATACCCTTGTAAGATATCTAAAAATTCGCGCCATGCGTTAGAGCCCCAATCATAGGGTTTAAATGGCATGAGTTTTTTCAGCTCAGGCTCTTTGGTCATCCAACGTTCAAGTGTAATGGAGCGTAGAGACCAGTTCGAAAAACGGCGTTCGGTAATTTCTGAAAAATCTAAGATTTTTAATTCTTTATGTCGATCGTCTAATAATAAGCGATTCTTTAGATTGGTTAAATCTTGTTCTGACCCTTCTGCACATTGAAAAAAGTAGCCATTGCCATAGCAAAGAATACCCGTAACATTATCGGCTTGGTTACGCTCAATCGCGACCTCTGAGATGTCGTTAAGCGTGCTGGGGCTTGAAAGACCAGTCGAAGTAATTTGGCTTATATATATAAGCTGGCAGAGATCTGTCGTCACTGGATTTGTCGAATCGTTGATTGTTGACAATCAGCTTCTCCCTATTTTTAGGTAAATGTAGCTAAGACAACCATACTAAATTTAGAAAAAACATAGAAACAAGATCTTTGAAAATATCAAATAGGCTTGGTATATTATTGATTTTATAAATGTTTATATTAATTGTATTAAGTTGGTTACATCATAGGCTAGTTTAGTCATCAAAGCAATATATGTTTATCTTATATCATTAATTGAAAAAACCAAACAATAATTCACAATTATTTCTACTGAGAACTTGCACTGTGGTTTTTGGGAAGCAATAGGATAAATAGGTAATATGGGAGGGGAAAGTGATGATAAAAGCCGTCATCCAATGAGCGATAAGACCACCGGCTCATTAATGAGATTGATACAGACTGATGGCTATTGCGAGTGTTTAATTATTTTTTGTCTACTCAGAACTGAGTGGTAATAATCGCTGCGAGCAAGATAGCATCATCAGGATAGGTAAGCTTGATATTCTGGCGACTGCCAGTCACGAGGCGAATGGGTAGGTCTAAATATTCAAATGCACTGGCTTCATCAGTAATGGTGAGCTCGTGTTCAGCGACATAAGTCAATACTTTTTGCAGCTGACCTAAGCGAAACACTTGCGGCGTTTGTGCTTGCCACATATGACGGCGATCGATAGTACGTTTAGCGTAAGAATGTGGGCTGCTACTCACTGTTAAGTTAGCTACAGACGTCTCACCTACAAGCTCAGATTGAGCGGTAGACTGCGGATAGGATTCCTTTAAAGTATCAGCCACCGGTGTCGCTAAGATAGCGCCATAGGGCTCTAGCATCGCCGCTTCGATGACCTCTTCAATATCATGACTGGGAACCGCAGGACGCGCAGCATCATGAATAACAACCAAATCTGAGTCGTCGGCTCCCGCCCCAATAATCGCCTTTACCCCTGCCTGTACGGACTGCCAACGCTCATCGCCGCCAATCACATAATTGATGGGGAGCGCAAAATTAAGCGTCTGTGCTGTACTGTCATCTGCTGCGACGACTAATAAACATGTATCAATATAAGCACTACTAGCAAGCCGTGCCACACTATGCTGTAGCAAGGTCTGCCCTTGCAACATCGTATATTGCTTGGCAATAGAGGCACCAAAACGACTACCGCGACCCGCAGCAACGATCATGGCATGTACATTAGGTGTGATATTCATAAGGCAATATTCATAAAGTAGTATTCATGGTTAGAGCCCATGATAGTATTGCTAGGGATAGACGAGGAATAAGAGAAGTAACGAATTTCAGGTGAATAAGATTTCTATTATAGACAATAGAAGATCATAATTTTAGACAGTTAAGAGCAATTAATAACGGCTATGCGTCGTGGGCGCCGTAGATACTTGTACAAAGGTCTCGTTCGGCTTAATCAAACCCAAGTCTAAACGAGCGTGCTCTTCCACTGCCTCAAGACCAGTTTTTAAGTCATGCACATCAGTACGCAATAAGTTATTTGCTGCCACTTGGTTTTCGTTTAAGCGTTGTTGTTCTTCGATTTGAGTCAGCAATTTATTATGCTCAAAGCGACCATTTTCGCCCAGCCAATACTGATATTGCAATCCCAAAAGGACGGCAACGGCTAGAGCAAGTAGCATAAATTGGCTAAAGTATTTCATAAGATAATAACGCCGAACAACATAGAGACAATAATAAAATAAAAAACCAGCTTGCTAAGCGATATATCACCATATTAATGATGAGATATCGCCTAGCTGTAGCAAGAAATCTGGCTTGTTAACCACGTAGACCGATGAACTCTTCACGACCACGGTAGCTTGCACGTACTTGTTGCTCGATACGTAGCAGCTGATTGTATTTTGCCACACGGTCTGAGCGGCATAGAGAGCCAGTTTTAATCTGACCAGCAGCCGTACCAACGGCTAAATCTGCAATGGTGCTGTCTTCAGTTTCACCTGAACGATGTGAGATAATGGTTGCATAGCCATTTTTCTTCGCTAGATAGATCGCATCTAGCGTTTCTGACAAGGTACCGATTTGGTTAAACTTAATCAAAATTGCATTGGCAATATGCTTATCAATACCCTCTTGCAAGATAGCAGGATTGGTCACAAATAAATCATCACCAACCAACTGAACTTTATCACCAATCTGCTCAGTCAAATATTTCCAACCATCCCAATCAGACTCGTCAAGCCCGTCTTCGATAGAGATAATAGGATATTGACGCGCCAAGCCGACTAGATAGTCTGAGAATCCTTGGCTATCAAAGGCTTTGTTGCCCTCGCCTGCCAAGATATATTGACCATCTTTATAAAACTCACTAGCCGCACAGTCTAACGCCAAATGAATGTCTTCGCCCGCTTTATAGCCGACTTGCTCAATCGCTTGCATAATAACGGTGATGGCTTCTTCATTGCTACGCAGGTTTGGCGCAAAACCACCTTCATCACCAACCGCAGTATTTAAACCTTGTGATTTCAACACAGATTTCAAGCTGTGGAAAATTTCTGTACCAGCACGCAATGCTTCTGAGAAGCTGGTGAAACCAACAGGCTCAATCATGAACTCTTGGATATCAACGGTGTTATCCGCATGCTCACCGCCGTTCAAGATGTTCATCATCGGTACAGGCATCGTCAGCGACGTCTGATTGCGCAAGTTTGCAATATACTGATGTAATGGCAAACTTTGTGACTTGGCAGCAGCTTTTGCAGTGGCAAGAGACACCGCTAGCATGGCATTAGCACCAAGGCTATCTTTGTTTTCTGTGCCATCTAGCGCAATCATTGCATCGTCAATGCCTTGCTGTTCGGTGACGTCTTTATCCATCAACGCGCTGCGAATTTGGCTATTGACGTTAGCAACGGCTTTCTTAACGCCTTTACCCATATAGCGACTTTGGTCACCATCACGTAGCTCAAGCGCTTCGCGTGAACCAGTTGATGCACCACTTGGCGCAGCAGCACGGCCGATAGTGCCATCAGCTAAGATTACATCAGCTTCGATGGTTGGGTTACCACGCGAGTCTAAAATCTCACGGGCGCGAATGTCTTTAATTGCGGTGACGTTGGTGGTTTCTTCAGCGTACATAATGTCTGTTAATTCCTTTGGTCATGCCAAGTTTGTGGGATAAATAACGGCAACTAGAATACAAAAAAGATAAAGCAAAATCTCGTATAGTACTACGCCCAAACCAGCTTTGCTTATCTCTATAATCAGCAAGTTTTGAGCAAGATTAAAGGTAGTTTTAATACTTTAACCGTCAGCTATAGTGCTTGGCATCATAGCATAAATTTTGCCAAACTTCCCTTATCTTACACCGACTGGCGCTCATAAAATCACACCTAGATGAACAAATTACCAATTATGGATTTGTCTCAGCACCTATAATATTAAAAGCCATATGACTCTTATGCTTTTGTTAGACGTTCGGTTTTAGCGTGGGAGCCAGATACTGTGTTATCCAGCTCAACCTTTGTTTTAAATTGGGTCAAACGTAATGCATTCATTAATACAGAAATAGAGCTGAGCGCCATCGCAGCGGCGGCAATCATAGGGTTTAAAAAACCAAAAGCAGCAAGCGGAATACCCAGACAGTTATAAATAAAAGCAAAAAACAGATTTTGCTTGATGTTGCGCACTGTTGCATTAGCGATTTTTTGCGCGGCATCAATATGCATCAGTGACTCACCCATCAAGCGGGCAGACGCACTATGCTGGGCGACGTCTGTGCCTTCAAACATGGCAAAGCTTGCATCGGCAGTTGCCATCGCTGGCGCATCGTTGACACCATCACCTGCCATTGCAACTTTATGACCAGCCGTTTGCAACAAGGCAATTTGACTGGCCTTATCGCGTGGGCTCATTTTACCATAAGCTTGCTCAATGCCCAGCTGCCCTGCCACATGATCGACCACAGACTGCTTATCACCACTCATCAAAATGACATTGATACCTGCGTCTTGCAGCGCAGTAATAGCCTTCGGAGTATCTACTTTTAAGTCGTCAGCTAATGCAAAAGCACCCAAAGCTTCATCATTAATACTAACGGCAACGGTACTGGCAATTTGCCATACCTTTGGCATCAGCTTAGGCAGTGTTAAATTAGCAAACTCTGCGGTACCGACTTTCGCTATACCCAAACCTTCAATATTAGCTTGTATACCAGCGCCTTTAATGACACTAATATCAGTCACATTCATCAACGGCAAGTTTCGCTCAGTAGCCGCGTTAACCAATGCTGTTGCTAGCGGATGACTGGCATGCGCCTCAACGCTTGCGGCAATTTGTAACACATCATCGACTGCGATCGATTTATCAACCATCACATGGTCCACGATAGTCGGCTTACCAATGGTCAAAGTACCTGTTTTATCGAGCACTACTGTATCGATGTTGCCTGCCGCTTCAAGACTTTGTGCGTCTTTGAACCAGACACCATGACGCGCGGCAACACCCATACCAGCCATGATAGCGGCTGGCGTTGCCAAGCCAAGTGCACAAGGACAAGCAATGACCAACACCGAGACGGCATGCATCAAAGCAGTATCAATCATGCCAGTCAGCCACCACGTCACCCCAAAGGTGATAAGCGCAATGACAACGACAACTGGGACGAATACCGCCGTCACTCTATCCGCAAGACGGGCTAAATTGGCTTTTGAGCCTTGGGCATCGCTGAGCGCCTGTACCATATCACCAAGCTTTGTATCACTACCTTTAGCACTGACGCGGTATAACAAGCTGCCATTTTCAACCAACGCCCCTGCCAATAATTTATCTCCCACTTCTTTTTTAAGCGGTACCGACTCACCCGTTAAATGACTCTCCACACACCAGCCAGCACCATCGATAACTACCCCATCGGTTGCAACTCGGCTGCCTTGCTTGGCACGCAAAATATCACCAACTTGCACGTCTTTAAGAGCAACATTATGAAAATCACCATTAGGCTGCTGCTGTTCGACTTCATCGGGCGTTAAGGACAATAATAAATCGATACTATTGAGGCTGTGTTTCTTAGTGCGCTCTTCTAGATACTTACCCGTACGTACAAAAGCAATGACCATGACGCCTGCTTCAAAATACACTGCAGGACTGCCATCCACACCGTGACCACCAGCATGACCACTTTGCAGCAAACTGTTTAAAGTGCCATCGCCATGAGTCAGCCATAGATACGTTGAATACGCCCAAATAGTCACGGTACCGATGACGACTAGCACATCCATATTGGCAAGACCACCTTTAATCGACGCCCAAGCGCTTTTGTAAAATGGCAAGGCAAATCCAAACTGTACAATGGTCGCCAATATAAATTGAGTCCAAATCGGCGGCATCCACGCCATACCCTGACCAACGAGCATGCCTGCCATACCAACTAAAAATGGCACCAAACAAATCCATAACCCAATCAAGCGCCATGGGTAGTGAATCGCGGTATCTTCGTCTGTTTTTGCAAACAAACTATCGGCCGCCTGCAAATTGGCAACGAAGCCTGTTTTATTTACCCATTCTGTCACTTGTTCAGGCGTTGTCTGGGTCGGATCATAATCAACATTCGCAGTCTCGCCAGCGAAGTTTACACTCACCTCGTATACCGACGGCTTTTTGTTGAGCACCTTCTCAATTCGCGAGGCGCAGGCTTGACATGTCATCCCCTCAATTGCTAGCTGCAAGTGTGCACGCTGCGGCGCGAGCGGCGTATTGGATTGAATGTCAGTTTTTACATCGTAGGCGTCATGATTGTCGGTTTGGGTAATATCATTCATAAATAAAACTCGGTATGGCGTTTATGCGTTATGGCGTTATAAAGTCGTCTGAGCTAGGACAGCAACTCAGTGGATGGAATATCTAAGTCAAACAAATAGCACACTTTTAAATTTGATATTGGTATGGTCACACTGAATAGTTAGTACGCTACTATCAATAATTTTCAACCATTAAAAAACCAGCCTTGATAGCCGGTTTTTTAATACAAACGGAGTAGGTTAAGCATTGGCAACAGTGGCATCAAAGCCTGCATCGTCGATAGCAGCAGCAATTGTCTCTACACTGGTTTTGCTATCATCAAAAGTAACCGTCGCTTGATTATCTGCCAGCTCAATACTGATATCGTCTAAGCCATCGATATCGGCAGTGGCGTTATGCACACTGGCCACACAGCCACCGCAAGTCATGCCATCAATTTTAATAATACGTGTTTGGTTTGCCATGAGAGGCTCCTTATTTTTGTAACTGAGTTTTTATAGGTAAATACTTTTATTAAAGAATTGCTTTTATAAGCGTCTTTTTAAGACGGCTATCTTTTAAGACCTTATAAAAATAGCACTTAATCAGCTTAAGCCCTATCACGGTTAACAACAAGACTCTTTAGTTGTTACTTTATTAATAGAACCGTAAATAATGGAACTGTAAATAATAGAACCGTGAATTTATGCCTAAGTGACAGACAATAGCGCTTATTTTAGAATAACGTCTAATCATCATGACGTGGGTTTTGCGGTGCATCAAGAGGAAATGGCTGGGTCACATAATCGACCGTACTGATTGCCGCCGTAAACGCATGAATACTGGTGTCTGTATCTTCATAACGTATGGTGGCAACATTATTATCAGGATCAAGCTCGATTGCCGTCACCCCTGTGATATTTTTCAGCGCTGTCATCACACTCTTTAACCCTTCATCATCATCGATATTTTCGATACTGACTGTTGCTGTTTGCATCGCCATAATCTCAGCCTCTTATTGTCTGTGAATACATTAATGGGTATCTAACACCTCAAAGCCTTTGACCAAGTCATCAATTTGCTTCAACTGACGCAAAAACGGCTCTAACTGGCTCATACGTAGCGCACACGGACCATCGCATTTTGCAGTCTCTGGGCTTGGATGCGCTTCTAGAAACAACCCTGCCAGTCCTGTCGCCATCCCTGCTCGTGCCAAGGTTGTAATTTGTTCACGGCGTCCACCCGCACTATCGCTACGGCCGCCTGGCTGCTGTAAGCTATGCGTCACATCAAAAAACACAGGGATATTCATCTGCTTCATGGTATCAAAACCAAGCATATCAACGACCAAATTATTGTAACCAAAGGCACTGCCGCGCTCACAAAGGATCAACTTATCGTTACCACCTTCAAGGCATTTGTTAATGATATGACGCATCTCATGCGGCGCTAAAAACTGCGCTTTTTTGATGTTAATAATCGCATCTGTCTTCGCCATAGCGTGTACTAAATCTGTCTGACGTGATAAGAATGCTGGTAATTGGATGATATCTGCGACTTCAGCGACGGGTGCCGCTTGATAAGGTTCGTGGACATCCGTGATAATAGGGACTTGATATTTTTCTTTAATTTGACCCAGCCAATCAAGACCCTGCTCTAATCCAGGACCTCGATATGAGTGCAGGCTTGAACGGTTGGCTTTATCAAAACTGGCTTTGAAGACATAGCCAATGCCCAAACGCTGACATATTTCGACATATTGCTCTGCAATCTCGAACGCCAATTCCTTTGATTCCAAAACATTCATACCACCAAATAACACAAATGGTTGGTCGTTACCGATATTAAGAGTATTGCCATTTGGCGTAGTAAGTTTGATATGTGATTGCGCTGTTGATAAATGTTCCATGAAGTCGTTGCCCTCTTTATTGTTATTAATATTTCTCTCCCATATTGTAACCGATAGACTCAGTAAAAAAAGGGGTTAAGCGTAATTGCTGACCAACCATTAAAAAAATTGTCATTTTTATTGCTTAAAAACAATCTCATTCATAACCACAGTCATAAAATTAAACGCAAAAAAAAGACCGATCCGAAGATCAGTCTTTTTTATACATGTAGGTTTTTATGCATTAACGATTATTTGTTTTCGTTATAGTTCTTAGCCGCTTTTACAAAGCTGTTGAACAGTGGATGACCACCACGTGGCGAGCTGGTAAATTCAGGATGGAACTGTACGGCGACAAACCAAGGATGATCAGCAATCTCGACCGATTCTACTAAATGCTGCTTGGCAGAATAACCAGATATGGTCATGCCTGCTTGCTCTAATGGCTCGATATAGCGATTATTCATCTCATAACGATGGCGATGACGCTCAGTGATATTTTTGGCGCCATAGATTTGGCTAAGCTTGCTACCAGCAACCAGTTCGGCTTGCTGCGCGCCTAGACGCATAGTGCCGCCAAGGTCAGAGTCATCGCTACGAATCTGTAATTCGCCGCGCTCATCTAACCACTCAGTGATGAGACCAATGATAGGCTCTGCCGTTTTGCGATCAAACTCAGAAGAATTGGCATCGATTTTGAGTACATTACGCGCGTATTCAATCACTGCTAACTGCATACCAAGGCAAATACCTAAATATGGCACGTTGTTTTCACGAGCATAAGTGATGGCTTTTATCTTACCATTGGTACCACGCTCACCAAAACCACCCGGTACTAGGATGGCATCAGCATTGTGTAGCTGTGCCAATAAACTGTCATCATCTTCTAGACGCTCAGCATCAACATAGTCAATTTTGACATCGGCTTTATGAGTGATACCAGCATGCAGCAGTGCTTCGTTGATCGATTTATAAGCATCAGGTAACTCGACGTATTTACCAACCATCGCTACCGTCAGGCTCATTTCAGGATTAAGCTGCGCTTCAACTACTTTATCCCAATCACTCAAATCTGCTTCTGGTACATCTAAACCAAAACGCTCACAGATCAAATCATCAAGATCCTGCTCATGAAGCGTGCGTGGTATTTGATAAATACTTTGCGCATCTTCACACATAATAACCGCACGCTCTTCCACATTGGTGAACAACGCTATTTTGCGACGGTTGTCTTGCGAGATGTGGTGATCGGAGCGGCAAATCAATATGTCAGGCTGCAAGCCGATAGAACGTAGCTCTTTTACTGAATGCTGCGTTGGTTTGGTTTTGGTCTCGCCTGCACTAGCAATGTAAGGAACTAGCGTTAAATGCATCAACATGGCTCTATTACGACCAAGCTCCACTTGCATTTGGCGGACGGCTTCCATAAATGGTAACGATTCGATGTCACCAACGGTACCGCCAATCTCAATAATAGCGATATCATAACCTTCACCACTGGCTAAGATTTTACTCTTAATTTCATCAGTGATATGTGGAATAACTTGTACTGTACCACCAAGATATTCACCACGGCGCTCTTTATTTAGCACGTTTTGATAGATACGACCACTAGTAAAGTTATTGCTCTTACTCATTTTTGAATGGCGTAAGAAGCGCTCATAGTAACCCAAATCTAAATCAGTCTCTGCACCATCTTCGGTGACGAATACTTCGCCATGCTGGAATGGGCTCATCGTACCTGGATCGACGTTGATGTACGGATCCATCTTGGTCATCGTGACGGTCACGCCACGGGCTTCTAAGACCGCTGCAAGAGAGGCTGCGGTGATACCTTTTCCTAGTGAGGACACTACCCCACCGGTCACAAATATAAACTTGGTCATAGTACTCTGTCGGTAATTGGTAAAGAAGGATTTTACTAAAAATACGTCAAAAAATATAGGGCAAAAGCATAAACTCTTTGAAACATTCAGTTTTTAACGCTTAATCATCTTAAGTGCGTAATCATCGTAAATACGTAGCTATTATAACCCACTGCAGCTTCAAAAAGGTCACAACAAAAAAACTCACCCCGAAGGATGAGTTTTTTATAATCAGATTCTAATGTTTAGATTAGAATTTGTATTCTACACCACCACCGATACCGAAGCCATCAAACTCTGCTTTCGTTCTAGTAGTTGCAACTGTTACTTCTTCTTCTGTGCTTAAATAAGCACCATATAGGTGACCAGTCGTTGCAGCGTTAAATGCATACTTACCACCTACAACCGCACGGAAAGCTTCAGCATCGGCAGCACCGCCAACATTGTTCACAAAGTCGCCCTGAGCGTAAGCAGTCCAAGGAGTAGCGGTTTTCATTTCGCCACTGATAGTGAATGCATTTTCGTTGTCATCACTGTCAAAATCAGTGTTTTGATATAGAGCACCTAATGTAACCACTGGGCTGATAGCATAGTTACCACTAACACGAGCAACTTTAAAGTCGCCAGCTTGGATATACGTAGCGCCAACATTCATTGGACCTGTTTCATATTTACCACCAAGACCAAATGCATCACGACCTAGTGTATCAGTACCATTGTCTTCGTCCATTGCGTACATTGCCATGAACTGCATGCCGTTGATACTAGGGGTAAAGTAGTTGAAAGTATTGTTGGTACGTGGTGCATCAAAGCTAGCAAGTACGTTATCGCCACCTAGTACGCCACCTTGGGTAACGTTAGCAAAGTTTACATAGTCATCGATAGCTGATAAACGACCAGCAAGTAATGTACCGTACTGAGCATTTTTCAAACCAAGATAAGTGTCACGAGAATAGAACTGATCCGATTTCTCCATACGTCCGCCACCGGCTGCATCTACAAAACGATCGCCAGCATCAATATCGATACCGTATTCAAGTTGATAAAGAAGATCTGTGTTTGCAGTTAATGCTTCAGAACCTTTTAGACCAATACGTGAAGCATTTGAGTTTAACTGGCTACGGCCATCAGCATCTTCAGAGCTCTTAACAACCTCATTAACACTTCCATCAACGTTATAAGTCGTGACTGTTGTATCAACGTCACCAGTGTTTAAATCTAAAGTTAAAAAACCTTTACCATAGACAGTCGGTGCTGCATTGGCTGCAGATACAGATAAGGCAGCAACTGCTGTAGCTAAAAGTAGTTTTTTCATGGGGTATCTCCACTTTACAATTTTAGTAATAAGCTAGCTATGATTAGCTGGTGCTCATAATGGTATCGTCACAAATCCTCAAAGATATAATGTGTAACTGGCTACCGAGATTAGTCAGAAACAAGTGTGGCGAAGTTCTATTACAGTAAGATGAAAAAAACAATGACTTACATAACTGGGATTAAAAAGTAACTGCCATGTAATCTTAGGTCTTTATCGCTCCGTTGCGTAACATCCGTTACCAAACTCATACTTCGAATACAAGCATAACAACTTTGACATAATTTGCAACATTTTTTTTCGCTTTTTAAACCCAGTATTTGTTGAATGCTATATCCACTATAGAATATAGGTCATTGTAAAAAAAATCCCTATCTGCTCAAATAGATAAAGATACTATTGATTAATATAATTACCAAGAACTTGAAACTAGCGTAATGAATACCATTTGATTAACAAAAATAAAGCCCTACTTGTTCATTAACAAATAGGGCTAATAAAAAATAATAAATGTGATTTATGACATATTGATAGTCACAATTGAGATCGGAAAATTGCTACAAGAACAGTAAAAAAGGTGTTTTCACTGCTCTTGTTTCCAGACTATAACCTTAGTCAATGGCTATTACAGACTCCTTATTAAATATAGAAACCAAGAAGAAGCTTAGTCAATCATATAAGTCTCATAATGTAATATCAAGCATGCCATATTTTAATGTTAACCTACGCAATATTAGCAGCCTGCTTTTAGATCAAGACGTGCCTGATGCAATAATGGCTCAGTATAACCACTCGGCTGCTCACGACCTTTAAACACTAAGTCACAGGCCGCTTTAAAGGCATAAGAGTGGTCAAAGCTATCTGCCATCGTCTGATAGTCGCTATCGCCTGCATTTTGCTCATCCACCACTTTTGCCATACGCTTCATCGTATCCATCACTTGCTGCTCGCTCACGACATCGTGATGCAACCAGTTGGCAATATGTTGACTTGAAATACGTAAAGTCGCACGGTCTTCCATCAGACCCACATCATTGATATCCGGTACTTTAGAACAACCAACGCCTTGATTTACCCAACGCACAACATATCCTAAGATGCCCTGAGCATTATTGTCTAGCTCTTGCTGTTTATCTTCATCAGTCCAATTGGTATTTTTTGCTAAAGGAATGGTCAAAATGTCGTCTAAGCTGGCACGCTCACGTGATTTTAGGCTGTCTTGAACATCAGAAACACTCACTTGATGATAGTGCATGCTGTGCAAGGTTGCCCCTGTTGGTGATGGTACCCATGCGGTACTGGCTCCAGACTTAGGATGTGCAGCTTTGGTGTCCATCATCTCTTTCATCTCGTCAGGCTTCGCCCACATGCCTTTACCAATCTGAGCAACACCCTGTAAACCAGTCTCTAAACCGATATCAACGTTCCACTGCTCATAAGCTGGCTGCCATGCTTGTGACTTCATCTCACCCTTAGGTACAAATGGGCCTGCATTCATGCTGGTATGCATCTCATCACCAGTACGATCTAAGAAACCTGTGTTAATGAAAATGACACGCTCTTTCGCTTGGCGAATGGCTTCTTTCAAGTTGACCGTCATACGGCGCTCTTCATCCATGATACCGATTTTGATGGTATTACGCTCTAAGCCTAATAAGTCTTCTACAGCATTGAATAAATCGTTGGCCATTTTGACTTCTTCAGGGCCATGCATTTTTGGTTTAACGATATACATTGAACCTTTACGTGAATTCGATAGCGCATTTTTACCTTTAAGGTCATTGAGCGTTAATAGTGGTGTAATTAGACCATCCATTAAGCCTTCAAATATTTGTTCTTGACCATCACCCAAGTCGACCAATATTGCAGGGTTTTGCATGAGGTGACCGACGTTACGAATCAGCAATAATGAACGACCTGGCAAGATAAGCTTGCCACCATCTGGGGTGGTGTATTCACGATCTGGGTTTTGCTGACGTGTGCGGGTTTTGCCACCTTTTTCAAAGGTTTCTAGCAAATCACCATTCATGAGACCAAGCCAATTGCGATACACTTCCACTTTTTCTTCTGCATCGACGGCAGCGATTGAGTCTTCACAATCTTGAATTGCCGTAATAGCTGACTCTAGTAGCACATCTTTGATATGTGCAGGGTCGTCTTTACCGACTGGATGATTGGCATCTATTTGAATCTCTGCATGCAAACCGTTGTTTTTTAATAAAATACCCGTTGGGCTTTCTGCATCACCGACGAAACCAACGAATTTTTCGGCATCTTTTAGCTCAGTACTGCTATCACCTTGGACAATTTCAAGCTTACCATCGACCACTTTAAAGCCGGTCGCGTCGTTATATGAACCTGACGCCAATGCAAAGTTTTCATCTAGGAATTGTTTGGCATAAGCAACGACAGCAGCGCCACGAGTTGGATTGTAACCACCTTTTGCTTCTTGACCATTTTCGTCACTGATAACGTCAGTACCATATAAAGCATCATACAAGCTGCCCCAACGAGCGTTGGTTGCGTTCAATGCGTAGCGCGCATTACGTACTGGTACGACTAGCTGCGGCCCTGCAATATGAGCAATCTCATCATCGACATTTTCTGTGCTAACTTTAAAATCATCGCCTTCTGGCAACAGATAGCCAATCTCTTGTAAGAATGCTTTGTAAGCAGGATAATCAATGTTGCCGTCTTTGGCAGGATGTTGCAGATGCCACTGGTCAATCTGGGCTTGAATCTTGTCACGAGTTGCAAGCAATGCTTTATTGCGCGGCGTAAACTCCTTAATGACTTTTTCAAAACCTGACCAATAACTATCTGAATCAACACCGACTTTCGGCAGCACTTCGTTTTCAATAAAGTCATACAATTGCTGGTCGATGGCAAGAATGCCTCTTTGAATACGATTGGCGTTAGAAGACTGGCTCATGTTGTTATCCTTATCTGTTCGTGAGGGGTGTGAATACGAAGTTGCTACCGCAATGATTACACATTGTCGGTCTTAGACATCTATTCCAAATTTAGATGAAATACTAAGCAAACCTACTGATATATCATACAAGCTGGTGGTGATTAGCGAATTAACTATTTATGCTATGCTATTAACCTATATTCTTGCCGCATTAGCCATTAGCATGGTCAAAGCATTTATAACGGATGATGGTATCAACCTTGCTTAACGTGCTCAGTGTATGATTTGAGCTCGGTTGCCTTGTGCCCACTGTAAACGGCTTCAACTGCATAACATTGGCAAGCATCATCACTGCGACAACACAATATAGCGACACATCAATAGTAAGGCAAAATAGCGCTTAAGCAAAATATCATCCTACTATCAAATAAAGAAATAAACAAGAAAACATCATTCATTAAATAAATACCGGGGTTGTATTATAATGATAACCTATGTGACACAGGCGCTAAGAGGCTTTATTAGTACTCATTGATTAGTACCTGATATCGCATAGACAAACTGTCAGTAATCATTACCTCACGGATTTATGCTTAACTGTTATCTATTTAATATTAGAAAAAGACCTTTTAAACGTTCGATTATGGCAAAAACTATGAATAAAGAAGATATAAGAACCAAGAACAGTAACGACAAAGTTATGAAAGACAGCAATATAGAAGAACCTAGTATAGTAAAAGACGAGATAGATGAGGACGATGTCGATATCGCAAAGCTACGCACCCCGATTAAGGTTGACCTATCTGCTGTTTATAATTTTTTGGATGCGCGCACAACACAAGCTTGGGTTGATGCGGCGATTGCGAATGTGCCGCTGATCATTCAAGATCATGCCAATTGCGAAAAAAAGGCCGCTGGCACTGCCATGAATCTCATATTCCGCTATGAGTTTTCTTATGATTTGCAGCGTAAATTGGCGCAATTGATACGTGAAGAAATGCTGCATTATGAGCAGGTCTTAGGTATTATGAATGACCGTGGTCAGGCGTGGAAATATCTGAGTGCTGGACGTTATGCTAAAGGCATGTTAAAACACAAACGTACTTATGAGCCAGCAGCGATGGTTGATGTGTTGATAATTGGCGCATTTATCGAAGCACGCTCTTGTGAACGTTTTGCCGCCCTTGCTGAGGTCATCGACGACGAACGCTTGGCAAAGTATTATCGCTACTTACTTAAGTCAGAGAGTCGTCACTTTGAGGATTATTTAGCCTTGGCTCAATCACTGTATGAGGACAGTATTGATGAGCGCGTCGCATTTTTTAAAGAAGTAGAAGCAGAACTGATTTCTAGCCCAGATCATGAGCTACGCTTTCATAGCGGCACACCTGCTTAAATACATAATATTAGGTATCATTTTCGATTAGATACTCTCTTACACAGTAAAAATTATACAGACAATAAGTGAAGTAACGAACCAAGCTTCATCCTCTGGTCTGCTACTTCACTTATTAGCCTTTTATTTGAACTTCGTTATAGCAAAATTAATGGTTATTTATCATCTTTCATTAATGAGCTGTCGTACTGTTTACTATCCTTCGCAACATGATGAGGATCGTGATCATCGGTTGCCCTTTCTGCCGCTGCTGGATTGACTTTTTGTAGCGCATCATCAGGTACGATACCATGGTTATCGTTCGCATCTCTTAACTCATGGACTTGGTTGACAGCCTTGTCATCTGGCGTATTCATCATTACTCCTTATTATTATCATCATAATCATTCTATAAAGATAAAAAATTTGTATTCATTCGATTTTTTATAAAAAGCTATTAATCCTTTTCGTCAGGATTTAACACTCGTGTTTGGGCATTGTCGATATTTGCATAACGATTCATGTTGTTAATACCTTCGCTTTTGGATGTCTCGCTAACCATCGTATGCTCATTCACGCCATCATCAAAGGCGTTACCTTCTTGGTCTCGACGATCAGGCTGACGTGCGGGGTTGTCATTATCATTGACATGCTCTGAATTGACGACGCCTTCTTTGAAAGTATCCGTTCCTTTATTTTCAGTGATGTTCTTTTCAATGCCACTATCAGTATCACTATGCTCCTTGTCATTAGAAGTAGGACTACTAGAGAAGCTATTAGCAGAATCATGACTATCGATTAAGTCATCATTTTCACTGATGCGTGTCTTGATGAGTGCTGGATCATTGGTTTGCATGGCTATATCCTTATTATTGTTATTCGTGTTTTGGCAATTGCTTAATGTGCTTAGAGTTTTCATGGCGGTTTAGCAAATGGTGAGCCTGATTTAATGCCCAACTCAACCTAGCCTGTAAGCCGTACTATTCATTGCCTTCTTGGCTTAAATCATAAGCATTCAAATCTGCGACGTTCTTGCCACCAGCGGGTAAATTCTCTTCTTTACGAGGGTCAACATATATCTCGTCGGTTTCTTGCGACTCTTGTTGTGGACCATCGATATTAGGTTCGTGCTTACGACCTTCATAACTGTCTGGTGCATTGTCTGGGTGTAAAGCGGCTGGATCACGAACTGGTACCGCTTCTTCGTGATTTGGATGAGTATTATTTGGCATTGCAGTTCCCTCGCATCAATATGTCATTAATATATAAAATAAGTTAATCCAAATATTTATGTCACAGCTTATTTATCATTTATCCGTACGCAAATCATCTTCAATAAAAGAGGTTTGCTCATCTTTACTTAATGCTTCAGGCGCATCGACCGCTTTATTGTCTTCAAGATTTCGCGCAATTTGCTGACTGTCTGCTTGCTCAGCAGCTTTTTTGATATCTGATGTGTCGTTATCGGTATTGCTCATAAGGTATTTCCTATTTTTATAATTCGTTGATTTAGTCAGTCCCTACTCTTTTTCGTAATACGATCAATGATAGTAATACGAGCAATTTTGCATGAATTACTAGAGTGCTAATGGTTTATTAAACCATCAAATCCGTTTAATAATAGCGTGAGGGCTGACCTTGATTATAAGGATGAGATAACGGCCTGCACCAGTGTGCTGCCGTATCAATATGTGAATAAATGTGAGGTTACAAGACAGTTTGTAACTTAGACAAATCGGTTACCAAAAAAAACCAAGCATAGAGAATACTCTACACTTGGTTTTTTGCTTGGTATTTATTGATCGTAAAGACGTCTTTACCGCTTTGAAGATGTCGTTGAAATATTAAGCTAGCTTGATGCATCAACGCCATTAATCACTTTTAATAAATACCCTTGAGCAGTATGCGGCGTTTCATCTGCGGCTGGTTGCAGCTGCTGCCAAACACCATCACCGCTAAGTATCCACGCTTGGGTATTGTCTTTCAGATAGTTAAGTAAACCGTCTTGATATACTTGTTTAAACAGTTTTTTGTCTTCGATTGGAAACGCCACTTCGACGCGATGGAATAAATTACGATCCATCCAGTCTGCACTACCACAATATAAGCGCTCGTCGCCATTATTATAGAAATAATAAACACGCGTATGCTCTAAAAAACGCCCGATAACAGAGCGTACGGTAATGTTTTCTGATAGACCTTTTACTTGCGGACGCAAACAACACATGGAGCGTAAGATGAGCTCGATTTTGACGCCTGCTTGCGAGGCATCGTATAACTTGCTAATCAATCGACGTTCGGTTAAAGCATTAACCTTAACGATAATATGAGCGCGCTTGCCGGCTTTTGCATGAGCAATTTCATCATCGATAAAACTTATCAACTTATCATGCAAGGTAAAAGGCGCATGCAGCAGCTTTTTGAGATTGGCAGGCTTACCCATTCCCGTCAGCTCTTGAAATATATTATGTACATCCTCTGAGATATCAGGATCTGCGCTAAATAAACCATAATCGGTATAAACTTTGGCATTGGCGGCATGATAGTTACCCGTCCCTAAGTGCACATAGCGGCGGATTCGATCATCCTCACGGCGCACAATAAGCATCAGCTTGGCGTGGGTTTTATAGCCGACAATCCCGTACACGACGACCGCACCCGCTTCTTGCAAATAATTGGCGACGGCGATATTAGAGGCTTCATCGAAACGCGCACGCAGCTCGATGACGGCAGTGACTTCTTTGCCATTACGAGCAGCAGCAGCCAATGCTTTAACAATTTCTGAATTGGTGCCTGAGCGGTACAATGTCTGCTTAATCGCTAACACTTTTGGATCGCTCGCCGCTTGCCAAAGCAGATTGATAATCGGTGAAAATGCATGAAAAGGATGATGCACTAGCACATCGCTTTTACGCATGGCGGCAAACATACTGGTTGCTTTGTCCAGCTTATCCATCTCACGGCGGAACTCTTTTGGCACTACATGGGTAAAGGGCTGATAGCGCAGCGCTGGAATATTGAAATCAAACAATAAGCGCGTTAAGTTGACAGGACCATTGACGCGGTACAGCTGATTGTCATGCAGCTCAAACTCATTGAGCAAATAATCACTGATAGGCGTTGGACAATCGGTGGTGACTTCTAGCCGCACTTTATCACCGAAGCGGCGGTTTTCTAGCTCGCCCTCCAGAGCCTTAGCAATATCTTCAACATCATCAGCCAAATCTAAATCGGCATTGCGCGTCAGTCTAAACTGATGGCAGCCCGTCACACTCATACCAGGGAACAGCTCACCGATATGCTCATGAATAATAGCTGAGAGCATGACGTGATGTTCTTTGCCACCTGTCAGCTCATCAGGCAGGCGAATCACGCGTGGCAAACTGCGCGGTGCGGGCACAATCGCTAGATTGATATCACGACCAAAGGCATCTTTACCTTCTAAAGTGGCGATAAAGTTTAAGCTCTTATTGACCAAACGCGGAAACGGATGCGCCGGATCGATGCTAATCGGTGTCAACACTGGCGATACTTGCTCAGTGAAGTAGCGCTTCATCCATGCCGACTGCTCAGCATTTAGCTCGTCGCGTTTTAGATAACGAATATCCTCAAGCGCCAGTGCTGGTAAGATATCTTCATTGAGAATACGATATTGCTCAGCGATGGCATCGTGCATTACGGTAGATATCTCATTCAGCACTTCACTGGGACGCATGCCATGAACACTGGTCGAGACATCACCCATATTGAGCTTTTGCATAATACCTGCGACACGAATCTCAAAAAACTCATCGATATTCGATGAGAAAATAATCAAGAAAAACAAGCGCTCAAGTAGCGGATGACGAGGACTTGCTGCCTGCGCTAAGACACGTAAATGAAACTGTAATAAAGACAAGTCGCGATTGATATAACTGCTGGGTGAATAGCTGCCGTCTTCTGAACGCTGCCATGCAACCTCAGTTAAATTGTCATTGCGACTCTCTGTATGGCTTTTATTATCAACTGCTATCACTGTATTATTGCTATCAGTGTCCTGCTTATTATTCACATCCATCACGTCACTACTCCTTTGCGTTATCGATATGCCATCATCTTCAATACCAATTGTCTTTTATAATCGCTTTTCCACTAAGAAATTTATCAGGGTTCTTTCTTCATTCATTACTACTTGAAACTGCCATTCAAAACTATCGCTTAAAACTATCACTTAAAACTATCATTCAAAAACACGGCGCTATTTGTTAAATAGTATTAGGTACAATCCATTAAGCTGATTGTGGTAACACCGCATTGCTCATGCGCTTTTTGATAATACGTTGTTTATTGCGTAAACGTCTATCACCCTGATTGTCTTCGTAGTATTTTGGATTGGTCAACATAGCAATAAGTAAGGCTGATTCATCACGGTTCAGCTTGGCAGCAGACTTATCAAAGTAGTGCTGAGCTGCTGCTTCGATACCATAAATACCATTGCCAAACTCTGCCACATTGAGATAAGCGGTCAAGATACGCTGCTTATCCCATAATGTTTCAATCATGACAGTGATAATCGCTTCCTCAATTTTACGAACATACGAGCGATGCGAGGTCAAAAATAAGTTTTTTGCTAGCTGCTGGGTAATCGTCGAGCCACCAGCGGACATCTTACCCGTCTCTTCATTTTTCTTACGTGCCGCCTCAATGCCTTTGAAATCAAAACCATTGTGCTGACTAAATGTCGAATCCTCACTCACTATCGCGGCTTGTTTGGCAGATTTTGCGATGGCATCGTATTCAGCCCAAGTCTGGGTGACAGTACCGCCCGTCAAACGATGAGTCAGCATAAACATGCTGTTATTAATCGGCTGCGTTTTCCAAATTAATAGTAGCCCAGCGACTAATACATGGAATGCGACGACCAATAGCATGATTGCCATCAATAATCGTTTGAAAAATTTGCCAAAACTTGCCATGCGCGATATCCAAGTGATTGAAAAGGTAATAAGATAAGATAAGCTGAAGAGCCAGTAATTAAAAACAGCAGGTCATCTTACCTAATCTCACAATCGCTGTCATTATTTACCCCACTTCTTTATCATGCCATAGAGTCTGCGTAAAAAAGATCAGGCAGTATTTATGCTGGCAATCGAAGTCCTAAAAACCGAAACTTTGTGACAAGTATTAAGAAAAGAGAATAAATATGTACGATGATGATAATGTAAAAGCCTTACGGGAACGTATGGTTGCTGCAAACCCCGATCTTGGTCAGGCTGAAAATAATGATAAATGGTGGCTACTTGGAACGTCTGGCTGTCATTTGTGCGACATCGCGAAGCAAGTGCTGATTCAATTTCAAGCCGTACAGCCGATTGCCTATCAACAGGTCGATATCGCTCATTTCGAGGAACCATTGATGATGGAATTTGCCACCACTATTCCGGTGATTTTGACACCATCAACACGATTAAACTACCCATTTTCAGTCATGGATTTACAGCAACTTTTCATACAATCATAGCAAGCCAACAATAAAAAACGATGTAGTGAGAACATAATGAAAAATTTGCGCAAAATTACTGAAATTGAAGACCTGCGCCGCGTTGCCGAACGTAAAGTACCGCGTATGTTTTATGATTATGTCGATTCAGGCTCATGGACTGAGACGACTTATCGTAGCAATGAAACCGACTTTGACCGTATCAAGTTACGCCAGCGGGTATTGGTAGATATGGACAATCGCAGTCTAGCAACCCACATGATTGGCGAAGAGGTAAAAATGCCCGTCGCCATCGCGCCCACTGGCTTTACCGGTATGATGTGGGCGGATGGTGAGATTCATGCCGCGCGGGCAGCAGAAAAATTCGGCATACCGTTTTCGCTATCGACCATGAGTATCTGCTCTATCGAAGATATTGCCACTCATACCAGCAAGCCCTTTTGGTTTCAGCTATATGTGATGCGCGATCATGACTATGTGGCCAATCTCATTCAACGGGCAAAAGATGCCAATTGTTCGGCGTTGATTCTTACCGCGGATTTACAAGTGCTGGGACAGCGCCATAAGGACATCAAAAACGGCTTGTCTGCACCGCCTAGACCCACACTTGCCAATATCGTCAACTTGATGACCAAGCCGCAGTGGTGTATGAATATGCTGGGCACCAAACGTCATAGCTTTGGCAATATCGTCGGTCATGCAAAAGGAGTGGACGACTTATCTTCTCTCACCGCTTGGACGGAAGAGCAATTTGATCCGCGCTTGAGCTGGGATGACGTGGCACGCATCAAAGATATGTGGGGCGGCAAATTAGTTATTAAAGGTATCATGGAACCTGAAGATGCCATTATGGCTGCTCGTAGCGGTGCCGATGCACTGGTCGTCTCAAACCACGGTGGTCGTCAATTAGATGGTGCTCTTTCTTCCATTTCTGCCCTATCCGATATCGTACAAGCGGTGCAGGCTGAAAATAGTAATATCGAGGTGTGGTTAGACAGCGGCATTCGCTCCGGTCAGGATGTACTAAAAGCGCGCGCATTGGGCGCAAAAGGCACGATGATTGGTCGCGCTTTTCTTTATGGTCTGGGCGCTTATGGCGAAGATGGCGTGCGCCGTGCACTGGAAATCATCCATAAAGAATGCGATCTATCGATGGCGTTCTGTGGTCACACTGATATTAATAAGGTCACCAATGATATATTAGTAAAAGGCACTTATGAGAACCTCAAAGTTGCTAATCGTTAAATTTGTCATTAAAACGGTCGTTAAAACGATCCACCATTAAGGGCACTAATCGTTTAAGAGTACTAATCGTTTAAGAGTACTAATCGTTTAAGAGTACTACTCATCAAATCATAATGTCATGCAGATGTCTGACATTATTTGACCATACCCTTTATACTCTATTTATAACATTCTAATGATATCTCACCTTTATGACCATTCAACAATTATTAAAAACAGCCCCTGTCACCACGCTGTTACTAGCCAGCTTTATTGGGTTATTCATCATGCAGGTACTGACAGGCGTCGATGCCAATAACCCATCGACTGAGGCGCTCTTAAAATGGGGTGCCAATGCATTGCCATTTACCATGGGTGATGAGCCGTGGCGCTTGGTCAGCAGTGCCTTTTTACACATCGGCTTGATGCATTTATTGTTTAATGGATTTGCCATGTATTTCTTTGGGCAGATTGCCGAGCCGATGTTTGGCTCAGCCAAGTTTTTGGCATTATTTTTACTGGCGGCGATCGGGGGCAACTTACTGAATAACTATGTCACGTGGCACAGTATTGTAGAAGGAACTGGTCAGCCGGGTCTATCGGCTGGGGCGTCAGGTGGCATCATGGGTATCGGCGCGGCATTATTGATAGCCGCGCTGTTTAAAATATCGGTCAATGGCATGGTGCTCAATCTTAAGAGCTTGATATTTATCATGGGCATTAACCTTGTTTATGGTTTTGCCGTACCGGGTATTGATAATGCGGGGCATATTGGCGGCGCGGTGACTGGCTTAGTGATTGCACTGGCATTCGCAATCGCCTACCGGCAGCGTATGACAATAGCGTTACAGAATATGCCTAACCCAGCTGCTTATGAAGACCGTTATCGAACGACTTATATCAATTTTCCAGCAAGCAGCAATACTGACTCTTCTGCTAATAATGAGCACTTTAATAATGTTGATTTTGACAATAACAGCAGTTTCCACCCCGACTCTGCTGTAAACTCACACTTAAATACTCATGCTAATCGCAGCCACCTTAGTGAACAAGAAACAGCGACCAAATCTATCCTTATTTGGCAATTACTACCATGGCTAATGATGCTACTGATTAGCATTGGCTTTATTTGGTGGTGGCAAGATATTCATGATCAAATATTACAAGTATTAAAAACCATTGAGTAAACCTTCATAGTTATTTATCATTGCTAAATAGTTCATGATAACAGCTTACTGGTTAGGTTTTTCTTACTCGCTTCTTGCTACAGTCAGAGCACTTTTAAACCGCTACGGTGTTACCCGCCCTAGATGTACTCAGTGTACTATCTGCGGTCGGTCGCCTTGTAGCGATTCTAAAATTCCTTGACTATACACGATTGCCCCCAATTATATCATTCATTCACGAGACTCTATTATGTTTAAACCTGTAGCGCTACCTCATATTTCTACGCGCGTCATGCTTAGCGCATTAACGGCTACCGCGTTATTTAGTGTCGCCAGTATGTCCAATGCTGCACTTTTTAAGAACAATTTACCTACTGACCAAGACGCTGTATTAAGCGTGGGCGTCAACGTCATAGCCGTCAACTCTGCCTACGATATGGAAGACAGCCTCGATGTACGTGTGTTACCAGGCGCGTTTTATGACAACAATAGATTCTATGTGCGCGGCGCTCAAGCGGGTGCTTATATCATTAATGATGGCAAAAATCAGCTATCGGCTTATGCTCAGCTCGCTGGCAACGATTTCGATCCTGATGATGCTAGAGGCGCATTACAAGGTCTTGATGAGCGTGAAGCGTCAGTCGCTGCTGGTCTGACTTATTTGCGCCGCACGCCCGTCGGTGGTTTCCGTGCTCAAATCGCGACTGATGTTTTAGACCGTAGCGGTGGTAACACAGCTCGTTTGACCTATCTCGCTAGAATTACGAAAGACAAGCTAACAGTCTATCCAAGCATTGGCTTCGAATACAACGATGCTGACTATAATGAATACTATTATGGCGTCAGCGAAAAAGAGTCAGCGGAAACAGGCGTCGCCGCTTATAAGTCCAATTCGAGCTTGAACCCTTACGTTAACATTAGTGCCAACTATGATTTCAATGAACGTTGGGCATTGTTTGCTAATCAAAGCTTAAGCTATCTGCCAAATGAGCAATACGATAGCCCAAAGGTTGACTCGCGTACTGAGTCAACCTCGACGCTTGGTTTGCTTTATAAGTTCTAGTTGAGATTAGATGTTTGATATAAAAAAGACTTTGCCGCGTGATGTGGCAAGGTCTTTTTATTTCAGAGCATTAAATGTAGGGTGCGCCTAGCGCACCTATAAAATACATAGTTCTTAGAATAGATGTGGGGAACGCACCCTAAGATACTTTAAAGTTATTTTTTATAATTATTAAGGTCAGGAAAAGATATTGGTATATGCTTCTTTCCTTCTAAAACTTCTAGTAATCCACGACGCAAAGCTATTTGCTCCTCTTCAGTTGCACTATGAACCGTTGGTGCGTAAAAAGAGTTTTTGATATGAGTTTTGTCAAAATCATAGTTGAGGACTTTTGCCATCTTATGCAGGAGTTCAACTAATAAATCCACTCTCTTAATATTCCACTGTTCAGAGTTAATAGAACTATTGCTTAATAAATCAAGATACTCTTTCCAAGCAGAAATTACAGCTTTCTCTTTTTTATTATTATGGTCAAACTCTAAATCAATGCGATTAAGAGCCTCGACATGCGCCCATGAAACGTTGTAAGCTCTGGTTGCCATCAAGGTCTTAAATATATCCAACTTTCTTTCTCTTATTTCCTTTATTCTATCTAAGTATCTAGTCAACTGGACAGCTATTATTGGCCCAAATAAAACTGCAAATATCATAAGCCAATCAGCTATACCCATTTTTTTAATTCCTTTTCTAATAATATTCAAGATTATCAATGAAAACTCAATCAAGAGTATACTGCAAGTTCACAGCTGAAATTTCAAGATAGCCCAAATAAAATTTATAATCGTCTCTTGCCTCATTGTAGATGAATATAAGATATATTCTGTTTTTTACAGTAGACAGACACATTTTTTAACGCTTATTAGGTATTAGCTCCACCCTTAAATATGAAAAACCCTGCCACATTACGTGACAAGGTCTTTTTTTATCTATGTATCAACCTACTAGAAACTAGCCTTTAAGCTTTTTGATAGAAGCAACATTACAACCTTTATAAAGGATTTCACTCTTAGCGTTTTGTATATTAGCCGATGATTTATGATAGTTATTTAAACGCAATGCGCCAGTCATGATACTAAAGTTGTCTTCATCACCAAACACGGTACCAACATTGTCAGAACGACCTAAGTTAATCGGTAAAAATCTTTTTTTGCCGTTCAGATTGGCTTCTGCAAAGGTCGGTAAATACTCTTTATTAAAGCCATAAGTCACGCTTACTTTCTTGTTACTTTGGCAAGTATAGTTGACTTGTCTAATTTTAACAGCGGTGTCATAGCTTTCGCTTGGTTCCATTACTTGGTCCGAGTAAGCCATGGCAGAACCAGAACCTAATATTGCCATCAAAATACCAGCTGATGATAGAGCGGTCATTAACTTTTTCATAAATTACCTCAATGATATCCTAGATTCAAATAAGAAGTGC
>NZ_JABUZG010000054.1 GCF_014897815.1 Psychrobacter sp. PG1
ACAAATCCTCGGTTTAACAACTACAAATCCTCGGTTTAGTGCTACACTATAAGACAATGTAGCACTAAACCAAAATTTAACTATAGAAAAGGTTACTATCATGGCTCAAAAAGCACCTGATATGGTTGTTAAAAGTAACTCACTGATTGAAGCAAGTTACACGCTTACGCTTAGTGAAATGAGACTGCTTGATATAGCATTAGCAGAACTATCTAGTTATGAGGAGTGTGAAAAGCATATTACTGCTTTACCCGAAATGATACATATTCGAGCAGAGGAATATTCAGAATTATATGGCGTAACAAATGATATGGCTTATCTAGCGTTGAAAGAGGCTAGTGAGCAACTATTCACTAGATACTTTACTTATTACATCAAAAGCGATCAATTCCCAAGCCATAAAGAGATTAGAAAGGGTCGGTGGGTTCAAGAAATAGGATATGTTGAAGGGCAAGGCGTTGTTATGTTGTCATTCACAAATACGCTGATAGAGTTGGCAGGAAGATTAAAAGGTAGCTTTTCTCGCTATCATCTTGAACAAAAAGCACCTCTGACAAGCATGTATGCACATCGTTTATATGAAATGATGATGCAGTGGCGCGGTTCTAAGACAGTACCTTACGTTACTTATTTTGAGCTTAGAGAGAGGTTCGGAATTGAAAAAGAGGAATATGATCGAGTTACTAATTTCAGGGCTAGAGTGTTAGACCAAGCTATTAAACAAATTAATGAGCATACAGATATAACGGTCAGCTATGAGCAAAAAAAAGAAGGTCGCAAAGTTGTAGGTTTTACGTTTAAATTTAAATTAAAGAAATCAAAAAATCCCGTTATCAAAGAAGCTAATAAAAATGTTAGTGGTAATAAGCCGCGAATACCAAAGACAACAATACCGCCACTCTCAGAGAGTCAAATAAATACGTTTGCTAATAAGCTAGCTAACCTGATGGATTTCGGACGAGATATAGCGCCAGCAGGTAAGAGTAGACAAGAGGTCGTAAGTTGGCTTTTAACTGAATTAAAGGATAATAAGAAGGTCAACGATTGGCGTAAATACATGCTGATCGTTGGCTACGAGTTCCCAGAACACATGAAAAAATAAGCTGTAATACTTATTTTTTCATTTTGTCTTAGTACGCTATAAGTAATTATTTTGCTGTTCATTAGCTTTATCAACTATAGCGGTTAGTTCGTCAATAATTGGCTGCATACGTTCTAAATCTGTCTTTTTAATAACTTGGGATTTTATATCTTCTAGTAGTGTCTTAGCGCGCTGTGGGTTGTTCCTAGCTAGTGATAAAACCATTCCGCCTATTATTATTTTTTGCCCATTCTCTAACTTCCTTGATTGAGCTTTTAGTCGTGCTAGCTCATCTTCTTTTTGTGCTATTTTCTGTTCTAGTGTAGCCATACAAATTCCTTTATAAGTCTAAGATTTTACAAAATTAACTATAGTTATGATGTACTTGGATTTAATTGTAAGTTAACATCAATCTATAGGTAAAGGAATAGCAGGATTTCAATTAGTATCTACAAGTCGTAGTGTTTCAATTAGTATTGCAAGTCGTAGTGCTTTTTTTCTTTTCCACTTCATAAGCCTTTTTTAGTGAAGTGCGAACTTACGACTTGGAAAAAAAATTCCACTCCGTTACTTTTTTCTTTCCAAGTCAGTTCGTCCTGCGGAGCTAAAAACAAAACAATCAAATAACAAGGATATGAAAATGTTTGACTACAACGAATATGACCACGGTAGCCCTTTTGAATTTCAAACTTGTTTATCTTGTGGTAGAGATTTTGAAACAAATATGTCGAATAATTATAGTGATTCACCCGAAGGTGAGATGAAGTGCGGTCGCTGTCTTTCTAACTGGGCACGGCTTGAAAACTACGAAGATTTTGAGAATGAAGATTAATCATGGCAATGTTTCACTTATCGACAAAACCAATAAAGCGGAGCGAAGGTAGAAGCGCAACCGCATCGGCTGCCTATCGTGCAGGTTGTAAAATTGAGGATAACCGAACTGGGTTGAAACATGATTATAGTAAAAAACAAGGTATCGTAAAAACCGATTGTTTCATCTTCTCTAATGGTCAAAAGTTAAATATTGACAGGTCTGAATTATGGAATGCGGCTGAGAAAGCAGAGAAGCGAAAGGACGGCAGAACCGCGAGAGAGGTCATTATCAATCTACCCTATGAGCTGAACGAGGAACAAAGACAATCACTTGTTGAAGATTTCACAAAAGACATATCTAAGAAATACAAGGTCGCCATTGATTATGCAATTCATTTACCAGACAAGCATGGCGACCGACGTAACCACCACGCCCATATTTTAATGACCACACGAGCCGCAACGCTAGAAAATAATACTTTGGTATTAGGTGATAAAACCAATATTGAGCTGTCGAATACCAAGCTTGCAAAGCTGAATCTTCCAAAGACACAAGAGCAAATTGTAAATCTCCGTAGACACTGGGCGAACACAACAAATAAGCATCTTGAAAATGCTGGGATTGATAGACGTATTGACCACCGAAGCTATGAGGAACAAGGCAGTTATTATTTACCCACCGTAAAACTGGGTTGGGAAGCATCGGCATTGGAGCGTAAAGGTATTAGTACCGCTAAGGGCGACATTAACCGTCAAGTTGCCAATGATAATCTAGAGTCTTATATTATTAATACTGAGTTGGAGAGCTTAAAAGAACAGCTTGCCAAACAGCAGGAAGAAGAGAAAGAGCGGACTATACAAACGACCAAACCACCATCGCTATTGATACCAGAGCCTAAGCCAAAGCCCAAAAGAGTTGAAGCCAAAGAGATAGATTTAGACAGATATACTCAAGAGAGTTTTGAGAGGTTACATCAATATCATAATCAGATTGTTGATGGTATTAGTGAAGGTCAAAGCCCATTTGGGTTAAACCTAATAGGCAAGAAATTTTTAGAATATATAGATTATATTGGCATGGAGGCTGGAAGCCAACTATATGACAGAGGGCTTGATAATAATAAGCTTGAGAATATAGACGAGGTTATAAGTACATCAAAGACCTTGCTTGCAAATGTAGACTCTATGAGCGAAACGGCAGGCTTTAAAAATAAAGACTTCATAAAACTATATGAAAAAGCGATTACAAGTCTTGATAAGGTCGAAGTCGAATTTGAAAGAGTAAGTGCTAGAAGATCGACGCCAACACAGTCATTACAGCCAACAACACCACAAAACACGCCAAGACTACGATAAATTAACATTTACATAGAATTTTTTGATAACTGACAAGCTCTCAGTTGCTTGTCAGTACCTTTGATTTACTCTAAGCACCCATCTTAGCCTAATTATGTTTTGGACGCTACAGTGAGCAAATTAAGCGTTATTTTGATATATCTATGACATTACCCCTAGATATTGTTTATATCAATCTTTTTTCTGAGCTTTGCCGTAAAACTGATTATTGATATTTATCTCTGCTCTGCTACCTAGTTTTTATTAGTTAAAGATTACATTTAAATCTTTTAATAGATTTTAAAGAGTTTTAAAAGATTTTAGACACCTTGCATCCCTTGCCTAGTATAGCTTTCAAAGCCCATAGTGCTACAAATCCTCGGTTTAACAACTACAAATCCTCGGTT